>FTMP01000010.1:0-157497 GCA_900156135.1 Aquipseudomonas alcaligenes | reverse complement strand
TGAAGGCTGCACCCGGTGCACCGGCGTAGGTGGATGTGATGGCGCTGTCCTCGTCGATCACGTCATAGCCGGCACCGAGGTTGGCGCTGATTACGCTAGCCTCGGTGATGCGGTAGTCGAGCTTGCCGTCGACACTCAGCAGCAGCTCCTCGGCGTCGTTGCTGTCGACATCAAGATCGAGCGCTCCAGCCCCTTTCTCGCGGTAGGACTCGCTTTCGATCCACGTGTAGTCGGCACGGGCCGACGGTATGAAAGTCAGCTGCTCAGACAGGCGCAGGCTGTGGCCGATGCCGACACCGGCATGCAGGTTGTAGCCATCGTAGTCCGCCTTGGCAGTCGCGCTGGCGAAGGGCATTTTACGGGTGCTGTCGACACGGTTCTGGCCGCCGTCGAGCTGGAAGTTCAGCTCGGTATTGGCGTCCAGGGTATAGCTGCCGTAACCGATCAGCTGGAAGGTATCGATATCGGCGCTCTGCGGAGCGACGTGTGAGTCGCTGTCCAGGTTGGTCTGCGCGTAGGCGAAGGCCAGGCCGAGGCGGCTGTGTTCGCTGACGGCGGCATCGCTACCGATGGCCAGGCCCTGGGTGTTAGCGTCGTAGCCGGAGATAGCGTTGCGTTCGTCCTGCTCGGCCCAGGCACCGAAGGTCTTGATCCACAGGTTGTCATCGGCAACGGCATCACCGGAGGACAGGCCGCTGTTGCTGGCCTGACGTGCCTGCACCACGCGGTTGACGCTGCTCAGGGTGTCGCTGATGGCGTTGCTGGTGCTGCCAGCGACGGTGGGCAGGGTTTGGGTGACGGCTGCGGAAACCTGCTGTTCATTGGTCAAGCCCACGAAGTGGCCCGCCAGCTCGCCGCTCGGGTTGCCAATGATGGCCTGGTCCAGCACCTTGGCAGCGCCCACGGCGGGGGTATTGCCCAGGCCGGTGACGATATCCTCGATAAGGCCGATGCCAGGCTTCGCTGCCGCGCTGATGGTCAGGTCAACGGTATTGCCATCCTTGACGGCGCCGAAGTCGAACAGCAAGGAGTTGTCGCTAACCGCGAAGGTGCCGTCGCTGTTCAAGGTGCCGGCGCTGAGCACATCCTGCAGGCTGTCGACGCTGAAGCTGTAATTGGGGTTGCTGACATTCACGGCGATTTTGGCATTGCTCGCCAGTTCGGCCGTGCCATCGACCACCAGCTTGCCGAAGGTGGTGTTGTCGGCCACGCCGATTTTCAGCGTGCCATTGGCACTCTGGGTGTAGTCACCATGAATGCTGCCGGTAACGCCACTGGCCAGGGCCAGGGTGCCGTTATTGAAAAAGCCGTCGCTGACGCTGAAGCCTTCCGCGAGATCCCCGCTGCTGGAGGTGCCTACGCCCATGTTGAGGGTGGCGTTCTGGGCGATGGTGAAGCTATCCACCTCGAAGGCGTTGGTGCTGCTGAACACAGCTCCGGATTTGACCAGTACATCGTCGTTTAAGTACACATCGCCGAGGAGTCTGGCAGTGTCGTTGCCTTCGATATGCAAGCCGTCCAGTGAGGCGCTGACGATTCGGAGCGCGTAGTTAGTGCCTTTGATGGTGCCGCTGTTGGTAATCAGGCCGATGCTCGTGTAACTGCCTTCGCCTAAAAGAATACCGTCCTCCCCCCCACTTATGGTGCCGGAGTTGTTGATATTGCCAGCGTTGCCGCCTGATATTTTTATGCCAATAAGGTCGCCTTCAATCGTGCCGCTATTGACGATATTGCCAACTATTTCGCTCTCATAGATGTTTAGGGCCCAATAACCTGAGTCGATCCTGCCCTCGTTGCGCAAGTCACCACTCAGTGTTGCATCGCCGAGCACGATGCCGTCATCCTGGGCCACAATACTGCCGCTGTTGATGATATTGCCGGTAATAGACGAGTTGTTAATCTCGATGGCATCGTCGCCGGCTTGGAAATGGCCGCTATTGACGATATTACCGGCAATAGAACTACCATCAGTAAGCTGAATAGCATCGCGACCCGCTTGGATGCGGCCGGCATTGACGATGCTGCCTGAGACGCTGCTGTTTTCTAGAGAGATGCCCCCCTCAGCGCCGTCGATTAGGCCACCGAGTTGGTTATGAATGGAGCCTATGACACCGCCCACATTCTTGATGGCAGTTTGATAGTTACTTTGGATAGTGCCCGAGTTGTTGATGCTGGCAAAACCCGAGCTGCTGGATATGGCGTCCTCTCCTGAAACAGAGATGCTGCCAGTTGGTGTTAGGGTCAGTTCATCACCTGCATTTAAAGAACAGGCAAAATTTTGTACGGTGGATATGGTGGTCTGGCCTGGGCATGGCCCCCCAGCTATCGCTGGGGCCGCCGTTGCCAGCAGGCCAGTCCCCGCAGCCGCCAGTAGCAGACGACTGCCGTTGCGTTTGCCGCGCGCGCTGGCCAGTTCGTCGGCGACCACGAAGGCCTGGCGGGTATGACTCCAGATGATACGGAATGCTCTGTTCATGCTGCTCCTCGGTTGGCGCGACTGCCAGCAGGTAAATGCGGTGCGCGATGTTATCCGGGGAGTGGGCGGTTAAAACTGAGCAAATCTGAGCGGGCGGAGAGATTTCAGGCGAGCAGACAGGCCCGGGCGTAGAAGCAATAGCCCTGGTTGCGCTGGGTCTTTACGGGCAGCGGCAGGCCACTGACCTGTTGCACATTGCGCCGTAGACGGCGTATCTGGGTGTCGAGGCGACGTTGGTCGTAGGTGAGGAAGTCTTCACCCTGGGCCGTGATGATCTGCTGGCGGCTGACACATTCGCCGGCCTGCGCCATCAGGCAGTGCAGCACGCGCAGGTCTTGCTGGGAGAGTTGCACCGGTGGCGCATTGGGCGGAGTAAGACGTCGCGGGCCAAGCTGCAAGATCCAGGACTGCTCTTCGGCATCAAACGCCAGGCGGCGTTGCAATGAAGCCAGGGTGGCGGCCAGTTCATCGAGGTCGCAGCCTTTATTCAGGTAGTGGTCGGCGCCGATATCCAGCCCTTGAATGCGTGCAGCAGTACCACCACGAGCGGTGAATACAAGAATGCCCAGGCGGTGGCCAGACTGGCGCAGGCGCTGGATCAAGTGCAGACCGTCGCCATCCGGCAGCCCCAGATCGAGCACGGCCAGTTTGTGCTGTTGGGGTTGGAACAGGCGCTGAAAGGCCTCAAGGTTGGCCGCTGCTGTGGTGGTGTAACCGCAGTCGTCGAGAAACTCGCAGAGTTCCTGGCGCAGTATAGGGTCGTCTTCGAGGAGGATCAGGCCGGTCATTGCAAGGCATCTCGGGGCGGGGCGTGGTGGCTTGGCAACGCTTGAGCGGGCGCATGGTAGCATCGCGCGCCATGAAAACAATTCAACATATCCTCCTCTTCTGGCTGCTTGGACTGCCGGGTTTTGTTCAGGCCGCGGTGTTGCAATTGCAGGCGGGGAGCGGGGCAATCCCCGTCAGTGGTTATCTGCAGCGTCTGGACGACCCACACGCTGCCTTGACCGCGCAGCAGGCCTTGCAGGCCGAAGGTTGGCAGGCGTTGCCGTCTAGCCTGAGTGCCGGCTACACGAGTGCCTATGTCTGGTTGCGCCTGGAGGTAAGGCCAACCGATGCAGGCGAGCAGCGCTGGATGCTGCGCCTGAGTAACGCCTTGCTCGACGATGTGCGCGTGTATCAGCGCGATGCTGATGGCCGCTGGCAGGAGCGGCGTGCGGGCGAAAACCTGGCGCGTGAGTTATGGCCCATCGACTATCGCTCGGCGGTATTTCCCCTGCGTTTGCAAGGTCAACAGAACGAGGTGGTGCTGTTACGTTTGCAGACCAAGAATGCCTTGTCAGTCAGCCTGGACTTCATGGAGGCGACGGAGTTCGGCCAGGCCGGGCGGCGCGAGTACATCGCCTATGGGCTGTACTTCGGCATTTACCTCATGCTGTTTGGTTTTCATGTGATTTTCTGGCGCATGACTCAAGCGCCTGAAAGCGGCTGGTACCTGCTCTACGTAGGCTGCTGCGTATGGATTGAGGGGTTAACGATAGGCTTGCCCCAGCAACTTTTTGGCATTCCGGTTCGGCTGAGCGACCCCTTGCTGGGTGTGGCTATGGCATTAAGTTTGCCGATCGGGACCGTTTTTGCCTGTCGCCAATTAGCCTTGAGCCAGGTTTACAAGCGGTTCTCTAACAGCTTGACCGCTCTGACCTGGCTGCTGGGCGGCTTGGCCGCTTTAGCTGTTCTATTCGGGTTCTTTCGCCAGGCTGTGCCATTGGTACTGAGTACTTCGCTGGCGACGATTCCGTTGATGTTGAGCACGGCACTGTGGCTGCTGTGGCGCGGTCATCGACCGGCGCGCTTTTACCTGCTGGCCTTCGGCATTTTTTATGCGGGAGTCCTGGTAGCCTTCTTGCGCAATTTTGGTGTGGTTCCGGCGAATTTCTGGACGGATCATGCGGTGGCTATTGGCACCCTGTTGCACATGAGTGCAATGAGCCTGCGCATCATCAGTCACTACAATCGACTCAAGCGTGACAAGCAGTTGGCTCAGGCGCAGAACACTGCGCTTATCCAGCAGCAGAACGCGCACCTTGAGTCACAGGTTGCCTTGCGTACTCGTGAGCTTAATGAAGAGTTGCAACGCCGCGAACAACTTGAGCTGGAGCTACGCGCAACCCTGGCGCGCGAACAGCGGGTGCGTGAAGAGCAAAGCGACTTCGTCGCCATGGTTTCCCATGAGTTCCGCACGCCACTGGCGATTATCAGCACCTCGGCTCAGCAGTTGTCACGGCACCTGGACGCCGCGCCGGAGAAAAGTTTGCGCCGCTGCCAGAACATTCGTGATGCCGGCGCCCGCTTACTGGCGCTGGTTGATGATTACCTGACTTACGACCGTATGGCCGATGCGCAGCCTGCATCGCGCTTTGCTGCCTGTGACCTGAGTGTGCTGCTGGCAGGGCTGCAAAGTGGCTATCCCAGCGAGCGGATCAGCTTTGACAATCGCCTGGACACAGGCAGCTATTGGTGCGATGCGGGTCTGTTGCATGTGGCTGTTCGTAATTTACTGGCTAATGCCGATCGCCATGCACCGCAGGGAGCGGTTATCGAGTTGCTGGCCAGCGAACAGGATGGGGTTGTTGATCTGCAGGTGCGTCATCCGGGCGCGCTGATCGCCGAAGACGAGCGCGACCGACTGTTCCACAAGTACTACCGCGGCCGTCAGGCGCAGACCAGTCCGGGTGCCGGCCTGGGATTGTTTATGGTGCGGCGGATTGCCGAACTGCATGGCGGCGAGGTAACGCTGTTGAGCTTCGGGGGCGACGAGGCTATTTGTTTTCTTCTGCGCCTGCGTTTGGCGCAAGTGGCTGCCGGGATTGAGGAATCTATTGAGATGATGCCGGGCTGAGGGGCTGTTTTCAGCGTCCGGCTAAGCCCCCTCAGTGGAGGGCTCAGTTGTTGTCCAGAATTGACTGGCGTCGGTCTCTACGAGAAACGGCTACTCCGGGCTAATCGACGAACAGGTCGGTCATCAGCTTGCCGGACGGGTCATAGCGGTACTGCTCGAAGTCGGTCTGGCCCTGTTCGCGCAGGATCTCCTCGTCGATCAGCAGGCGGCCGCTGATGCTGCGCCCGCTGCTGCTGAGGATGGCGTGTGCGGCATCGGCCATGATCGCCGGCAGGCGCGCGGCCTTCATCACGGCAGGGCCGCCGGCCTCGAACTCGATGGCGGCGGTGGCGATCACGGTCTTGGGCCACAGCGCGTTGACGCTGATGCCGTACTTCCGGAATTCCTCGTGCATCCCCAAAGTCAGCATGCTCATGCCGTACTTGGTGGTGGTGTAGGGGCCGTAGCTGGCGAACCACTTGGGGTCGAGGTTCAGGGGCGGCGACAGGCTGAGGATATGGCCCTGGGTTTTCTTCAGGTAGGGCAGCGCCGCCTGGCTGCAGACCATTACCGCGCGGGTGTTGATCTGGAACATCAGGTCATAGCGCTTGGGTTCCAGGTGCTCGACGCCCTTGAGGCGGATGGCACCGGCGTTGTTGATCAGCGCGTCGATGCCGCCGAAATGCTCGGCAGCCTGGGCCATGGCGACCTTCACGGCTTCTTCGTCACGCACGTCCAGCTGCAAGGGCAGGGCCTTGCCGCCGGCGGCGACGATTTCCTCGGCCACCGAGAAGATGGTGCCCGGCAGTTTCGGGTGGGCCTCGGCGCTCTTGGCCGCGACCACGATATTGGCGCCGTCGGCGGCGGCCTTGAGCGCGATCTCGCGGCCGATGCCGCGGCTGGCGCCGGTGATGAACAGGGTCTTGCCGTTAAGTGACATTTGGCCTCCATAAGGGCGCTTGCACAGAAATGGGTAAACCCCGCCCAGAAGACTCTGGCGCGGGGCTTGGTATCAGCCAGTGGCGCATGGCGATCAGGCTGGGTCGGCCTCGATTTCCACCAGCAGCTGACGGTTCTTGACCTGGTCGCCCTGGCTCACGCCGACCCGGCGGACCACGCCGTCCACGCCGGCCTTGAGCGGGTGTTCCATCTTCATGGCTTCCAGCACCACCAGCAGTTGGCCCTTGCTCACCCGTGCGCCTTCCTCGATCAGCACGTCGACGATGGCACCGTCCATCGGCGCCTTGACCGCGCCGGAGCTGGCGGCGTTCTGGCCACCGGCCGGCTCATGGGTCACGTCGGTGAGGTCCAGGTTGCCGAAGTGGCCGAACAGCCACAGGCGGTCGCCGTCGTGGTGGTAGGCCTGGCGGCGGCGGATGCCGTCCTGCTCCAGGGTCAGCCAGCGGCCGTCGCTGGCCAGCAGGCGCAGTTCAACCTGACTGTCACCCACGCGGGCGCGTAGCTGCGGCTGGGCGCCATCGCCGAGCACGTCCAGCTCGACCTCATGCTTGTGTTCGCCCTGCTTGAGGATAAAGCGCCAGGGCGCGCTGCCGGCACTGCGCCAGCCGGCCAGACTTGCCTGGTGGCTGCGGCGGTTGGCCGATTCCTGATAGAGCAGGGCGGCGGCGATGGCCAGCTCGCTGGCGGCCGGGGCCTGCGGGGTCAGGCTTTCGTCGCTGGCAAAGTGCTCGGCGATAAAGGCCGTGGTGGCGTTGCCGGCGGCGAACTCCGGGTTGGCCAAGAGGTTGGCGAGGAAGCGCTGGTTGCCGTTGACCCCCAGCAGCACGCAGTTCTCCAGGGCACGCACCAGCTTGCGGCGGGCGTCCTCACGGGTCGCGCCGTAGGCGATGACCTTGGCCAGCATGGGGTCGTAGAAAGGCGTGACTTCCTGACCTTCGACCAGACCATGGTCGATGCGGATGCCTTCCAGCAGCTCCGGCTCCCAGCGCAGCACGCGGCCGGTCTGCGGCAGGAAGTTGTGCGCCGAATCCTCGGCGTACAGGCGCACTTCCATGGCGTGGCCGGTGAGGCTGATCTCGTCCTGCTTGAGCGGCAGCGCCTGGCCTTCGGCCACGCGGATCTGCCAGGCCACCAGGTCCTGCCCGGTGATCAGTTCGGTGACCGGGTGTTCCACCTGCAGGCGGGTGTTCATTTCCAGGAAGAAGAACTCGCCGCTGGCATCGAGCAGGAATTCCACGGTCCCGGCGCCGACATAGTTGACCCGCGCGGCGGCCTTGACCGCCGCCTCGCCCATGGCTTGGCGCAGTTCCGGGGTCATCACCGGGCAGGGCGCTTCCTCGACCACTTTCTGGTGGCGGCGCTGCACCGAGCAGTCACGCTCACCGAGGTAAACGATGTGGCCGTGCTGGTCGCCGAACACCTGAATCTCGACGTGACGCGGGCGGATCACCGCGCGCTCCAGAATCAGCTCGCCGGAACCGAAGGCGTTTTGCGCCTCCGAGCGTGCGGTGCGGATCTGCTCCTGCAGCTCGCTGGCCTGATGCACCAGACGCATGCCGCGACCACCGCCGCCGGCGCTGGCCTTGATCATCAGCGGGTAGCCGATGCGCTCGGCTTCACGCACCAGAGTCTCGTCGTCCTGGGCTGCGCCTTCGTAGCCGGGAATGCAGGGCACGCCGGCTTCGAGCATGGCAATCTTCGACAGGCGCTTGCTGCCCATCAGGTGGATGGCTTCCACGGTCGGGCCGATGAAGACGATGCCGGCGGCCTCACAGGCGCGGGCAAAATCGGCGTTCTCGGAGAGGAAACCGTAGCCCGGGTGGATGGCGTCGGCGCCGGTCTTCTGCGCCGCTTTGATGATGTTGTCGATCACCAGATAGGACTGGTTGACCTGCGCCGGGCCGATGCACACGGCCTCGTCGGCCACCTGCACATGGCGGGCACCGGCGTCGGCCGCGGAGTACACCGCCACGGTGCGGTAGCCGAGTTCCTTGGCGGTGCGCATGACGCGGCAGGCGATTTCACCGCGGTTGGCGATCAGGATCTTGTTGAAGGCGGGCATCGTCGTGCTCCTGCTAGTCGTAGCCCGGATGCAATCCGGGGTGTCGGTTCCCGGATTGCATCCGGGCTACTTCGATTTGTTCCCTCTCCCCGAGGGGAGAGGGTTGGGGAGAGGGAGGCCAGGCCCGACCCTCTCCCCCGGCCCCTCTCCCATGAATGGGAGAGGGGAGCGTTACTCCGCCCACTTGGGCTTGCGTTTCTGCACGAAAGCCATGGTGCCTTCCACGCCTTCGCTGCCCAGCACGGCCTCGGCGAACTGGCCAGCCGCACGGTCGAGCAGGCCGGCGAGGTTCTCCGTTTCGGTGGCCAGCAGCAGCGCCTTGGTCGCCGCATTGGCGCCGGGGGCGCACTGGCGTACCTGTTGCAGGCACTCGGCGAGGCGGTCGACCAGTGCCTGGTCATCGCCTTCGCAGAAGTGCACCAGGCCCAGGCGCAGGGCCTCGGTACCGTCGAAGCGGGCGGCGGTCAGGGCCAGGCGACGGGCCTGGGTCAGGCCGATGCGCTTGACCACGAAGGGGGCGATCTGTGCCGGCAGAATCCCCAGGCTGGTTTCCGGCAGGCCGAACTTGGCGCCCTGGTGGGCGATGGCGATATCGGAGACGCAGGCCAGGCCGAAGCCGCCGCCGAGCACCGCACCTTCCAACACCGCGACCAGAACCTGAGGCGCCTCCTGGGTTTCTTCCAGCAGGCGGCCGAAGGCGCGGTTGAGGTCGCGGTAGGCGTCACCACCTTTGGCTCGCGCCCCGGCCATGTCCTTGATATCGCCGCCGGCGCAGAAGTGGCCGTCGGCACCGCGCAGGACCAGGGCGCGCACGCCCTGGTCGCCACGTACGGCCGCGAGCACCGCGCGCAGCTCCTCGACCATGGCCAGGCTCATGGCGTTACGGCTGTCCGGGCGGTTGAGGGTGACGTAGAGCACGCCCTCGACTTGTTCCAACAGCAGGGTTTGGCAGTTCGGCAGTTCGGCCATGGTCGCGTCCTCAGCCCTTCTTTTTGCCGGGCAGAATGCCCATCAGCTTGCAGATGATGCCGAGCATGATCTCGTCGGCGCCGCCGCCAATCGACACCAGGCGCACGTCGCGATAGGCGCGCGATACCGGGTTGTCCCACATGAAGCCCATGCCGCCCCAGTACTGCAGGCAGGCGTCGGAGACTTCACGGCCAAGGCGGCCAGCCTTGAGCTTGGCCATGGAGGCCAGCTTGGTCACGTCGCGGCCTTTCACGTACTGCTCGGTGGCCTGGTAGACCAGGGCGCGCAGGCACTCGATATCGGTCTGCAGCTCGGCCAAACGGAAGTGGATGACCTGGTTGTCGATCAGCGGACTGCCAAAGGTCTGCCGCTGCTTGCAGTACTCGATGGTGGAGTCGACGCAGTACTCCAGGCCCTTGATGATGTTGGCCGCGCCGAACAGGCGTTCCTCCTGGAACTGCAGCATCTGCATCATGAAACCGGCGCCTTCATGGCCGATGCGATAGCGCTGTGGCACGCGCACATTGTCGAAGAACACCTGGGCGGTTTCCGAGCTGCGCATGCCGAGCTTGTCCAGATGCGGGCTGACGGTGATGCCCGGGGTGTTCATCGGCACCACGATCAGCGACTTGTTGACGTGCGGCTTGTCGTCGCTGGTGTTGGCCAGCAGGCAGATAAAGTCGGCCGACGGCGAGTTGGTGATCCACATCTTGCTGCCGTTGATCACGTAGTCGTCGCCGTCCTTGCGCGCGGTGGTCTTCAGGCCGGCCACGTCGGAACCGGCGCCGACCTCGGAAACGCCGATGCAGCCGACCATGTCGCCGGCGATCGCCGGCTTGAGGAACTGCTCGCGCAGCTCATCGGAGCCGAAGCGGGCCAGGGCCGGGGTGCACATGTCGGTCTGCACGCCGATGGACATCGGGATGCCGCCGCAACGGATGGTGCCGAACTCTTCGGCGGCAACGATCGAGTAGCTGTAGTCCAGGCCCATACCGCCGAATTTCTCTGGCTTGGAGATGCCCAGCAGGCCGAGGTCGCCGGCTTTCTTGAAGATTTCGTGGATCGGGAAGCGGCCGGCCTTTTCCCACTCGTCGACGTGCGGGTTGATTTCCTTGTCGACAAAGTTGCGTACGGTGCGGCGGAGTTCTTCGTGTTCCTGGGTAAAGATCATCTTGTTGTTCTCCTGGGATCTCGAAAGGGATGAGGTAGGGCGGGTGGAACCCGCGTTGGGGTTACGCGGGTTGCACCCGCCCTACGGTCAGAGTCGGGCCACGCCGAAGGTGTTGGATTTGAGTGGCCGCACGGCGGCTTCGGCGCAGATATCCAGCAGGAAGCCGAGCAGCTTGCGCGTGTCACGCGGATCGATCAGGCCGTCGTCCCACAGGCTGGCGGTGCCGTAGAGCGCGGTGGACTGGCTGTCGAGCTTCTGCGCGGTGGCCATTTCCAGCATGTCGAGCATTTTCGGGTCGGCCTCCTTGCCTTCCTTGCGGTGCTTGTCCTCGGTGACGATGCGCAACACCTTGCCGGCCTGGGCACCGCCCATTACGGCGGTCTTGCTGTTGGGCCAGGCGAAGATGAAGCGTGGATCGAGACCGCGGCCGCACATGGCGTAGTTGCCGGCGCCGTAGGAGCCGCCGACGACGATGGTCAGCTTGGGCACAGTGGCGTTGGCCACGGCCTGGATCAGCTTGGAACCGTGCTTGATCACGCCGTTCTGTTCCGACTCGGTGCCGACCATGAAGCCGGTGGTGTTGTGGAAGAACAGGATCGGCGTATTGCTCTGCTCGCACAGCTGGATAAATTGCGCGGCTTTCGCGGCCCCTCTCGGGGTGATCGGGCCGTTGTTGCCGATGAAGCCGCAGGGCTGGCCCTCGATGGCCAGGTGGCCGCAAACGGTTTGGCTGTCGAACTCGTTCTTGAAGTCGAGGAACTCCGAGCCATCGGCGATGCGCGCGATGATCTCGCGCACGTCGTAGGGCTTCTTGGCATCCGCCGGGACGATGCCCAGCAGTTCCTCGGCTGGGTACAGCGGCTCGCGCCAGGTGCGTTTCTCACGTGCGGGCAGTTGTTGGTTCCACGGCAGCAGGCCGGTGATCTCGCGAGCCAGGCGCACGCCGTCGGCATCGTTCTCGGCCAGGTACTCGGCGGTACCCGCGACCTGGGCGTGCATCTCGGCGCCGCCCAGTTCCTCGTCGGTGGCGATCTCGCCGGTCGCGGCTTTCAGCAGGGGCGGGCCAGCCAGGAACATCTTGGCCTTGCCGCGCACCACCACCACGTAGTCGGACAGGCCAGGCTGGTAGGCGCCGCCGGCGGTGCTGGAGCCGTGTACCACGGTGATCTGCGGCAGGCCCATGGCCGACATGCGCGCCTGGTTGGCGAAGCCGCGCGCTCCTTCGACGAAGATGTCGGCGGCGTAGTTGAGGTTGGCGCCGCCGCTCTCGGCCAGGGTGATCACCGGCAGCTTGTTCTCCACGGCGATCTGCTGCAGGCGCAGGGATTTCTTCAGACCGGTGGGGGAGATGGTGCCGCCCTTGATCGCGCTGTTGTTGGCGATCACCAGGCAGCGCACGCCAGCCACGTAGCCGATGCCGGCGATGATGCCGCCGCCGGCCTGGGTACCGTCCTTGTCGTCGTGCAGCTTGTAGCCGGCTAGCGAGGACAGCTCAAGGAAGGGCGCGCCCGGGTCGAGCAGCAGGTTGATACGCTCGCGCGGCAGCAGCTGGCCGCGCTTGACGAACTTGGGCTTGGCCTCGGCGGCCTTGTCCAGCACCTTCTGTTCCACGTCGCGGAAGCTGGCGATGGCGGTCAGCATGGCCTGACGATTCTGCGCGAAGGCGTCGCCATGGACGTCGATGTCGCTCTGGATGACCGGCATGACTTACTCCTTGAACACGTCGGGCATGTAGGCCCGGTGGAAGCCGTTGTAGGACTCGCTCTTCTTCGCCTTGGCCAGCGGCCAGGCGCGGGTGCCGAGGCTGGCGGCGCCGTCGATGCGGATGGTGTTGCCGTTGATGAAGTTGGCGCCCGGCGACAGCAGGAAGACGATGGCCGCGGCCACTTCCGACTCGGTGCCGATGCGCTGCAGCGGCACGTGCTCCTTGAGATTGCGGATCAGGCTCTTCATCGACTCGGGGTAGGTGTCCATGCCGCTGGAGGCGATCCAGCCCGGTGCCACCGCATTGACCCGCACGTTGCAGTGGCCCCACTCGAAGGCTGCGGTCTTGGTGAAGTTCTCCATGCCGGCGCGGGCGGCGCCGGAGTGGCCCATGCCGGGCATGCCGCCCCACATGTCGGCGAGCATGTTGACGATGCTGCCGCCGTGCTTGCACAGGCTCTGGGTGAAGACTTCGCGAGCGACCAGGAAGCCGCCCACCAGGTTGGTGCGTACGACGGTCTCGAAGCCCTTCTGGTTGATGCCGATCAGGGGAGCCGGGAACTGGCCGCCGGCGTTGTTGACCAGGTGGTGAATGCGCTCACGCTCGGCCAGCACCTGGGCGACCATCGCCTTGACCGCCTCTTCCTCGCGGATGTCGCAGACCTTGAAGCTGGCGCTGCCGCCGTCCCCGATAATCTCGGCGCAGGTGCTTTCAAGCTTCTCCAGCTTGCGTCCGACCAGCACCACATGGGCCCCCAGATAGGCCAGTTCATGCGCCACGCAGCGGCCGATGCCGCTGCCGCCGCCGGTGACCAGAATAGTCTGGTCGGCGAACAGGCCGGGTTTGAAGACTGAGTCGTATGCCATTGTTGTTATCGTCCTCGTCGTAGGGTGGGCAGCGGCTCCTGTCCGCTGTCACCGGAAATCTGTGCGTTACAGCTGCTCGGCCAGGGCCTTGGGCACCGGCACCGGGAACTCCAGCAACTGCTGGGCGAATGCCTTGCCCTGCGGGTCGATGCGCAGGCTGGCCACGCCGCCGCCACCCAGGGCGTTCTCCAGCAGGAAGTTAAGGCTGTGGCTGCCGGGCAGGTACCAGCGGCTGACCTTGCCGGTCTGGCCATCGAGCACATGCTGCATCCATTCGGCCACGGCAGCCTCGCTCAGCGCAGCGGCGATCCACGCCAGATACTCGGGCTTTCTTGCCATCACACCGATATTGCTGTGGTTGCCCTTGTCGCCGGAGCGGGCCACGGCCAGCTTGACCAGCGGCACGGTAGTGTCGGCGTTGCCGACCGGTGCGATTACGGCAACTGCGTCGGCGATCTGCGCCGAGCTGAAGGCGTCCAGCTGAGGCAGGGTGAGCGGGTGGCGCTCACCGTTCAATTCCACTTCCAGGCTGCATGCGCCCTTGTCCACCAGGAAGCTGAACAGGCGGATCACCGGGTACACGGTGGGGCGGCCGCCGACGATGCCAGTCAGGCCCGGCGCCATGCCGGTCGCGGCCTGGGCGATCTCGCGGGAGAACAAAATCAAGGCTTCTTTCTTGGCATGGCGCACGCCGATCTTCACCACCACCTCGCGGGTGTCGCGGCGTTGGCCTTGCGGGCCATAGGTGGCTTCCGAGCCGAGCAGCTCGATGCACACCTCTTTGTAGGGGCCCCAGCCGCGTGCGGCGAACATTTCCTCGGTCTTGGCGATGATCGCCTGGCTGACCCGCTCGGCCTTGGCGACGGCGTCGATGCCGGCCAGCAGGCAGCTGGCGGTGCAGCGGAAGCCATCCGGGTGGGTGGCGCTGACCTTGTACTGCGCGGTGGGCGCCAGGCCTCGTGCGCCTTTCAGCTCGACGCGATTGTCGCCGACCTGGCGCAGCTGCACCTGGGTGAAATCGCAGACCACGTCGGGCAGGTAGTAGGCACGCGGATCGCCGATCTCGTAGAGCATCTGCTCGCCGACCGACAGGGTGGAGATCAGGCCGCCGGTGCCTTCCGGCTTGGCGACCACGAAGCTGCCGTCAGCGCCGACTTCCACGATGGGGAAGCCGATATGTTCGTAGTCCGGCACGTCGCGCCAGTCGGTGAAGTTGCCACCGGTGCACTGCGCGCCGCATTCGATGATATGACCGGCCAGGGCGGCCTGTGCCAGCTTGTCGTAGTCGCTCCAGGCCCAGCCGAACTCGTACACCAGGGCAGCGCTGACCACGGCACTGTCGACCACGCGGCCGGTGATCACGATGTCCGCACCAGCCTCAAGCGCGGCGACGATGCCCGGTGCGCCCAGGTAGGCATTGACCGACACGCACATCGGCGGCAGCGGGGCGCCGCTGAACATCTCCACGGTGCCGGCCTTGGCCAGCTCGCCCAGTTTGGGTTGCAGGTTGTCGCCATGCAGCACGGCAATCTTCAGGCTCACTCCAGCCTTCTCGCAGGCGGCAGCCAGGGCAGCGGCGCAGGCGCTCGGGTTGACCCCGCCGGCATTGCTGATCACCCGGATGCGTTTTTCGGCGATTTCGCCGAGCAGCGGTGCCATCACCTCGACGAAGTCGGTGGCATAGCCCTCGTCCGGCTTCTTCATGCGCGCGCCGGCCATGATCGACATGGTCACTTCGGCCAGGTAGTCGAACACCAGGTAGTCCAGTTCGGCGCCGCGAACCAGCTGGGCGGCGGCGGTGGAGGTGTCGCCCCAGAAGGCGGAGGCGCAGCCGATACGTACGGTCGTGGTCATGGTTGTGAGTCCGTGCGGGAGCAGATGTCGTGAAGGCTACCAAGCAAGCGCTTGGTTGAAAAGCCTTTGCGTGCTTCTTTTTACCCAAGCGCTTGCTCGGTATGCATGAGCCTCGCGTACAATCGGCGCTGTATGCGAGCGCAAGCTGGGGGAGCGATGAGCCTGGACGAACAGAAAGCCCGAAAAGTGATGCAGAAGCTGGTCGCCAATGGCGAGCTGACCGACCCGGACAGCGCTCGCGGCAAGCTGCTGCAGACCGCCGCCCACCTGTTCCGCAGCAAGGGCTACGAGCGCACCACGGTCCGCGATCTGGCCAGCGCCGTGGGTATCCAGTCCGGCAGCATCTTTCACCACTTCAAGAGCAAGGACGAAATCCTCAAGGCGGTGATGGAGGAAACCATCCTCTACAACACCGCGCTGATGCGCGCCGCCCTAGACGAGGCCCGCGGCCCGCGCGAGCGGGTGCTGGGGCTGATCCGCTGCGAGCTGCAGTCGATCATGGGCGGCACCGGCGAGGCCATGGGGGTGCTGGTATACGAATGGCGCTCGCTCTCCGAGGAGAGCCAGGCCTATATCCTCAGCCTGCGTGACAGCTACGAGCAGATCTGGCTGGACGTGCTCGGCGAGGCGCGTGCCGCCGGCTTCTTCAAGGCCGATCCTTTCGTGTTGCGGCGTTTCCTGACCGGCGCGCTGAGCTGGACCACCACCTGGTTCCGCCCGGGTGGCAAGATGACCCTGGACCAGCTCGCCGAGGAGGCACTGGCCCTGGTCTTCAAGGAATCCTGACGGATAGGCTAAGCTGCTTTCAGGGCTGGTCAGCGGTCAGCTCTGGCCACAGGGATGTGTCGCTTTATCCGGCTTTCTCCCTGTCGAGGTTCTGGCATTGCGCCTTCTCAATTGTCTGCTGCTGTCAGCACTCGTGCTGTGCATGCCAAAAGTCCAGGCCGAGCAGCGCGTGCGAGTCGGCGCCTATCACTTTCCGCCCTATGTGGTTAAACCCGAGAGCACTGCGCCCTCGGGGCTGCTGCCGGAACTGCTGGAGGCGCTCAACCAGGCCCAGCAGGACTATCGCTTCGATCTGGTTCCCACTTCCGTAACCCGCCGTTATCGTGACCTGCTGCAGGCTCGCTATGACATCATTCTGTTCGAGTCGCCCGACTGGGGCTGGCAGGGCATTCCCCTGCAGAAGCTCGATCTGCAGATCACCGATGCCGAGGTCTATGTGGCGCGCGCGGAAGAGGGGCGTGACCAGCACTACTTCGACCGTGTGGGTGACAAGCGCATGGCCCTGTACAGCGGTTATCACTACGGATTCGCCGGCTTCAATTCCGATCAGGAGTTTCTGGGTCGCCAGTTCAACGCGGTGCTGACCTATTCCCATGACAGCAACCTGCGCATGCTGCTGCATGGCCGAGCCGACATCAGTGTGGTAACGCGCTCCTACCTGCGCCTTTACCAGCTCGAGCACCCGCAGGAGAGCGCACGCTTGCTGGTGTCCGAACGCACTGATCAGATTTACCACCACCATGCCCTGCTGCGTCCACAGGGGCCTCTGGATGCCTCGCAGCTGGCCGGGCTGCTGCAGAGGCTGCAGGAAAGCGGCGAACTCGGCGAACTGGTCAGTCGTTATCACCTGCGGGCTGCGGCAGATGCCGTGGCCGAGGCGGCCAACCCCATGCCGCGCTGAGTGCGCGGTGGTATTGATTTACGCCGCCTTGCGGCTGGGCTAGTCTTCGTGCAGCTACGTTGTCCTTGAGGTCAATATGTGTCGGCGTCGACAGGGATTGCTTGGCGCTCTGCTGCTGGCGGTGCTGTTCAGCTCGGGTGCCCGTGCAGCGGATGAAGTGGTGATTGCCGCCGTGCATTTCCCGCCTTATGTGATCAAACCCGAGCAGGATGCGCACCGCGGCCTGCTCGGCGAGCTGGTCGCCGCCCTCAATACGGTACAGACCCAGCACCGCTTTGGCCTGCGCGCCACCTCGCTCAACCGCCGTTTCGACGATTTCCGTGAGGCGCGCGTGCATGTCGCGATTTTCGAGAATCCCGACTGGAACTGGCAGGGTATTGCCGGCACCCGTATCGATATGGGGCTGGAGGATGCCGAAGTGCTGGTGGCTCGCCGAGCGCCGGAGCGTGACCAGCGCTACTTCGACGACCTGATGAATAAGCGCATGGCGCTATTCAACGGTTACCACTACGGTTTTGCCGGTTTCAACAACGATCCCAAGTGGCTCGAAGAGCATTTCAACGCGGTACTGACCTATTCCCACGAGAGTAACCTCCGTCTGGTGTTGCTGGGGCGCGCCGATGTTGCACCGATCACCCGCTCCTGGCTTGGTGCCCGCCTGCGCGAGCAACCACAGCTGCGTGAGCAGTTGCTGGTGTCGGACTGGGAGGATCAGCGCTACCGGCATTACGCCATCCTCAGCCCACAGGCGCCTATCAGTGCCGCAGACTTTCGTAGGGCCCTGCAGTTGTTGCGTGATAATGGCGAGATGCAGCGCATTTTTGCGCCCTACGGCATTGATGTCAGACCGAACGTAGCGGGTAGCTCAGCAACAGCAAGTGCGTCAGATTGACCGCACCATGCAGCAACAGCGCCGGCCATAGCCGGCCGCTGAGATGGAACACTAGGCCATAACCCAGTCCGGCTAAGCCGGCCACCAGGGCGAACAATGGGCTGAAGGGCAGATGCGCTGCGCCGAACAGCAGGGCGGTCAGCACTATCCCGCGTGCCGCACCCAGACGCGCCACCAGCACGGGTTGCAGCCAGGCGCGGAACAGCAGCTCCTCCGCCAGCACCGCCACGCCCAGGTTCACCGCTAGCCAGAGCCACAGTTGCTCCGGCCATTTGGGCTGCCAGCCCACCACGCCCAGAGCCATGGCCAGCAGCGGTACCAGCAGCAGGGTGGCTACGCCTATCAGCGCCGCCAGGCGCACGTGCCGTGCCAGTGGCCTTGCTCGGGACAGCCACCAGGCCAGCAGTATTAGACCGAGCAGCAGTTTGTCCCAGGACAGGCGCAGGACGAAGGGCGGGGCATCGTTGCTGAGCTGCCGGGCGGGCCACAGCAGCATGGGCTGGAAGCCCGGCAGCAGGTGGGCGGCAAGGGCAATACCGCCGAGCAGACCGCCACTCCACCATAGCCAGCGTGGCAGCAAGGCCTCACCCCGAAGGACCCAGGCCAGGTAGAGGACGGTCAATACGGCCCCCACGACGTCGACGTAGCCAAGGCCGAGGCCCAGCCCAAGCGCGGATAGGGGCAGTATCAGGTACGAATACAATGAGGGCATGCCGCTTCCTTGCGTGCGTCGGGTCAGCGGTCCTTGGCGTCCTGCGCATCGGCCTCGGCATTGCGCTCGCGGATACGCTTGAGCTGCTCTTCCGTTAGCGGTAATCGGTGCGCGCTGTCGCGCAGCAGCAATAGGCTACCGAGGATCGAGCCAAGGGCCAGTGCGATGATCAGCCAGGCATACCAGGGCATGGTGCGCTCCTTCCAAGACGATGCTCCACGATAGCCCTCGCTGTCATCTGCCGGCAACCTGGCGCTGTTTCAATCTGGCGCAGTTAACGGTCCCTGAACGTGCGAGCTAGAGCAGTGCATGCCGCTATCTGGTTCAGCATGATCGGTTATGGGCCTAGACGAAATCGAACTTTCGAGCGGCCACGACCCTGGCCTATGCTCGCCTGGCTTTGGCCATTACCCAGAGGGGAGAACACCATGGACATTAGCGTGACCGAAGCGGCCCCGGGTGGCTGGATCGTCAGGCTGGATGGTTGCGATGTGCCATTCCGCAGCCAGGCAGACGCCGGGCGTTTCGTCGAGCGCCTGCAGCAGCGCCTGGAGGCCCCACACGACCTGCCTGTGTTGGCTGGTCATCTTCCTGTCACACAGGAAGTTGAACATCACGGTTGATACAGGCCGATTCTTGCTCACCTCTCCTGCCGCGAACATCGCGGCATTTTTTTGCTTTTTCCAGCTGTCTTGAGGTGGCAGTGTCCGCTCTGCGCGCTGTGGAATTTCTAGAGCACTTGCTCTAGATTCGCCGCAACAGCAACAGGAGTGAGTGCCATGGTCGATGCCTTACAGTTCGCCGGTGGCAAGTTCCATTGCCCGGTCACTCTCTATGCGGCGCACCCCGAAGCGAGTAGAACGGTAGTGATCCTGCCGGCCCTGGGGGTCACGGCACGCAAGTATGCAGGCCTGGCCCAACGCCTGGTGGCGGCCGGTCACAATGTGCTGGTAGCCGATTGGCCTGGGCAGGGCGAGAGTCTGCCGAGGCCTGGCTGGCGCTTTAATTATGGCTACCGCCAACTGATCGAGGAATTCCTGCCCAAACTGCTGCAGCTGGCGCGACGGCATTTTCCCCAGGCCGTGCCGGTGCTGCTGGGGCACAGCCTCGGCGGCCATATCGCCACGCTCTATGCCGCGGCTAATCCGGACAGCCCGGTGGCGGTGATCGGCGTGGCCTGCGGCAATATCCACTATCGTCACTGGCAGGGACCGAGTCGCCTGCTGACACCGAGCGTGGCGCTGCTGTTCGGGCTGCTCGCCAGCCTGCTCGGTCATCTGCCCGGGCAGCGGCTTGGCTTCGGTGGCCGCGAGGCGCGTTCGCTGATGCGCGACTGGGGGCGGGTGGCTTTCAGTGGTCACTATCGCCATCTGGGATTGACCCTGGCTCCGGCAGCGCGCAACCGGGTGGCCTCGCTGTATATCCAGATTGAGGGTGACAAGTTCGCCCCGCCTGCATCCACGCAGGGCCTGGCCGAACTGATCCAGGTCGAGCCGCAGCTGCTGTATCTGGCTTCACCGCGCCCACCGCATGAGAACCCGCATAGCGCCTGGCTGCGTGCACCTCAGGCTGTGGTTGATTGCATCAGCCAGTGGTTACAAGACGCAACCTCGGCAAGCTGTGCAAGGGTAATGCCGCTGGCGCACTCCTGAGCTAGGAGCAGGGATAAGCCCGGTTTGTGGCCGGGCTTCGTCAGTGCATTGCTGGGTCAGGCCGCCGGGCGTTGCTGGCGCTGGTAGAGGAACTCCAGCACGGCCGTGCGGTACTCGTGGTACTGGCTGTCGTTGGCCAACGCGAGGCGGTCGCGCGGGCGGGCCAGCTCGACCTGCACGATATCGCCGATGGTCGCTGCCGGGCCGTTGGTCATCATCACGATGCGATCAGAGAGCAGTACCGCTTCGTCCACTTCGTGGGTCACCATGACCACCGTGCTATGGGTCTGGCCGACGATGCGCAGCAACTCGTCCTGCAGGTGGGCGCGGGTGAGGGCGTCGAGGGCGCCGAACGGCTCGTCCATCAGCAGTACCTTGGGCTCCATGGCCAGGGCGCGGGCGATGCCGACGCGTTGCTTCATGCCGCCGGAGATCTCGTTGGGATGCTTGTGAGTGGCGTGGCTCAGGCCGACCATGTTCAGCGCCTGCAGGGTGCGCTCCTTCAGCTGCGCCTTGCTTTCCTTGCCGCCGAACACCCGCTCCACCGCCAGGTGGACGTTACCGAAGCAGGTCATCCAGGGCAGCAGGCTGTGGTTCTGGAACACCACGGCGCGCTCCGGGCCGGGACCGTCGATCTCCCGGCCGTTGCAGATCAGCCCGCCCTCGCTGGCCTCTAGCAGGCCGGCGATCAGGTTGAGCACGGTCGACTTGCCGCAGCCGGAGTGGCCGATCAGCGAGACGAACTCGCCCTTGGCGATGCTCAGGTTGACGTCACTGAGGGCCTGGAAACGCCCCTTCTTGGTGTCGAAGTGTTTGCTGACGGCGGTCAGCTCAACGAACTTTTCCATGATCGGCTCCTTAATTCGCGTAGTCGAAGCGCTTGGCCAGCAGCAGGAGCGCCTGCTCCAGGGCTAGGCCGACCAGACCGACGATGATGATGGCAATGAGGATGTGTTCGACGTTGAGGTTGTTCCACTCGTCCCATACCCAGAAGCCCAAACCGACGCCGCCGGTGAGCATTTCCGCGGCGACGATCACCAGCCAGGCCACGCCGATGGCCAGGCGGATACCGGTCATCAGGTGCGGCAGCACGGCGGGGAACAGGATGCGGGTCAGCACCTTGAACTCCGACAGCTTGAGCACGCGGGCCACGTTGAGGTAGTCCTGCGGCACGCTGGCCACGCCGGCGGCCGTGTTGAGAATGATCGGCCAGATCGAGCTGATGAAGATCACCCAAATCGAGGCGGGGCCGGCGGCCTCGAACACCAGCAGGCCGATAGGCAGCCAGGCCAGTGGTGATACCGGACGCAGCAGGCTGATGATCGGTGCAAGCATGCCGGCGAGGAAGGCGAAGCGGCCGATGGCGAAGCCCAGCGGGATGCCAATCAGCGCCGCCAGGCCGAAGCCGACACCAACCCGACCGAGCGAGTTGAGAATGTTCCAGCCGATGCCCATGTCGTTGGGGCCATTGTCGTAGAACGGATCAGCAAACAGTTCCAGCGCCGCGTACCAGGTTGACAGCGGGCCCGGCAGACCTTCGCTGCGAGTTGCCACCAGGGCCCAGAGGCCGATGAACAGGGCGATCCCGAGCAGTGGCGGGATGGCCGCCTTGCACAGGGCGGCGAGCGCCTCCGCGACCGGCGATGCCGGACGCGGAGGCACGCTGGACGTGGTGGCTTTGACCACCGGCAGTGGCGCGTTGACAGGGGCATTCATGCTCACTTACCTCCTCAGGCCTTGATCGCGAAGGACGCGGCGTAGGCGGCCGGGTTGGAACCGTCCCAGACCTTGCCGTCGATCAGGGTGCTGCTGCGCAGCGGGCTGCTTGGCACGGCGATGCCGAGAGCGCCGGCAGCCTCGCTGTAGAGCTTGGTCTGGTTGACCTGGGCGGCCACGGCGGCGTAGTCCGGGTCGTCTTTGAGCAGGCCCCAGCGCTTGAACTGGGTGAGAAACCACATGCCGTCGGAGTGGTAGGGGAAGTTCACGCTGCCGTCCTTGCAGAAGGCCATCGGGTTCTTGTCCTCCCAGCTATTGCCCAGGCCATCTTCATAGTTGCCGAGGAAGCGCTGCTCGATCACCTCGGTCGGCGCGTTGACGTAGGCCTTGCCGGAAATCAGCTTGGCGGTGGCTTTCTTGTTCTCCGCGCTGGCCTCGATGAAGCGACTGGCGTCGAGCAGGGCCATGACCAGGGCGCGGGCGGTATTGGGGTTCTGCTCGACGAACTCACGGGAGCAGCCGAGCACCTTCTCCGGATGGTCGGCCCAGATCTGCTGGGTGGTGGTGGCGGTGAAGCCGATCTTGTCGAAGATCGCCCGTGCGCCCCAGGGCTCGCCGACGCAGAAGCCGTCCATGTTGCCGACGCGCATGTTGGCCACCATCTGGGGCGGCGGCACGGTAATGGTCTTCACGTCGGTGAAGGGGTTGATGCCGTGGTGGGCCAGCCAGTAGTACAGCCACATGGCGTGGGTGCCGGTGGGGAAGGTTTGGGCGAAGGTCAGCGGGTTGCCACCCTTTTTGATATGTGCGGCAAGCTGCTCGCCGGTGGTAACGCCTGCTTCCTTGAGCTGCTTGGACAGGGTGATGGCCTGACCGTTCTGGTTGAGGCCCATGAGCACAGCCATGTCCTTCTGCGGGCCGGCGAGACCGAGCTGGGAGCTGTACATCATGCCGTAGAGCACGTGCGAGGCATCCAGCTCGCCGGTGTTGAGCTTGTCGCGCACGCCGGCCCAGGAGGCCTCCTTGCTCGGGGTGATGGTCAGACCATACTTGGCGGCGAAGCCCTGGGTGGCGGCGACCACCACCGAGGCGCAATCGGTCAGCGGAATGAAGCCGATTTTGAGCGCGGCCTTTTCCGGGGCATCGGAGCCGGCGGCGTAGGCAGCGCTGCGCAGGAAACCGGGGGCGGACAGGCCCAGGGCGGCGATGCCGCCGACGGTGCCGGCGATGGCGATGGACTGCTTGAGGAAATTACGGCGGCTGTTGTCGACCGGTTTTTTCGAATCACGCTCACTCATGGGGTGTTCCTTTTCATGGGCAATAAAAAACGGCGTACGCCAGAACGCCCGATGGGGGAGGGAGTTCTGACGGACGCCGTTGTCCGTGATCCGCGGCTCACCACCGTTGGTGTGCTGCGCTGGAATCTGACTAGGCCTGTGCAAGGCGCTTGCCAGTTTTCCAGAGTGCTCTGAGAGCGTCGCCAGTAAGGCCGTCTTCTTTGCCCTGAATTTCCTATAAAGCCTTGATGGTCAGTGGTTTAGGTGGTTTCTCGGGCGGGGCGACTTGGCTGTTGCAGGAGTAGGGCTGTGCAAGCATCTGCACCGTGCGGGGGCCTGGTGTGTGCCAGCGTGAGCGCTTTTGGTTCGGCGCCTCACCGCTTCAGACACGCTGGCGCTGCGCTTCCTCGACATACTCCTTGAGCCAGCGCAGCACCTCCACCGCTTCCCAGCGGCCTGGATCGAACAGCGCGTAGGCCTGGCCCTGGTAGCCGACCACGTCGACCTGGCGGTGATAGCCGGCGCGTTGCAGCAGCGCCTCGATCTCGGCGAAACAGGTGTTGAAATGCACCCGCTTGAAGGGCGTCTTGCTGCCGGTGACCAGGCCTTCCAAGCGCAGCTCGTCGACCGTGGCGCGGATGCTCTCCAGTGGCATCTGGTTCACTTTGTTCTTCAGCTGCAGTACGTCCAGCATGGTCGATCTCCTCGGGTTCCAGGGCCGCACAAGAGTAAACGAAAAATACTGTACAAATAAACACTACTGGATAATAGTACAGCTCAAGTGCCGTCGGCGCATCGCAACCGAAGTCGGAACAGGAGTCGCTTATATGCACCACAAGCTGATGACATTTCTGCTGTTGGCCGTGCTGGCGGGCTGTGCCCAGCCGCAACTGGAACAACCCAAGGCCAACGGCGCCTATCTGGTGATTGAGGGCGGCGCGGCCTGGGCCGTGCTGGTGCGCGACGGCAAGCGGGTGGAGGAGGCTGGCAGGGTGCTCGACGTGGTCAAGCTACCGGGGCAGGAGTCGAGCATCGCCGCTAGCTACGTGATCGAAACGCCCAATTGCGGGCGCCTGCAGTGGCTGACCGAGCGCGGTGGCGAGGGCGAAGTCACACGCCTGGCCCATGGCGCCGGTGAGGCCCTGGAGCGGCCCGGGTGCAGCATTGCCAGCGACTTGTCGCGGGCCTGGACGGCGCTGGATTACTCGGGCTGAAATGAAAAGGCCCCGACTCGGGTCGGGGCCTTGGCCTTCTTACACCGCTGCAGGCTTGGCCCTGCCGGTGGCGCGTTTCGGCTTGGCTGGCGGCGCCTCGAGCAGGCCGTCGGCACGGAACATCGCCTTGATGCCGCGGATGGCCTGACGGGTACGGTCCTGGTTCTCGATCAGGGCGAAGCGCACGTGGTCGTCGCCGTAGTCGCCGAAGCCCAGGCCCGGCGAGACGCAGACCTTGGCCTCCAGCAGCAGCTTCTTGGCGAACTCCAGCGAGCCCATATGGGCATAGGGCTCGGGAATCTTGGCCCAGATATACATGGAGGCCTTGGGCTTCTCCACCATCCAGCCAGCTTCGTGCAGGCCCTTGACCAGCATGTTGCGGCGCTGCCGGTACTGCTCGGCGATATCGCGCACGCACTGCTGATCACCTTCCAGGGCGGCAATCGCCGCTACCTGCAGTGGGGTGAAGGTGCCGTAGTCGTGATAGCTCTTGATCCGCGCCAGGGCGCTGACCAGCTCCGGATTGCCCACCATGAAGCCGATGCGCCAGCCGGCCATGTTGTAGCTCTTGGACAGGGTGAAGAATTCCACCGCGATATCTTTGGCGCCTTCCACCTGCATGATCGACGGGGCTTTCCAGCCGTCGTAGACGATGTCGGCGTAGGCCAGGTCGTGGATCACCAGCACGTCATACTGCTTGGCCAGGGCCACCACCCGCTCGAAGAAGTCCAGCTCCACACACTGCGCGGTGGGGTTGGAGGGGAAGCCGAGGATCATCATCTTCGGTTTCGGGATGGCTTCGCGGATGGCCCGCTCCAGCTCGGCGAAGAAGTCCACGCCCGGTACCAGCGGCACCGAGCGCACCTGAGCGCCGGCAATCACCGCGCCATAGATGTGAATCGGGTAGCTGGGGTTGGGCACCAGTACGGTGTCGCCGTGGTCCAGGGTGGCCAGCATCAGGTGTGCCAGGCCTTCCTTGGAGCCGATGGTGACGATGGCTTCGCTTTCCGGGTCGATCTCCACGTCATAGCGGTCCTTGTACCAGCGCGAGATGGCGCGGCGCAGGCGCGGTATGCCGCGGGAAGTGGAGTAGCCGTGGGTGTCTTCGCGCTGGGCGACCTGCACCAGCTTCTCGACGATATGCGGCGGGGTGGCGCCGTCCGGATTGCCCATACTGAAGTCGATGATGTCCTCGCCACGGCGGCGGGCGGCCATCTTCAGTTCGGCGGTGATATTGAAAACGTAGGGGGGGAGACGATCGATGCGCGCAAAGCGGCGCTTGGCATTGTCAGCCATGCTGTCCTCGAAGTACGTAAGCGCCCGGAACCGTCCGAGCGACGCAGGCCACCTGCGTGTGGCCTGGCGCGAAGATAAGGGGGCGGGCCTGCCGTTGTCCAGAGCAGTTCTGCGGCAATGGGGCGGAGCAGTTGTTGGAACCAGGGGCGTGTCTGCACAGCGGTTCGGGCAGGTGCGGCTCGCTTTGCTCCCTCTCCCGTTTACGGGAGAGGGCTGGGGAGAGGGTGTAGGACCCTATCCCTCTCCCCCAGCCCCTCTCCCATGAGTGGGAGAGGGGAGTTGCCGCGTCAGAGCTGTCGCTTCAGGCTTAGCAGGAGTTCAGCCAGGGCCTGCACGTCCTCATCCTTGGTACGCCAGGACGACAGGCTGAGGCGAAAGGCCGGGCGGCCCTGCCAGATGGTCGGGCCGAACCAGGCCTCGCCCGATGCCTGGGCCGACTCGCGGATGGCGATGGTCTGCTCATCTGAGTCGCCACGCACCAGCACCTGGTTGAGTACTACCCGGTTGAGCACCTGGTAGCCGCCGGCGCGCAGCACCTCGGCCAGCTCGCCGGCCTGGCGGATGTGGCGGTCGATCATCTCGCGCAGGCCGTCGCGGCCTAGGCTGGCCAGGGCCGCCCAGATCGCCACGCCACGGGCGCGGCGGGAGAACTCGAGGGTCAGGTTCTTCTGTGCATCGCGGCTCGCCGTGGCGTAGGCGGCGTCACTGTTCATCGCCGCGGCCAGGGCGTCGGCGTCACGGCAGATGGCCATGGCGCTGTCGTAGGGCGTGTTCAGCCACTTGTGGCCGTCGCTGGTCCAGCTGTCGGCCAGTTCCACGCCCTCGGCCAGGTGCGCCGAGGAGGAAGCCCTGGCCCACAGGCCGAAGGCGCCGTCGACATGGACCCAGGCGCCGGCGGCGCGGGCCTTGGGGATCAGCTCGGCGAAGCGGTCGAACTCGCCGGTGTTGACTTCGCCGGCCTGCAGGATCAGCAGGGTGCGTGCGTCCAGCGCCGGCAGGCGCGCCGGGTCGATAAGCCCGTGTGCATCGACCGCGGCATAGTGCAGGCGGTTCATGCCGAAGCCGAGGATGCGCAAGGCCTTCTTCACCGTGATGTGTGCGGTTTCCGAGAGCACCACGCGGATCTCCGGTGCGCCCATCAGGCCGTCGGCATCGAAGTCCCAGCCCAGGCGGGCCAGCAGCGTACGGCGGGCAGCGGAGAGGCAGGCCAGGGTGCAGGCGGTGGCGCTGGTGCCGAAGCCGACGGCACTCTCGCGGGGCAGCCCGAGGGCTTCGCAGACCCAGCGCCCGGCGACCTTCTCCAGGCGGTCGGCGGCCGGCGAGTTGTCGAAGGAGGAGGCGCACTGGTCCCAGGCCAGCACCAGGCGGTCGGCGGCGGCAGCGGCGGGGAGGGTGGCACCGATGACGAAGCCGAAGTAGCGCGGGCCGTTGCTGGTCACGGTGGCTGGCGAACCGACCTCGTCGAGCTGCGTCAGCACCTGTTCGGGCGCACGGCCGTGCTCAGGCAGGGGCTGGTCGAAGGCGTCCAGTGCGGCAATGGCGGCGGCGTCAGGAAACACCCGGCGTGCGGGCGTCTGGTCAAGGTAGGCGAGGGCGCGGCGGTCGGCCTCGGCCAGCAGCTGGCGTTCTTCGGTGGGCATGGCGCTTCCGTGAGGGCAGGTGGATGCCCTCACGATAGCCGCAGTGTCTCTGCAGCAGCAGGTACACAGTTGTCTGCAGATGGCCGTACAGTGCGGGTCTGCTCCGTCGCAGCATGAATAACAGTTGGCTTGCGGGCGGTACAGTTGCACCGCCCGGAATCTCAGTCGCCGAGCATGTCGTGCATGGCGATGATCTGTTCGGCCACCTGGATCAGCTTCTGCTGGCGACTCATCGCCTGGCGCCGCATCAGGGTGTAGGCGTCTTCCTCGTTGCAGCTCTTCATCTTCATCAGCAGGCCCTTGGCCAGCTCGATGCGCTTGCGCTCAGCCAGCTGGGCGTCTCGGGCCTGCAGCTGGGCGCGCAGGGCCTGGTCGCTCTCGAAGCGGGCCATGGCCACGTCGAGGATCGGCTGCAGGCGCTCGGCCTGGATGCCCTCGACTATGTAGGCGCTGACCCCGGACTGGATGGCCTGGCGCATCACCTGTGGGTCGTGCTCGTCGGTGAACATGACGATCGGCCGCGGCTGGTCACGGGTGACCAGCACCACCTGTTCCATTACATCGCGGCCGGGCGATTCGGTGTCGATCAGCACCACGTCGGGGCGTACCGCCTCGACCCGCTCGGGCAGGTCGATGGTCAGGCCGGATTCGTCGATCACCTCGAAGCCGGCTTCGACCAGCGCGCTCTTCAAGCGACCGACCTTTTTCGGCGTATCGTTGATCAGGAGTATGCGTAGCATCTGGCGGGTATCTCGGTCCGTTACAGGGCGATGGCGGCGGCGCCGTTGGCGCGTGCATGGATGGCAAAGGAGCGGGCATAGCCGGCCGGGTCGCTGCCGTCCCAGACACTGCCGTCGAGCAGGGTGGAGGTGCGCATCGGCTGCTCCGGCACTGCGATGCCGAGGGCTTCGGCGGCGCTGCGGTAGAGGTCCAGGCGATGGATTCGGCGGGCGATGCCGAGGTAGTCCGGATCGTCCTTGAGCAGGCCCCAGCGGCGGAACTGGGTGAGGAACCAGATGCCGTCGGACAGCCACGGCATGTTCACTTCGCCACCGGCGAAGAAGCGCAGCGGGTGGGCGTCCAGCCAGGCGTGGCCGAGGCCGTCCTCGTACTGGCCGAGGAAGCGTGGCTGAATCGCCGAGAGCGGTGCGTCAACGTATTCGCTGCCACTGATCAGCTGCGCGGTGCCGCGCTTGTTCTCCTCGCTCTCATCGATGAAGCGGCTGGCTTCCAGCACAGCCATGGTCAGGGCGCGGGCGGTGTTGGGGAACTGCTCGGCGAATTCACGGGTCACGCCGAGCACCTTTTCAGGGTGGTCGGCCCAGATGTCCTGGCTGGTGGCCAGGGTGAAGCCCTGATCCTCCTCGACCGCCAGGGCGCCCCAGGGGCCGCCGGCGCAGAAGCCGTCGATACGGGCCGCGCGCAGGTGGGCGACCATCTGCGAGGGGGGGACCACCACGGTGCTGACATCCTCCAGCGGGTGGATGCCCTGGGCCGCCAGCCAATAGTACAGCCACATGGCATGGGTGCCGGTGGGGAAGGTCTGGGCAAAGGTGAGCTTTGCGCCTCCTTGGTGCACGCGCGCGGCCAGTGCTTCGGCACTGGTCACGCCGGCCTGTTTGAGCGGTTGCGACAGGTTGATGGCCTGGCCGTTCTGGCACAGGCCCATGAGGATGGCCATCTCGGTAGCCGGGCCGCCGAGCCCCTGGTCGATACCGTAGACCTGACCGTAGAGCATCTGCGCGGCATCCAGTTCGCCGCTCAGCAGGCGGTCGCGTAGGCCGGCCCAGGAGGCCTGGCGCTGCAGATTTAGAGTCAGTCCGTAGGGCTGGGCAAAGCCCTGGGTCGCTGCGACGATCAGCGATGCGGAGTCGGTCAGGGCCATGAAGCCCAGATTCAGTGCGCTCTTTTCCGGTGCATCGCTGCCGGCAACCCAGGCCAGGGCATCGCTACGGGTATTGCAGGTATCGGTCATCGTATTTGTTCCGCCGTTGAACAAAAAAGGCGTCGTTCCCGCGTGCAGCCAGTGCCCGCGGGAAACGACGCCATTGTCTGAGCGCTGTCACCGCCGTTGGTGTCAGCCTGTTGAGGCAGACTAAGCAAGCGATGTGCCAGACAAAACTAACCCCGCCTGGAGCGGGGTTAGGAAGGGTGTGAACTCAGCGCTCCAGCATCTGCTTGACCTGGGTCTGCGGGATCTGCTGCTTGCGTCCCTCACCGTCTTCGAACTCGAGCATGCCGGTGTCTTCGTCCAGTTCCGGCTTGCCGTAGCTGGTGAGCATCTGCCCGTCGTTGGTGGTAATGATGTACTCGCTGGCGCAGCCGGTAAGGCCCAGCAGACACAGCGCGGCGATACAGAGATGGCGTTTCATCGTTTCACTCCCAGTGTGTAGTTATGCGGCACTCTAACCGGGCGCGAGCCCGCCGGGTGCTGCTTTGTGTCAAGAAAAAGCCCCGCACGGGGCGGGGCTTTTTCATTCGGCTAGGCTCAGGCCTGGATGACCGGGATCTTCGCGTTGGCCGCGGCTTCGCGGTACTCGGCGATCTGGTCGAAGCTCAGGTAGCGGTAGATGTCGGCAGCCATGCTGTCGATATCCTTCGCATAGGCCATGTATTCCTCGACGGTCGGCAGTTTGCCGATGATCGAGGAAACGGCGGCCAGCTCGGCCGAGGCCAGGAAGACGTCAGTGGCGTCGCCCAGGCGGTTCGGGAAGTTACGGGTGGAGGTGGAGACCACGGTGGCACCGGTCTGCACGCGTGCCTGGTTACCCATGCACAGCGAGCAACCCGGCATTTCCATGCGGGCGCCGGCCTTGCCGTAGATACCGTAGTAGCCTTCCTCGGTCAGCTGGTGCTGGTCCATCTTGGTCGGCGGAGCCAGCCACAGACGGGTCGGGATACCACCCTTGACCTTGTCCAGCAGTTTACCGGCAGCGCGGAAGTGACCGATGTTGGTCATGCAGGAACCGATGAACACTTCATCGATCTTGCGACCCTGCACGCTGGACAGCAGGCGGGCGTCGTCCGGATCGTTGGGGGCGCACAGGATCGGCTCCTTGACGTCGGCCAGATCGATCTCGATCACGGCGGCGTACTCGGCGTCCTTGTCGGCTTCCAGCAGCTGCGGGTTGGCCAGCCAGGCTTCCATGGCCTGGGCGCGACGCTCCAGGGTACGGGCATCGCCATAACCTTCGCCGATCATCCAGCGCAGCATGGTGATGTTGGACTTCAGGTACTCGGCGATGGCGCTTTCCGGCAGCTTGATGGTGCAACCGGCAGCGGAACGCTCGGCGGAGGCGTCGGACAGCTCGAAAGCCTGCTCTACGGTCAGTTCGTTCAGACCTTCGATCTCGAGGATGCGGCCGGAGAAGATGTTCTTCTTGCCTTTCTTCTCGACGGTCAGCAGGCCGGCCTGGATGGCGTAGTAGGGGATGGCATGGACCAGGTCACGCAGGGTGATGCCCGGTTGCAGCTTGCCCTTGAAGCGCACCAGTACGGATTCCGGCATGTCCAGCGGCATCACGCCGGTGGCGGCGGCGAAGGCCACCAGGCCGGAACCGGCCGGGAAGGAGATGCCCAGCGGGAAGCGGGTGTGCGAGTCGCCACCGGTACCGACGGTGTCCGGCAGCAGCATGCGGTTCAGCCAGCTGTGGATGATGCCGTCGCCCGGACGCAGGGACACACCACCGCGGGTCATGATGAAGTCCGGCAGGGTGTGGTGGGTCTTGACGTCGATCGGCTTCGGATAGGCGGCGGTGTGGCAGAAGGACTGCATTACCAGGTCGGCGGAGAAGCCCAGGCAAGCCAGGTCCTTCAGCTCGTCACGGGTCATCGGGCCGGTGGTGTCCTGGGAGCCGACGGTGGTCATCTTCGGTTCGCAGTAGGTGCCCGGACGTACGCCCTTGCCTTCTGGCAGACCGCAGGCGCGGCCAACCATCTTCTGCGCCAGGGTGAAGCCCTTGCCGCTGTCGGCCGGGGATTCCGGCTTCTTGAACAGGGTGGACGGGGCCAGGCCCAGCTCGGCACGCGCCTTCTCGGTCAGGCCACGGCCGACGATCAGCGGGATACGGCCGCCGGCGCGGACTTCGTCGAGCAGCACGTCGGTCTTCAGCTGGAAGCTGGTGACCAGTTCGTCGCTGCCGTTACGGCGCACTTCGCCCTTGATCGGGTATACGTCGATGACGTCGCCCATGGCCAGGTTGGTGCAGTCGAATTCGATCGGCAGGGCGCCGGCGTCTTCCATGGTGTTGTAGAAGATCGGGGCGATCTTGGTGCCGAAGCAGAAACCACCGGCGCGCTTGTTCGGCACGTTCGGGATGTCATCACCGAAGAACCACAGCACCGAGTTGGTGGCGGACTTACGGGAGGAGCCGGTACCGACCACGTCACCGACGTAGGCAACCGGGAAGCCTTTGGCTTTCAGCGCTTCCATCTGCTTGATCGGGCCGACGGAACCCGGCTGATCCGGAGTGATGCCGTCGCGGGCCATTTTCAGCATGGCCAGGGCGTGCAGCGGGATGTCCGGGCGGGACCAGGCGTCCGGAGCCGGCGACAGGTCGTCGGTGTTGGTTTCGCCGGTGACCTTGAACACGGTCAGGGTGACTTTTTCCGGTACGGCCGGACGCTTGGTGAACCACTCGCCGTCAGCCCAGGACTGCATCACGGCCTTGGCGGCGGCGTTGCCCTTCTTGGCGCGCTCGGCGACGTCGTGGAAGGCGTCGAACATCAGCAGGGTATGCTTGAGTTGCTCGGCGGCCACTTCGGCCAGCTCGGCGCTGTCCAGCAGCTCGACCATGGTGGCGATGTTGTAGCCGCCCTGCATGGTGCCCAGCAGTTCGACGGCACGCTTCTTGTCGATCAGCGGGGAGCTGGCTTCGCCCTTGGCCAGAGCGGAGAGGAAACCGGCCTTGACGTAGGCGGCCTCGTCCACACCCGGCGGAACACGGTTGGTGATCAGGTCAACGAGGAAGGCTTCTTCGCCAGCCGGCGGGTTCTTCAGCAGCTCGACCAGGCCTGCAGTTTGCTCGGCGTTCAGCGGCTGAGGAACGATCCCCAGAGCGGCGCGCTCTTCTACGTGTTTGCGATAGGCTTCAAGCACAGTTATTACCCTCATCAGTGGTCGCGGCGGCCCGCAACGCTCATCCATAAAACCGTCACACACCGCGCCGCTGCACTTTGTGAGCGCACTGGCCGACGTGTCGACAGCCTCATACTAGAAGCTGCTTTCAAAGTTTTACGCCGCAGGAGCGAGGGAAGATGAGGGCTGGCGCAGCGTCGCTGCGCCAACATCGTTCCTAGCGGATAACTGTGCTCGTGACGCTTTGAAAACAGCTTCTGACGGACATCGATGCCTAAAAAGGCGGTCCGATTCTACTGGAACGGGACGCCAAAGTTAAGCGCAAACCCTGATCCAATCGGGCTCTAAGGCTACTGCCTGTCGTTTGTCTGGCAAGTCGACAAAGGTCTGGTTGGTCATGGTGACCCTCCGGGGTGGACTCGCTATCATGGGCCGCCCGTTTCATCGCGTATCTACCTGCAGCACATGTCCAGTCAGCGCATCAAGACGCCTTGCGTCGGCCTCTGCTCCACCGTCTACGGCGACCTGGTGTGTCGCGGCTGCAAGCGTTTCCACCACGAAGTGGTGAACTGGAATGCCTACAACGACGAGGAGAAGCGTGCCGTGTGGCGGCGCTTGGAGGTGTTGCTGGTGCAGGTGATGCAGGGCAAGGTCGAGGTGTTCGATCCGCTGCGCCTGCGCGCGCAGCTGGAACAGCGCCAGGTGCGTTTCGTGCCCGAACAGTCGGAATACTGCTGGGCCTATCAGCTGATTGCCCGCGCCTCGCGGCTGATCAGTCGCCTGGATGCCTATGGCCTGGCGCTGCTGCCGGAGTTTCGCGACTGGCCGCTGCCGGAGCTGCGCGAAGCCATCGATCGCGAGTTCTTCCTGCTCTCCGAGGCCCATTACGAGCGCTACATCGCGCCGCGTTTCCTGCGCGAGGGCATGGAAGTCAGGGTCTGACCTGGCTCCATGAAAAAAGCCGCCCGAGGGCGGCTTTTTCGTGTGGGTGACTCAGCGCTGGGCGACCAGCTCCTCGAGGTGGGCGATGATCTCGTCCGGCTTGAGCACCAGCACGTCGCTTTCCAGGGCATCCAGCACCACCTCCGCGGTATTGCCGATCAATGCGCCGGACAGACCGGTGCGCGCCACGGTGCCTACTACGGTGACGACGGCGGACAGCTTTTGCGCGGTGTAGGGGATCAGCACGTCGGCCGGGCCTTCCTCCACGTGCAGACGCTCGTCGCTCACGTCGTATTCGGCCTGGAAGGCCTTGCACTGTGCACGGTAGCGCGCCTCGATGGTTTCCTTGAGCTGGAAGGTCGGGTCGGCTGCGGACAGCATGGGCGAGGGGTGCGCGCTGATCACGTGCAGGGTGCCCTTGGCCAGGTTGGCAATGTCGTAGCCGTGGCTGACGATGCCCGAATGCAGGGTGCGGTGCTCGGCATCGCTGTTGCCGACATCGACTGCCGCCAGGATCACGCCGCCGGTCCAGGGAGTGTCGGTCTTGACCATCAGCACCGGGCCTGGGCAGTAGCGCAGCAGCTTCCAGTCCTCGGGGGTGAGCAGTGCCTTCTTCAGCGGGTTGTCCGGTACGTGCTGCTTGACCACCAGGCCGCAGCCTTCGGCCTGCTGCACGGAGATGATGGTCTGGTACAGGCCTTCGTGCCAGGCCTGTTGGATGCTGACGCTGAAACCTTCCTCTTGCAGTGCGGCCTGCTGCTGCGCGAGGTAGTCGGCGTGGTCGCCTTTTTTGTCGCAGACCAGCAGGTGCAGATGCGACTGGGTCACTCCGGCGATCAGTTTGGCGCGTTTGAGCGCCAGACCCTCGGGGTGCTGGGGGTCCATCACCACCAGAATGCTGCGTATGGCTTGCATGAGCGTCTCCCTGTGCTTGAGGTGCTTGAATGCAGCCCACTATAGAGGCGGCCGCTGGCGGCGTCTTGACCTGCATCACGGCATCGCTGGCCCCGCGCGCCTTCATCCGTAATAATGGCGCGCCTCGTTACTGCCTGCCAACATTCGCGCCGTGAATACCGAACTCAGCATCCATGACTTTCTTGCCTGCCCGACGCCTGCTGCCTGGGTCGAGGCGGCCCTGGCCGATCAGCAGACGCTGTTGATCGACCACAAGAACAACGAGTTCAAGGCGGCCTCCACTGCCATGGCGCTGATCGCCAAGTACAACCAGGCGCTCGATCTGGTCAATTTCATGTCGCGTCTGGCGCGCGAGGAGCTGGTGCACCACGAGCAGGTGCTGCGCATCATGAAGAAGCGCCGCATCGAGCCGCGTCCGGTGTCCGCTTCGCGTTATGCCTCTGGGCTGCGCAAGCAGGTGCGCAATCATGAGCCGCAGAAGCTGGTTGATACCCTGGTGGTGGGTGCCTTTATCGAGGCGCGCAGCTGTGAGCGTTTCGAGGCGCTGGTGCCGCACCTGGACGAGGAACTCGGCAAATTCTACGGCGGCCTGCTCAAGTCCGAGGCTCGCCATTTCCAGGGTTATCTCAAGCTGGCCTACCAGTATGGCGAGGCGAGCGATGTCGAGCGCACCATCGAGCGTGTGCGTGCGACTGAGCGTGAGCTGATCGAGTCGCCGGATGAGGAGTTCCGCTTCCACAGCGGTGTGCCGCAAGGCTGAGGTTTCCTGCGGGCATGAAAAAGCCGGACCTGGGTCCGGCTTTTTTGTGTTCGGGGGTCAGGCTGCTACGAAGCTGGCCTGGCAAGCGAGGGCGCTCTGGCCGCTCTGCAGTTCGCCGAGGGTATCGCGGACCACCTGCTTGGCGAGGCAGGCACACTTACCGCACTGGGTGCCCACGCCGAGGCTGTCGCGCACGTCGCGATAGCTACAGCAGCCTTCGTAGATGGCTTCGCGGATTTGGCCGTCTGTCACACCGTGGCACAGGCAAACGTACATGCTGCAGGCTCTATCGAGTAGGGTTACTGTTAGCAGGATACTAATGCTAATGAGAATGCTTGTCAAAAATTGGCGGATTAATTTCACAGCTGCGTAAATTTCCCTTTGGGCCGCGCAGTTCTCTCTATTGCATGGGCACAAAAAACCCGGCCTGGGCCGGGTTCTTCATTGCGGGGCAGGGCGCTTAGTGGTCGAAGTCGTCCCAGCCGCCCATTTCCTTCCAGCGGTTGACGATGCCGCAGAACAGCTCGGCGGTCTTCTCGGTATCGTAGCGCGCGGAGTGCGCTTCCTTGCCGTCGAAGTCGATGCCGGCCGCCTGGCAGGCCTTGGCCAGTACGGTCTGGCCGTATGCGAGGCCGGCCAGGGTGGCGGTGTCAAAGCTTGAGAAGGGGTGGAAGGGATTGCGCTTGATGTCGCAACGTGCCACCGCGGCATTCAGGAAGCCGAGGTCGAAGCTGCTGTTGTGGCCAACCAGGATGGCGCGCTTGCAGCCGTTGGCCTTGATCGACTTGCGCAGGCCACGGAAGATCTCGGTCAGTGCCTGTTCCTCGCTCACCGCCTGGCGCAGCGGGTGATCCAGCTTGATGCCGGTGAACTCCAGCGCCGCCTGCTCGATATTGGCGCCCTCGAAGGGCTCGACGCGGAAGAAGTGCGTGTGGTCCGGATAGAGGAAGCCGCCTTCATCCATGGCGATGGTGGTCGCGGCGATCTCCAGCAGGGCGTCGGTGGCGCAGTTGAAACCGCCGGTCTCGACATCCACCACCACCGGCAGGTAGCCGCGGAAGCGCGCGGCCATTGGGTGGCGCGGACCGGACGGCAGGCTGCCGTCGAGTTCGTCGTCGAAATGTTCTTCGCTCATGCCTGGCCCTCCTGCAGGCGCCAGCGCAGCTTCTCGCCAGCGCGCAGGGGGATCACGACCTGCTCGCCCAGCGGCAGCTCGGTCGGGCCGATCCAGTCCTCGCGGACCAGAGTAATGCGGTCGGTATTGCGCGGCAGGCCGTAGAAATCCGGGCCATGGCAGCTGGCGAAACCTTCCAGCTTGTCCAGCGCGTTGCGCTGCTCGAAGGCTTCGGCGTACAGCTCGATGGCGGCGTGCGCGGTGTAGCAGCCGGCGCAGCCGCAGGCGGCTTCCTTGGCGTGCTTGGCGTGCGGCGCCGAGTCGGTGCCGAGGAAGAACTTCGGGTTGCCGCTGGTGGCCGCGTCCAGCAGGGCATCCTGGTGGGTGTTGCGCTTGAGGATCGGCAGGCAATAGAAGTGCGGACGAATGCCGCCAACCAGCATGTGGTTGCGGTTGTACAACAGGTGGTGGGCGGTGATGGTGGCGCCGACGTTGGCGGGCGCGGCCTTGACGAAGGCGGCGGCGTCGCCGGTGGTGATGTGCTCGAACACCACCTTCAGGGTCGGGAAACGCTCGACCACGCGGGTCAGGTGCTCATCGATGAAGCGCTTTTCGCGGTCGAACACATCGACTTCGGCGCGGGTCACCTCGCCATGTACCAGTAGCGGCAGACCGACCTCGGCCATGGCTTCCAGCACATGGAAGATGTTGTCGATGCTGGTCACCCCGGAGTCGGAGTTGGTGGTGGCGCCGGCCGGGTACAGCTTGGCGGCATGCACGAAGCCGCTGGCCTTGGCCGCGCGCACATCGTCGGTCGAGGTCTTGTCGGTGAGGTAGAGCACCATCAGCGGTTCGAAACGGCTGCCGGCCGGGCGGGCGGCCAGGATGCGCTCACGATAGGCCGCCGCTTCGTCGGCGGTTCGCACCGGCGGCACCAAGTTGGGCATGATGATGGCGCGGGCGAAGGTCCGCGCGACATCGCGGACGGTGTGCTGCAGGACGGCGCCATCGCGCAGATGGATGTGCCAGTCGTCAGGGCGCAGCAGGGTAAGGCGGTCGGACATGGGAGTTCCCGGCAGGTGAAACGTGGGGCGAATGCTACCAGTTTTGCCAATGGGCCTGCTGCCGTTTCGTTGTCCTATCAAGTTTGTTCCGGCGCCGCCGATATGAGCTGTGATAGCCGTTTCTCCCGCCGGAGCCGACTTTGCGCCGATCCCCTGCCTTCCTGTTCAGCCTGCTCGCCTGCCTGCCCTGGTGCATGTCGGCTGCGGCCATCACTTTCCAGACGCGCATGGAGAAAGTGGAGTGGAAGGTCGAGGGCGATCAGTTCGAGTGTCGCCTCAGTCAACCCATCGCCGATTTCGGTAGCGGCGAGTTCGTGCGTCGTGCTGGCGAGCAGGCGACTTTCCGCCTCACGGTGCGCGAGCGCTGGATGGGCTCGGGTTCGGCGACCCTGCTGGCGGCCGCGGCACCCTGGCAGCCAGGGCGCGGCGACATCAACCTGGGGACGCTGGCGGTTGGCAGCGGGCAAGTGCCTTTCAATAGCAACCAGGAGCAGGCCGGGCGTCTGCTCACCGGGCTGATGGAGGGGCGTAGCCCGCTGGTGCGCCACCGTACCCTGCACGGGGGCGACAGCCTGGAGGTGCGTCTGCTGCCGATTCGCTTCAATCAGGCCTACAACGACTACCTCAAGTGCACGGTGGGCCTGCTGCCAGTGAATTTCGACCAGATCCGCCAGACCCAGCTGGGCTTCCCGAACGGCACGCAGCTGGAGCCGCTGGCCCAGGCCAAGCTCGACATCATTCTCGATTTCATCAAGGCCGACCCCAGCGTCAATCGCTTCCAGCTCGACGGCCACTCCGACAGCAGTGGCAATCGTCTGACCAATCGCGATAACTCCAGGCGTCGCGCCCTGGCGGTGGAGGAGTACCTGAGGTCCAGAGGGATTCCCGCCGAGCAGATCATCGTGCGCTTCCATGGCGAACGCTATCCGCTGGTGAAAAACAGCAGTGAAGCCAACCGCGCGCAGAACCGCCGCGTGACCCTGACGCTGTCACGCGAGCCAGTCGTGACGCCTGAGCCTGCTCCCGCCACGGCCCCCGCTGCGCCTACGCCCGAAGCTGCTCCAGCCGCCAGTGAGCCTGCTCCCACGGCGGCCCCGGCGGCGAAATCCTGACGTCGCGCCGGTAAATTAATCTGTCGCTTTGTCGCTAGAGTCTGTCGCGCCCCTGTAAATCATTCCACACGGCCGGTAGAATCCCCGGTTTTCCGTACAACCCGTGGAGTTGATTGGCATGGCGGACGTTAAGAAGGTAGTTCTGGCCTATTCCGGTGGCCTGGATACCTCGGTGATCCTCAAGTGGCTGCAAGACACCTATAACTGCGAAGTGGTGACCTTCACCGCCGACCTCGGCCAGGGCGAAGAGGTCGAGCCGGCCCGTGCCAAGGCCCAGGCCATGGGCGTCAAGGAAATCTACATCGACGACCTGCGCGAAGAGTTCGTCCGCGACTTCGTCTTCCCGATGTTCCGCGCCAACACCATCTACGAAGGCGAGTACCTGCTGGGTACCTCCATCGCCCGTCCGCTGATCGCCAAGCGCCTGATCGAGATCGCCAACGAGACCGGCGCCGACGCCATCTCCCACGGCGCCACCGGCAAGGGCAACGACCAGGTGCGCTTCGAGCTGGGCGCCTACGCGCTGAAGCCGGGTGTCAAGGTGATCGCCCCCTGGCGTGAGTGGGACCTGCTGTCGCGCGAGAAGCTGATGGACTACGCCGAGAAGCATGCCATCCCGATCGAGCGTCACGGCAAGAAGAAGTCGCCGTACTCCATGGACGCCAACCTGCTGCACATCTCCTACGAAGGTGGCGTGCTGGAAGACACCTGGACCGAACACGAAGAAGACATGTGGAAGTGGACCGTCTCCCCGGAGAAGGCCCCGGATGCCCCGACCTACATCGAGCTGACCTACCGCAAGGGCGACATCGTCGCCATCGACGGCCAGGAAATGACCCCGGCCCAGGTGCTCACCGAGCTGAACCGCATCGGCGGCGCCAACGGCATCGGCCGCCTCGACATCGTCGAGAACCGCTATGTCGGCATGAAGTCGCGCGGCTGCTACGAGACCCCCGGCGGCACCATCATGCTGCGCGCCCACCGCGCCATCGAGTCGATCACCCTGGACCGCGAAGTGGCCCACCTGAAAGACGAGCTGATGCCCAAGTACGCCAGCCTGATTTACACCGGCTACTGGTGGAGCCCGGAGCGTCTGATGCTGCAGCAGATGATCGACGCCTCGCAGACCAACGTGAACGGTGTGGTGCGCCTGAAACTGTACAAGGGCAACGTCATCGTAGTCGGCCGCAAGTCCGACGACTCGCTGTTCGACGCCAACATCGCGACCTTCGAGGAAGACGGCGGCGCCTACAACCAGGCGGACGCGGCCGGCTTCATCAAGCTCAACGCGCTGCGTATGCGCATCGCCGCCGGCAAGGGCCGCAAACTGTTCTGATAAGCTGAACGCCCGTGCCAAACGAACCCCGGCCACGAGCCGGGGTTCTGTTTTCTAGAAGAGGAAAACCTGATGAGACTGCTGCATACCATGCTGCGCGTCGGTGATATGGATCGTTCCATCGCCTTCTACACCGAAGTGCTGGGCATGACCTTGCTGCGCCGCAAGGACTACCCGGACGGCCAGTTCACCCTGGCGTTCGTCGGCTACGGCAACGAGGCCGAGAACAGCGTGATCGAGCTGACCTACAACTGGGGCGTGGATCAGTACGAGCTGGGCACCGGTTACGGTCACATCGCCCTGGAAGTGGAAGACGTCTACAAGGCTTGCGAGGACATCCGCTCTCGTGGCGGCAAGATCACCCGCGAGCCGGGCCCGATGAAGCATGGCAGTAGCATTCTGGCCTTCGTCGAGGATCCGGACGGCTACAAGATCGAGCTGCTGTCGCCCTCGCGCAACGACTGAGATCGCGGACTGCAACGAAAAAGCCCCGCATCGCGGGGCTTTTTTCTGTTCGGCTTTCAGAGGTCGAAGTCGTAGTCGCTCAGCTGTTTCTTGAGGCGACGCTCCTCAAGCAGGTTGTCGATGATGCGGCGCTTGGTCAGGTTGGTCTTGGCGACTTCCACGGTGCGTTCGCCGGCATCTTCAACTTCCTCGGCGACGAAATCATCTTCGAGTTCGAGTTCTTCTTTGTCAGTGCTCATAAGGGCCCACTCCAGCGTTCGGAATGCTGATGGCGCACCTTATAACCACAAAGCTGAGGTCGGTAAAAAAGATTTTTTCAATCGGAGCCATGTGGGATTCAAAGGCTCGTCAATCGTCTGAAGTCTTGCCCTTGTATTCGCACAGATCCTCGATGCGACAGGCGCCACAGCGCGGTTTGCGTGCCTGGCAGACGTAGCGGCCGTGCAGGATGAGCCAGTGGTGGGCGTCCAGCAGGAACTCCTTGGGCACGAACTTGAGCAGTTTCTTTTCCACCTCCAGCACGTTCTTGCCGGGTGCGATGCCGGTGCGGTTGCTGACCCGGAAGATGTGCGTGTCGACCGCCATGGCCGGCTGGCGAAACGCGGTGTTGAGCACCACGTTGGCTGTCTTGCGACCGACTCCCGGCAGCGCTTCGAGGTCCTCGCGGTTGTCCGGCACCACGCTGCCATGCTTCTCGATCAGCAGGCGGCAGGCCTCAATGACGTTCTTCGCCTTGCTGTTGTAAAGGCCGATGGTCTTGATGTACTCGGACAGGCCGTCGACGCCCAGGGCGTAGATCGCCTCCGGGGTGTTGGCCACCGGAAACAGCTTGGCCGTGGCCTTGTTGACGCTGACATCGGTGGCCTGGGCAGACAGTGTCACCGCCACCAGCAGCTCGAAGGGCGTGCTGTAGGCCAGTTCGGTCTTGGGCTCGGGATTGTCCTCGTGCAGGCGGCGGAAGATCTCAAAGCGCTTGGCGGCGTTCATCGGCGTCGTCTTGGTTGAAGTGGCAGAGCAGGGCGAATATCAGGCCGAGCAGGATAAAGCCCCCGGCGCTGTGCGTCAGCAGGGGCAGGCTGGCAGTCCAGTACCAGCCCGTGGCGGACGGGCCGAACAGCCAGTCGGCGTGGGCGAACAGGCTGCCGTGGCCGAGGACCTCGCGCAGCGTGCCCATTGCCAGGGCGGTCAGGGCGAACAGCATGCCTGTCTGGGCAGCGCGCTTGGCGCCGATGTCGTCGTCGAGCGCCTGGGCCAGGCACGGCAGCGCCAATAACGGTAGGAACAGTGCGAGCGCGTTGGCCAGCTCAGCGCTGAACAGCTGCAGTGCCAGCTCGGCGCAGCTGGCCAGGGTGGCGCCAATCAGCAGCGCGGCGAGTGCCAGGCCGTTGCCGCTGAGGCGAGCGCGCAGTGGCGCCAGCAGCAGGGCGCATAGCGGGATCAGCAGCAGGCCGGCCAGGCCGATGCCGAGTGCCTTGATCAGCAGGTCGGTACAGCCGATCAGCGGTGCCAGGGTAAGCAGCTGCAGGCCACGCTTCATGGTCGCGCCTCCAGCAGCCGCTCGCGTTCGGCATCGAAGAAGCGCAGGGCGCGCTGCAGTGCATCCGTCACTGCGCGGGAAGTGACGGTGGCGCCGGCGATCTGGTCGATGCGGCCGCCGTCCGCGCTCAGGCTCCAGTCTGCATCCAGGCTCTTGTCATCGAGGCTGCGCAGCCAGCTGACCCGCTCGGGGGCCAAGAGGTCGGCCAGGCCTGGAGTCTCTTGCTGCTGCAGTACCTTGCTGGCGAGCAGGTAGCCATCCGGCGTAATGGCCACCAGCAGCTGGATTGGCCCTTCATAGCCGCGGGCGGACACCGGCAGTAGCACGGCGCTGGGCCGTCCGTTCAGGCTGGCCAGGTAACTCTGTTCGGCGCGGGCATTACCGAGCAGGCCGCCAGCTGGCAGGGCGATGGGCTGTTGCAGCGGGCGGTTGTCGTAGCTGCCGGCGGGCAGCAGGTCGAGCAGGGCGCGTTCGGCAGCGGCCTGGCGCTGCTTATCAATGCGCGGCGCGGCGAAGTGCTGGAGCAGGGCGAGCAGGCCGGCGCTGAGCAGGGTGATCAGCAGGAGCAAGGCGGCGCGCTTCATCGCGGCGCTCCCAGGCGGTCGAGGCGGGTGACGCAGAGGTTCATCAGCAGCACGGCGAAGGCCAGGCCATCCGGATAGCCGCCCCAGGTGCGGATGACGTAGGTCAGCAGGCCGACGCCGATGCCGAAGTACAGGCGCCCGCGCGGGCTGTCCGGCCCGCTGACCGGCTCGGTGACGATGAAGAAGGCGCCGAGCATGGTCGCGCCGCTGAACAGATGCAGCAGCGGCGAGCCGTTGGAATCCGAGCCTGAGCCGTTCCAGCACAGCAGGCTGGCAACGAACAGGGCGCCGAGCATACCGACCGGCGCCTGCCAGCGGATCACCCTCTGCTGCAGCAGGAACAGGCCGCCGGCGAGGAAGGCCAGGTTGACCCATTCGACGCCGCGCCCGCCGACACCGCCGAAGGCCGGGTGGCTGGCGAACAGCTCGTCTGTGGTCAGGCGGTCGTTGTGGCGCAGGCTGTCGAGCACCGTGGCCTGGCTCCAACCGTCCGGCAGGCCGGGGCCGAAACCGAAGATCTGCTGCAGCCCGGCGAGCAGGTCGTGGCCACTGCCGGGCGCCGGCCAGTGCACCATCTGCGCCGGAAAGGCGACCAGGGCGAAGGCGTAGCCGAGCATGGCCGGGTTGAATGGGTTGTTGCCGAAGCCGCCGAACAGGGCCTTGCCGAACAGGCTGGCGAAGGCGGCGCTGGCCACGGTCAGCCACCAGGGCGCATAGCTTGGCAGGGCCAGGGCCAGCAGCAGGGCGCTGATCAGGCCGCTGCCTTCGGCCAGTAGCGGCTGCTCGAACAGGCTGTGCGGCTTCGGTGTGAGTGGCTGGCCGCGCAGGCGGCGGGTCAGCAGGTCACAGGCTATGCAGGTGGCGATGGCCAGCAGCAGCTGGATCAGCAGGCCCCAGCCGTTGAACCAGAGCAGCGCCAGGGCACCGGGCAGGCAGGCCAGCAGCACCCGCTGCATGCTCGGGCGCGGGTCGAAGCGCAATTCACTGCTGCTGATGGTCATGCAGGTGCTGCTCGGCATCCGCCAGGCGCTGGCGGGCCTGCTGCAGGGCTTGCGGGTCGACCGCCGCGGCATTGGCCGTCAGGCGCCGCTCCAGGCGCTGCAGCTCGGCGCGGGCATAGGCGTGCTCGGTCTTCAGTTCGCGCAGTCGCAGGTCCACCGGCTGCTTGTCGGTACGCACCAGCTGGGGTAGCGGCTTGCCACTGGCCTCCTCGGCGGCATGCAGGGCTTGGGCGGCAGCCTCAAGACTGGCGCGCAACCCCTGCACAGTCGCCTCGTCGGCGCCCTGACGGACGGCCTTGTCCAGCTCGGCTCGGCGCAGGGCGAACTGGATCTTGGCCTGCTTGAGCGCGGCGATGCCCGCAGTTGGGGCTGCGGGCGCTGGCGGGGTGGCTTGATCCAGAGCCTGCTGGGCGCGCTCGGCGGCCTGACGCAGCTCTTCCACCTGGCGCTGCAGCTCGGCATTGCCGCGCTGGGCCAGCTGCTTCTCGGCCTTGGCCAGCACCACCTTGGCCATGGCTGCCTCGATCTTCAGGCGCTTGTACTGGTCGTCGTTGGCCGCTACTGGCTGTACGGCTGGGGCAGGCGGAGCCACCGCTGCACGGGCCGCGCGTTCGGCTTTGCGCCTGGCTTCGTCACGCGCCAGCCGGGCGAGGTGCGCCTCATGGCGGCGGCGGAACTGGTCGGCGCGCTGGCGCTGGGCCACGGCCTCGGCGTCGGCCAGCGGCAGAATGTCGATGCAGTCGACCGGGCAGGGCGCCACGCACAGCTCACAGCCGGTGCATTCCACGCTGATCACCGTATGCATCAGCTTGGCCGCGCCGACGATGGCGTCCACCGGGCAGGCCTGGATGCACTTGGTGCAGCCGATGCACTCGGCCTCGCGGATCAGGGCGATCTGCGGCGGTACGGCGGGCAGCTCCAGTGGCAGCTCCGGCACGTCGAGCAGTTGTGCCAGTGCCTGGATGGTGGCGTCGCCGCCGGGCGGGCACTTGTTGATTGCCTCGCCCTTGGCGATGCCTTCGGCGTAGGGCTTGCAGCCGGGGTGGCCGCATTTGCCGCACTGGGTCTGCGGCAGCAGGGCGTCGATGGCCTGGATGCTGATCAGTGCGCTCATACCGCCCCCAGGCCATTGAAGCCGAGGAAGGCCAGGCTCATCAGACCGGCTGCGATCAGTAGCAGCGGCGTGCCACGGAAGGCGGCCGGTACATCGCACTGCTCAATGCGCCCGAGCAGGTCGCTCATCAGTTGCAGCACCAGCCAGAAGCCCAGGCCGCCGCCGATACCCAGCGCCAGCGCGGCAGAGAAGCTCTCCAGCGACCTGGCCAGAACGGCGGCGCCCAGGCCATTACCCAGCAGCAACGGCCATAGCTGGGGCTGGGCCAGGCCGGGGCGCCAGCGCGCCAGCAAGGTCACGGCCAGCCAGCCGAACACGGCCAGCAGCGGTATGCACAGCAACAGGTGCAGGTAGGCCAGGTCGACCGCCTGCAGCAGTTGCTGCAACAGCCAGGCGCCGGGTGCAGCGAACAGGATCAGCAAGGCGGCGGCTGGCCCCAGCGCCTGCGCGCGGGTATGGCGCAGGGCATCGGCGGCCAGCGGCAGGCCGAGGATCAGATTGCTGACCAGCGCTGCGCCGATCAGGGCGAGGAGGAAGTCGGTCATGCGCGTGGCTGAGCGATCACAAAAAAAGGTTGCCTATTATCCCGGCGCAGGCAGGGCGCTACAACCGCAGGGTCTCTCAGTAGACCATGCAGGCCGCATTGATCAGGCCGACGCTCAGGGCCAGGCCGCCGAGAAACACGCCGTGCGCCAATTGGCCATCGGCAATACCCTGTTTCAGCTCGGGCAGCAGGCGTGCGGCCACTCCGTAGACCAAGGCCTGAACCAGCAGGGCGATGAAGCCCCAGATCAGCATGTCCTGCACGCTCACGCTGTGTGCGATGCTGCTTGCCAGCGGGAGCGCGAAGCCCAATACCGCGCCCAGCAGAGCCACTGCTGCGGCAAGGTTGCCCTGGCGGATCAGCCGCAATTCGGCGTAAGGCGTCAGGTGCAGATAAAGGCTGATGAACAGGCTGAAAAGGCCCAGCGCGGTAGCGAAGTAGAGCAGGAAGTTGGGCAGGTTGTGCAGGATGGCCATGGCGATCACTCGATGAAGTAATGGGGAAGGAAGCGGCTGCTGTCGCGGGTGATGGGGGTGGCGTCCTCGCGGATACCAAGCCCCGCGGCCTGGTCTCCTACCATCCAGCAACCCAGCACCGTGTAGCTGTCGCCAAAGCTCGGCAGAGGTGCATAGCCCTGATAGATGCAGGCGTCGTTGGCATGTGGTCCATCGCTTTCGAGGCGCTGCCCGGCACCAATGATCTGGATATTCTGTCCCTCGCGCGCATACAGCGGTTTGCGCACGTAGGGCTCAGGCAGGTCGGCGGCAAAGCTTGCGGGCAACAGGTTGGGGTGGCCCGGGTTGCGCTCCCAGAGGATCGGCAGCATGGCTTTACTCGACATCAGCAGCTTCCAGGCCGGCTCCTGAAAGCGTATGCCGCTCTCGGCTATGTGAGCGCCGAACTCGTCCTGGAGCAGCCATTCCCACGGATACAGCTTGAAGCAGTGCTCAATGACGCGTGCATGCTGATCTACGAAAGCACGCCGCTCCGTGTCGTAGCCGATAGCCTCGATGGGGAGGTAATGCGTTGCAAGTCCCGCCTGGTGTGCCACATCCAGAAGGTAGAGAACGTTGCCGGTGTCCTCCTCGTGGCCTTCGATGGCGGCGAAATGTACCCGCCCTTTGCCAATCTGCCGCCACCGCTCGATCAGCTTCTCATGCAGCGAGTTGAACTGATCGGCAGTGGGTAGCACATCGCGCAGCCAGTACCACTGCACCACGCTGGCTTCCAGCAGTCCGGTGGGGGTGTCGGCGTTGTATTCCAGCAGCTTCGGCTGTCCCTGGCCGCTCCAGGAGAAATCGAAGCGGCCATAAAGTGCCGGTTCGCGTCGTTCCCAGGCCTCGGTGATCAGCGCTTCAGCGGCCGGAGGCAGTGCGAACGGGGCGAAATGACGCGTCTCGATCACCCACTCCACGGCCTCCATGTACAGGCGATGCAGTTCCTCTGCTGCTGTTTCGAGCGTTTCGACCTGGGTCAGGGTCAGCTCGTAGGCGGCGGACTCATCCCAGTAAGTGCCGTCGATGCTGTGAAAGGTGAAGCCCAGGTCTTCGCACTGCTGGCGCCAGTGAGGGCGGGGCAAAAAGTCGATTCTGCGCATCAGCCGCCTGCCGAAAAGCGGGCGCCGCTGAAACCGAAGCCACTGCGTTTGATGGTCTCGCGGGCGGCAACCTTGCGCGGCTCAAGTGTGCGCGGGCGAGCGCCGGACTCGTAGCTGGGGCCGTAGTAGCGATAGCCTGAGCCACCAGCGCTTTCCTCCTGGCAGTAGCCTGAGTAACGCCCCCAGTCGGCTTCACACTCCGCCCGGGTACGGTATTGGTCCCGGTAGACGGTGCCATGGTGCAGGGCGGCCAGCAGCACCCCGCCAGAAATGACGCAGGTGGTGACGAGTTCAGACTTCTTCATCCAGTGTCTCGTTTCGAGTGGCGTGGGGAGTCGCACGGCAGGCGACCGTACGCAACAGCTGAGCGGAGGGGAGAGGAGCGACGAGCCGGCTATCACCGGCGCGTGCTCGCGCCGCGGGCCTGCCCGCCAGAGACACAGGCCAGCACGTGGATGGTTGGTCAGAGGTGACCGCAATATCCACCGGACTCAGGTGTCCTGGTGCTGTTGGCCAGTGCTCGATGCAGGTGAGTGGGGTATGTAGCTCTGCGCAGTCGGCAGGCGAGGCCGACTGCGGTGCAGTCATCCGTGGTGTCATTGCAGCGTCCGTGCTGGTGGATAGGATTACTTGACGCGTTGGCCCGGCTTGGCGCCGCTGTCCGGGCTGAGCAGGTAGATTTCCTCGCCGCCGGGGCCGGCGGCCAGGACCATGCCTTCACTGATGCCGAACTTCATCTTGCGCGGGGCCAGGTTGGCCACGTACAGGGTCAGGCGGCCTTCCAGCTTGCTCGGGTCCGGGTAGGCGGACTTGATGCCGGAGAACACGTTGCGTTTCTCGTCGCCGATATCCAGCGACAGGCGCAGCAGCTTGTCCGCGCCCTCGACGAACTCGCACTTCTCGATCAGGGCGATACGCAGGTCCACGGCGGCGAAGGCGTCGAAGTTGATCTCGGCGGCCAGTGGGTCCTTGGTCAGTTCGCCATTGCCGGTGGGCTTGCTGGCTTCGGCGGCGAGGTCTTCCTTGGAGGCTTCGGTCATGGCGTCGATCTTCGCGGGTTCGATACGGGTCAGCAGCGGGTTGAACGGGTTCAGCTGATGGTTGGCCAGCGCGGTGGTCAGGTCATTCCAGGTCAGCGGGGCGACGTTGAGGAAGGCCTCGGCATCGGCCGCCAGCTTGGGCAGCACGGGTTTGAGCAGGATCACCAGCTGGCGGAACAGGTTGACGCCCAGGGCGCAGATTGCCTGCACCTCGGCCTGCTTGCCTTCGACCTTGTTCAGTGCCCAGGGCGCCTTGTCGGCGATCCAGGCGTTGGCGCGGTCGGCCAGGGCCATGATCTCGCGCATGGCGCGGGCGAAGTCGCGCGCCTCGTAGGCTTCGGCGATGCTCGGCGCGGCGGCCTGGAAGGCGGCCCACAGCTCCGGCTCGAGGTTGGCGTCTACGAGAACCCCATTGTTGCCCTTATGGATAAAGCCGGCGCAGCGGCTGGCGATATTGACCACCTTGCCGACCAGGTCGGAGTTGACCTTCTGCACGAAGTCTTCGAGGTTGAGGTCGAGGTCGTCGACACCACGGCCCAGTTTGGATGCGTAGTAGTAGCGCAGGTATTCCGGGTTCAGGTGGTCCAGGTAGGTGCGCGCCTTGATGAAGGTGCCGCGCGACTTGGACATCTTCTGGCCGTTGACCGTCAGGTAGCCGTGCACGTTGACCGCGGTCGGCTTGCGGTAGCCGGCGCCTTCGAGCATGGCGGGCCAGAACAGGGCGTGGAAGTTGACGATGTCCTTGCCGATGAAGTGGTACAGCTCGGCGGTGGAGTCCTTGCCCCAGAAGGCGTCGAAGTCCAGCTCCGGGCGCTGGGCGCAGAGGTTCTTGAAACTGGCCATATAGCCGATCGGCGCGTCCAGCCAGACGTAGAAGTACTTGCCGGGCTCGTCCGGAATCTCGAAGCCGAAGTAGGGCGCGTCGCGGGAGATGTCCCATTCCTGCAGGCCACCGTCCAGCCATTCGGCGATCTTGTTGGCCACCGCCTCCTGCAGGGCGCCGCTGCGGGTCCACTGCTTGAGCATGGCCTCGAAGTCCGGCAGCTTGAAGAAGAAGTGCTTGGACTCCCTGAGCACCGGCACGGCGCCGGAGATGGCCGAGCGCGGGTTCTTCAGTTCGGTCGGCTCGTAGGTGGCGCCGCACTTCTCGCAATTGTCGCCGTACTGGTCTTCGGCCGCGCACTTGGGGCAGGTGCCCTTGATGAAGCGGTCGGCGAGGAACATGCCCTTCTCGGGGTCGAAGTACTGGGTCACCGCGCGGGTGGCGATGTGGCCCTTGTCGCGCAGTGCTAGGTAGATCGACGCGGACAGCTCGCGGTTCTCGTCCGAGTGGGTCGAATGGTAGTTGTCGAAGGCCACGCCGAAGTCGGCGAAGTCGGCCATGTGCTCGGCGCGCACGTTGTCGATCAGCTGCTCGGGCGTGATGCCTTCCTTCTCGGCGCGCAGCATGATGGCAGAGCCGTGGGCATCGTCGGCGCACACGTATACGGCCTGGTTGCCGCGCAGCTTCTGGAAGCGCACCCACATGTCGGTCTGGATGTACTCGAGCATGTGGCCGAGGTGAATCGAGCCGTTGGCGTAGGGCAGGGCGCTGGTGACGAGAATCTTGCGGGCTTCGGACATGGTGATCGGGCCATCGGGTGTTACGAGGGAAGTCGGCCACTATATAGCCGCGGAAGGTTTTTTTCATCCGCGGGGCCGGGTGTACGGAGGAAAACCACGCAGCGTTTTACTCCGGACGGAGCTTGCGGTGGAAAAGACCTTCGGTGGTTTTCCACCCTACGGTAAGATGCCCGCCTGTTTTGCTCAGCCTTTCGGAGTTGCCCCATGAGCGCCGTCACCCGCGAAGCGGTCGAAGCCCGCCTGCGTCAGTTCACCGACCCCCACTTGAATCAGGACCCGGTCTCCGCCGGCTGCCTGCGCGAAGTCGAGATCCAGGGCGGCAAGGTCGCCGTGCGCCTGGAGCTGGGCTATGCCGCCGGGCTGTTCAAGAACGGCTGGGCGCAGATGCTGCAGATGGCCCTGGAAGGCCTGGATGGCGTGGAGTCGGCCAAGGTGCAGGTGGATGTGGCCATCGCCGCGCACAAGGCCCAGGAGCAGGTGCCGGCGCTGGCCGGGGTGAAGAACATCATCGCCGTGGCTTCCGGCAAGGGCGGCGTGGGCAAGTCCACCACCGCCGCGAACCTGGCCCTGGCCCTGGCTCGCGAGGGCGCCCGCGTTGGCATTCTCGACGCGGATATCTACGGCCCCAGTCAGGGCATCATGTTTGGCATCCCGGAAGGGACGCGGCCCAAGGTGCGCGACCAGAAGTATTTCGTGCCGCTGGAGGCCCACGGCGTACAGGTAATGTCCATGGCCTTCCTCACCGACGACAACACTCCGGTGGTGTGGCGCGGGCCGATGGTTTCCGGCGCGCTGCTGCAGCTGGTGACCCAGACCGCCTGGGACGACCTGGACTACCTGGTCGTCGACATGCCGCCGGGTACCGGCGATATCCAGCTGACCCTGGCGCAGAAGGTGCCGGTGGCCGGCGCGGTGATCGTCACCACCCCGCAGGACCTGGCTCTGCTCGATGCGCGCAAGGGCGTGGAGATGTTCCGCAAGGTCAACATCCCGGTGCTCGGCGTGGTGGAGAACATGGCCGTGCATATCTGCAGCAATTGCGGCCATGCCGAGCACCTGTTCGGCGAGGGTGGTGGCGAGAAACTGGCGGCCCAGTACGGCGTCGACCTGCTGGCATCCTTGCCGCTGTCGATGGCCATCCGCATGCAGGCTGACGGTGGCAAGCCGACCGTGGTGGCCGATACCGAGAGCCAGATCGCCATGATCTACCAGGAGATGGCGCGCAGCGTCGGTGCGCGTATCGCTCTGGCAGGTCTGGGTGCGTCGGCCATGCCGACCATCGAGATCAGCGACGACTGAGGCCTCAGGGCGTCAGCAGCGAGCCGCCTTCACTGGGGAACTGCCGGGAACGTAGTTCCTCGGCGGTCAGCTCACGACCGATCCATAGGTGGACCTTGTTGGCGCCCGCGCAGCGGCAAAGCTCATACAGGCCGCGCCGTTCCATCTGCGTCAGCCCACCCTCCAGATGCTCTAGAGGGTGCAGCACCACTTCCGGCTTGAGGAAGGTTTTCCCTGCAATCTGGCGCACGAGCAGCTGCAGGGTCTTCTCCGCAACGGCGAAGTCCGCCAGCAGTGAGCGCGGGTGGTCGAAACCGTTGAGTATCTCCACCTGTGGTTGCCCCTGCAGCCTTGCAGCAGCGTGGCCAACGGCAATGGCCTCGCGTTTGCCCTTGATGGTCTGCAGTGCCAAGACTGGCGGTTCGTCGAAGGCCATGCCGGACGGCAGGTGCAGGCCGCTGATGCTCTGTGATCTGAGCTTCAGGTAGAGCAGGGGGTCAGGTTTCTGAACATGTGGTCATCCGTGGCGCACTGGAAAAGGCGCACAGCCTAACGATGGCTGAGCTGCCCGTCGACTCGCCCGCGCCCCTTTGCTGGATGCCCTGGTGACCGGTAAGATGCGCGATCATTTTTCAACCACTGCTTTCAGGACGCCTGCCATGAGCATCAAATCGGACAAGTGGATTCGCCGCATGGCCCAGGAACACGGGATGATCGAGCCCTTCGTCGAGCGCCAGATCCGTGGTGCCGACGACAGCCGGGTGATCTCCTACGGCGTCTCCAGCTATGGCTACGACGTGCGCTGCGCCGCCGAATTCAAGGTCTTCACCAACATCCACTCGGCGGTGGTCGACCCGAAGAACTTCGACGAGAAGAGCTTCGTCGACATCAACAGCGACGTCTGCATCATTCCGCCGAACTCCTTCGCCCTGGCCCGCACCGTCGAGTACTTCCGCATCCCGCGTGACGTGCTGACCATCTGCCTGGGCAAGAGCACCTACGCGCGCTGCGGCATCATCGTCAACGTCACCCCGCTGGAACCGGAGTGGGAAGGCCACGTGACCCTGGAGTTCTCCAACACCACCAACCTGCCGGCGAAGATCTACGCCCACGAGGGCGTGGCGCAGATGCTGTTCCTGCAGTCTGACGAAGCCTGCGAAGTGTCTTACGCCGACCGTGGCGGCAAATACCAGGGTCAGACCGGTGTGACCCTACCCAAGGCCTGACGACATCGGGACAGAAAAAAGCCGGGCAATCGCCCGGCTTTTTCGTTGCTGGCCTCAGGGCACCAGTGGCAGTTCGCGCTTGTGCCGGGTGTTGTCATAGGTGCGCACGATGGTGGCGTAGGCGGCCTCGCTGACCGGCTGCCCGTGCAGGAAGGCGTCGATCTCGGCGTAGCTGACGCCGTGGGCCTCCTCGTCCGGTTTGCCGGGGCGCAGCTCTTCCAGGTCGGCGGTCGGCGTCTTCATCACCAGATGCTGCGGCGCCCCCAGGTACTGGGCGATGGCACGCACCTGGCCCTTGACCAGGCCGGACAGCGGGGCCAGGTCGCAGGCGCCGTCACCGAACTTGGTGAAGAAGCCCATCACCGCCTCGGCGGCGTGGTCGGTGCCGATCACCAGGCCGTTGTTGGCGTTGGCGATGGCAAATTGGGCGACCATGCGGATGCGTGCCTTGATATTGCCGTTGACGAAGTCGCGACGTGCCTCGCTGAGCTTCTGCAGGTGCGCGACCTGTTCGCCCAGGCCACGTACGCTGCCGGCGATGTTGACCGTGTCGTTCTCGTCGGCGCGGATGAATTTCAGCGAGTCCTGAGCGTCGTGCTCGTCGTGCTGGGTGTCATGCGGCAGGCGCACGGCGATAAAGCGATAGCCCGAATCTCCGGTCTCGGCACGCAGCTCCTCGACCGACAGCTGGGCCAGACGCCCGGCAGTGGTGGAGTCGACGCCGCCGCTGATGCCCAGCACCAGGACCTTGAGGCCGGAGTTCTTCAGGCAGTTCTTGATGAAGCGCTTGCGCCGTTCCACTTCCGCCACCAGGGCGGCTTCGTCGGCAAAGGGCGGCACCACATCGAGTGCGGCGGCGATTTCGGCTTGGCGGTTGCTCATGGCGGGGTCCTCAGACACGGAAAACATGTTTCAGGTAGCTGACGAAGTTCTCGTCGCGGCACTGGGTCTTGCCCGGTGCGTCGGAAATCTTGGCCACCGGCTGGCCGTTGCAGGCCGTCATCTTGATCACGATGTTCATCGGCTCTACGCCGGGAATGTCGCAGGTCAGCTTGGTGCCAATGCCGAAGCTTACGTGGATACGCCCGCAAAGTGCACGGTAGAGCTGCAGCGACTTCTCGAAGTCGAGGCCGTCGGAGAACACCAGGGTCTTGCTCATGGGGTCGATGCCGAGCTTCTCGTAATGGGCGATGGCCTTCTCCGCCCACTGCAGCGGGTCGCCGGAGTCATGGCGCAGGCCGTCGAACAGTTTGGCGAAGTACAGATCGAAGTCGCGCAGGAACGCATCCATGGTGATGCAGTCGGTCAGGGCGATGCCAAGCAGGCCGCGGTATTCGCGCACCCAGCAGTCCAGCGCGGCGATCTGGCTGTCGATCAGGCGCGGGCCGAGCTGCTGGTGGGCCATCAGCCATTCGTGGGCCATGGTGCCGATCGGCTTGAGGTCCAGTTCGCGCGCCAGGTGTACGTTGCTGGTACCGACGAAGCGCCCGGGGAAGTCACGCTTCATGATCCGCACCATCTGTTCCTGCACGCGGAAGGAGAAGCGTCGGCGGGTGCCGAAGTCGGCCACCTGGAAACCTTCCAGCTCACTGGCCGACGCCTCGGCCCTGAGCCAGTCGAGCTTCTGGTACAGGCGTTCGCTGGCCTGCTCCAGCAGTACCTCGCGGTAGCGATAGCGGTTGCGCACCTCGCTGATGATCGCCAGCAGCGGAATCTCGTAGAGAATCACGTGCAGCCAGGGGCCGCGCAGGCGGATGCACAGCTGGCCGTCCTCGATGCCGGTCTGCACATGGCGCGGGTTGAAGCGGAACAAGCCGAGAAAGCGGATGAAGTCCGGCTTCATGAACGGGATGCGTTCGAGGAAGGCCAACTGGTCGGCGGTCACTTCCAGTTCGGCCAGGCGTTCGATCTGGTAGCGGATCTCGGCCAAGTAGGGCGTCAGGTCCTCGGCGTTGCGGCAGCGGAACTCCCACTCCACCTCGGCGTTGGGGTAGTTGTGCAGCACCGCCTGCATCATGGTCAGCTTGTAGAAGTCGGTGTCCAGCAGGTTCTGCACGATGCGCTCGGCGAATACGCTCTCGGTCATCTCAGTTGTCTCCATCCATGTTCAGCGCGGCATCCAGCTCATCCAGGCTGGCGTGCAGGGCGATGCCGGCGGCGCGCATCTCGGCGCAGGCGCTGTTGGCGGTGTCGTCGGCAATGGCCCGGCAGGCCGGCAGATAGACGTCCACCTCGAAGCCAGCGTTGCGCAGTTGCAGGGCGGTGGTCTTCACGCAGTAATCCAGGGCCAGGCCGCCGACCAGCACGCGGTTCACGCCATTGTGCCGGAGAAACTCGATGACGCCCGTGCTGCGCTTCTCGGCCAGGTCGTGATAGCAGGCGCCGTAGGGGTGCAGGTCCGGCTCCACGCCTTTCCACACGAAGTAGTCGTAGTCCAGCGGGGCGGGCAGCTCGTCGAGCAGTTCGAAACCCGGCGTGCCTGGCACGCAGTGGCTGACCCAGGACAGGTCGGCATTGGCCAGCGGCAGCGGTTTGAGCATTTCCGCATGGCTCGGCGCCACCCAGGCGGCTTGCGGGCTGTGCGCATCCTTGCTGCCCAGGCGCAGGCTGGCACGCGCGGCCAGCTGGTTGAGGGCTGGAGCGATGGTATCGCCGCCGGGAACCGGCAGCTCGTCCGGGCACAGCGGGGTGAAGCCCTTTTGCGCGTCGACGTCGAAGCTGGCGATTTTCATCTTGGCATTCCTCGTTGCCCTGGAGATAGCTACATATTCCATCTGATGGAATATGTTGGCAAGCGGTTTTCTCTGCCGGGGGTGAAATTCTGTGAGTTATTCGTCAAGATGGAATAAGTCTGAAAATTCTCAGGAGAAGGCATGAGTACTGCCGAAGTGCTGGCCGGGGTGGATATCGTGGCGTTGCGCCTGGGCGGGGAGGAGGCGCTGGAGTTGCTGCTGATCCGTCGCGCCCAGGCGCCGTTCGCGGAGCAATGGGCATTGCCCGGCGTGCTGGTCAATGGCCGCTGCGCTGATGCCAGCCTCGACGCTGCCGCCGCGCGCGCGCTGCAGGACAAGGCGCGCATCGCCCCGGCGCACCTGGAGCAGGTGGCCACTGTCGGCAACGCGGTCCGTGACCCGCGCGGCTGGTCGCTGTCGACTTTCTATCTGGCCCTGCTGGCACCGGATGTCGAACTGCAGGGTGCTGATCTGCGCTTTGTTGCTCTGAGCGAGGTGCTGGAGGGCCGCCTGGCGCTGCCGTTCGACCATGCCCAACTGGTGTTCCTGGCGGCCGAGCGGCTTGCCGGCAAGGCACTTTACACCGCGCTGCCGCTGTATCTGCTGGCGCCGCGCTTTACCGTCACCGAGGCGCTAACCGCGTTCCAGGCCTGCCTCGGCCAGCCGGTGCAGCACACCACCCTGCGTGGGCGGCTGGAAAAGATGAAGCAGCAGGGCTGGGTGGTGGACAGCGGGGAGAAGAACCAGCCACGCATGGGGCGGCCGCAGGTTCTGCTGGAGCACCATCCCCAGGCCGATGGCACCTTCATCTTCGATCGCAGCGTGCTGGCCTGAAGGTCCTCGGGCCTCCCGCCACCGGGTCTGGTGTGGCGCTGGGCGGTCGGAAAGTTCCCGGGTCCGGAGTTTTCCGTAAAAACTCCGGAGTTTTCTGCAAGAAGCCGTCATCCCCCTGTCACTAGAGTCCTGCATCCCTTCGCCGGAGTTGCGCGCTTGCGCGCTCAGGGTGCTGGGCTAAACCCAATGCAGAGGTCGCCAGTGGCGGCCCGCGGCCGTTTCCGGGAGGGGAGCGGCGTGATGAGGCGCCGGCGGCGGGCGTCAGTCTTCATAACCCGGGCCGCATGGCCTGGGTACTCAAGCGCTCGTCACGAGCGGGCGCGTTTGCCAACCCTGTCGCGGTCAACCCCGCGGCCATAACAACAAGCGAGAGGGCATCCTCCCATGACAGCCAGTACCCCCATGCTGATCACGTTCGTGGTGTATATCGCCGCGATGGTCCTGATCGGCCTTATCGCCTACCTGCGTACCAAGAACCTGTCCGACTACATCCTCGGCGGCCGTAGTATCGGCAGCTTCGTCACCGCGCTGTCCGCCGGCGCCTCCGACATGAGCGGCTGGCTGCTGATGGGCCTGCCGGGCGCCATCTTCGTCGCCGGTATCTCCGAGAGCTGGATCGCCATTGGCCTGGTCGTCGGTGCCTACCTCAACTGGCTGTTCGTTGCCGGCCGTCTGCGTGTGCAGACCGAGCACAACGGCAATGCCCTGACCCTGCCGGACTACTTCACCAACCGCTTCGAGGACAACAGCCGCATCCTGCGCATCTTCTCGGCCCTGGTGATCCTGGTGTTCTTCACCATCTACTGCGCCTCCGGCGTGGTTGCCGGTGCCCGCCTGTTCGAAAGTACCTTCGGCATGAGCTACGAGACCGCCCTGTGGGCCGGCGCCGCCGCCACCATCGCCTACACCTTCATCGGTGGCTTCCTGGCGGTGAGCTGGACCGACACCGTGCAGGCCACCTTGATGATCTTCGCCCTGATCCTCACCCCGGTGATGGTGATGATCGCCTCCGGCGGCATGGACACCACCTTCGCCGCCATCGAGCTGAAGGACGCCACCAACTTCGACATGCTCAAGGGCGCCACCTTCGTCGGCGTGATCTCGCTGATGGCTTGGGGCCTGGGCTACTTCGGCCAGCCGCACATCCTGGCGCGCTTCATGGCTGCCGACTCGGTCAAGTCGATCCCGGCTGCCCGCCGCATCTCCATGACCTGGATGATCCTCTGCCTGGGCGGCGCCGTGGCCGTCGGCTTCTTTGGCATCGCCTACTTCTCCGCCCATCCGGACCTCGCCGGCCCGGTCAGCGAGAACCCGGAGCGCGTGTTCATCGAACTGGCCAAGATCCTGTTCAACCCCTGGATCGCCGGCATCCTGCTGTCCGCCATCCTGGCCGCGGTGATGTCCACCCTGAGCTGCCAGCTGCTGGTGTGCTCCAGTGCCCTGACCGAGGACTTCTACAAGGCCTTCCTGCGCAAGGGCGCCAGCCAGAACGAACTGGTCTGGGTCGGCCGCGCCATGGTCCTGCTGATCGCCCTGATCTCCATCTGGCTGGCCTCCAACCCGGAGAACCGCGTACTGGGCCTGGTGGCCTACGCCTGGGCCGGCTTCGGTGCCGCCTTCGGCCCGGTGGTGATCCTGTCGCTGGTCTGGAAAGGCATGACCCGCAACGGCGCCCTGGCCGGCATGATCGTCGGTGCCGTGACCGTGGTGGTCTGGAAGAACTGGATCGACGGCATGCTGGGCTGGGGCCTGTATGAAATCGTCCCGGGCTTCATCCTCGGCACCATTGCCGTCCTGCTCTTCAGCCGTATCGGCAGCGCCCCGTCCGCCGCCATGCTCAAGCGCTTCGACGAAGCCGAGCAGGAATACCAGGACGCCCACCTGTAATACCCCACACGCGGTCGGCCGGTCGTCCGGTCGCGTGTTCCGCGCCGTCGCAGTCACTCCCTCATCGACTGTCGGCGGCGCACCACGTACGACCCTTTAGTGCTTTGCGGCCCACGTCTTCTGGCGATGGGCCGTTTTTTTGTCTTGCGCTCCCTGCTGGATTGGCTTGCGGCTATTGCCAGGATGCTTGCTTTCCTGGCTTGAACCACGGCTTGGCGCTTGGCCTGCGTGGTGTCACAAAGGTATTAACACCTGGGCGTTGGCAGAAACTAGAATGCCGGCCCTTTCTTGACCATCAGTGCACCATGAACAGCGCCGCCATAGCCACCCTGCATCAGTATCTGTGCCAGGTTCTCGCCGACCCGCCGGACGAGGCACGCAGGCTCTTTCATGGCCGAGGCCGGCACTGGCCGGGGCTGGAGCAGGTGACTGTCGACTGGTTGCAGGGAGTGGTGCTGGTGTCGCTGTTCCGCCAGCCCGGCGAGGAGGCGCTGGCCGAGTTGCGGCAGATGCTGCAGGCGCTGACCCGTGAGCCGATCTGGCAGCGCAGTGGCGCGGCTCACCTGCTCCTGCAGCACCGCTACCTGCCCGACAGCACGACCGAGTTTCTGTCAGGGGCAGCCATCGACGGCGGCGAGATCGTCGAGGACGGCCTGCGCTATCGGCTGGATTTCGCGCGCAAGCAGAACAGCGGCCTGTTCCTCGACATGCGCCTGGGGCGTCGCTGGGTGCGCGAGCGTGCGGCCGGGTTGCGGGTGCTCAACCTGTTCGCCTACACCTGTGGTTTTTCCGTGGCGGCCATCGCCGGGGGCGCTGCGCGGGTGGTCAATCTGGACATGTCGCGCCCGGCGCTGAGCCGCGGACGAGACAACCATCGGCTCAATGGTCACGACCTGGCACAGGTGAGCTTCCTGGGCCACGACCTGTTCAACTCCTGGGGCAAGCTGCGCCGCGAGGGGCCTTTCGATCTGATCATCGTCGACCCGCCGAGCTTCCAGAAAGGCAGCTTCGTGCTGCCCCGCGACTACGCCAAGATCATGCGCCGGCTCCCGGAGTTGCTGGCGCCGGCAGGGCAGGTGCTGGCCTGCTGCAATGATCCGGCCATCACGCCGGCTTTCCTCATCGCCGAGATGGCCCGCGAGGCCCCGCAGCTGCAGTTCATCGAGCGCCTGGCCAACCCGCCGGAGTTCATCGAGACGGACCTGGACGCGGGGCTCAAGGTCCTGCGATTTGCGGCTCAGGAGGCGACAGGAGACAGCCAGGAGGGGCGCTGACGATCACGCTGGTAGGTGGTGGAGGCCAGCACCTGTACCACGAAGTCTTCCAGGCGTTGCGGCGAGAGCCCGCTGAGCACTTCACTCTGCAGCAGAATCTGTACGGGCGAGGGTACCTGGTGGGTCAGGGTGGCGATTTCTTCCACGGCATTGAAGCCACCGCGACCGCCCTGGGTGCAGATGACCGAGATGCGCTTGGATGACAGGTCATGGTCGCTCAGGAAGCTGCGCAGCGGCGCCGCAAGGCCTTTCATCCACACCGGCGTCAGCAGCACAACGTGCTCGAAATTTTCCAGTGCCGGTCCCTGGTAGTGATAGTCAGGGCAGCTGCGTAGCCAGGCATCGAGCATGCAGCGCCAGTCGCCGCTGCTGCCTGCTCGAGGGCGGGTGTCCTGAATCAGGGCCAGGGGCCAGCCGGTGAGCTGGGCCAGTTCATCTGCCACCAGGCGGGTATTGCCGGTGCGCGAATAACACACCAGAAGAATGTTGCTCATGACGACCTCCATCGCACGGCTCGGGCTTGCTTGCAGCCTACGCGTCGGTGACGTGGCGGGTTTGATCCGTATCAAGGGAAGTGCAGGCGGGCGCGAAAACGAGAACGCCCCGCATGGGCGGGGCGTTCGCTGACTCCAGACGCGCTTATTCCTTGACCTTCATGTCCAGCGACAGGTCGCGGGCGGCCTTGGTGGCGAGTATGCCCATCAGCTGGCCGATCTCGTCCTGGCGGCTGGCGCTGGCTCCGTTGCCGGAAGCGCCCATCATCACGCCCGGAACCGGCGCCTGGGAGGCAGCTTCGGCCCATACCTTGTTGATTTGCACCAGAGCATCCAGCTTGGGCTGCAGGGCGCCGTCCGCCTCGATCACGGCCTTGCGTGCATAGGCTTCGGCGTCGGCGGTGATCTTGGTGGCTTGGGCCGTGATGCTGGCCTTGTCACGCAGCAGCTCGGCCGTCTGCTTCTCGATCTCGGCACGCTGCTTCTCGCGCTCGGCGTTGATCACGGCCAGCTGCTTCTCGGTTTCGGCCTGGGTGGTCTGCTCGATCTGGTCGCGCAGGGTTTCCTGGCGGCGTGCCTCGACTTCCTTCTCACCGCGGGCGGTGACCAGGAGCTTCTCTTCCTCTTCCTTCAGGCGGTTCTGCCGGGCCACGGCCAGCTCTGCCAGGGCCTGCTGGACCTTGACCATGCGCTGCTTGTACTGCGGGTTGGGATCGACGTTGGTGATCCGCGCCTCGACCACTTCCACACCGTACTTGCGGAACTGCTGCTGCTTGCGCACCGGGATGCCCTTGTCGTCCACCACTTTTTCGGTGATGAACTGGCTGGCGTTGTTGTCGCCGAAGTTGCCCTGTTCGGTGCCGGCCTGGAGGATCGCAGTCTGGCTCGGCAGGTGGCCGCGCGGGCCGCGGATTTCCTTGCGCTTGATCAGGTACAGGCCGTCATTGAGCTGGTTCTCGAACTCGGCGGCGAACTCGCTGCGCGCGCCGGCGTAGTAGTCGTCGGCGCTCATCAGCGAGGCGGTGGCCTGCAGGGTTTCCTTGATGGCCGGCACCAGCGCGGTCTTGATGAAGTTTTCCGGGTTGCGGTATTCCTGGGCGATCTTCAGGAACTGGTCGCCGCCAGGCAGGCGGAAGCGCGCCGAGGATTCGACCTTGGCGTCGACGTTGCCGAGGAACACGATCGGGAAGGCCTCGATGGTGGCGCCCAGGCTGTCGTTGTCGCTGGTGTCGTCGATCTCCAGGGCTTCGGTGAGCACCGACTGTACGCTGAGGGCCTTTTTCCAGGGCGTGGCGCGGCCGAACCACTTGGTGGCGTAGCCCACGTCGTCGACGATCTTCTCTTCGCCGAAGATGGTCCGCACGTGGGTGACGAAGCCTGCCTCGTTATAGAAGAACACGCCGTTGAAGCCGACGAAGCCGATGGCGGCGACCAGCGCCGGGACACCAACGTACTTGAACAGGGAGAGTTTGGAGGGAGTGCCGCTGGGGATTTCCATGATCGTTCCTTGACTGCGGGAAAGTTGCGCGCATGCTGCGCAGCCGCGAAGAGGGCGTCAAGTGGCACTGTGCCGGTATGTGGGCTGGCTCTCGCCGATCTGTCAGGCGAGGGCGAAGGGCGCCTGGTGCAGACCCTCGTCGTCGATCTGCAGGGCCCAGCCCTGCTGGTCCCAGTCGCCGAGGACGATGCGTCGGGCGCTTTGGCCGTTCACTTCGAGTGCATGTTCGGCGGGGCGATGGGTATGGCCGTGGATCAGGGTGCGCACACCATGCTTGGCCATGATTCGTGGCACCTCTTCCGGGGTCACGTCGATGATCTCGCGGGCCTTCATGCGCGTCTGCGTGCGGCTCTCGCTGCGCAGCTTGCGCGCCAGCTTGCGACGGGTAGTCAGTGGCAGGTGGCGCAGGATGAACAGACTGAGCGGGTTGCGCAGCAGGCGACGCAGCTTCATATAGCCGACATCCAGGGTGCACAGGCTGTCGCCGTGCATCAGCAGCACCGGCTCGCCATTGAAATGCACGATGCTGGGGTCTTTCAGCAGGGTACAGCCGGCCTCGCGGCAGAAGGCGCGGCCGATCAGGAAGTCACGGTTGCCGTGCATCAGGTAGAGGCGCGTGCCGGCATCGCTCAACTCGCGCAGGGCGCGGGCGATGTGCCGCTGGAACGGCGACATGCCGTCGTCGCCGACCCATACCTCGAAGAAGTCGCCAAGGATGTACAGGGCCTCGGCCTGGCGGGCACGGGTCTGCAGGAAATGCAGAAACGCCCGGGTGATGTCCGGGCGTTGCTCTTCCAGGTGCAGATCGGAGATCAGCAGGATCATGTCATTCAGCAGACCGATAAAAACGTAGCGAGCGACGGCTAGGCTAGGCGCGGACAGCTGAGGAAGCGCAGTTTACAAAGGGTAAATGAGCATTCCGAAGCTGGCCGCAACGACGCATAGCCTAGCGCAGTAGTTTTTGGCGGTCTGTCAGACGACTTCGGCCTTCTCGATCACCACGTCTTCCACCGGTACGTCCTGATGGCCGGACTTCATGGTGGTGGCTACGCCCTTGATCTTCTCGACCACGTCCATGCCCTCGGTCACCTGGCCGAACACGGCATAGCCCCAGCCCTGCATGGTCGGCGCGGTGTGGTCGAGGAAGCCGTTGTCGGCGACGTTGATGAAGAACTGCGCGGAGGCCGAGTGCGGGTCCATGGTGCGGGCCATGGCGACGGTACCGACCTTGTTGGAGAGGCCGTTGTTGGCTTCGTTCTTGATCGGCGCGCGGGTCGGCTTCTGCTTCATGCCCGGCTCGAAACCGCCGCCCTGGATCATGAAGTTGCTGATCACGCGATGGAACACGGTGCCGTTGTAGTGGCCGTCGCGCACGTACTGCTCGAAGTTGGCGGCGGTTTCCGGAGCCTTGTCGGCGAACAGTTCCAGGGTGATGACGCCGTGGTTGGTGTGCAGCTTGATCATGGAGATGCGCTCTCGAATACGGGCAAAGCCGGCGAAGCGGCGGCGCGTTCGCGCCAAAAGGCCACTCCCGGTCGCTTTGCGGCTGTCAGGGGGTTGACGGGTTGGGTATCATACGGGCTTTGCCTCGACCGGCCTACTGCCCCGCGCACGCCGCATTTCAGCTTAAGGACATCATGAGCAAGCCCACCGTCGAAAAAGCCGCGAATTTCCTGCGCCCCATCGTCCAGGCCGATCTGGACAGTGGCAAGCACACGAAGATCATCACCCGCTTCCCGCCGGAGCCCAATGGCTACCTGCACATCGGCCACGCCAAGAGTATCTGCCTGAACTTCGGCCTGGCCCAGGAATTCGGCGGCGAGTGCAACCTGCGTTTCGACGACACCAACCCGGCCAAGGAAGACCAGGAATACATCGACGCGATCAAGGCCGATGTCGAGTGGCTGGGCTTCCAGTGGGCCGGCGAGGAACGCTACGCCTCCAATTACTTCGACCAGCTGCATGACTGGGCCATCGAGCTGATCAAGGCCGGCAAGGCCTTCGTCTGCGATCTGAACGCCGACGAGATGCGCGAATACCGCGGCAGCCTGACCGAGCCGGGCAAGAACAGCCCGTTCCGCGACCGCAGCGTGGAAGAGAACCTTGATCTGTTCGCCCGCATGAAAGCCGGCGAGTTCCCGGACGGCGCCCGTTCGCTGCGCGCCAAGATCGACATGGCCTCGCCGAACATCAACCTGCGCGACCCGATTCTCTACCGTATTCGCCACGCCCATCACCACCAGACCGGCGACAAGTGGTGCATCTACCCGAGCTACGACTTCACCCACGGTCAGTCGGACGCCCTGGAAGGCATCACTCACTCCATCTGCACCCTGGAGTTCGAGGATCACCGTCCGCTCTACGAGTGGTTCCTGGCCAATCTGTCGGTGCCGGCGCAGCCGCGTCAGTACGAATTCGCCCGCCTGAACCTGAACTACACCGTCACCAGCAAGCGCAAGCTCAAGCAGTTGGTCGACGAGAAACACGTACAGGGCTGGGATGACCCGCGCATGTCGACCCTGTCCGGCTATCGCCGTCGCGGCTACACCCCTGCCTCGATCCGCACCTTCTGCGACATGATCGGCGTCAATCGCGCCGGTGGCGTGGTCGATATCGGCATGCTGGAATTCGCCATCCGCGAAGACCTGGACGCCAATGCCGCGCGCGCCATGTGCGTGCTCAAGCCGCTGAAAGTGGTGATCACCAACTACCCGGAAGGGAAGAAAGAGAACCTCGAACTGCCGCGCCACCCGAAGCAGGACATGGGCGTGCGCGTGCTGCCGTTCAGCCGCGAGATTTACATCGACGCCAGCGACTTCGAGGAAACCCCGCCGGACGGCTTCAAGCGCCTGATCCCGGGCGGCGAAGTGCGCCTGCGCGGCAGCTATGTGATCCGCGCGGATGAAGCCGTGAAGGACGCGCAAGGCAACATCGTCGAGCTGCGCTGCTCCTATGACGAGAACACCCTGGGCAAGAACCCGGAAGGCCGCAAGGTCAAGGGTGTGATCCACTGGGTGCCGGCCGCCGAGAGCGTCGAGTGCGAAGTGCGCCTGTACGACCGCCTGTTCCGCTCCGCCAACCCGGAGAAGAGCGAGGAGGGCGGCAGCTTCCTCGACAACATCAACCCGGATTCGCTGGTCGTGCTCACCGGCTGCCGCGCCGAGCCGTCGCTGGCCAACGCCGCGCCGGAAGAGCGTTTCCAGTTCGAGCGCGAAGGCTACTTCGTCGCCGACCTGAAGGACACCCAGCCGGGCAAACCGGTGTTCAACCGTACCGTCACCCTGCGCGACTCCTGGGGTCAGTAAATGGCACTTTCCATCTACAACACCCTTTCCAAGACCAAGGACGTCTTCCAGCCGCTGGAAGGCAACAGCGTGCGCATGTACGTATGCGGTATGACCGTGTACGACTTCTGCCATATCGGCCATGCCCGCGTGATGGTGGCCTTCGACGTGGTCACCCGCTGGCTGCGCGCGCGCGGTTATGACGTGACCTACGTGCGCAACATCACCGACATCGACGACAAGATCATCAAGCGCGCCAACGAGAACGGCGAGCCGTTCGAGGCGCTGGTCGAGCGCATGATCGCCGCCATGCACGAGGACGAGGCGCGCCTGTCCGTACTGCGCCCGGACATCGAGCCGCGCGCCACCGGGCATATCGCCGGCATGCACCAGATGATCCAGACCCTGATCGACAAGGGCTTTGCCTACGCCCCGGGCAATGGTGACGTGTATTACCGCGTTACCAAGTTCGAGACCTACGGCAAGCTGTCGCGGCGCAAGATCGACGAGCTGAAGATCGGCGCGCGCATCGAGGTCGACGAGATCAAGGAAGACCCGCTGGACTTCGTGCTGTGGAAAGGCGCCAAGCCGGGCGAGCCGAGCTGGGATTCGCCCTGGGGCAAGGGTCGTCCGGGCTGGCACATCGAGTGCTCGGTGATGTCCACCTGCTGCCTGGGCGAGACTTTCGATATCCACGGCGGCGGTCCGGACCTGGTGTTCCCGCACCACGAGAACGAGATCGCGCAGAGCGAGGCGGCCACCGGCAAACTCTACGCCAAGGCCTGGATGCACGCTGGCGCGGTGCGCGTGGACGGCGAGAAGATGTCCAAGAGCCTGGGCAACTTCTTCACCATCCGCGAGGTGCTGGAGAAGTACCACCCGGAGGTGGTGCGCTACCTGTTGGTGTCCAGTCACTACCGCAGCCCGATCAACTACTCCGAAGACAGCCTCAAGGAAGCCAAGGGCGCTCTGGAACGCTTCTACAACGGCCTGAAAGGCCTGCCGGAAGTGGTGCCGGCTGGCGGCGAAACCTTCGTCGAACGCTTCGGCGCGGCCATGGACGACGACTTCAACTCGCCGGAAGCCTGCGCCGTGCTGTTCGAGATGATCCGCGAGGTCAACCGCCTGCGCGAGTCGGATGAGCAGGCCGCCGCCGCCCTGGCCGCCCAGCTCAAGCAACTGGCCGGCGTGCTCGGCATGCTGCAGCTGGAGCCGGATGCGTTCCTCCAGGCCGGCGCTGCCGACAAGGTTGACGCCGCCGAAGTCGAGGCCCTGATCGCCGCGCGCCTGCAGGCTCGCGCCGACAAGAACTGGGCCGAAAGCGACCGCATCCGCGACCAGCTCACCGCCATGGGCGTGGTGCTGGAAGACGGCAAGGGTGGTACTACCTGGCGCCTGGCCGAGTAAGTTGTTCCGCTGAATGCAAAAGGCCGCCCGAGGGCGGCCTTTTGCATTCCCTCAGCTTTAGCGTTTGCCGCTGTACCAGAGCACCCGGCTGACGCCGCGGGTGACGGCCACATAGGCGAGGCGCAGGCTCTCGTCGCGCATGGCCTGGTCGTAGCTGTTGCGGAACAGGCCGCAGTGGGCATACAGCGCGTTGCGCAGCGGATGCGACTCGGCGCTGCCGCCATCGTCGAGGATGATCGCCACCTCGCCCTGAAGACCCTTGGCGCGGTGGATGCTATAGGCGCGTATCGGCAGGCTCGGGTCCAGCTGGGCTTGCACCTGTTTCAGCGCGTCGTTGCGCCGGCCCAGTAACAGCACCGGGTTGCGCTCGCGGCTGCCGCGCTGGGCGACATGCGCGCACTGCGCGGCGATCTCCTGCAGCAGCTCGGGCAGCTGGCGCTTGAGGTCGAAACCCTCGATGCGGCGCACGCCGTGGTCGCCCGCTTGCGTGGTCTTGACCGCCTGGCTGCGCTTGGCCTGTTTGCAGGCGACGCCCGCCAGCAGCGCCTCGGCGTCGCGCAGGATCGGCTCGATACTGCGGAAGTTGGCGGTCAGCATCAGCACCTGGCTCTTGGCCTTGCCGCGGCTGGGGAAGTGGCGGTCGAAGTCGAGGAACAGCTCCGGCGAGCTGCCGCGCCAGCCGTAGATCGACTGCCAGTCGTCGCCGATGGCCATCAGGCTGACCGGCTTGCCGCGGCCGGTCAGTGCGCGGTGCACGGCCTGCAGCCAGTGGACGATCTGTGGCGAGATGTCCTGGAACTCGTCGATCAGCAGATGGCGCAGCGGCTCGATGGCCTCCGCCGGCAGCTCCTGCACGCCGGCCAGACGCTCGCCAAGCTGGCGGAAAGCGGCATCGAAGGTGGTGATGCCTTGTGCCTGCAGCAGCGCTTGGAAGCGCGCCCAGAAGCTGGCGAGTGTCTGCAGGAACAGGCGTTCGCGCGGCGCGCAGTCCAGCGTGGCCACCTCGAGTCGATCCGGGTGCAGACCGAGGCTCTCGGCGAAGCAGGCCTGCTGGTAGAACACTTCGAATAACGGCGCGGCGCGCAGCTCGCCGGCCAGGCGCAAGCCCTCCTGCGGCGGTTTGCCGACGGCCTCGGGCATGGCCACACCGAGCAGCTCATGCACCCGCTGGCGGAAGGCGGCGTCGCTGGCGTAGAGCTCATCATAAGCCTGGCGTAGCAGGCGCTGTTGCGCGGGCGGCAGGCGTCCATCGGCGGGGGCGTCCGGCTCCTCACCGGCACCACCGCCAAGCTGTTCGAACCAGTTCGGTGGGCCCAGCAGCGCCTTGGCCTGCTGCGCCATGGCCGAGTGGAAAGTGCGCACGCACTGCCGTGCCTGCGCATCGTCGAACGGCAATTGCCAGAAGGCCAGCAGGCGCAGCAACTGGCCGCGCAGCTCGGCACAGGAGGCGTTGGTAAAGGAGATCACCGTGAGACTGCTGGCGGGAATCCGCAGGTGGCAGAGCATGAACACCACACGCAGCAGTAGGGTGGTGGACTTGCCCGAGCCCGCGCCGGCGAAGATGCGCGCCAGCGGCGCGCGGCAGAGGATCATCGCCCACTGCTCGTCGGACGGCGCACCGATCAGCCCGGCTGCCACCGCCTCGGCGACACGGGCGCGCATGGCGGCGACTTGGCTGTCGTCGACCTTCAGGCGGGTGCTGGAATAGATGCCGGTGGGGGCGGGGCCATCGCTGGCCTTCTTCTTGCGCCCGGTCGCCTTGGCCTTGCCGCTGCTGGCGGGGCGCTTGGCGCGCGGTTGCGGCTGGCGCAGCTTGGCCGCGGCCTCACGTTCGGCGCGCAGGTACTCGGTGGTGCGGGGGAAGTAGCGCGCCAGGGTGCTGGAGAGCAACGCCTGGTAGCGTTTGACGGCGGACAGCATGGCAACTCGGAAGCAGATGTGGCCCGCCATCATACGGGCTTTCCGCCGAGGGCTGGAGCCTGGCAATGGGCCAGCCGATCAGGGCTCGAGCGTGCTGAGGATCTGCAGGGCGATACGCACCCGCTCGGCATTCGGGTAGTTGCGGTTGGCCAGGATCACCAGGCCGGTGTCGCGGGCCGGCAACAGCACCACGTAGGCGCCGAAGCCATTGGTCGAGCCGGTCTTGTTCAGCAGCAGGTCGCCCTCGGCTGGTTGCGGCTCGGTGAAGCGCTCGACCGTATGCGGCTGCAGGGCCATCTGCGAGGAGTTGCCGGCCTGCAGGCGCTGCAGGCTGATGGGGTAGGCGTAGCGCTCCCAGCCCAGGCCCTGGGTCATGTCACCGACCCGGTAGTAACCCTGGTGGGTGCTGGCGATGGCCTGGCGCAGCGATGCCGGCAACTGCGAAGGATCGAGGTTGGCCTCGACGAAGCGCAGCATGTCGGCGGCAGAAGACTTCACCCCGTAGGCCTCGGCATCCAGCGGGCCCGGCTGCACGCGGATCGCCTTCTCCTCGCGGTAGCCCCAGGCGTAGCGCGCCATCTGTGCCTCTGGCACACGCACATGGCTCTCGCGCATACCCAGCTGCGGGAAGAGTTGGCGTTTCAGCGCCTGGTCGAACGGCTCGCCCAGGCTGGCAGCGGCCAGGTGGCCGAACAGACCGATGCTGGGGTTGGAATAGAGGCGCTGGCTGCCGGTGTGATAGGCGGGTTGCCAGGCGCGGTAGTAGTCGAGCATCTGTCGCTCGTTTTGCACGGCATCCGGGAACTGCAGCGGCAGGCCGCCGGGCGTGTAGGTGGCCAGGTCGAGCAGGCTGATCCGGTCGAAGGCGCTGCCGCGCAGCGTCGGCAGATACTGGCTGGCCTGGTCGTCCAGTTTCAGCTTGCCTTCGGCCTGGGCATAGGCGCCAAGGGTGGCGGTGAACAGCTTGCTCACCGAGCCCAGCTCGAACAGGGTGTGCTCGTCCACTGCCTGGCCGCTGTCGCGTGAGGCGACGCCATAGTTGAGGAAGTGGCGCTCGCCACGGTGCGCAATGGCGATGGCCATGCCTGGAATCTGCAGCTGCGCGATGGTCGGCATGACCGCGGCATCGACGCTCGTGCGCAGCTCCGATTGTGTGGCGTGCACCTGTGCGGTCACCAGCAGGGCCAGCACTTTGAGTAGGAGTCGCATCGGTTTTCTGTCGTTCAGTGTCGGGGAGGGCTCAGTCGTCGCGCGTCATGACTTCCAATAGCTCGATCTCGAATACCAGATTGGAATTCGGCGGAATCGAGCCGACCTGGCGCTCGCCATAGCCCAGGTGCGCGGGCACCCAGAGCTTGCGTTTGCCGCCAACCTGCATGCCCATCAGGCCCTGGTCCCAAGCTTTTTCTAGGTTAAAAAGATGCTTCCCAATGTCGGGAGAACTAGAGGAAGCTTACTGTGAAATACGTTTATACCTTTCTGATTATGATCCTGTCCGCATCCGCCCACGCTGCCAATCCCTGGTGGGATGATGAAAAAGCCCTATATACCACCCCAGAGGTATTCAAGTTCGAGGGTTATGGGAGGGTAGAGATTAGCGTTAATCGTGCCCTCACCGGGCCAGCATCAGAGAATGAATGGTTTGTTGATTTCCGTCTAAACATGCTCGACTTCACCAGAATTAAAAGCACCCGACTGCTTAAAGTTTATCACTGCGGAAAACGTCAATCTAAAACTATCGGCTTCGCTAGCTATGGCCAATACGATAATAAGGGGGCTGTAGTGGATGGAGAGCTGATGTTTAATAAAAATGCTGAGTATGAGCCTATTTTGAATCACAACCATAAAACCTATAGCTATGACACTGTAATGCTGAATCTTGTATGCGGAATCTAAGGAAAGCTTATGAGACACTTACAGAGAGCTTATGAAGATATGGGAAGACTGACAGTAAAGGAGATTGTAGAAAGTGGCTGGGATGCTGGAGAGCTTGTGAGGCTGTATAAGCGATTAAGAAAGATAGTAAAGGACAGAGGATAGAGTAGTGGGGTTTTAGGGGGATTGCTTATGGCGTCCCCCTTTGTTGTTTTCTACGGGGTAGAATACCCCTCTACGTTGTTTTATCATCCTCCCCATACCATCGCATACCCTCCACAGAGATAATGGATTTAGAGAGGCTGTATAGGGGGGTTTAGGGTTAATCGGTGAGACTATGAAACAGGCTATCCCATACATTCGCTTTTCTAGCTACAAACAATCTGAGGGCCATTCTTATGACAGGCAGAGAGAAGCTGTTTTAAAGTGGATAGACAACCATCCTGAATATGTTCTTTCCTCCCTTGTGTTTGAAGACTTGGGGAAGAGTGGTTTTAGTATTGAGAATAATAAGAAAGCCACAGGCTTAATAAAGATAAACGAAGCTATTAAAGCAGGTCTTATTAAATCTGGTGATGTTATTCTCATAGAAGCATTTGACCGAGCCACAAGGCAACAAAGTGTAGATGCTCTTTCCCTTATTAACCCAATATTAAAAGCAGGGGTTAATATCACCACCCTAGATGACAATATCACATACACAAAAGAAAGTTTGAATGGTGGGCATGCGTTCCTACTAATAGCAAAGATTCAAGCAGCACACGGTTACTCTAAGATTCTCTCAGAGAGGGTGAAGGAGAGTTATAAGAAACGAGAGATTGACGCTAAAGAAGGCAGAACAATCAAGAGACACACCCCAGTTTGGCTAACTACACAGGGAGAGGTGATAGAGCATATAGCTAATGAAATTAGGGGGGTTTTTGATATGTATATTGCTGGTGCTGGGAAAATGTCTATCGCGGCTAAGGTGAGGGAGTGTGGGGTGGAAGAGTTATCTACTTGTGCTGGCCCCACTATCACCAATTGGCTTAGCAATCCGACAGTGATTGGATACTGGAACGATATTCCTAATGTCTATCCCGCAATAATCCCCCTAGAAAAATATCACCTTGTACAAAGGATGGTGAAGGAGAGGGCCAAGAAGAAATATAGAACAAGCCCTAACCCCCTTTCTGGGATTATTAAGTGTCACCATTGTGGGAGTAGCATGATAATCCACAATATCAACGGAAAGCCTAATAGCTTTAGATGCCTCTCACATCACAGACTAAAGCAGGCCGGATGCACTAATAATAAAAGTATTCCTTATAATATTATTCTGTATCTCTACCTAATGTCTGCCTCTAGTGCTGTAGAAGTGGCTCTAGCCAAGCAGACACTAACAAGTAATGAGAAAGAGAGGATTATATTAGAAGCGTCCCTACCTGCCCTATCAGAAAAGATAGCTAACAGAGTGAAGCTGATAGACACACTAGGGAATGTAGAAGAAATCACTAAGGAAATAGCGCAGCTTGTAGAAGAGAGAAACCAGATACAAAAAAGAATAGAGATATTGTCTAGAGAGGATAACCAGACAGAAGAGTCATTTAAAGAAGCTAAAGACGGCCTTAGAGAGTTTTATAAACTTTCTATTGAGAATCCTTCTATGTTGAATGGAAGTTTGAAGGCGGTGGGGTGGGGAATGACTTGCTCCATTGAGGGTGGCATAGTTATTCAACGCATAGAGAGGGAAGGGGATGCCTTTATTTCCTATGTGTATAAGGGAGTGAAGAGGAAGGAGAAGAGTAACCAGACAGCCTATTACAGAATGGGAGTGGTGATAGACGGGAGGGAGGTGTGGGTAGAGAAGATAACAGCAGAAGAGATAAACCTAGATAAGTATTTCTCTCTTAATCCACTATCCTCTATTCCTGAGAAGATGAAGGATATTTGTCTAGGAAAGGAATAAGAAGAATTATATTAATATTAATATTGCTGATGAGTTCAGAAACAGGATATAAGCGCCCTTACCCCCAGCCCCATATAAAGGGATACTAGGGAGGGCTGCTTACCATGCTCTGAATCTCTCCCCAAGCCCTTGCGGGATTGCTGATTGAGACGAGAACGGACTACGATTTAGTAATCCCATATACCATTGGGGAAATGGCATACGCTGGGATTGGTTTAGAATAGTACCAATCTAGTCTGACCACTTACTGCCTCTATCCAGACAGATAACACCCACTCTCAGACAAGCCGGGGCTGTGCTTTGTTATTCTCTTCTAGCACATTAGAAATATGGTGGAGGCCGAACATTGGCTACCCGATAAGCCCCACCACCCCCCGCCAGAAACAATAAGGCTTATTCTTTGGGAGGGGGCATCTATTCTACAGGAAAATATCAAAATTACAATATGTATAATTGATTTAAATGTTAAAAATCTAGTCTCTACAAGCGGTGGGCTAAGCAGCAAGAGACGTACCATCTTTTAAAAGTGGCAAGATATACAAATATCTGTGTGTGCCATATCAGATAGCACCACATACCCCCTAAACCCCCATGTAGAAGCTCACAGAATCGTTTATCTCTCTTAAGGGATAGCTACCCATAGGGGGTGAGGGTGAGCCCCTTAGAATGGGGCTAGAAAGCCTCAAAATACAGGCATGAAAAAGCCCCGCATGTAGCGAGGCTCTGTAGAGGGGAGACTGTGTTAGAAAGACAGGGATAGACGCTCCATAACACGCTTCACTTGCATAGGCTTCCACTCACTGCCGCTAGCTGTGGCAATCCCCTTTTGATTTAGGCAATCAGCTACACCCTGTAGCGTTCCTGTACCCTTGAGAATGCAAAGCTCTAGATTGTCTTTGACACTCTCAGCAAAAGCTTGGGCCTTAGCCTTCACCACCTCACCACCCTTAACCTGATTAGCCTTTGTACGGCCTTTAGCAAGGGCTTGAGAGCGATTGGCTACGCTGGTTTGTGCTTCCTTATCCCCTTTCTCTGCCTTGTTCTTAAGGCTCTGTAGGGCTTCTTTAGTACGCTGGCTAATAAATTCGCGTTCCTGCTGGGCAAGCATGGCGTATAGGTGCAGCTCTAGGGTTTTAGCATGGGGCATTGTCGCTACTTTGAAGTCTGCACGCTTCATTAGACCGGCGATGGCTTCTACGTCACGCGAGAGACGGTCTAGCTTGGCCACCACTACAGGAAGACCGTGGGCAAAGGCTTTAGAGCTTTCGGGACGCTCCAGAGGGTGAACAGAGCCAGATACACCAATATCTGTGTACTCAGCCACTACCGCCCAACCATTAGCCTTAGCAGCAGACTCCACATATTCCCGCTGTGCTTCCAGACCAAGGCCGGAATCACCCTGACGCTTTGTAGATACCCGGTAGTAGGCCACGACTTCCATTTAACACCCCCATTTAACAATGCTTGGGAGGATTGTACATGGTCTAGAACGGTCGTTCAAGCGGTGTTATAGATCAATCCAGATGACAATTCCTAGCAGTAATGGCATTTTGATCTTTCATTTGACGCAAGGAAGGGTGACATGACCTCAAAAACAGCTGCTGCAATTCTCGGCCTATCAGTTGTGGCAGCTTCTGCCACTTACAGTGTTCCACTCTGGATCAATGAGTTTAATAATCAAAACATCATTGAAACCACTGTCGGTAGTGTGAGGTTAGGGAAAATCTATAACGAGAACCTCAAGGCGAAGCTAGTAATTAAGAACTCTGAGAACGGCGACATATTTATCGAGGTGGATGAGGACGCAGACCGTATCTATAAGGAGGCTGTGCAGAGACTAGAGCAGCTGGTGGAAGCTTCAAATAAAGATGTTAAGAAAGCTGAGGATAAGCTCACTGTTGGTTCAGCTTCTTTCAAGCAGGGAATGACAGTAACGCTAAATATTTATGCTGCCTATCGCAGTGAATTTCAACCAGTTTACTCGCTTATGCTTGATGAAACCGTCACTACGGCTGGGGTGGGCGCCAGGGTAAATAGAGTTTTACAGCAGGCTCAAGAACATTGTGACAAGGCGGTAAAACTGTTTCAGAGCGAAGGTAAGCTACTCAAGGTGAAGAAGGTAGCTAGCTAATTTCGTTTTAGCGAGCTGTGGCGCGGCTGATGTGTAGCCGCGTCTATCAACTATCAATCCCTCTAATCTTGCTTCTTCCTTTCCTTAACCACTGTCTCTAGCAGGGATACCCTGTGATCGAGGGAAACAATCTCTCTTTCACTATTGGCCGCTAGCTGATTGTGTCGTGTCTCTAGGTAGCTCAAGTGGTTTGTCTGCCTAACCTCAAGCTCTGATAGCTGCTTTGTATGGCTCTCTGTCACCACCTCTAATCCTGTTAAGCGGCGTTCTGTGAACAAAGAAGATTGAGCCAATACCAGAAGGCAAAGAACTAGCATTAGAGAATTAATTGCAATTAGAGATTTATTAATCATGGATGATATTTTCCTATTGTATGATAGTTATTATTTAATAAAAAATATTTGAAAGCTGGGGGCAAATCGGCTTAACACCCAATACCCACAAGGCAGGGGATATGCGGCTTTCAAGATGGGGAGAATGTAATACAAGAATTTGTAGACCAATAAAAAGCCCCTTTATTCAGGGGCCTTCTATATGTGTTAAACAAGATCAAATAAGATTAATTGCTATTTGTCTTTATTCTTTCTGGGAGTATTGAGATAGTGTTTTTTGGAAAATACTACTCATCTCTTGTCGAATAGCTGGCCTCACCTCTTCTAGTAGCTCTCTACCATTTGTGGCTGTGCTGTTTAGAGTGAGGTTAACATCTCCAATATTCACTGTATTAGAAGGACTATATTGTCCTGCTAGGTTATTTAGCTTATATGCCTCTGGAATCTTGTTCTGATTAACCGAATCCTTTAGGGGAGAGGGGATTTCAAAACGTGGCACTTGGGGAAGCTCTGGGCGGGTGAAGAAGCTATACCCAGAGGCCGTAGCACCAGCCAATAGACCAGCCGGACCTAATAGACCACCAACAGCAGCGGGGGCGATAGATTCGACATTACGGGAGATACTGCGGCTATCTACACCCCGCAAATTATCACCAGCAATCTTAGCTAAGAAGCTTGTAAAACTAGCGCCAGCATTTAGAGAGCTAGCTGTTAGCTGGTCAAAGGCTTGGCGAAGAGGGGCTGTAGCTGTGAACAGTTCCATCTGAGATTTAGCCAGGGCTTTGCCTGCATCAGCTACTGGGCCTACAGATGCCCGCTCAATCTCTTCTGCAAGCCTGAGGTTGGCTAGCCTGTTACGCTCTGACTCAAGAGTGCTGGAATACTCTTTAAGGCGTGGGGTTACGTCTTGTGCTGCTCGCTCTAGGGCTTTGAATACTAAATCTAGAGTGACTTGGCGATTACTTAGAGCCTTATTGAATGCCTCTGCTCCAGTGTTGCCAGTGCTCTCTGCGTACACTTCCTGAATGTATTTCTTAAAGCTGGGGAATGCGTCTCCAAACTGCTGGTTTAGCTCTTCCCCGCGCAGATAGCCTAGACCCGCTGTCTGCTGTAGGGCATAGGCGGCATTACCTAGTTGGAAGTCATTACCGCCCGTACCCTTGATACCCTTTAGCAAGTTTGCATAAGCAGAGAAGGCTGTATTGTTATCGAGTCCTGTAGCCTGGAGCTGTTTTAACAGTTTGCTATAGCTATCAATGTTAGCTGACGCATTAGCGCCTAGCTCATTATTGAGATTAAAGAAACGCTCTCTATTAGCTAGACGGGCAGAAACGTCTGTTGTATTAGCTGCTGCGTTTAGCTGTGTGAGCTGCACTTCCCGGGCTTGTGTTGTGTCTCTGTTATTCAGAACAGCTTGGCCACCTGCTACACCCAAACCTAATGCCGCACCAGCTACACCCCCAGCAATACCACCAGCCAGGGGGAAGCCTAGGCTTGGTACACCAGATAGGAAAGAACGAGAGCCGGGGATATTGGGAACACCAAAGCCCTGTGCAATGGGGGAAGAGGGATAATAAGGATTACTGCCCCCGGATGATCCCTGAATGCTACGGACGTTAATGCGAGACCTGTTTGCAGCTCTCTGTACTACGCCCTGTACCTGCTTAGTTAGCTTGGCTTCGTCAATATAGAAATTAGAGATAGGTAGCTGTACAAGCCGACCTACTAGATTCAAACTCTTCTGTGTCTCTTTTTGTAGAGAGAGTGTATTAAATTCAAACTTCTTAATCTTAAGAGCCGGAACTTCAATAGTGAGGCTTTTAGTGATGCGTTTGTTAAAGCCTGCCAGCTTCTTTTCAAAAGCTAGAAGATCACGATCTACACGTTTAAGGCTGGCTCTTTCCGTTCTAAAAGATAGGCTTGCGAAGAAGGATGCAACAGCAGTCATTATTTATTATCCTTCATTAGAGAGGCTACGTATTCCTCTGCCTCTTTAACAGCCTGTTCTTTAGCTTTATGCTCTTTCTGTTCTTGGGCTTTACGCTCTTTAGCTAGATTCTGTTCGTATAGCTGTTTAGCTAGAAGAGCTGTCTTTTCTGCCTTGTCTGCTTCCAGCTCTGCTAAATAGTCTTCTTCAGCTTTTTTATGGGCTTCTGAGATTAGCTTTTCAATTTCAGCTTTAGGCTTAAAGAACATCACCTCATAATAACTATGGGAAGGCATACGTAGTACAACGTCTAGAAATTGTTCCCTACCTTCTTTTGTTAGTTGAATAACACCCGCTAGGAGAGATTCATAACTGGTGTAGCTGAATAGATCAGCAGCGGGATATTTCCAGCCAAACCCATCGAAATAACCTGAGAGAATCTTGTTCTCTGCTGATTTCTTTAGGGCTTCTAGTTCAGCCTTGTTGAATAGTTTAGGGCTGGTGAAATGTTGTTTTTCGTTTTGCTTGTTCATTCTTTGTTTTCCTTTTATTGATATTGTGGGCAATAGCTTGCCCTTGTATTGCTCTTAAGATTAAAAGCAAATTCTGTTTTGTGTAATGTTTGTTGTATGGCTGAAAGCCACGGGGGAGTAAGCGTTGGTGCAAGTAAAGTGTTGGTTTAATTACTAGGGGCTAATGCTTTCTTTTAAATCAGAAAGGGAGACTTTCTAAGAAAGTATCGGAATAGACTGGGAGAGAATATTCTGCCTCTACCTTAATGCCATACTCTGAATAATCATAATTCCAATACTCAGGACAGGCTGTCTCGGCTCTGTATGTATTCAGGAAAGATTGTTCCTTAGCTTTCTCTTCAAGCTTCAGCACAACAGAAGGAGATAACAGGGAGGCATTAGAGATAGCATTTTTTACTTTCTCGACATTCTCACTAAACTCATTTAGCTCATCTCGGATATACTCAAAGTCTGTGAATGTATCATTGAAATCAGGGATACCATGCTCTACAACCGTTAGGCTCACTACGTCGATATAAGCATTTAGAGTGTTTTTTACTAAGGATTTATCCAGTTCTGCGCCCTGCAATAGGCTGAATGCTGTAAAAGAGATAAAGTCCCTAAGCTTGCTTAAATCTTTGTTAGGCTTGAGCTGTAATGGGGTGAATTCGTAATACCATCTGAACTTATGGGCTGTGATGCTTGAGAGGCCAGATTCATTCTCTTGACTAAGAAGCTGTGCCACTACACGAACAGCATCAGACATAAACAAATAATCTGATTGCTTGTCTGTATCGTATGTAGAAAATCGTTCCAACTCTTCCTGATACACCACAAGGCTACGTTTAGCGATTAGCTTAATACTAAATACGTCTTTCTGTAGTAACTCTGCCTCTAGCTTCATTAGGGCTTGTGTCCCCATCTTTTCTAGCTGATCCAGAGGAAGAATATTATTCTTTAGCTTGCTAATACGTTCTGCTAGTACAAAGCGTTGTGCTTTCTTGATCGGATTCTTCTTAGCATACTCTACAAGCTTATTTCCCAGATATTTCTGCACTTTGCTCAAGATGGCTCTGTGGGAGTCTTTGCTACCTACTCGCCATTTATCTAAGAGAGATGATCTAGGAATGCTCTTCCCTACCCCCTCATATTCCTTTGTACCGTGCACCTGATTAGCCAAACTGCCACCAATGAACAGGTTTTCATGGTGTAGAAGGCCGATAGAATGTTTACCAGAGACAGGGGCAATGTGGCAGAGGTGGAACTTAGAAGTTTTGTTCTCGCTATCCCAGCCATAGCATTTAAAGCGTCTGTTATAAACTTCAAACAGTTGCTCTAAGTCTACATCTTTTAGAATTTCTACTGTACCAGCTCTGTGACATTCTCTAGCTACCCATAGCCATGAGTCACTAACAGGAAGTTTTTCTATTCGGCGGGAGGCTGTCTTATTGTTTCGTGCCTTAGAACGGCAGGAGGGGGAACAATAATGGGTTTTACTATAGCGAGTGGTGGTGTATTCAGTGGTGCAGACAGAACAGGTATAAACTCGCTCAACTGTTCTTTTGTTTGTTCTCTTCATAGTTGCGGGCATAAGTAATTGCCTCCTCACAGTGATTAGTCATTAGGTAACTTAGTAGTAGGTTGGTAAGGTGAGTGGGGTTTGTAATGCCCGTCTCTTCCATAAAAGCAATAAGCTGTTGCTCTGCTTTACCTGTAATTCCAATACGCATTTTGTATTCTCCTGTATAGGGGGTTAAATAGGATTAAATAGTGGATAACTGTTCAAGTGCCCAGCTCTCTACAATCGAAGCATTAAGGTCAAACCAATCTAAGCTATAGTTAATAATAGAGGTAATAAGTTCCTGCTTTGTTGCTTGTGTGCTGTAGATGCAATGCTGCAACCAAGGAGTAGTGCTTAGGATTCTGTCGCTTAATATCTTCCTTGCTGCGAAGCATTGAGGGGCTGTAGGCTTATATTCAAGATCATCCACAATCAGAAATATATACCACTCTCTATCTACACTGTCCTTAATAACAATATAAGGATGATTGGGAAGTGAGGCGGGGAGGGAGGAATAATTAATCCCGACTAGGCTGTACATTCTGAGCTTTCCTTAGCACTGCATTTAGATTCTCTGAGATTGATTTGTTATTATCAACTCTGCGTAGATATTCCAGATGTTCCAAAGTGATTAGGAATGTCTCTTTTGTAAATACCTCACTACCAATATAAATAAGATCATCACTACGCATTTTCTGATCGCTTATCTAGCACTTCTGCAAACTCTTGGTTAGTCTGGCTGAGTAGGTTAATAGGATGTTTCTTATTGGGGTGAAGACCTTCTCTAAACATATTTAGAATTAACTGCTTAAACTCATGGGGGCTAAGCTGGGGATAGTCTTTAGTACGTTTGCGGTGGAAGGCAACGTGGCATGCATTAGAACAAAGGAATTTAGCTGCTGTGCGGGTGTTCATTGATTCACCGCACCATAGGCAAGGTTTAACTTTTAGAAAAGCCATAATAAATCCTCCAAAGGGATCGATAAAATATGTAAGAATGATTTCTTTGGGTCAAAGAAAAGCCCAGGGGTTTAGGCTGGGCCTTTAAGGCTTCATAGATAAAGCCGAGTACAACAATAGGAAGAGGGTGTGTCTATACGTCTTGTACCGCAGAGACACGGATTAGCTAACGGGAAGAATAAGGGAAAACCCGATTAACTAAAGGAGGTACTACAAAGAAGAATGAAGCAGAACAACAAACACAAAAAGTAGATTGTTGTTTTGTGTAGAGATTAAGGGGAACTACACAGAGGGGCATTACAGGTTATTGCAGGGGGGAGGGTGTTACTAAATCATTACAGGAGAAGGGGAGAATTATTTTTTCTCTATCTCATTGCTACATTATATCATGATTATTACTATTATACAAGTGTTTTCGAAAGATTTTACCTATCGAAGATCGGCGAAATCAGCTGAAACCCGCATTTTTAAAGGGCTGTAGCCATTTTCATATATTTGTAAATATTTGTAACTGAGTGGTGGATTTATTGCGCAATCCGTGTTAGGTGCTGGCGATCATTTTACACAGACTCCCCGCCATTCTCTTTCTAACTAAGAAAATACTTGCTCCCAGCCCTGAATCACCCGGCGGGTGCCGATCACGCACTGGAACGGCCTGCCGCGCGAGTAGGAGGAATCGAACTCGCTGCCGTCCTCCAGCCAGCCGCGGTACTGGGTGGTGATCAGCGCACCCTTGACGGCGGCTTTGCCGCTGCCGAGTACCAGGTCTTCGATTTTCAGTTCGCCGTTCATGCAAATGACTGCCGTGCTGTGGTCGGGGATGGCGTTTTAGCCTCGCGGGGCGGCGCTGGCAAGTATGCGACTTATTTCTACTTGCCCACGGCAAGGAAGATTCGTTAGCGTTCGCCGTCACCGCAGCAGTCGCATCATGGACGTGGAGTAGTTATGACGCGTGCGCACCCTTTGCCGGCTCCCGGCATGTCCGGCAGCTTGCTCGAACGTCGCCTGCAAGCGCGGCGCCTGATGCAGATTGCCAATGCCTTGTGTGTCGTGTTGCTGCTGATCGGCATGCAGACCCTGTTGGCTCAGCTATGGCTGGACACCGCGTTGGTAGGGCTGGCGCTGGCGGCCGTGCTGCTGGGGCGGCGCCTGAACCAGTGCGGACTGGTGGATGCGTCCATACGCTTGGTGCTGTTCATCCTTACCGCTCTGGTCACCGTTTCACTCTGGTTCAGTCAGGGCCTGTATAGCGGTGCGCTGCTGGCCTACCCCGGTATTCTTATCGTCGCCGGCATGGTTGCGCCTTTGCGCCTGTTCGTCGGTCTGCTGTTGAGTATGCTGGCGGCTGTGGCGGTGCTGACGTATGCGGCGCTTACCGGCCTCCAGCATTTCGAGCCTTTGCCGATGGGGCTGGGTCGGATGATCAATGTCAGCGGCATCTTGCTGATGTGTGCCGCTGCGGTTTGGCTGCTGGCCAGCGATCTGCGCATGACGCTGGTGCGCCTGCAGCAGGAGATCGCACGGGTGCAGGATTCCGAGGCCAGCTTCACTCATCTGGCTCAGCATGATGCGCTTACCAACCTGCCCAACCGGCTGTTGCTGCGTGACCGTGTGGAGCAGGCCATCGGTCATGCGCGGCGCGATGGTCGGCAGGTGGCGTTGCTGTTTCTCGATCTGGACAACTTCAAGACCATCAATGATTCCCTCGGGCATGCCGCCGGCGACGAGCTGCTGCAGGAGGTGGCGCGGCGCCTGCGCGAGACACTGAGCGATCTGGATACGCTGAGTCGACAGGGGGGGGACGAGTTCCTCGTGGCGTTGGCCGATGTCGATGATCTGGCCGTCGTCTCGTCGCTGGCGGCGCGGATGCAGCAGCGGCTGGCTCAGCCCTTTGCTCTCAAAGGCATGCAGATCGTGACCTCTCTCTCGATCGGTATCTCGCTGTTTCCTGGTGATGGTGACGATTTCGAGACGTTGCTCAAGCATGCTGACATGGCCATGTACCAGGCCAAATCGGTGGGGCGTAATGCGTTCTGCTTCTTCGATGAGCGTATGAATGCGGATAACCTTGAGCGGTTGGCGCTGGAGCTGGATCTGCGCCAGGCGCTGACCCGTGATGAGTTCGTGCTGCAATATCAGCCCATTGTCGACCTGCGCAGTGGCAAGCTGCTGGCAGCTGAGGCGCTATTGCGTTGGCGCCATCCCGAGCTTGGTCTGCTGGGGCCTGACCGTTTCATTGATGCTGCCGAGCGTTCCGGGTTGATTGTCGAGATCGGTGAATGGGTGCTGGGCGAGGCCTGCCGCCAGGCCATGCTTTGGCAGGCCGGCGGCCTGCCTCGTTTCGTGGTCTCGGTGAACATGTCGGCCGTGCAGTTTCGCCGTGGCAATCTGGTGGGCGTGGTGCAGGCAGCGCTGATGCGCTACGGCCTCTCATCATCCGGGCTCGAGTTGGAGCTGACCGAATCGATTCTGCTGCAGGATTGCGAGCAGCTGGGGCTTCTCAAGGGGCTGGGCGTGAAGCTGTCGATCGATGACTTCGGTACCGGTTATTCGAATCTGGCCTACCTGCAGCGCTTCCAGGTCGACAAGCTGAAGATTGATCAGTCTTTCGTGAGGGGGTTGGGGGACAATCCGCAGAACCAGGCGATTGTCACGGCCATCGTGCAGATGGCTCGCAGTCTGGGTCTGCATACCGTCGCCGAGGGTATCGAGGATGAGGCGACCCGCCAGTTGCTGGTCGAGCTGGGCTGCGATCAGGGGCAGGGCTACCTGTTTGCCCGACCGCTGCCGGCGGAGGAGCTCGGCTCTTTCGTCACGCGGCAGTTGCTGCCGCTCTGACTTGGGCAGTGAGTGCGGCGGCTTGGCGGCATAGTGGCCTGCTGCTGCGTCGTAACGGTGTTACTGCTTGCGGCCGCGAGCGGGTGGTGCCCCGCGGGGGCGGCGGTGGAAATGAAAACGGCGCCCTTGGGCGCCGTTTGCGTTTCATGACAGCCTATGCGTGCAGGTGTTCGGCAGCGTACAGGGTGTTCTCCAGCAGGCAGGCGCGCGTCATCGGGCCGACGCCGCCCGGCACCGGGGTGATCCAGCCGGCGCGCTCGACGGCGACATCGAACTCCACGTCGCCGACCAGCTTGCCGTCGGCTTGGCGGTTGATGCCCACGTCGATGACGATGGCGCCTGGCTTGATCCATTCACCCTTGACCAGGCCCGGCTTGCCGGCGGCTACCACCACGATGTCGGCCTGGGCCAGGTGGCCCGGCAGATCCTTGGTGAAACGGTGGGTGACGGTCACGGTGCAGCCGGCCAGCAGCAGCTCCAGCGCCATCGGTCGGCCGACGATGTTGGAGGCGCCCACGACCACGGCGTGCTGGCCGTGCAGGTCGACGCCGGTGCTTTCCAGCAGGGTCATGATGCCTTTCGGCGTGCAGGGACGTAGCAGCGGCATGCGCTGGGACAGGCGACCGACGTTGAACGGGTGGAAGCCGTCGACGTCCTTGTCCGGATTGATGCGCTCAAGCAGTTGCGAGGCGTCCAGATGGGCGGGCAGGGGCAGTTGCACCAGGATGCCGTCGATGGCGTTGTCGCGGTTGAGCTGATCGATCAGCCCGAGCAGCTCGCCTTGGGTAGTAGTGGCGGGCAGGTCATGGGCCACGGAAACGAAGCCGACCTCCTCGCAGTCCTTGCGCTTGTGCGAGACGTAGACCTGGGAGGCCGGGTCGCTGCCGACCAGGATCACAGCCAGGCCAGGCGCGCGCAGGCCCTGCTGGCGGCGCTCGGCGACACGTTTGGCGATATCCTGGCGGAGGTTGGCGGCGATGGACTTGCCGTCGATCAGTTTTGCAGTCATGACGCGTGCTTAACCATGAGGAGGGGTGGAAAAAAGATCGTGCATTCTCGCACGGCAGCCCCGTCGGGCAAAGGCGCATGCATCGTCTGCTCCCGTAACTCCTTTTCCCAGCAGGATTTTTTTCATTTTCGTGTTGACGCTTGCGGAACGCCTCTATAAGATTCGCCCCGCTTGTCGAGCACAGCCAGCCGCTGGGTAAGATGGCAACGACCGGAAGCGGTTGGAGCTGTAGCTTAGAAGTCTGTTCCGCAGATGATTAAGCGCCCGTAGCTCAGCTGGATAGAGCATCCGCCTTCTAAGCGGATGGTCGCAGGTTCGAGTCCTGCCGGGTGCGCCATTTGGCGAATCAGGCACAAGCAACGCAATATGGTGGGCGTAGCTCAGTTGGTAGAGCACAGGATTGTGGCTCCTGGTGTCGTGGGTTCGATTCCCATCGTCCACCCCATATTCGAGAAAACGCCAGGCCCCAAGCCTGGCGTTTTCGTTTCAAGCATTACCACGCGGACGTGGTGAAATTGGTAGACACACCAGATTTAGGTTCTGGCGCCGCAAGGTGTGAGAGTTCGAGTCTCTCCGTCCGCACCATCTCTCTTGTAATCCCTCCTTATAGAGTTCGCTGCGCTCACGCATTTTGCGCAGGTGACTTCTGCTATTCGAGCTAATAGAATGCCTGCCTTTCGATTCTGGGTCGGAACGCCGGCCTATGTCTGTGCAACGAGGAATATCCATGCAAGTTTCTGTTGAAAGCACCTCCGCTCTCGAGCGCCGCATGACCATCGGCGTGCCGGCCGAGCGCATCGAGACCGAAGTGACCAAGCGTCTGCAGCAGACTGCCCGCCGCGCCAAGGTGCCTGGCTTCCGCCCGGGCAAAGTGCCGATGAATGTCATCCGTCAGCGCTATGAAGACGCAGCCCGTCAGGAGGCTCTGGGCGACCTGATCCAGGCCACCTTCTACGAAGCCATCGTCGAGCAGAAGCTGAACCCTGCCGGTGCTCCGGCTGTCGAGCCGAAAGTATTCGAGAAGGGCAAGGACCTCGAGTACGTCGCCACCTTCGAAGTGTTCCCGGAAATCAAGCTGGCCGGCTTCGACGGCATCGCCATCGAGCGCCTGCAGGCTGACGTGACCGACGCCGACCTCGACAACATGCTGGAAATCCTGCGCAAGCAGAACACCCGCTTCGAGGCTGTCGAGCGCGTAGCTGAAAATGGCGACCAGCTGAACATCGATTTCGTCGGCAAGATCGACGGCGAAGCGTTCGCCGGCGGCAGCGCCAAAGGCACCCCGCTGGTGCTGGGTTCCGGCCGCATGATCCCGGGCTTCGAAGAGGCTCTGGTCGGCGTCAAGGCGGGCGAAGAGCGCGTGATCAACCCGACTTTCCCGGCTGATTACCAGAACCTGGACCTGGCTGGTAAGACCGCCGAGTTCACCGTGACCGTCAACAGTGTTTCCGCCCCGCAGCTGCCGGAGCTGAACGACGACTTCTTCGCCCTGTTTGGCATCAAGGAAGGCGGTCTGGAAGGCTTCCGTGCCGAAGTACGTAAGAACATGGAGCGCGAGCTGCGCCAGGCCATCAAGTCCAAGGTGAAGAATCAGGTCATGGAAGGTCTGCTGGCCGCCAATCCGGTCGAAGTGCCGAAGGCCCTGATCGGCAATGAAGTGAACCGTCTGCGCGTGCAGGCTGTCCAGCAGTTTGGCGGCAACATCAAGCCTGACCAGCTGCCGGCCGAGCTGTTCGAAGAGCAGGCCAAGCGTCGCGTGGTACTGGGCCTGATCGTTGCCGAAGTGGTCAAGCAGGGCGAGCTGAAAGCCGACGAGGCCCGCGTTCGCGAGCTGATCGAGGAAATGGCTTCCGCCTACCAGGAGCCGCAGCAGGTCGTGGCCTGGTACTACAAGAACGACCAGCAGCTGAACGAAGTGCGTTCGGTTGTACTGGAAGAACAAGTTGTAGATACTGTTCTGCAGAAGGCCAAAGTGACCGATAAAGCGGTCTCCTACGAAGAAGCGGTCAAGCCGGCGGAAGCCCCGCAAGCAGCCTGATCCCTCGCCTCGTTCGAGCACAACCATAAGCCAGCCTTCGTGCTGGCTTATGCGTCTTTAGAGACATGACTATTAGGGAGAGATCGCTAGACATGTCGCATAACTCTTTCATGAACACCATGCCAGACATCCAAGCCGCCGGCGGCCTCGTGCCGATGGTCATCGAGCAGTCCGCTCGTGGCGAGCGTGCCTACGACATCTATTCGCGCCTGTTGAAGGAGCGGGTGATCTTCCTGGTCGGCCCGGTCGAGGACTACATGGCCAACCTGGTGGTCGCTCAGCTGCTGTTCCTTGAGGCCGAGAACCCGGACAAGGACATCCACCTGTACATCAACTCCCCGGGTGGTTCGGTGACTGCCGGCATGTCGATCTACGACACCATGCAGTTCATCAAGCCCGACGTGTCCACCATCTGCATCGGCCAGGCCTGCAGCATGGGTGCGTTGCTGCTGGCTGGCGGTGCCGCCGGCAAGCGCTACTGCCTGCCGCATTCGCGCATGATGATTCACCAGCCGCTGGGCGGCTTTCAGGGGCAGGCCTCGGATATCGAGATTCACGCCCGCGAGATCCTCACCATTCGCGAGCGCCTGAACAAGATCCTGGCTGATCATTGCCAGCAGCCGATTGACGTCATCGCCAAGGACACCGACCGCGACAACTTCATGAGCGGTGAAGAGGCGGTCAACTATCGCCTCATCGACAAGGTTCTGGACAAGCGCCCTGTCTGATCCCCGCTTCAGCGCAGCGGCCGGGCTCGCCCGGCCGTCCCGCAGGGTTGAAAATGCCCGCAATTGCCTTCATCTTGTGTTTCATGCCTACCGTATTGGATCGATCTAATGACTGACACCCGCAACGGCGAGGACAACGGCAAGCTGCTCTACTGCTCCTTCTGCGGCAAAAGCCAGCACGAAGTGCGCAAGCTGATCGCCGGTCCCTCGGTCTTTATCTGCGACGAGTGCGTCGACCTGTGCAACGACATCATCCGCGAGGAGGTGCAGGAAGCCCAGGCCGAAAGCAGCGCCCACAAGTTGCCTGCGCCCAAGGAAATCAGCGGCATTCTGGATCAGTATGTGATCGGTCAGGAGCGCGCCAAGAAGGTGCTTTCCGTCGCCGTGTACAACCACTACAAGCGTCTGAACCAGCGCGACAAGAAAGATGACGTCGAGCTGGGCAAGAGCAACATCCTGCTGATCGGTCCGACCGGCTCCGGCAAGACCCTGCTGGCCGAGACTCTGGCCCGCCTGCTCAATGTACCGTTCACCATCGCCGACGCCACCACCCTGACCGAAGCCGGTTACGTGGGTGAGGACGTCGAGAACATCATTCAGAAGCTGCTGCAGAAGTGCGACTACGATGTCGAGAAGGCCCAGATGGGCATCGTCTACATCGACGAGATCGACAAGATCTCGCGCAAGTCGGACAACCCGTCCATCACCCGCGACGTGTCGGGCGAAGGCGTACAGCAGGCACTGCTGAAGCTGATCGAGGGCACTGTGGCCTCGGTTCCGCCGCAGGGTGGACGCAAGCATCCGCAGCAGGAGTTCCTGCAGGTCGACACGCGCAACATCCTGTTTATCTGCGGCGGCGCCTTCGCCGGCCTGGAAAAGGTCATTCAGGCCCGCTCCACCAAGGGCGGCATCGGCTTCAACGCCGAAGTGCGCAGCCCGGATCTGGGCAAGAAGGTTGGCGAGGCCCTGCGTGAGGTTGAGCCGGACGATCTAGTGAAGTTCGGTCTTATCCCGGAGTTCGTTGGTCGTCTGCCGGTCATCGCCACCCTCGACGAGCTGGATGAGGCGGCGTTGATGCAGATCCTCACCGAGCCGAAGAACGCCCTGACCAAGCAGTATGCCAAGCTGTTCGAGATGGAAGGGGTGGACCTGGAGTTCCGCGCCGATGCGCTCAAGGCCGTTGCGCACAAGGCCCTGGAACGCAAGACCGGAGCCCGTGGTCTGCGCTCGATCCTCGAAGGCGTGCTGCTCGACACCATGTACGAGATCCCCTCGCAGTCCGATGTCAGCAAGGTGGTGATCGACGAGAGCGTGATTGAGGGCTCTTCCAAGCCGCTGCTGATCTACGAGAGCAGCGAGCCGCAAGCCAAAGCCGCGCCGGACGTCTGACGTCTGACGCTGAAACAAAGGGCCCTGCGGGGCCCTTTTCTTTTGCGCCTTTCTCGCTTGTTTTTTCCCGGGGGTGGCCCCATCTTAGGGTCAAGGGTACCCCGTCCGTTTACGGCCGAATGGCCGCCGTAGAGCTGAAATCATGAAGACAACCATCGAATTGCCTCTCCTGCCGCTGCGTGATGTTGTGGTCTATCCACACATGGTCATCCCGCTGTTCGTCGGTCGCGAGAAGTCCATCGAGGCTCTGGAAGCCGCCATGGCTGGCGACAAGCAGATTCTTCTGCTGGCGCAGCGCAACCCGGCTGACGATGATCCGGGCGAGGATGCGCTTTACCGCATGGGTACCGTGGCCACTGTGCTGCAGTTGCTGAAACTGCCCGATGGCACGGTGAAGGTGCTGGTCGAGGGTGAGCAGCGCGGTGCCATCGAGAAGTTCATCGAGGTCGACGGTCATTGCCGTGCCGAGGTGCAGCTGCTCGACGAGAGTGAAGTCGCCGAGCGCGAGTCCGAGGTCTTCACCCGCAGTCTACTCAGCCAGTTCGAGCAGTACGTTCAGCTGGGCAAGAAGGTGCCGGCCGAGGTTCTGTCCTCGCTGAACAGCATCGACGAGCCGGCGCGCCTGGTCGACACCATGGCTGCGCACATGGTGCTGAAGATCGAGCAGAAGCAGGAAATCCTCGAGATCACCAGCCTGGCCGAGCGCGTCGAGCACGTGCTGGCCCTGCTGGATGCCGAGATCGACCTGCTGCAGGTCGAGAAACGCATCCGTGGTCGGGTCAAGAAGCAGATGGAGCGCAGCCAGCGCGAGTACTACCTGAATGAGCAGATGAAGGCCATTCAGAAGGAGCTGGGCGACATCGATGAAGGCCACAACGAGATCGACGAGCTGAAAAAGCGCATCGAGAACGCCGGCCTGACCAAGGAGGCCCACGTCAAGGCCAATGCCGAGCTGAACAAGCTCAAGCAGATGTCGCCGATGTCGGCCGAGGCCACCGTGGTGCGCTCCTACATCGACTGGCTGACCAACGTGCCGTGGAAGGCCGAGAGCAAGGTGCGTCTGGACCTGGCCAAGGCCGAGGACATCCTCGAGGCCGACCACTTCGGCTTGGAAGAGGTGAAGGAGCGCATTCTCGAGTACCTCGCCGTGCAGAAGCGGGTGAAGAAGCTCAAGGGCCCGGTGCTCTGCCTGGTCGGCCCGCCCGGTGTGGGCAAGACCTCGCTGGCTGAGTCCATCGCCCGGGCCACCAATCGCAAGTTCGTGCGCATGGCGCTGGGTGGCGTGCGCGACGAGGCCGAGATCCGTGGTCACCGCCGGACTTACATCGGTTCGATGCCCGGTCGCCTGATCCAGAAGCTGACAAAGGTCGGTGTGCGCAACCCGCTGTTCCTGCTCGACGAGATCGACAAGATGGGCAGCGACATGCGTGGTGACCCTGCCTCGGCGCTGCTGGAGGTGCTGGACCCGGAGCAGAACCACAACTTCAACGACCATTACCTGGAAGTTGATTACGACCTCTCGGATGTGATGTTTATCTGCACTGCCAACTCCATGAACATCCCAGGTCCGCTGCTGGACCGCATGGAGGTCATTCGTCTGCCCGGTTACACCGAGGACGAGAAGGTCAATATTGCCATCAAATACCTCACGCCCAAGCAGGTGCAGGCCAACGGCCTGAAAAAGGGCGAGCTGGAGTTCGACGAGGCGGCGATCCGCGACATCATCCGCTATTACACCCGTGAGGCTGGTGTGCGCAGTCTGGAACGGCAGGTGTCTAAGGTCTGCCGCAAGGTGGTCAAGGAGCACGCCAAGGACAAGCGCATCAAGGTGCTGGTCACTGCTGAGTCGCTGGAGCACTACCTGGGCGTGCATCGCTATCGCTTTGGCCTGGCCGAGCAGCAGGACCAGATCGGTCAGGTCACCGGCCTGGCCTGGACCCAGGTCGGCGGCGAACTGTTGACCATCGAGACTGCCGTGGTGCCGGGCAAGGGCCAGTTGATCAAGACCGGCTCGCTCGGCGACGTTATGGCCGAGTCAATGACGGCTGCGCTGACCGTGGTGCGCAGCCGCGCCAAGAGCCTGGGCATTGCGCCGGACTTCCACGAGAAGCGCGACGTACACATCCACATGCCCGAAGGTGCCACGCCCAAGGATGGTCCGAGTGCCGGTATCGGCCTGTGCACGGCCCTGGTTTCCGCGCTGACACAGATCCCGGTGCGGGCCGATGTCGCCATGACCGGCGAGATCACCCTGCGTGGTCAGGTGCTGGCCATCGGTGGGCTCAAGGAGAAACTCCTGGCGGCTCACCGTGGCGGAATAAAGACCGTGATCATCCCGGAGGAGAATGTCCGTGACCTCAAGGAAATTCCGGAAAATATTAAGCAGGACCTGACCATTAAGCCGGTTAAATGGATTGACGAGGTCCTGCAAATTGCGCTGCAATACGCCCCGGAGCCCTTGCCTGATGCGGCTCCCGAGATGGTTGCAAAGGATGACTCGCGCGAGACTGATTCCAAGGAGCGAATCAGCACGCATTAGCCGGAAGGCTTCCTTGACACTATTTTCGAGCCCTTGTTATAAAGCGGCTCCTATGTGTCGGCAGGCCTTTCAGCACCCGCTTTGCTTACACCAAACAACTAAGAAACAAACTCAACAGAAATAAGGGGACTTAAGAGTGAACAAGTCGGAACTGATTGATGCCATCGCCGCATCCGCTGATATCCCGAAAGCTGTTGCCGGCCGCGCGCTGGACGCAGTGATCGAATCCGTCACTGGCGCTCTGAAGGCTGGTGATTCCGTGGTGCTGGTTGGCTTCGGTACTTTCGCTGTCAAAGAGCGCGCCGCTCGCACCGGCCGCAACCCGCAGACTGGCAAGCCGATCAAGATCGCTGCTGCCAAAATCCCTGGCTTCAAAGCTGGCAAAGCTCTGAAAGACGCCGTCAACTAAGCGTCTCTCGGGCTTGGCCCTCGCCGAGCCGGGGTCACCCGATTCGGCAGGAGCAGCGAAAGCGCTCCAACAGTTATGAGAAGGCGCATCCTCGGATGCGCCTTTCTTTTATCCGGACCTCAATACCCACGCTGCACGGCTGTTTGTTCAGTGCAGGCGTTTCGGGGGAAGCATGCTGCAGAACATCAGGGACAACTCCCAGGGCTGGATCGCCAAAACCATCATTGGCGTGATCGTCGTGCTGATGGCCTTTACCGGCTTCGATGCCATCATCCAGTCCACCAGCAACAGCCAGAATGCGGCTGAAGTCAACGGTGAGAAGATTACGCTGAGCAGCCTCAACGCTGCCGTTGATATGCAGCGCCGTCAGCTGATTCAGCAGTTTGGCAAGGATTTCGACGCCTCTCTGCTGGACGACAAGCTGTTGCGTCAGGCCTCTCTCGATTCGCTGGTCGACCGCACTTTGCTGCTACAGGGCGCCAATGAAGCCGGCATGGGCTTCTCCGAAGCCTCGCTGGACCAGCTGATCCTGCAGACCCCGGCCTTCCAGGTCGACGGGAAGTTCAATGCGGCGCGCTTCGATCAGATCCTGCAGCAGCAGGGCATGGGGCGCATGGAGTTCCGTGAGCGCCTCACGCAGGACGTTCTGGTCAGCCAGCTGCAGGCCAGCCTGGCTGCCAGCAACTTCGTCACCGACGAAGAGCTGGAAAACTTCGTGCGACTGGACCGGCAGACCCGTGACTTCGCCAGCCAGACTATTCACATCGATACCAAGTCCGTCGATGTCACTGAAGACGAGCTGAAGGCTTACTACGATGAGCACAAGGACCAGTACATGAGTCCGGAGCAGGTCGTGGTCGAGTACGTCGAACTGCGCAAGGAGAGCTTCTTTGCGCAGGCCGAGGCCAGTGACGAGGAACTGCAGGCGCTCTATCAGAAGGAAATCGCTAACCTGGCCGAGCAGCGCCGCGCCGCGCATATCCTGCTGGAAGTGAACGACAAACTTAGTGATGAGCAGGCCAAGGCCAAGCTCGCGGAAGTGGCCGAGCGCCTGAAGCAGGGCGAGGATTTCGCCAAGCTGGCCGAGGAGGTCTCGCAGGACCCGGGTTCGGCCAGCAACGGCGGTGATCTGGGCTTTGCTGGTCCGGGCGTGTACGACCCCGAGTTCGAGAAATCGCTGTATGCGCTGAAGAAGGATGAAGTCTCCGCTCCCGTACGCAGTTCCTTCGGTTGGCATCTGATCAAGCTGCTGGACGTGCAGGCGCCCGAGGTGCCGAGTTTCGACAGCTTGAAGGCTAAGCTGGAGCGTGAGGTCAAGGCGCAGCAGGTCGAACAACGCTTCGTCGAAGCGGCCAAGGAGCTGGAAGAGGCCAGCTTCGAAGCTTCCGATCTGGCTCAGCCGGCCCAGGAACTGGGGCTGCAGGTACAGACCAGCGGCGCCTTCGGGCGTGAGGGAGGCGAGGGTGTGGCTGCCAACCGTCAGGTCGTGCAGGCGGCCTTCAGTCCTGAAGTACTGGAAGACGGTGCCAACAGCGGTGCCATCGAGCTCGATCCGGACACCACGCTGGTGCTGCGGGTGAAGGAGCACAGGAAGCCGACCCTGCTGCCACTGGAGGAAGTGTCTGCCGGTATTCGTGACACCCTGTCGCGCAAGAAGGCCAGTGAAGCGGCCAAGGCCGAGGGCGAGGCGCTGTTGGCGCAGCTACGTGATGGCGGGACCAGTGGCAAGGACTGGAAGGTCGTGGAAGCCGCTACCCGCAGCCATGAGGGTGTCGAGCCCGAGGTGCTGCAGGCGCTGTTCCGCATGGCCAAGCCGGAAGAAGGCAAATCCAGCTTCGCCGGCTTAACGCTGAACAATGGTGACTACGTGGTGCTGCGCCTGGACGGTGTCGGCCAGGTCAAGGTCGAGCTGAGCGCGGAGGAGAAGACCAGCTATCGCCGCTTCCTCGCTTCGCGTGCCGGTCAGCAGGACTTCGCCGCATACCGCGAGCAGCTCAAGGAGAAGGCCGACATCGAGCGCTTCTGAGTGCCGAGTCTGCTCTGACACGACAGGCCGCTGAGTGATCAGCGGCCTTTTCATTTGCGTCCAATAAAAAGCCCGGCAATAAGCCGGGCTTTTTATTGGACGCAGGAGGATCAGTCCTCGATGGCGCCCATGGCGGTGGTGTTGAAGCCGCCGTCGACGTAGAGGATCTCGCCGCTGATGCCCGAGGCCAGGTCGGAGCAGAGGAAGGCGCCGGCGTTGCCGACTTCCTCGATGGTCACGTTGCGGCGCAGCGGGGTCTGCTTCTCGTTGGCGGCGAGCATCTTGCGGAAGCTCTTGATGCCGGAGGCGGCCAGGGTGCGGATCGGGCCTGCGGAGATGGCGTTGACGCGGGTGCCCTCCGGGCCGAGGCTGCCGGCCAGGTAGCGCACGCCGGCCTCCAGGCTGGCCTTGGCCATGCCCATCACGTTGTAGTTGGGCATGGTGCGCTCGGCGCCCAGGTAGGAGAGGGTGAGGATGCTGCCGTTGCGACCCTGCATCAGCGGGCGACCGGCCTTGGCCAGGGCGACCAGGCTGTAGGCGCTGATGTCGTGGGCGATCTTGAACCCTTCGCGGGTGGTGACTTCGGTGAAGTCGCCGTCCAGTTGGTCGCCCGGGGCGAAGCCGACGGAGTGGACGATGCAGTCCAGGCCGTCCCACTTCTGGCTCAGCGCTTCGAAGACTTTGGCGATCTCCTCGTCGTTGGCCACGTCGCAGGGGAAGCACAGCTCGGGGCTGGAGCCCCAGCCGGCGGCGAATTCCTCGACGCGGCCCTTGAGCTTGTCGTTCTGGTAGGTGAAGGCGAGCTCGGCGCCTTCGCGGTGCATGGCGGCGGCGATGCCCGAGGCGATCGACAGTTTGCTGGCCACGCCAACGATCAGTACGCGCTTACCGGCGAGAAAACCCATGTGCGTCATTCCTCTTTCAGTTAGTCGGTGGTTGCCGGAGCCATGAATGCGGCTTCCAGCAACTGCCGGGTATAAGGGTGCTGTGGCGCGGCGAATACCTGCTCGGCCGGCCCCTGTTCAACCACCTTGCCCTGCTTGACCACCATCAGCTGGTGGCTCAGGGCCCTGACCACCGCCAGATCGTGGCTGATGAACAGGTACGTCAGGTTGTACTTGGCCTGCAACGAGCGCAGGAGTTCCACCACCTGGCGCTGTACCGTGCGGTCGAGCGCCGAAGTGGGCTCGTCAAGCAGGATCAGCGCCGGTTTCAGCACCAGTGCCCGGGCAATGGCAATCCGCTGCCGTTGCCCGCCGGAAAACTCATGGGGATAGCGGAACCGGGTTTCCGGGTCCAGCCCTACCTCCTTGAGCGCGTCGATGACGGCCTGTTCCTGCTCCTCCTCGCTGCCCATGCCGTGGATGCGCAGGCCTTCGCCGACGATCTGGCTCACGCACATGCGTGGGCTGAGACTGCCGAAGGGGTCCTGAAACACCACCTGCATCTGCCGCCGCAACGGCCTCACGGCCTCTTGCGACAACCCGTCCAGCGCCTGGCCCTGGAAGCGGATGGCGCCGCGGCTGGCCAGCAGCCGCAGTATCGCCATGCCGAGGGTGGACTTGCCGGAACCGCTTTCGCCGACGATGCCCAGGGTCTGGCCCTGGGGCAGGCTGAAATCGATACCGTCCACCGCCTTCACGTGATCGACCGTGCGCCGCAGCACGCCCTTCTTGATCGGGAACCACACGCGCAGGTCGTCCACTTCCAGCAGCGGCCCGCCGGCGGGGTTGGCCGCCGGTGCGCCGCTGGGCTCGGCGCCGAGCAGTTCCTGGGTATAGGGATGCTGCGGAGCGCGGAACAATTCTTCACACGACGCCTGTTCGACGATGCGACCGCGCTGCATGACACATACGCGATGGGCGATTCGTCGTACTAGGTTGAGATCGTGGGTGATCAGCAGCATGGCCATGCCCAGGCGCGCCTGCAGTTCCTTGAGCAGGTCGAGGATCTTCAGCTGCACGGTGACGTCCAGCGCGGTGGTCGGCTCGTCGGCGATCAGCAGTTCGGGTTCGTTGGCCAGGGCCATGGCGATCATCACGCGCTGGCGCTGGCCGCCGGACAGCTCATGCGGATACGACTTGAGGCGCTTGGCCGGGTCGGGAATGCCGACCAGCTCCAGCAACTCGATGATCCTCGCCGTGGCCGCCGCGCCGGTCAGGCCCTTGTGCCAGGCCAGCACTTCGCCGATCTGCTTGCCGATGCTGTGCAGCGGATTGAGCGAGGTCATCGGCTCCTGGAACACCATGGCGATGCGGTTGCCACGGATGCCACGCAGCTTGTCCGGCGGCAGCTGCAGCAGGTCCTGGCCGCCATAGTGGATGCTGCCTGCCGGATGACGGGCAAGCGGGTAGGGCAGCAGGCGCAGGATGGAGTGGGCGGTGACCGATTTGCCTGAGCCGCTCTCGCCAACCAGGGCGACGGTCTCGCCGCGGTGGATGTCGAAGCTGACGCTCTCGATGACCCGCTGGGCCTGGCTGCCCATGACGAACTCGACGGCCAGGTCGCGCACTTCGAGCAGGGGTTTGTGTTCGCTCATGTCATTTCCTCGGGTCGAAGGCGTCGCGGGCGGCTTCGCCGATGAACACCAGCAGGCTGAGCATCAGCGCCAGCACGGCGAAGGCGCTGATACCGAGCCAGGGAGCCTGCAGGTTGGCCTTGCCCTGGGCCACCAGCTCGCCCAGCGAGGGCTCGCCGGCCGGCAGGCCGAAGCCGAGGAAGTCCAGCGAGGTCAGGGTGCCTATCGCTCCCGTCAGGATGAAGGGCATGAAGGTCATGGTCGAGACCATGGCATTGGGCAGGATGTGGTGGAACATGATGCCGCCGTTGCCCATGCCCAGTGCGCGGGCCGCACGCACGTACTCCAGGTTGCGGCCGCGGAGGAACTCGGCGCGTACCACGTCGACCAGACTCATCCAGGAGAACAGCAGCATGATGCCGAGTAGCCACCAGAAGTTCGGCTGGACAAAGCTGGCCAGGATGATCAGCAGATAGAGCACCGGCAGGCCGGACCAGACTTCCAGGAAGCGCTGCCCGGCCAGGTCGACCCAGCCGCCGTAGTAGCCCTGCAGGGCGCCGGCCAGCACCCCGATCAGCGAGCTGAAGAGGGTCAGGGCCAAGGCGAACAGCACCGAAACGCGGAAGCCGTAGATCACCCGCGCCAGCACGTCACGGCCCTGATCGTCGGTGCCCAGCCAGTTCTGCGCCGAGGGCGGCGCGGGGGCCGGCACCTGCAGCTCGTAGTTGATGCTGGAGTAGCTGAAGGGGATCGGCGGCCAGAGCATCCAGCCATCCTTCGCCGCGATCAGTTCCTGGATATAGGGGCTCTTGTAGTTGGCCTGCAGCGGGAACTCGCCGCCGAAGGCGGTTTCCGGGTAGCGCTTGAACACCGGGAAGTAGAATTCCCCGTCATAGCGCACCACCAGCGGCTTGTCGTTGGCGATCAGTTCGGCGCCCAGGCTCAGTACGAACAGAGCGAGGAACAGCCAAAGCGACCACCAGCCACGGCGGTGGGCCTTGAACAGGGCGAAGCGGCGTTGATTGAGCGGGGAGAGCTTCATTGATCAGTTCTCCCGGCTTTCGAAGTCGATGCGCGGATCGATCAGGGTATACATCAGGTCGCTCAGCAGCTTGGCCAGCAGGCCGAACAGAGAAAAGATGAACAGTGTGCCGAACACCACCGGGTAGTCGCGGTTGACGATCGACTCGAAGCCCAGCAGGCCGAGGCCGTCGAGCGAGAAAATCACCTCGATCAGCATGGAGCCGGCAAAGAAGATGCCGAGGAAGGCGGAGGGGAAACCGGCCACCACGATCAGCATGGCGTTACGGAACACGTGGCCGTAGAGCACCCGGCTATCGGTAAGGCCTTTGGCCCTGGCGGTGACCACGTATTGCTTGCCGATCTCGTCGAGGAAGCTGTTCTTGGTCAGCAGGGTCAGGGTGGCGAAACTGCCGATCACCAGGGCCGTGACCGGCAGGGCCAGGTGCCAGAAGTAGTCGAGGATCTTGCCGCCCAGGCTGAGTTCGTCGAAGTTGCCCGAGGTCAGCCCGCGCAAGGGGAACCAGTCCCAGTAGCTGCCGCCGGCGAACAGTACGATCAGCAGGATGGCGAAGAGGAAGGCCGGGATAGCGTAGCCGACGATGATCGCCGAGCTGGTCCAGACATCGAATGCGCTGCCGTGGCGGGTGGCCTTGGCGATCCCCAGGGGAATGGAGATCAGGTAGGTGATCAGGGTGCTCCAGAGTCCCAGGGAGATGGACACCGGCATCTTCTCCAGGATCAGGTCGACCACGCTGGCGTCGCGGAAGAAGCTCTGGCCGAAATCGAGCTGGGCGTAGCTCTTGAGCATCAGCCAGAAGCGTTCCGGTGCCGACTTGTCGAAGCCGTACATCTTCTCGATCTCGGCCACCAGTTCAGGGTCCAGGCCCTGGGCGCCACGGTAGTTGGAGCCGGCCACGGAGACTTCGCCGCCGCCACCGGAGACTCGCGCGGTGGCGCCGCCGGAGGCGGCGTCGAAGCCTTCCAGTTTGGCGATCATCTGTTCCACCGGGCCGCCGGGCGCGGCCTGGACGATGATGAAGTTGATCAGCAGGATACCCAGCAGCGTGGGGATGATCAGCAGCAGGCGGCGAACGATATAGGCCAGCATTACTGGGCTTCCTGCTTGGCTTCGGGGGCGGGCGCGTTCTTCGGCGGATGCAGCGGGCTTTCTTCCCACCAGGTCATCAGGCCGAAGTCGTACAACGGCGTGACTGCGGGGCGGCCGAAGCGTGTCCAGTAGGCCACGCGCCAGGTATCCACGTAGTAGTTGGGTACCACGTAGTGGCCCCAGAGCAGGGCGCGATCGAGGGCGCGGGCGTGGGTGATCAGCTCCTCGCGCGAGCCTGAGCGGATCAGGCCCTCCACCAGTTGGTCGATGGCCGGGTCGCGCAGCCCCATCAGGTTGCGGCTACCGGGGTTGTCGGCGCTGCTGGAGTGCCAGAATTCGCGCTGCTCGTTGCCCGGCGAGCTGGATTGCGGCCAGATGGCCGAGGTCATGTCGAAGTCTCGCGAGCGCAGGCGATTGATGTACTGCGATACGTCGACCCGGCGGATCTGCAGGTCGATGCCCAGTTCGGCCAGGTTACGCTTGAACGGCAGCACCACCCGTTCCAGGTTGGGCTGGAAGTTGAGGAATTCGAAGGCCAGCTGCTTGCCGTCCGGGCCGATCATCTTGTCGTTTTCGATACGGTAGCCGGCCTCGGTCAGCAACTGGTAGGCGCGTCGGCTCTGCTCGCGAATGATGCCGCTGCCGTCGCTGACCGGTGGCTCGAACGCCTGGCTGAAAACCTCCGGCGGCAGCTTGTCACGCAGTGGCTCGAGCAGCTTCAGCTCAGCTTCCGAGGGTAGGCCGCGAGCCGCCATCTCCGAGTTCTCGAAGTAGCTGTGGGTGCGTTTGTAGGCACCATAGAACAGCTGCTTGTTGGCCCATTCGAAGTCGAACAGCTGGGCGATGGCCTCACGTACCCGCCGGTCCTGGAAGATGGGGCGGCGCAGGTTGAACACGTAGCCCTGCATGCCGGCCGGGTTGTGGTTGGGAATGGCCAGTTGGACGAATTTGCCGGCACGCAGGGCCGGACTGTCGTAGCCGGTGTTCCAGTCCTTGGCCGAGTATTCGAGGTTGACGTCGAACTGGCCAGCCTTGAAGGCTTCCAGGGCCACCTGGCTGTCGCGATAGAAGTCGATCTGGATGCGGTCGAAGTTGTACAGGCCGCGGGTCACCGGCAGATCCTTGGCCCACCAGTCCTTGACCCGTTCGAAGGTCACCGCGCTGCCCGGGGCAACCTTGCCGATCCGGTACGGGCCGCTGCCCAAGGGGGGCTCCAGATCACCCTTGCTGAAGTCGCGGGTGGCCCACCAGTGTTTGGGCAACACCTGGATCTGCCCGAGGATCAGCGGCAGCTCGCGGTTGTCCTTGTGCTTGAAGTCGAAGCGCACCCTGAGCTTGTCCTCGGCCACCACCTGCGCCACGTCGGCGTAGTAGTGGCGGTACATGGGGTCGCCTTTCTCCAGCAGGATGTTGAAGGTGAAGATCACGTCCTCGGCGGTCACCGGCGTGCCGTCATGGAAGCGTGCCTTGGGGTTGAGGATGAAGCGCACGTAGCTGTTGTCCGGCGCCTTGTCGATCTTCTCGGCCAGCAGGCCGTACTCGGTGAACGGCTCGTCCGGCGAGTGGTAGGTCAGGCTGTCGTAGATCAGCCCCACGCCCACCGCGTTGCCCTTGGGGATGAAGGGGTTGAAGCTGTCGAAGCCGCCAACGCTCTGCTGGCGCAGGGTGCCGCCCTTGGGCGCGTCCGGGTTGACGTAGTCGAAGTGCTGAAAATCCGCCGGGTATTTGGGCGGCTCGTCGTACAGGGTGATGGCGTGCCGCGGTTCGGCCTGGGCCGCGCCGGCCACAAGCAGCAGGGCGGCGCCCAGGGTGCGCAGGTTCGGTGTCATCGAGCGGTCTCCGTGGGCTTCAGCCACCAGGCCCGCAAGCCCAGGGTGTAGGGCGGGGTGGTGACGAAGGCGAAACGGTTGCGATAGGCCAGGCGGTGATGGCTGACGTACCAGTTGGGAATGCTGTAGTGCTGCCACAACAGCACGCGGTCCAGCGCGCGGGCAGCGGCGACCTGCTGTTCGCGGGTTTGCGCGGCGAGCAGCTTTTCCAGCAGGCTGTCGACCACCGGGTGGCGCACGCCTGCGTAGTTCTTGCTGCCTTTCACCCCGGCCTGGCTGGAGTGGAAGTACAGCAGTTGCTCCAGCCCTGGGCTGAGGCTCTGCGGCAGGGTCATGAGGATCATGTCGTAGTCGAAGTGGTCGAGGCGCTGCTTGTACTGGGCGCGGTCCACGGTGCGCAGCTTGGCCTGGATGCCGATGCTGGCGAGGTTTTCGGTATAGGGCTGGAGGATGCGTTCCAGGTTCGGGTTGACCAGCAGGATCTCGAAACGCAAGCGCTCGCCGCGAGCATTGACCAGATGCTGGCCGGAAGGTTTCCAGCCGGCTTCGGCGAGCAGGGTCAGGGCCTTGCGCAGTGTCTCGCGCGGGATGCCGCGGCCATCGGTGGCGGGCAGGGCGAAGGGCTCGGTGAACAGCTTGGCGCGCAGCTGCTTGCGGTAGGGCGACAGCAGCAGCCATTCCTGGCCTTCCGGCTTGCCGCTGGCGGCGAATTCGCTGTTGGGGTAGTAGCTGCTGCTGCGCGTATAGGCGCTGTTGAACAGGGTGCGGTTGGTCCACTCGAAGTCGAACATCAGCCCCAGCGCTTCGCGCACCTTGCGTTCGGCAAAGATGTCGCGGCGCGTGTTCATGAACAGGGCCTGGGTCTGGGTGGGGATCTGGTGCGGGATTTCGGCGCGGATCACTTCACCGCGGGCGATGGCCGGGAAGCGGTAGCCGTTGGCCCAGTTCTTCGCCTGGTGTTCGATGTAGAAGTCGAATTCACCAGCCTTGAAGGCTTCGAAGGCAACGTTGCTGTCGCGATAGAACTCCACTTCGACCCGGTCGAAGTTGTACTTGCCGCGATTGACCGGCAGCTTCTCGCCCCACCAGTCCTTGACCCGCTCGAACACCAGGCGCCGGCCCGGCTCTACCTGGCTGATGCGGTAGGGACCGCTGCCCAGTGGCACCTCGAAGCTGGTGGCGCGAAAATCGCGATTCTTCCAGTAGTGCTGGGCCAGTACCGGCAGCTCGCCCAGGCGCAGGATCAGCAGCGGATTGCCGGCGCGCTTGAAGACGAAACGGATGCGATGGCGGTTGAGGATGTCGACCCTTTTGACTTCCTGCAGGTTGGTGCGGTACTGCGGGTGGCCGTCGCGGACCAGGGTGCGGTAGGAGAAGGCCACGTCATAGGCGGTAATCGGCTTGCCGTCGTGGAAGCGCGCTTCCTCGCGCAGGTTGAACACCACCCAGCTGCGGTCCTCGTTGTACTCCACGCTTTTGGCGATCAGGCCGTAGCTCGACGCCGCCTCGTCCCCGGAAGGATCGTAGGCGCCGGTACCCACCATCAGCGGTTCGTTGAATTCGCTGACCCCGTACTGCAGGAAGTTGGGCGCGGCCGACGGGCTACTGCCCTTGAAGCTGTAGGGATTGAGGGTGTCGAACGTACCGTAGGCCATTACCCGCAGGGTGCCGCCCTTGGGCGCATTGGGGTTGACCCAGTCGAAGTGGGTGAAGTTGGCCGGGTATTTCAGCAGGCCGAACTGAGCGTAGCCGTGGCTTTCGCTAAGCGTCGCGAAGGCGGGGGAGCTCATGACCAGGCCGAGGATCAGCGATAGCAGGAGGCGCATCGGGTGCGGGGTCCGGTCCATGGTGCTCGGGCGTCAGCGCTGCAAGGCAGCGGTCGTGCACCCGGTGTCTGTTCGTTTGCAGGTACAGTAACAGCTTGTATAGGCAGGAAAAAGAGTGCCTTTTTCCAGGCAGGTGCCATCAATTTGATTACACTGAAACAAATTGAAATGAGGTCCCTGCCTTGGCGGAACGCAGTATCGGTTTGCAGTCATGGATTGATCGATTGAATCAGGCTGAATTGCCTGCATTAGCGTCCGTGGTGCAGGACCTGCATCGCCTGTCCCAGGCCGAAAAGGCCTCGGTGCAGCAGTTGGCGGATCTGTTGCTGCGTGACGCGTCGCTTACCGCCAAGGTGCTGCGGGTCGGCAATAGCGTCTACTACAACCCTTCCCAGGAAAGCATCCGTACCATCTCGCGGGCCATCGTGCTGATCGGTTTCGACAATGTGCGGCTGATCGGCATGTCGGTCAGCCTGATCGACAGCCTGCTCACGCGGGTGCCGCGCGAGCAGTTGCAGATGCTGCTGGCGCGCTCCTTCCATGCCGCCGTGCAGGCTCGCAACATTGCCGGTTACGTGCTGACCAGGCACCAGGAGGAAGTGTTCATCGCGGCCCTGCTGCACAAGGTCGGTGAACTGGCCTTCTGGGCCTGTGGCGGCGAGCAGGCCGATGAGCTGGCCGACGCTCTGGCACAGCCCAATGTCGATGTGGACGAGGCGGTGCGCGAGGTACTGGGAACCAGTTTCCGCCAACTGACCCAGGGCCTGGTGAAGAGCTGGAACCTTGGCGAGCTGGCCAGTTTCGCCCATGGCACCGGCAACCAGCATGACCCGGCCGTGCGTGCGGTGACGCTGGGCGTGAAGATCAGCGAGGCGGCCCTCGAGGGCTGGGACTCGCCGGAGATGGACAAGCTGGTGCAGCAGCTGGCCGACTTCACCGGCGTCAGTGCCGAAGACGCCCTCAAGCAGGTGCTGGAAAGCGCCGAGGAAACGGTCGAGGTGGCCGCCACCTTCGGTGCCAGCCAGCTGTGCCGGCTGATCCCCAATACCGACCCGGAGCAGATCAAGCTGCAACAGCAGGAGCGCAAGGCGCGTCTGTTGCAGCCGGACCTGCTGGTGCTGCAACAGGCACTGCAGGACCTGGGCATGATGGTCAACCAGCGGGGCGATGTCGGTCTGGTCCTCGATACGCTGCTCCGGGGCCTGCATCAGGGCGCCGGCCTGGAGCGGGTGATGCTCGCAGTGCTGGCCGATGGGCAGACCTGTTTCCGCGCCAAGCGGGCAGTGGGCGAGGGGACCGAAAGATGGCTGGCGGAATTCCAGTTGCCGGCCAAGCAGGCCGAGCAGCCGCACATCTTCAGTTATGCGCTGCGCAATCGCGAGGCGATCTGGATGGGGGTGCCGGCCAGCTACAACCTGGCCGAGCTGGTGACCCTGCCGATGCGCCAGTTGCTCGGCCAGGGCATGTTCTTCATTGCCCCGCTGCTGGCGGGAACCCGCGAAATCGGCGTGCTCTATGCCGATAGCCGGTTATCCGGGCGGGCGCTCAAACATGAGCAGTTCGTCGCCTTCCAGCGTTTCACCCAGCTGACCGGGCGCTGCCTGGAGGCGCTGGGCAAGCGCTGACGAAAAGGCCGCCCTGAGGTGGCCTTTTTCATGGAGCAAGACTTCTGTCAGTCGAGATACAGGGTCAGTGTCTGCCCAGGCTTCAGCGCGCGGCTGTCGCTGCGCGGGTTCCAGCGCTGCAGGTGCTTGACGTCGACCTTGAAGCGCTGGGCGATCAGGTACATGGAGTCGCCGCTCTTGACCCGGTAGTAGGTGACGTTCTGCCGTGCGTCGCTCTTTTGGCTGGTCGCCACCGCGTTACCGGTGCCGCCGCTGCCGCCACGAATCTCCAGCACCTGACCCAGGCTCAGCTTGCTGCGGGCATTCAGGCCGTTCCAGCGCTGCAGGTCCTTGAGCGACACGCCGTGAGCGTTGGCGATCTGCCACAGGTTATCACCGCTCTTGACCGTGTAACGCTGCGGATGGCTGGTCGGCGCCTTGGCCACCTGATGCAGGCCCTGCGCCGGCTCGCGGCCACCCTGTGCCGGGATGTTCAGCACCTGGCCGACGCGCAGGTGATTGCTGCGCAACTTGTTGACGTCCTTCAGGGTATTGACCGTCAGGTGGTAGCGGTTGGCGATGCTGTGCAGGTTGTCGCCCGAGCGCACCCGATACTCCTGCCAGCGCACCAGCTCCTGCGGTTTCATCATCGCCAGGTTGGCGTTGAACTGCTCGGCCTTCTCGATGGGCACCAGCAGGTGCTGCGGGCCATCGATGGTGATGCCTTTCTTGAAGGCCGGGTTGAGGCTCTCCAGCTCGTCCTCTTCCATGTCGACCATGGCGGCCACGCGCGCCAGATCAAGGCCCGGCTTGCTCGCCACCTTCTCGAAGTAGGGCTCGTTGGCGATCGGATTGAGGCGCACGCCGTAGGCCTCGGGCGACAGCACGATCTGCGACAGGGCCAGCAGCTTGGGCACGTAGTTCTGGGTTTCCCGCGGCAGCGGCAGGTTCCAGTAGTCGGTCGGCAGACCGAGCTTCTGGTTGCGCTCGATGGCGCGGCTGACCGTGCCTTCACCGGCGTTGTAGGCGGCCAGGGCGAGCAGCCAGTCGCCATTGAACATGTCATGCAGGCGGCTCAGATAGCTCAGCGCGGCATTGGTGGAGGCGGTGATGTCGCGGCGGCCGTCGTACCAGTTGGTCTGGCGCAGGTTGAAGTGGCGACCGGTGGAGGGGATGAACTGCCAGATGCCGACCGCATGACTGCGTGAATAGGCATAGGGGTTATAGGCGCTCTCGATCACTGGCAGCAGGGCCAGCTCCATCGGCATGTCGCGCTCTTCCAGGCGTTCGACCACGTAGTGGATGTACAGGCTGCCGCGCTCGCTGGCATTCTCCAGGAAGGATGGATTGCTGACGAACCACAGGCGCTGGTTCTCGATGCGCGGGTTGACACCGATCTCGTCCTGCAGCTTGAAGCCGTCGCGCATGCGTTCCCAGATGTCCTTGGGCGGCTCTGGTTCGGTGTCTTCGTTGAGCCATTCGGGCTCCTGCTGCAGACTCACGGCGCGGTCGGTATCGCGACCGTCGTCATCGCTCGGCCCCATGCTCTGGCAGCCGGCCAGTCCGATGCAGAACAGCAGCGCCAGAGCCTTGCCGCCGCGCGCCAGAGACGCCGTATCGAGAGTTCCGAAAGGTAATAAAAACATCGGTCGCTAGTGTCTGCTGGCGCTAAAAAGTGGAGGGATTCTAGGAATGCCCCCTGGGGTGGTCAAGTTTTCACCAATGCGACCGGTCGGTTTTTAACCAGCGCTGAACTGGTCTTTCCACCGTCTGAGGGCGGCAAACACCTGTGCGGCTGTGTGCGTGGCAGTGCCATCCCGCTCGTCGACCATTTGTTTAACGGATGTTTCGTCGCAGCGCAGGAAGGGGTTGCTGGCCTTCTCCAGACCGATGGTCGAGGGCAGGCTGATGCGCCCGGCGGCACGCCAGGCGCTGACTTCCTCGAAGCGTGCCGCGACAGTCGGATTGTGTGGCTCCACGGCGCGGGCGAAGTGCAGATTGCTCAAGGTGTATTCGTGGGTGCAGTAAACGGCCGTGGCATCCGGCAGCGCCGCCAGGCGCTGCAACGAGTGGTGCATCTGCTCCGGTGTGCCCTCGAACAGGCGCCCACAACCGGCGGCGAACAGGGTGTCGCCACAGAACAGCCAGCCTTCCTCGGCCTGGTAGTAGGCGATGTGCCCGAGGGTATGGCCGGGCAACGCATATATAAGGAAGCGACGCCCCAGTACCTCGATGTCTGCACCCTCGTCCAGGGCCAGGTCGCGGGCTGGGATGTTCTCCCGCGCGGGGCCGCAGACACGCGCGCCGGTCGCCGCTTTGAGCGTAGCCACGCCGCCCACGTGGTCCGGGTGGTGGTGGGTGATCAGGATGTCGCTGAGCTGCCAGTCGCCATGCGCCTGCAGCCAGGCCAGTACCGGCGCGGCATCGCCCGGATCGACGGCGGCGCAGCGGCGTGTGGAATGGTCCTGCAGCAGCCAGATGTAGTTGTCGCTGAAGGCGGGAAGGGCGTCGATCTGAAACATTTTGCGGGTCGCCAATAGGAGATTAATGACGCATCTTAAGCGCTAACGCGTCCCGTGTTGATGGAGGTGGCAATGAGCGAACAACCTTTCGCCCAGGCCGATGCCGAGTGGCTGGAGCTGACCTGTGCTGCCCGCGAGTGGCTGGCTTCGCCGCTCGGCGAGCTGCTGCTGACTGCCGAGCGCCAGGCGCTGGATGAGGAGCTGGCGCGCTATTTCGGGGGTTATCTGGTGCACTACGGGCCGGCCCAGGCCGAACCGCCGAAGGCGCCGCAGATCCGTTGCAACGTGCGCCTCGGGGCGCCGCTGGCCGGCGTACACATTGCCTGCGAGGAGCAGGCCTGGCCGCTGGGCGAGCATGCCGCCGACGTGGTGGTGCTGCAGCACGGCCTGGATTTCTGCCTGTCACCCCACGGCCTGCTGCGCGAGGCAGCGCGCAGCGTGCGCCCGGGCGGCTATCTGCTGATCAGCGGGGTCAACCCCTGGAGCACCTGGGGCCTGCGCCATTACTTCGCCCGTGACGGCTTCCGCCAGGCGCGCTGCATCTCGCCCAACCGCCTGGCGGACTGGCTCAGCCTGCTTGGCTTCGCGCTGGAGAAACGCCGCTTCGGGTGCTATCGTCCGCCGCTTTCTGCGCCGGCCTGGCAGGCGCGGCTGGCCGGGCTGGAGCGCTGGGGCGCGAGCTTGCATGCACCCGGAGCAGGGTTCTACCTGCTGGTGGCGCGCAAGCTGGTGGTCGGGCTGCGTCCGCTGCGCCCGGTGCCACGCGCCAGCATGGGCAAGCTGTTGCCGCTGCCGGTGGCCAAGGTCAGCCGGCGCGATTCCCAGAACTAGAGCATTCGATGAGCGAAGACAAGGTCGAGATCTACACCGACGGCGCCTGCAAGGGCAATCCCGGCCCGGGTGGCTGGGGGGCGCTGATGGTCTACAAGGGTGCGGAGAAGGAGCTGTGGGGCGGCGAGCCCAACACCACCAACAACCGCATGGAGCTGATGGCGGCGATCTGCGCGCTGATGGCCCTGACCCGTTCCTGCCAGGTGCGCCTGACCACTGACTCGCAGTACGTGATGAAGGGCATTCAGGAATGGCTGCCCAACTGGAAGAAGCGTGGCTGGAAGACCGCCAGCAAGGAGCCGGTGAAGAATGCCGACCTGTGGCAGGCGCTGGACGAGCAGGTCAACCGTCATCAGGTCGAATGGCAGTGGGTGCGTGGCCATACCGGCCACCCGGGCAACGAGAAGGCCGACCAGCTGGCCAACCGCGGTGTCGAAGAAGCAAGGGGAATGAAGCGTGCGTAGCGTCGTACTGGATACCGAAACCACCGGCATGCCGGTGACCGATGGTCACCGCATCATCGAGATCGGCTGTGTCGAACTGGAAGGCCGCCGCCTGACCGGGCGCCACTTCCATGTCTACCTCAACCCCGATCGCGAGATCGACGAGGGCGCGATCGCCGTACACGGCATCACCAACGAGTTCGTCGCCGACAAGCCGCGTTTCAAGGACGTGGCCGACGAGTTCTTTGCCTTCATCGAAGGCGCCCAGCTGATCATCCACAACGCGGCGTTCGACGTCGGCTTCATCAATAACGAGTTCGCCCTGCTCGGGCAGAGCGAGCGCAGCGACGTCAGCGACTACTGTTCGATCCTCGACACCCTGCTGATGGCCCGCGAGCGCCATCCGGGCCAGCGCAACAACCTCGACGCCCTGTGCAAGCGCTACGGCGTCGACAACTCCGGTCGCGACCTGCACGGCGCATTGCTCGACGCCGAGATCCTCGCCGACGTCTACCTGACCATGACCGGCGGCCAGACCCACCTGTCGCTGGCCGGTGACGGCGGCGACGGCTCCGGCCGCGTGCTGCCCAGCCCGATTCGCCGCCTCGACCCGAACCGTGCGCCGATCCGCGTGCTGCGTGCCAGCGAGGAAGAGCTGGCCGCGCACGCTGTGCGCCTGGCCATCATCGAGAAGTCTGCTGGCGGCCCGTCGCTGTGGGCCAAGATGGAGGCGCCGGCGGAGGAGCCGGCGAGCTGAGGAGCCGTAGTCGTAAGGCCAATGCGACCTTTTCTTACAGCCTTCCGCACAGGGGGTTCCGCCGCCATCGGCGAACTTCTAACCTGAGGGGATAGGTGCCCCAGAGCACCACTCCCTCAGGAAGGCACAATGTATAAAGACCTGAACTTCCCCATCCTTATCGTCCATCGCGACATCAAGGCCGACACCGTCGCCGGCGAGCGCGTCCGCGCCATCGCCGAGGAACTGGGCAAGGATGGCTTCACCATCCTCTCCACCGCCAGCTCCGCCGAGGGGCGCATCGTCGCCTCCACCCACCACGGCCTGGCCTGCATCCTGGTGGCCGCCGAGGGAGCGGGGGAGAACCAGCGTCTGCTGCAGGACATGGTCGAGCTGATCCGCATTGCCCGCGTGCGCGCGCCGCAGCTGCCGATCTTCGCCCTGGGTGAGCAGGTGACCATCGAGAACGCCCCGGCCGACGCCATGGCCGATCTCAACCACCTGCGCGGTATCCTCTATCTCTACGAAGACACCGTGTCCTTCCTCGCCCGCCAGGTGGCGCGCGCGGCGCACAACTACCTCGACGGCCTGCTGCCGCCGTTCTTCAAGGCGCTGGTGCAGCACACCGCGCAGTCCAACTATTCCTGGCACACGCCCGGCCACGGCGGCGGCGTGGCCTACCGAAAGAGCCCGGTGGGTCAGGCCTTTCATCAGTTCTTCGGCGAAAACACCCTGCGCTCCGACTTGTCGGTGTCGGTGCCCGAGCTGGGCTCGCTGCTCGACCATACCGGCCCGCTGGCCGAGGCCGAGGCGCGCGCCGCGCGCAACTTCGGCGCCGACCACACCTTCTTCGTGATCAACGGCACTTCGACGGCGAACAAGATCGTCTGGCACTCCATGGTCGGTCGCGATGACCTGGTGCTGGTGGACCGCAACTGCCACAAGTCGATCCTGCATTCGATCATCATGACCGGCGCCATCCCGCTTTACCTGTGCCCGGAGCGCAACGAGCTGGGCATCATCGGGCCGATTCCGCTTTCCGAATTCAGCAAGGAGTCGATCCAGGCCAAGATCGACGCCAGCCCGCTGGCCAAGGGCCGTGCGCCCAAGGTCAAGCTGGCGGTGGTGACCAACTCCACCTATGACGGCCTGTGCTACAACGCTGAGATGGTCAAGCAGGCCCTGGGCGACTCGGTGGAAGTGCTGCACTTCGACGAGGCCTGGTATGCCTACGCCGCGTTCCACGAGTTCTACGCCGGCCGCTACGGCATGGGCACCCGGTGCGAGGCGCATTCGCCGCTGGTGTTCAGCACCCACTCCACGCACAAGCTGCTGGCGGCCTTCAGCCAGGCCTCGATGATCCATGTGCAGGACGGCGGCGCGCGCCAGCTGGACCGCGACCGCTTCAACGAAGCCTTCATGATGCACATCTCCACCTCGCCGCAGTACGGCATCATCGCCTCGCTGGACGTGGCCTCGGCGATGATGGAAGGCCCGGCCGGGCGCTCGCTGATCCAGGAGACCTTCGACGAGGCGCTGAGCTTCCGCCGCGCCCTGGCCAACCTGCGGCAGAACCTGGCGGCGGATGACTGGTGGTTCAGTATCTGGCAGCCGGAGCAGGCAGGCGGCGAGGGCGTGCATACCGGCGACTGGCTGTTGCAGCCCAACGCCGACTGGCACGGCTTCGGCGAAATCGCCGAGGACTATGTGCTGCTCGACCCGATCAAGGTCACCCTGGTGATGCCAGGGCTGTCCGCCGACGGCAAGCTGACCGAGGCCGGCATTCCCGCGGCGGTGGTCAGCAAGTTCCTCTGGGAGCGCGGCCTGGTGGTGGAGAAGACCGGTCTGTACTCCTTCCTGGTGCTGTTCTCCATGGGCATCACCAAGGGCAAGTGGAGCACCCTGCTGACCGAGCTGCTGGAGTTCAAGCGCCTGTACGACGCCAACGTGCCGCTGCTCGACGCGCTGCCGTCGATCGCCCGCGAGGGTGGCGCGCGCTACGCCGGCATGGGCCTGCGCGACCTGTGCGACGAGCTGCATGGCTGCTACCGCGAGAACGCTACGGCCAAGGCACTCAAGCACATGTACACGGTGTTGCCGCAGGTGGCGATCAAGCCGGCCGATGCCTACGACAAGCTGGTACGCGGCGAGGTCGAGGCGGTGCCCATCGAGCAGCTGGAAGGTCGCCTGGCGGCGGTGATGCTGGTGCCTTATCCGCCGGGTATTCCGCTGATCATGCCGGGTGAGCGCTTTACCGCCGAGACCCGCTCGATCATCGACTACCTGCAGTTCGCCCGCACCTTCGACAGCCAGTTCCCGGGCTTCGATGCCGATGTGCACGGCCTGCAGCGCGACGGGGCATGCTATACCGTGGATTGCATCAAGGAATAACGCCGGCCAGGTGGCCGGGCCTGTGCAATCCGGGGGGAACATGGCTCAGGACAAGAGCGGCAAGGGCGAGATGGGGTTCTGGACCTGCAGCGCCCTGGTGATCGGCAACATGGTCGGCTCGGGGGTGTTTCTGCTGCCGGCCAGCCTGACGCCCTATGGTGGCCTGAGCCTGATCGGCTGGCTGGTGTCGAGCGCCGGGGCAATATTGCTGGCGCTGACCTTCTCGCTCCTGGCTCGTTTCGACCCGGCCGCCGGCGGCCCCTACGCCTATACCCGCGATGCTTTCGGCAGTTTCGCCGGCTACCTGTGCGCCTGGATCTACTGGATGGCCGCGTGGATCGGTAATGCGGCGATCTCGGTGACCTTGGTTGGCTACCTGCAGGTGTTCCTGCCGGTGCTGCGCGACCCGCTGCTGATGGTCAGCACGGCCATCGGCGCGATCTGGCTCTGCACCCTGATCAACCTGCGTGGCATCCGCTCCTTCGCCGTGGCGCAGAACATCCTCACCCTGCTCAAGCTGGTGCCGCTGCTGCTGGTCGGTTTGCTCGGCTGGTTCTATTTCAACCCGAGCTACCTGCGTATTCCCGAGCCAGCCGCGCTGCCGGGCGGCGGCTATGTACAGGCCATCGCCACTACGGCGGCGCTGACCCTGTGGTCGTTCATCGGCCTGGAGTCAGCCACCGTGCCGGCCGAGCATGTACGCGACCCGCGCCGCACCATCCCGCGTGCCACCCTGTTCGGTACCGTGGTGGCGGCGGCGGTGTACATCCTCTCCAACACGGCGGTGCAGGGCATCCTGCCACCCGATGCGCTGGCCCACTCCAGCGCGCCCTTCGCCGACGCGGCGCGGGTGATGCTGGGTGACTGGGGCTACTACTTCATCGCCGGTGGGGCGGTGATTGCCTGCCTGGGCGCGCTCAATGGCTGGGTCCTGCTGCAGGGGCAGATCCCCATGGCGCCGGCGCGCGACGGTCTGTTCCCGGCGATCCTGGCTAGGACCAGCCGGCGCGGCGTGCCGGCCCACGGCATGCTGATCTCGGGTGTGCTGGTGACTCTGCTGGTGCTGGTGAACGGCCAGGGCGAGCTGGTCGAGGTGTTCAACGTGATCATCCTGCTCGGCACCATGGCCGGGGTGGTGCCCTATGTGTTGTGTGCCGCGGCGCTCCTGCACCTGCTGGCGACCAAGCCCGATGGTTTCAGCGCACGGGAGCGCGGGCGGCAGCTGCTGGTGGGCAGCTGCGCCTTCATCTACTCGGTCTGGGCGCTCTACGGCACGGGTGAGCAGGCGGTGTTCTGGGGCTTCCTGGTGATGATGGTGGGCATCCCGTTCTACACCTGGCGGCAGTGGCGCAACCGGCTGCAGTCCGTCACAGCCAGTAACTGACCGCCCACCAGCCCAGGCCGCCCATGACCACCGTGTAGGGCAGCGCCATCCACACCATGCGCCCGTAGGACAGGCGTATCAGCGGCGCAATGGCCGAGGTGAGCAGGAACAGGAAGGCCGCCTGGCCGTTGGGCGTGGCCACGCTGGGCAGGTTGGTGCCGGTGTTGATCGCCACGGCCAGCACGTCGAAGTGCTCACGGCTCATCTGTCCGGCAAGGAAGGCCTGCTTGACCTCGGTGATGTAGATGGTGGCGACGAACACGTTGTCGCTGATGGCCGAGAGCAGGCCGTTGGCAATGAACAGCATGCCGGGCTGCTGCTCCGCCGGCAGCGCCAGGACCCACTGGATGATCGGGCTGAACAGCTGCTGATCGTGGATCACCGCGACCACGGCGAAGAACACCACCAGCAGCGCGGTGAACGGCAGGGCGTCCTGGAAGGCGCGGCCTATCTGGTGTTCGTCGGTGATGCCGGAAAACGCGGTGATCAGCACGATGACCAGCAGGCCGATCAGGCCCACTTCGGCGACGTGGAAGGCCAGGCCGAGGATCAGCACCAGTGCCGCCAGGCCTTGCACCAGCAGCGCCGCGCGCTGAGCCTGGGTGCGATGGGCATCGTCCTCGCGGGCGTGTTCGGCCAGCACCTGGCGCACGGCAACCGGGAGCAGGGCGCCATAACCGAACCAGCGCAGCTTCTCCAGCAGCACACAGGTGGCCAGACCGGCGACCAGTACCGGTAGTGAAACCGGTGCCACTTCGAGGAAGAACTGGCTGAAGCTCCAGCCGGCCTCGTGGCCGATCAGCAGGTTCTGCGGTTCGCCCACCAGGGTGCACACGCCACCCAGGGCGGTACCGACGGCGCCGTGCATCATCAGGCTGCGGAGGAAGGCGCGGAACTGCTCCAGGTCCTCGCGGTGCAGTTCCACCACGTCATGGTCGCTGTTCACCCCGACATCTTCACGCGGGTTCTTGCCGGAGGCGACCCGGTGGTAGACGGAGAAGAAGCCGACACCGACGCTGATGATCACCGCCGTCACCGTCAGGGCATCGAGGAAGGCCGAGAGGAAGGCCGAAAACAGGCAGAACAGCAAGGCCAGCAGCGGCTTGGAGCGCACCCCCAGCAGCAGCCGGGAGAACAGGAACAGCAGCAGGCCCTTCATGAAATAGATGCCGGCGACCATGAACATCAGCAGCAGGATCACCGGAAAGTTATGCGCCAGTTCCTTGTACAGGGCCTGCGGCGTGGTCAGTTGCAGCAGGATCGCCTGCAGCACCAGCAGGCCTCCCGGTTGTAGCGGGTAGCACTTGAGCGCCATGGCCAGGGTGAAGATGAATTCGCCGACCAGCAGCCAGCCTGCCACCGCCGGACCCAGGCTCCAGAGCACCATGGGGTTGGCGATCAGGAAGAAGATGATCGTCAGTTTGTACCAGTAGGGGGAGTTGCCCAGGAAGTTGTCGATCAGGGCGTGGGTCAGTGAGCGCTGCATTGCCGAATATCCCCAATTCGATGGCCGCTATTGCTTGCCTAGTTCTAAAAAGATCAAGAGGTTAACGAATTTAGTCAGAATTCTTCTTAGCTTTGCCAGCGTGCTCTGCATCACAGTGACCGGCATCGACTTTTGTTTCGTGCTTGTTATAGTGGGCTGATTGATTCCAAAACAACATATCCGCGCGCACCCCGTGCGCCCTGTCTTCGAGGATTATCTGCGTGTCCGAATACAAAGCTTTCCGCGTCGAGCTGGTCGACAAGATCGCCCATGTGCAGATCAATCGCCCGGAAAAAGTGAACGCGATGAACGCGGATTTCTGGACCGAGATAGTCGACGTCTTCCGCTGGATCGACGACACCGATGACGTGCGCGTGGTGGTCCTTTCCGGCGCTGGCAAGCATTTTTCCTCGGGTATCGACCTGATGCTGCTGGCCCAGGCAGGCAGCCAGTTGGGCAAGGACGTGGGCCGCAATGCCGAGGCCCTGCGCCGCAAGATCCTCCAGTTGCAGGCCTCCTTCAATGCTGTCGACAACTGCCGCAAGCCGGTGCTCGCCGCGATCCAGGGCTACTGCCTGGGCGGCGCGATCGACCTGGTCTCGGCCTGCGACATGCGCTACTCCACCCTCGATGCGCAGTTCTCCATCAAGGAAATCGACATGGGCATGGCTGCCGATGTCGGCACCCTGCAGCGCCTGCCGCGCATCATCGGTGACGGCATGATGCGTGAGCTGGCCTTTACCGGCCGCACCATCGACGGCGCCGAGGCGCAACGCATCAATCTGGTCAATCGTACCTACGCCAGCCAGGAAGAACTGCTGGCCGGCGTATTCGAGATTGCCCGCGAGATCGCCGCCAAGTCGCCGATTGCCATCCGCGGCACCAAACACATGATTCGCTACATGCGCGACCACCGCGTGGATGACGGCCTCGAGTACGTCGCCAACTGGAACGGTGCCATGCTGCAGTCTGCCGACCTGCGCGTGGCCATGGCTGCGCACATGAGCAAGCAGAAGCCGGAATTCGCCGACTGACCCAGCCTAAAGAGGTTCAGCAGACCCATGGTCACTGGAGCGACATCCCTGAGCTTGGTGCGTGACGAACTGTTCACCACCATTGAAGAGACTGAACAGAGTCTCGAACAGTTCATTGCCGAACGGAACAATGGCAGCCTGTTGCAGCAGGCCGTGGAAAACCTGCAGCAGGTGCGTGGCACCCTGAACCTGATCGAACTGGCTGGCGCCGAGCTGTTGGCCCAGGAAGTGCTGCAACAGGCCACCGACATTCCCGCCGGAGCCGGCGAGGAGCGTGATGGCCAGCTGGCGGCCCTGAGTAGCGCACTCTATGTGCTGCGCCGTTACCTGGAAAACGTCGACGCCCATCGCCAGGAAATGCCGGAGCTGCTGCTGCCGGCCATCAACGAGTTGCGCCAGGCCGGTGCCCAGCCGCCGTTGCCGGAAAGCTTCTTCTTCAGTGTCCGCCTCGACCAGCCGCGCGAGGCCGGCGTGCCCGGCACGCCGCTGAGTGCCGAGGATGCCCGACGCCTGCGCCACATGTTCCAGGTCGGGCTGCTGGGCTTCATCCGCGAGGACAACCTGCAGGCAGGGCTCAAGCTGATGCTGCGGGCGCTCGTGCGCCTGGACGGCCTGTTCTCCGACAAACCGGCCGGGCGCCTGTGCTGGATCGGCGCGGCTGCCGTGGAGTCGCAGCTGGAGGGGCAGTTGCTGCCGCGCAAGGCGCGCAAGCAACTGTTCTCCCGTCTGGATCGCGAGATCAAGCAGGCCCTGGTGGCCAACGGCAGCTACGAGGCCCCGCGCAGCCTGCTCAAGGAGCTGCTCTACCTGGTGGCCCTGGCCGATAGCCGCGGCCTGCAGTCGAGCGCCGTGCGCGAGGTGTTCGGCCTCACGCCGCTGCCGTTCACCGACCATCTGCTCGACGAGGAATACCAGCGTCTGTCCGGCCCCGGCCAGGGCGTGATGCGCTCGCTGTCCACCGCCATTCGCGAGGAGCTGGCCAGCGTCAAGGATCTGCTCGACCTGATCGAGCGCGGCACCGCCCAGCCGGACAGCTTCGGCAACCTGCATGCGCTGCTCGGCAAGTTGTCCAAGACCCTCAACATGGTCGGGCTGAGCTCCGCCGCCAACGCGCTGCAGGTGCAGCTGCCGGTAGTGGGCAGCTGGAGCGAGGAGAGCCTTCCTGCCAACCCCGACCTGCACAAACTGGCTGAGGCGGTGCTCTATGTCGAGAGCATGGTCGCCAGCCTGGAGCGTGGCGAACAGCGTAACGCCAGGCCGCAGCAGGCCCAGCCCGGCGACGAGGGCGAGGCATTCGCCGCGCACCAGTTGATCGAGGCGCGCATCGTGGTGGTTGACGAGGCCCAGGGCGGCCTGGCTCTGGCTAAACGTGCCATCACGTCCTACATCGAGGCCAGTGGCGACCGTATCCACCTGGCCAACGTGCCGACCAGCCTGCAGGCCGTCCGTGGCGGCCTTTGGTTCCTTGGCCAGGAGCGCGCGGCCAAGCTGATCGGCCTGTGCGCCGACTACATCCAGACGCAGATGCTCGATGCCCGGCAGATGCCCTCCGAGCAGATGCTGGAAACGCTGGCTGACGCGCTCAGTAGCTTGGAGTACTACCTCGAAGGCGGTGCGGTGCTGCGCCCCGAGACCACGCCGAGCGTGCTCGACCTGGCCGAGGAGAGCGTGCGCGCACTGGGCCTGTCGGTAGCCGCCTGATGGCTTCTGGCTGGCAGACCACGCCACCGCTGGATAATGCCCAGGCCGGTGGCTGGGCATTGGTGCGCAGCCCGCAGGGCTTTCTTGCCGACACCAATGGCGTTCTTTTCCCGCGCGACTGGCTCAAGCGCCAGGAATTGCCGGCGATCGCCGAGTACGGCCTGGGGCGTTTCGACGATCAGCCAGTGTGGCTGTTGCAGGTCGAGCACACCTTCGAGATGCTCGGCTGCTTCTGGCAGGGCTTGCGCCAGTTCATGCTGCAGGCCGACTACCCGACGTTTCGCATGCTGTCGTTCGCCGAGCAGGTGGCGCACTGGGATCTCAATCACCGCTTCTGCGGGCGCTGTGGCAGCCGTAACCGCCAGGTGCCGGGCGAGCGTTGCCTGCGCTGCCCCGAGTGCGGTCTGGACAGCTATGCGCGCATCTCGCCGAGCATGATCGTGCTGGTCACCCGTGGTGACGAGTTGCTGCTGGCGCGCTCGCCGCGCTTCGTGCCGGGCGTCTACAGCACCCTGGCCGGTTTCGTCGAGCCCGGTGAGTCGGCCGAGGAGTGCGTGGTGCGCGAGGTGCATGAGGAGGTCGGCATCCAGGTCGGCAATCTGCAGTACCTGGGCAGCCAGGGCTGGCCGTTCCCGCATTCGCTGATGCTCGGTTTCCACGCCGAGTATGTCGGCGGCGAGATCGTGCCGCAGCCCGAGGAGATTGAGGATTCGCGCTGGTTCGCCATCAACCAGCTGCCGCCACTGCCGATGCAGCGCTCCATCGCCCGTTACCTGATCGACCTCTATGTGGCGCGCCGCCTGGGTCATCCGGAGCCGCAGCTGCCGCGTTGAGCGTCAGCCGCCGACGCTGTCGGTGAAGGTCAGGCGGTTGCCGAAGGGATCACGCAGGCTCATGTCACGACTGCCCCAGGGCATGGCCTCGATGGTCGCATGCGCATAGCCATAGCGCTTCTGTTGCAGTTCCCGATGCAGATCGTCGATGTCCTCCGTCGCGATGCGCAGGGCCGCGCCGGGGCAAGCGTCGCCATGGTGCTCGGACAGGTGCAGCACGCAGCCGTCGCGCGAGACCTGCAGGTACAGCGGCATGCCGGGGGCGAAGCGGTGTTCCCAGTCGATCCGGAAGCCCAGATAGCCCACATAGAATTCGCGTGCCTTGGCCTCGTCGAAGATGCGCAGTATCGGAGTGCTGTTGCCCAGTCGCATGCCGAAGCTCCCTTTCAGAACCAGTGCTGCCAGGCCAGGCGTGCCGTCAGTGCCAGCACCACCAGGATGAACACCGGGCGGATGAATTTCGAGCCGCCGCGGATTGCCGTGCGCGCCCCGAAGAAGGCCCCGGCCATCAGCGCCAGGCCCATGGCGATGCCGAGCAGCCAGGCCACCTGGCCGGCGATGATGAAGACTGTCAGCGCCATGGCGTTGCTGACGAAGTTCATGCTGCGCGCCACGCCGCTGGCACGCACCAGGTCCATGGGGTAGAGCAGCAGGGTGCTGACCGTCCAGAATGCGCCGGTGCCCGGGCCGGCCACTCCGTCATAGAAGCCGAGGCCCAGGCCCTGCGGCCACTGGCGCCCCTGCGCCACCGGCGCGTCTTGCTGGCCGTGGGTCTCCGGAGTCTTGCCGAACAGCAGGTACAGGCCGCAGCCGAATACCACGGCTGGCAGCATCTGGTTGAGCCTGGCTGCTGGTAACCAGTGGGCGATCATCGCGCCAATGGCGGCTCCGATGGCCGTCGCGATCAGCGCATTGCGCCATTGCCGCGGATGGAACAGCTGGCGCCGGTAAAAGGTGTAGCTGGCGGTGGCCGAGCCGAAGGTGGCGCACAGCTTGTTGGTGCCCAGCACCAGATGCGGTGGCAGGCCGGCAGTGAGCAGGGCAGGGATGGTCAGCAGGCCGCCGCCGCCGGCGATGGCGTCGATGAATCCGGCAGTGAAGGCGACCAGGGCCAAGATCAGCAGGGTGGTCGGTTCGACACCCAGCTCGAAGGGAAAGGGCATAAAAAACTCGAAGTGGATTCAATTGTGCGGGGCTGTTGCTGGCCCGCCGCGCAGTAGCTCCGCATAATGCCGGCAAAAAATCGTATAAGGAATCGCTTGCATGCAGTACGACGGCCTGGCCTGGTTCACCGGCTTGCTGGCCCTGCTGGCGCTGTTCATCGCCGCCCGCATCCTGTTCGCTCCCAACTGGTTTCTCGCCTGGCTGCGCGGTACCGCCGGCCTGGCCTTCCTGGCGCTCGCGCTGCTGATCGGGGTGATTGCCTACGACCTGCGCAGCTACGACCCGCAGGTACAGGGCAAGCCGCTGGTGACGCTGAGCTTCAGCGCCGATGGTCCTCAGCGTTATCGGGTCAACCTGCTGGAGGGCGGCGAGGAGCGCGAGGTGACCCTAGAGGGCGACCTGTGGCAGCTGGATGCCCGCCTGCTGGGTTGGAAGGGCCTGGCGGCGCTCATCGGTCTGCAGCCGGGCTACCGCCTGGAGAAGCTATCCGGGCGTTTCCTCGCCATCGAGCAGCAGCAGAGCGCTCGCTTTGCTCGGGTGGCGCTGGCCGAGAGTCCCTATGGCATCGATCTGTGGCGCTGGTTGCGCCTGGGCCAGCGCGATCTGTTCCTGTTCGAGGCGCAGGCCGCGCGTGTCACCTACCTGCCGATTGCCGATGGTGCGGTTTTCAGCGTCAGCCTGGGGCCGACCGGGCTGATGGCGCAGCCGATGAATCAGGTCGCGCAGCAGGCGCTCAAGGACTGGTGAACGCGCTAGCGATGGGTTCTGTAACCAGGCACGCCGCTCGGTCTGAGCAGTTGTATCGGCGGTGCTGCTTAAGCGGGCACTGATGCGATACCGGAGCGGCTGATCACTGCCTGGTGTTTGGCGCGTAAAACAAAAGGCCGGGCAAAGAGCCCGGCCCGGTGTGACGATCACGGCCTCAGGAGAGGAAACCGCCGTCCACATTCAGCGCCACGCCGGTGGTGTAGCTGGAGGCTTCGCTGGCCAGGTACAGCACGGCGCCGGCCATCTCGCTCGGGGCAGCCACGCGCTTGAGCGGAATGCGCTGCAGGGCCATGTTGAGGATGGCGTCGTTCTTGGTCAGGGCCGAGGCGAACTTGGTGTCGGTCAGGCCCGGCAGCAGGGCGTTGCAACGGATGCCGAACTGCGCGCATTCCTTGGCGAAGACCTTGGTCATGCTGATCACTGCAGCCTTGGTCACCGAGTAGATGCCCTGGAACTCGCCCGGCGAGACGCCGTTGATCGAGGCGACGTTGATGATCGAGCCACCGCCGTTGGCCTTCATCAGCTTGCCGCCTTCGATGGACATGAAGTAGTAGCCGCGGATGTTGACGTCGACAGTCTTCTGGAAGGCGCCCAGGTCGGTGTCCAGCACGTTGCAGAACTGCGGGTTGGTGGCGGCGTTGTTGACCAGGATGTCGAGGCGGCCGAACTGCTCGCGGATGAAGGCAAAGACGCTCTGGATCTGCTCCATCTCGCCGATGTGACAGGCGATGGCAGTGGCCTTGCCGCCGTCGGCGACGATGGCGTCGGCGACTTTCTGGCAGTCGTCGATCTTGCGGCTCGAGACGATCACGTGGGCGCCCTGCTGGGCCAGCAGCTTGGCGATGGCTTCACCGATGCCGCGGCTGGCGCCGGAGACGAAAGCGATCTTGCCGTCGAGGTCGAACAGGTGGGTCTTGGACATTGTGGTTCCCTTGTCTGAGCCGGGTTAGAGGGTGGATTTGCCGATGACCTGCAGGGCCATCTGTTCCAGCAGCTTGTTCATCATGATGAACTGGGCAAAGCGCTTGTCCTTGGTCTGGCCATGGAAGAAGCGGTAGTAGATCTGCTGCACGATGCCGGCCAGGCGGAACAGGCCGTACACGTAGTAGAAGTCGAAGTTGTCGATCTGGATGCCGGCACGCTCGGCGTAGTAGTCGACGAACTGCTGGCGGGTCAGCATGCCTGGCGCGTTGCTCGGCTGGCGGCGCATCAGCTGCACGGGCGGCGGATCGTTCGCCTCGATCCAGTAGGCGAGGGTGTTGCCCAGGTCCATCAGCGGGTCGCCAATGGTGGTCAGCTCCCAGTCCAGCACGCCGATGATCTGCATCGGGTTGGCTGGGTCGAGGATCACGTTGTCGAAGCGGTAGTCGTTATGCACGATGCCCGGCTTGTGGTGGTCGGCCGGCATCTTCTCGCGCAGCCAGGCCTTGACCTGCTCCCAGGCCGGGGCGTCGGGGGTCAGGGCCTTCTCGTAGCGATCGCTCCAGCCTTCGATCTGGCGCTTGACATAGCCTTCCGGCTTGCCCAGGTCGGCCAGCCCGCAGGCCTGATAGTCGACATTGTGCAGGTCGACCAGCTTGTCGATGAAGCTCTTGCAAAGGGCGTTGGTCTGCTCCGCGCTGAAGTTCAGTTCGGCCGGCATGTCGCTGCGCAGGATGATGCCCTTGACCCGCTGCATCACGTAGAACTCGGCGCCGATCACCGACTCGTCGGTGCAGTGCACGTAGGCCTTCGGGCAGTAGGGGAAGCCGGCGTTGAGCTGGTTCAGGATGCGGTATTCGCGGCCCATGTCGTGGGCTGACTTGGCCTTGTGGCCGAAGGGCGGGCGGCGTAGGACGAACTCCTGCTCGGGGTATTCCAGCAGGTAGGTCAGGTTGGAAGCGCCGCCGGGGAACTGGCTGATGCGCGGCGTGCCGGTGAGGCCGGGGATGTGCGCCTTCAGGTACGGGTCGATCTGCGCGGCATCGAGTTCTTCGCCTTCGCGGATGCCGGTGGACTGGTCTGTCAGCGTCATGCTTATCCCTTCTGCTGATGATGGGGGCCACTAATCATTGGTTAATCTAATAGCGCTATCGAGTGAAGCACAGCTTTATAGATGCGGCTGTTGGCGCCTGATCAAGGGCTCTGATTGCTTGTGCCGGGCGAAAAAAAACCGGAGTCCGCAGACTCCGGTTTTTTCGTGCTTCGCGGTAAACCCGAGGGCTTATACCGGGAACAGCTCGGCCAGTTTCATGGCCAGCATCATGTCGCCTTCGGCGCGCAGCTTGCCGCCCATGAAGGCCTGCATGCCGTCGGTTTCGCCGGAAGCGATACCGGCCAGGGTGGCGCTGTCCATGATCAGGGTGACGTTGGCGTTCGGGTTGTCGCCCTGTTGCACGTCGCAGGTGCCATCCTTGACGATCAGCGCGTAGTTTTCACCGTCTTCGATGTTGAACTGGAACACCAGATCCAGGCCGGCAGCGGCGCTGGCGTTGAACTTGGACTTCATGCTGTTGATGGTGTCGGCAACGGAGCTCATGTTTTCTATCCTTTGTTATCAAGGGTTGCTGGCGGCCTTGCGGGCCGCTGTGGGCCGGTACTCAGCGATAGGTGATGAGTTCCGGGGTCTTCAACAGCTCCAGATGCACACGGCTGTTGAAGGAAGCCAGGGTTGCCTCGTTGCCACGGAAGGTCAGGCGCGAGAGCGAAGTATTGACGATCTGCCAGTTGAGCTCGAAGGCTCGCTCGGCCGGTACGCCGGTCAGCAGGTGGAGCAGGGCGGTGATGGTGCCGCCGGAGGTGAATACGGCGATGTTCTGGCCGCGCTCGGCGCTTGCCAGCAGGCGTTGCAGACCGCCGCCGACGGTATCGACGAAAGCTTGCCAGGTATCGTGGCCTGGTTCGTCGTGCTCGCCGCTGACCCATCGCCGGATGATGCGGGCGAACAGGTGCTGGAAGGCGGCGCGGTTATCCTTCGGGTTACGCAGGATGGTCAGCGCATCCGGCTCGTCCGGCAGCATGGCCGGCAGCAGGTTGCGGATCACTGCCTCGGCGTCGAATTCGTTGAAGGCTGGATCGATTTCCAGTTCTGGCGCGTTCATGCCGGCTGCCACACAGCGTTGCAGGGCCGAGGTGGCGGTATGCTGCTGACGACGCAGGCTGCCGCTCAGGCAGCGATCGAGAACGATGCCGAGCTGCGCCAGGTGATCGCCCAGCACTTCGGCTTGGCGCACGCCGAGCGGCGAAAGCACGTCGTAGTCGTCGGCGCCGAAGGAGGCCTGGCCATGTCGAATCAGGTAGATGCTGCCCACGTCCGCAGTCGATCCTGCCGGGTTGAAGTCTCGCGAGGTTATGGGCAGAGCCGGGCGCCTGTCAACGAAAAAACATACGCTTGTTTGAATTGCCGCAGGGATGCCGATACATGGTCTGCCGTGGTTGGCCGGCACGCTCTGGCGCCGGTATGCTTGAGCGGAGTCGTGGCCTTGCCTGGGCCTCGTGAGGGATATAGACGAGGGGTAATCTGTGGAGTTTATGTTGGGGTATGCGGACTTCCTGTTGCGCACGCTGACTGTGCTGGTCGCCATCATCGTGGTGCTGCTGACTATCGCCGCCCTACGTGGCAAAGGTCGCGGCAAGAGCAGCGGTCAGCTGCAGGTGAGCAAGCTCAACGATTTCTACAAGGCGCTGCGCGAACGTCTGGAGCATGAACTGCTCGACAATACGCAGCTCAAGGCGCAGCGTAAGGCCGAAGCCAAACAGGCCAAGCAGGCGAAGAAGGATGGCCAGAGCAAGCCGCGGGTGTTCGTGCTCGATTTCGACGGCGACATCAGGGCCTCGGCGACCGACAACCTGCGCCACGAGGTGACCGCGTTGCTGTCGCTGGCCAGCCCTCAGGATGAAGTGGTACTGCGCCTGGATAGCGGCGGTGGCATGGTGCATGGCTATGGCCTGGCCGCCTCGCAATTGGCGCGTATCCGCCAGGCTGGCGTGCCGCTGACCGTATGCGTGGACAAGGTGGCTGCCAGCGGCGGCTACATGATGGCCTGCATTGGCGACAAGATCCTCAGCGCGCCCTTCGCCATCCTCGGCTCCATCGGCGTGGTGGCCCAACTGCCGAACATTCACCGACTGCTGAAAAAGCATGATATCGATGTCGAAATGCTCACTGCCGGCGAGTACAAGCGCACCCTCACCGTGCTGGGCGAGAACACCGAGAAGGGCCGGGAGAAGTTCCAGGAAGACCTGGACACCACTCACGAGCTGTTCAAGAACTTCGTGGCCCGCTACCGGCCGCAGCTGAATATCGACGAGATCGCCACGGGCGAAGTCTGGCTGGGCATCTCCGCGCTGAATAAGCATCTGGTCGACGAGCTCAAGACCAGCGACGAATACCTGGCCGAGCGTGCTCGCGAGGCCGAACTGTTCCATCTGCATTTCGCCGAGAAGAAGAGCCTGCCGGAGCGTTTCGGCCTGGCGGCCAGCGTGACGCTGGACCGTCTGCTGCTGAACTGGTGGAGCCGCCTCAATCAACAACGTTTCTGGTAGGAGTAAGACATGACTGCCTTCAAGGCTCTGCTGGTCAGTGAGGAAAACGGTGTCTTCGTGCCCAAGGTCGTCGAGCGTAGCGTCGCCGACCTGCCGGCCGGTGAGGTGCTGATCCGCGTTCAGTACTCCTCGCTCAACTACAAGGATGCGCTGTCCGCCAGCGGTAACCGCGGGGTGACCAAGACCTACCCGCATACGCCGGGCATCGACGCCGCCGGTGTGGTGGCCGAGTCCTCGGCCAGCGAGTTCACCGCGGGCGACGAGGTGATCGTCACCGGTTACGACCTGGGCATGAACACCGCCGGCGGCTTTGGTCAGTACATTCGCGTACCGGCGGCCTGGGTGATCAAACGGCCGAAGGGCCTGAGCCTGCGCGAGGCCATGCTGCTCGGCACTGCCGGCCTGACCGCGGCGCTGTGCGTGGACAAGCTGGAACAGGCCGGGCTGACGCCGGCGGCCGGGCCGGTGCTGGTCACCGGCGCCACCGGTGGCGTTGGTTCGGTCGCGGTAGCGCTGCTGGCGCGGCTTGGCTACAACGTCGCGGCCTCCACCGGCAAGGCCGGGCAGGGCGAGTTCCTGCGCCAGCTCGGTGCTCAGCAGATCGTGCCACGCGAAGAGCTGCAGGATGGCAGCGACAAGGCCATGCTCAAGGAGCGCTGGGCCGGTGCGGTGGATACCGTTGGCGGCGATATCCTGTTCAACGTGGTCAAGTCGCTGCGCTACGGCGCTAGCGTAGCCTGTTGCGGCCTGACCGCCGGGATGGGCTTCAAGGGCAATGTCGCCCCCTTCATCCTGCGCGGGGTCAACCTGCTGGGTGTGGACTCGGTCGAGCTGCCGCTGGTGGTCAAGGCGTCCATGTGGGACAAGCTGTCCCTGCAGTGGAAGCTGACCAACCTGGAGAGCCTGGCCGAGGAAGTCGGCCTGGAGCAGTTGCCCCAGGCCATCGAGCAGATCCTCGCCGGCCAGTTGGTTGGCCGGGTGCTGGTCAGGCTCGACTGAGCCTGACCCGGCTTATTAGTCCAGGTCCGGCAGCAGGTAGGGCGCCCACAGCGATTCGGCGAACTGGCTGCGGAAGAAGCCAAAGTGGCCGATTCGCTCCACCCCGATCTGCGTCGGCGCGATGCGCTTGGCTGTCTGCGGCGCGGCGCGGTAGAAGCCGTGCAGTGATTCGGTGTTGCGCCCGGACATCATCTCGTCATCGGTGAAGGAGATCGCGGTGATGGGCGTGCGCACCGCCGAATAGGCCTCGCGAACTCCGTCTCCTTCCGCGCCCACCGCGTACTCCGGATGCAGGCACCAGCGCCGCCACTGCTCGATCACCCCGCGCGGCAGGTCGCCGACCATACCCAGGCGCTGGCCGGGGAAGTAGCCGGCAAGCGGGGTGACCAGCGGTGCGATGAGGTACCACAGTAGCCATGCGCGGTTGCGCAGGCTGCGGGTGTTTTCCCGCCAGTAGCCGCTGCCGGTGGCGATGGTGAAGGCGCGCCGGATGCGCTCGCTGCCGCGTACGAAGGGCAGGATCTGCCCGCCCAGGCTATGTCCGATCCAGAACACCGGCAACGTGCCGGCTGCTGCCGTCACGGCATCGAGCATGGCGCTGCAGTCGTGTCGGCCCCAGCCAATCACGTCGACGTTCAGATCGCGTAGCGGGCCCTGGCGAGACAGACCCATGCCGACATAGTCGAAGGTCACCGTGACAAAGCCATGCTCGGCCAGCCATTGCGCGAAGGCGGCGTAGAAACGCTGCTCCACGCCCATGGCCGGTACGATCAGCACGACGCCGCGCGCCTCGCCTGCAGGGTGGAACCAGTGGCTGGAGAGGTTGTGTCCGTTGCCGTTGTCCAGCTGGCGATGGAGTGGGCTGGTCATGATGAACTCCGGCTGACGTACATGGTGATTTCGGCACGGAACACCGGTTTATCGTCGACGTAGGCCACCACCGGTACCTTGATGTCGCCTTCCTGATTCCAGTCGATGGCGCTACCGTCAGCCACTGCGCGCACGTCACCCTGGGCCTTGGCCAGGTATTCCACCGTCATGCCGCGCGGAATCCAGCGGCAGCCTGCCGGGATCGAGGCGTCGGTCATGGTGCCGGCCGCCAGTTCGGCAGCGTTGCACAGGGCGATGGCATGCACGGTGCCGATGTGGTTGAGCACTTCGCGGCGTTTGGGGAAGGTCACTTCCGCATAGCCTGGGCGTAGCTCGACGAACTGCGGGGCAATGCTGGCGAAGTAGGGCGCGACCTGGCCGATCAGGGTGCTGAACTGGGCCGGGCCGACCTGCTGGTACATCTGCATCATCTGACTCATAGGGTGCTCCTGCACAATGGCTGGCATTTGAAGAGAAGCGCGCGCCCAGGCAGTATACGAATATCAGAATTTAATTCTAGAAAAATATTCTAGTTTGCTAAGGAGGCCAGATGGCCCGTCGTTCCCGCAAGGACGAGATACTCCAGGCCGCCCTGGCCTGTTTCACCGACTTCGGCGTGGATGCCACCACCATCGAGATGATCCGCGACCGCTCCGGCGCCAGCATCGGCAGCCTCTATCACCATTTCGGCAACAAGGAACGCATCATCGGCGCCCTGTATCTGGCCGGCACGGCCGAATACGCGGCGCTGCTCGCTGAGGGCTTCGCCCGTGCCGACAGCGCCGAGGCCTGCGTCAAGTTGCTGGTCACCAGCTACGTCGACTGGGTGGTGGCGAACCCGGACTGGGCGCGCTTCATCCTGCACAGCCGTAGCCGGGTAGAGGCCAGCGAGATGGGCGCGCAGCTGCGCGAGGTCAACCGGGTGAACTTCCGGCGAATCCTCGATGCGCTCGCCGTCTATCGCGCGCAGGGGCTGTTCAAGGCCATGCCGGTGGACTGCTTCACCTCGGTGGTCATCGGTCCGACCCATGACTTCGCACGTCACTGGCTGGCCGGGCGGACTCAGACATCGCTGGCCGATTGTCGCGAGCTGCTGGCCCAGGTGGCCTGGGATTCGGTGCGGGCGCCACAGTAGCCGCGTAGGTAGCCCGGGTTTAGTTCGGGAGTCAGGCGACTCCGCCGGGCTACGGCCTGAAATGAAAAAGCCCCGCAGTGCGGGGCTTTTTCCGGGTGCCTGGTCAGGCGCGGCGGCGGAACAGCGGCAGGGGCTGGTCGGTGGAGGCCTGGTAGACCTCGCTGAACTCCTCGAAGGCTTTCAGCGCATCGACCGGGTCCTTGTCCGCGCGCAGGGCGAAGGCGTCGAAGCCCACGCGCTGGTAGGAGAACAGCTGGTCGCGCAGCACGTCGCCGATGGCGCGCAGCTCACCTTTGTAGCCGTAGCGGTTGCGCAGCAGGTAGGCGCTGGAGCAGTGGCGGCCGTCGGTAAAAGCGGGGAAGTTGAGGGCGATGACCTGGAAACTGTCCAGGTCGGCGACGATTTCCTCGATTTCCTCGCCGGCTTCCAGCCACACGCCCAGGCCACCGTCACGGGCCTTGAGGGCGTGGGCATGCTCGAGCCACAGGGCCAGCGGCACGATCAGGTCGTCACTGTTGCTGACGCTGTCGAGGCTGGCGTCGGCCGGCAGCAGGTGCCAGGTTTCGTCCAGGATCTGGCCGTTCTTAATGATTCGCTGCATAGACGCGCTCCTTGAACGGGTCGATTCCGACACGGCGGAAGGTATCGAGGAAGGACTCTTCTTCGGTGCGATGTTCGACATAGACCTTGATCAGCTTGTCGATCACGTCGGCCATTTCATCCTGGGCGAAGGACGGGCCGAGGATCTGCGCCAGGCTGGCCTCACGGCCGGCGCTGCCGCCGAGGGATACCTGGTAAAACTCCTGACCTTTCTTGTCCACGCCGAGGATGCCGATGTGGCCGACGTGGTGGTGGCCACAGGCGTTCATGCAGCCGGAGATGTTGAGGTCGAGGTCGCCGATGTCGAACAGGTAGTCGAGGTCGTCGAAGCGACGCTGGATGGCCTCGGCGACCGGGATCGACTTGGCGTTGGCCAGCGAGCAGAAGTCGCCGCCCGGGCAGCAGATGATATCCGTCAGCAGACCCACGTTCGGTGTGGCGAAGCCCAGTTCGCGCAGCTCGCCCCACAGGGTGAACAGCTGCTGCTGCTCGACATCGGCGAGGATGATGTTCTGGTTGTGGCTGTTGCGCACCTCGCCGAAGCTGTAGCGATCGGCCAGGTCGGCGATGGCGTCCAGCTGCTTGTCGGTGACGTCGCCCGGCGCGACACCGGTGGGTTTCAGCGACAGGGTCACGGCGACGTAGCCCGGCTGCTTGTGGGCAAAGGTATTGCGCTGGCGCCAGCGGGCGAAGCCCGGATGCTGGGCGTCGAGGGCGGCCAGTTCGGTGTCCTGATCGGCCAGCTGACGATACGCCGGGTCGACGAAGTGGGCGGAAACACGCGCCACTTCGGCTTCGGTCAGGGTGGTTGGGCCATCCTTCAGGTGGGCGAACTCGGCCTCGACCTTCTCGGCGAAGACTGCCGGAGTCAGTGCCTTGACCAGGATCTTGATACGCGCCTTGTACTTGTTGTCACGACGGCCGTAACGGTTGTACACGCGCAGGATGGCGTCGAGGTAGCCCAGCAGATGCTGCCAGGGCAGGAATTCCTTGATGAAGCTACCGACGATCGGGGTACGGCCCAGGCCGCCGCCGACCGAGACGCGGAAGCCCAGTTCGCCGGCCTCGTTGCGTACCGCTTCCAGGCCGATGTCGTGCACCTCGATGGCAGCGCGGTCGCTCACGGCGCCGTTGACGGCGATCTTGAACTTGCGTGGCAGGTGGGTGAACTCGGGGTGGAAGGTCGACCACTGGCGGATGATCTCGCACCAGGGGCGCGGATCGACGATCTCGTCCTTGGCCACGCCAGCGAACTGGTCGGTGGTGGTGTTGCGGATGCAGTTGCCGCTGGTCTGGATCGCGTGCATCTGCACGGTGGCCAGCTCGGCGAGGATCTCCGGCACGTCTTCCAGTTCCGGCCAGTTGAACTGCACGTTCTGCCGGGTGCTGATGTGGGCATAGCCCTTGTCGTAGTCGCGAGCGATCTTGGCCATCATGCGCACCTGCTTGGACGACAGCAGGCCGTAGGGCACGGCGACGCGCAGCATCGGCGCGTAGCGCTGGATGTAGAGGCCATTCTGCAGGCGCAGGGGGCGGAACTCCTCGCCGGAGAGTTCGCCGGCCAGGTAGCGGCGGGTCTGGTCGCGGAACTGCTTGACGCGGTCCTCGACGATCCGCTGATCGTACTCGTCGTATACGTACATAGGGGTCCTGTGGGTCAGGCTACTGCTTCATCAGGCAGCGATGGCTTTGCTTGCGCGCACGGTAGACGCGCTCTCTATCAGGGCCGGCGAAAGATACCAGCTAGCAAATATGCGAAAAAGTGAAGTTTTCATATAAGTACATAGCCAAAGTCGATAAGCAGCCGGCCTTGAGACTGGGCAGGGCCTGGTCTTAACTCAGGTGGAACCCATAACCACAACAAAGGGGACAACCATGACCGACCATTCCACGTCGCAGGACCAAGACAGCCTCGTCGATGCTTGGGCCATCTTCATGCTGATTCTCATCGCGGTCAGCACGGCGGTGTTCTGGGTCAGCCAGCAGTAGCGGATCAGCGAGCGGGGCCGGCTCGTTCTTCTCGCCGGCTCCGGCGCGTGAACGGCCGACGAGCGCTGGCATTTTGCTATTGCCTGCCCGGTATAATGCGTCACCTACTGCTGAACCCGGGTTCACCGTCGTGGCGTTGCGTGTCCTTTTCCTCTGCTGCCTGAGTCTTTTCTGCGCCACCGCCCAGGCAGCGTCCGTGGTTTTCCTCAATCCCGGCTTCTCCCACGAGCGGTTCTGGCTGGACTACAGCCAATTCATGCAGGACGCGGCCGACGATCTGGATATGCAGCTTGAGGTGCTCTACGGCGAGCGTGACAAAGAGACCACCCTGCGCAACGCGCGCCATGTGCTCGCCAGCCCGCACAAGCCGGACTATCTGATTTTCGTCAATGAGCAGTATCAGGGGCCGGAAATCCTGCGCATGTTCGCCGGCAGTGGCATTCGCCTGTTTGCCGTGCACAGCAGCCTGACCGAGGAACAGCAGCAGTTGGTCGGCGGTCCCCGTGACAACTACGCCAACTGGATCGGCAGCCTGGTCACCAATGACGAGGAAGCTGGTTACCTGATGGCCAAGGCGCTGTTGCGCAAGGCAGGCGAAGGCGCCGAGCTGGTGGCGTTCTCCGGTGTGAAGAACACGCCCTCCGCGACTCTGCGCGAGGAGGGGTTGCAGCGGGCACTCAAGGAACATCCGCAGGTTCGCCTGCGCCAGTTGCTCTATGGCGAGTGGCGTCAGCAGCGTGCGTATGAGCAGGCCAAACTGCTGCTGCCCCGTTATCCGCAGGTCAATCTGGTCTGGTCCGCCAACGATGAGATGGCTTTTGGCGTCATGCAGGCGGCCGAGGAGCAGGGGCGCGAACTGCGCTACACGGCGCTGAACAACTCGCAGCGTGTGCTGCAGGCGCGGGCGGAGGGCCGAATCGGTGTGCTTGCCACTGGGCACTTCATTCTGGGGGGGTGTGCCATGGTGATGTTGCATGACCATGCCGCTGGAATGGACTTCGCCGAGCGCGGCGGCAAGGCGCAGATGGCTCGTCTGTTGCGACTGGTGGATGCGCATGAGGCCAGGCACCTGATGTCCAGGCTGAAGCGGTCTGGCAAGGGCCTGGATTTCCGCCGTTTCAGCGCCTCGCGCAATCCGGCGCTGCGGCAGTATGCCTGCTCCATCGATGAGCTTCTGCGCTAGACGCCTGCCAGATAGAGCACCAGTTGCACCAGGGCGAACAGCACCACCACGAACAGTGCGGTGAACATCAGCCCTAGGGCAATGAAGTGGCTGGGCCTGCCGCGGCTGAAGTCACGCGCGCGGTTCTTCCCGCTCTGCACGCCAAACGCGGCGGCCAGTACGCTTTGCAGCATCTCGCGAAAGCTCAGTGGCTTGTCGTTATCGTCGTTCTGCCTGTCCATTGGGTACCTCCTGAGCTCAGCTTAGCTCAGTGCCGCGAGGTTCAGAGTTCCGGGTCCAGGGCCTGCACGCGCAAGCGCTCCCGCTCGTCGAAGCGGCTGGATTGCAACTCGGCGATGGCGGCCTGCAATTGGCTGTCGTTGAGCCCGGACTGGCGCAGGCGGTTGCGCTCGGCCGCATAGTCGCTCAGGCGCTGCTGCCAGGCGGCCTGCTGGCGATCCAGATCGGCCAGCGCATCGGCTGCTGCACTGCCCAGCGTCTGCTCGCGCAGCTGGCGAATCTCCTCGGCGCTTGCGCCTTGTTCCTGCAGCGTCTGAGTGGCGGCGTACAGCTCGCCATGGCGAATGCTCTCGGCGCGGGCCATGCGCACCTCCTCCGGCAGTTGCAGTTCCAGTTCGGCCAGCGCCTGGGCACGTTGCTCCTCGCTCAGGCCTGCCTGCCGGGTCAGCGCCAGGCGCTGCACCATGTACTCATCCTCGGCGTTCTCGCGGGTGAAGAACAATGCGTATTCATCGGCACTGAAAAATTGCTGGCGCAGCGCATTGAGCGCATCAAGGCGCTGGCGCAGGGCGCCGGCATCCAGACTGGCGTCGGCTTCGGGCAGGCCCTGCAGGGCAATGCGGTAGTCCACGTAGCGGCGCAGCAGGTCGCGTGCCTGGTCCAATGCCGGCTCGCGGAGCTGGGTGGCGAGGTCGCGATGTATGCGTCTCAGTACCTTGTCCAGGCCTTCTTCTTCGCGACCGGCCAGGTAAAAGTCGAACAGGTGCAGCAGGTCCGCCTGCAGGAACAGGTGGCCCTGGGCGTCCATGCGCAGTTGTACGCCGTGGTGCGCGCCTGCCAGCGAGGGCGGCAGCGGGCCGGGGTCGGCCAGGCGGGTGGCTGGCGTTTCACGCAGGTTGTGGTTGAGGTCGCGAGCCTCGCGGCTGCGGCTATCCTCGGGGATCGCTGTTGCGGTGAGGGGAGCTGCCGTGGCGGGCAGGGGCACGGGGCGGTAAAGCAGCAGGGTTCCGCCCACGACGACGGCGCCGAGGGCAAGGGCTGAAAGAATGATGCGGCTGGACATCGAAGTCTCCTCGCGGCGGACATGGCGCCTTCGGCGCCATGTCCGCCGGTATTACAGACCGAGGTTCTTCAGGCGGTTGGCCTGGTTCTGATACAGGGTCTTCGGGTTGGTTTCGAACAGCGACACCAGACCGAGAACCTGGTTGGTGATGTCCAGGTGGTTCATGAAGTAGTTGTCCTTGAGCACCTTGCCGAAATGGCTGGAGCAGCGGCCGGTGACGCCGTCATTGGCCTCGCTGAAGCCGAAGGCCAGGTAGGTGACGCCGAACAGCGGGTCGGAGATGTCCAGCACATTGGTCAGCGGCGCGGTCCCGCTCATGGAGTACATGCGCACGCTGTTGCCGTTGATGGTGGCGGTTTCCGGTCCCTCGCCGCAGGACGTGCTCGGCACGCCGATGGGGAAGCGCTGGTTGTTGGCCGCGGCGCCCGGTTTATTGAACTCGGCCAGCATGGCGCGCACGTCCGACGCACTCTTCTTGTTATTCGACAGCAGGTTGACCAGGTTGCCCACGGCGTTGGCGAATACGTCGAAGGCGACGCCCTGCAGGCTGCCTGGCGGGGCGATACCGGTCACCAGGTCGGCCAGCGGCGAGCCCTTGTGCGGCGAGTTGAGGGTGGTCACCGAGGCCACCAGGTCGGGGCGGGTGTTCATCACATAGCGGGCGGTGAGGCCGCCCTGGCTGTGACCGATGAGGTTGAACTTCTTCACCGTGCCGCCGGATGCGGCGCGGATCTGCTCCAGCTGCGCGATCAGCGACTCGCCACGCTTGGCCGAGCTGTCGAAGGCGTTGATCTTCGGTACATGGACCTTGGCCCCCTGGCTCTGCAGGGCGCTGGGGATCTGGTACCAGTAATCGATGCTGGCGATGGAGTCGAAGGCGAAGATGCCGGGGACGAGGACGATGGGGTTCTTGGTCTGCGCCTGGGTGTTGGCCAGGGCAGGGAGGGACGCGCACAGACCGAGGGCGGCCAGTGCCGGGACGAGCAGCTTCTTCATAAGGTGTACCTGTGTGTTCGTTTTTTGTTGTTGTAGCTCCGCACACAGCAGCGGAGGTGGCGGCCATCAAACCACCGGCAACCCGCACTCGGCTTGTAAGAACTGATGATCTGCGGGCAATTGAAACGAAAGGAAATGGATGCCGTAGCGATCAGTGCTTGCCAATTGCATGTAAAAACTATACAAAAAGCTATACACGAATAACTGATGTACAGTTTTGGAGCGACCAATGCCTGACTATCATGCCCCCCTGCGCGACATGCGGTTCGTTTTCGACGAGGTTCTCGATGCCTACGGCGCCCTGCAGGCGTTGCCGACGCAGCGCGAGTTCGGTGCCGATCTGGGTGGCGCCATTCTCGAGGAGGCGGCCAAGCTCGCCGAGAACGTGCTGGCTCCGGTCAATGGTTCCGGTGACAAGCAGGGCTGCCAGTACGATCCGGTCAGCAAGACGGTGAAGACACCGGAAGGCTTCAAGGCCGCCTACAAGCAGTTTGCCGAGGGTGGCTGGACCGCGTTGGCCTGTACCCCGGAGTTCGGCGGTCAGGGCCTGCCGCACGTGCTGAATATGATGGTCGAGGAGATGGTCTGCTCGGCCAACCTGTCGTTGGGCATGTACCCGGGGCTGACCCACGGTGCGATCAATGCGCTGACTCAGCACGGCACCCGCGAGCAGCAGGAACAGTACCTGCCCCAGCTGATCAGTGGTGAGTGGACCGGCACCATGTGCCTGACCGAGCCGCAGTGCGGTACCGACCTCGGGCTGATCCGCACCCGCGCGGTGCCGCAGGCCGACGGCAGCTACGCCATCAGCGGTACCAAGATCTGGATCACTGGCGGCGAACAGGACCTGGTCGACAACATCATCCACTTGGTGCTGGCCAAGCTGCCCGATGCACCGGACAGCGTGAAGGGTATTTCCCTGTTCCTGGTACCCAAGTTCCTCGAGGACGGCACGCGCAACCCGGCTTTCTGTGGCGGCCTGGAACACAAGATGGGCATCAAGGGGTCGGCCACCTGCGTGATGAACTTCGAAGGCGCCAAGGGCTGGCTGATCGGCGAGCCGAACAAGGGCCTCAAGTGCATGTTCACCATGATGAACTCGGCGCGTCTGATGGTCGGCATGCAGGGCCTGGGTATCGCCGAGAGCGCTTACCAGATCAGCCTTGGCTTCGCCAAGGAGCGCCTGCAGAGCCGTTCGTTGTCTGGCCCGAAGGCCGCCGACAAGCCGGCCGACCCGATTCTGGTACATCCGGACGTGCGCCGCATGCTGCTGCGCCAGAAAGTGATGATCGAGGGCTGCCGTGCGCTGGCCTACTTCACCGGCCTGCACCTGGATGTCGCCCACGATCACGAGGACGCCGAAGTGCGCCAGCAGGCCGATGACCTGGTGCAGCTGCTGACTCCGGTGGTCAAGGCTTTCCTCACCGACGAGGGCTTCGCCTGCGCCAACGAGGGCCTGCAGGTGCTGGGTGGTTCCGGCTTCACCGAGGACTGGGGCATCGAGCAGCTGGTGCGTGACTGCCGCATCACCCGCATCTACGAAGGTACCAACGGCATCCAGGCGCTGGACCTGGTCGGGCGCAAGCTGGCGCTGGGTGGTGGTCGTGCCGTGCGCGGTTTCTTCGCTCTGGTCGAAGGCTGGCTCAAGGCCAATCCCGAGGCGCCGCACGCTGCCGCTGTCGGCAAGGCGCTCAAGCAGCTGCAGCAGGCGACGCTGTGGATCGCCAGCGAAGGCATGAAGGACCCCGAGCAAGCCGGTGCCGCTTCGGTTCCCTACCTGCGTCTGTTTGCCCTGACCACCCTGGCCTGGCTGTGGTCGCGAATGGCCCAGACCGCCCAGGCGGCCTTGCAGGGCGGTAGCAGTGAAACCGTGTTCTACGGTGCCAAGCTGAAGTCGGCCGACTTCTATATGGCTCGGGTGCTGACTGAAACCGACAGCCTGCTGGCCGAGGTACTGGCCGGAAAGACTACCCTGATGGCATTCAGCGAAGAGGAATTTGCTGCCTGATTGAGCACTGTTCGCCTGCGCACTCCGGCAACTTCCCCCCTGTTTCGGTTGCCGGATTTTTTATTCCAAGCGGCCGAGGTGCGCCTCGGCCTGGGAGAGAGTCGAATGCTTGCCTGGAAGAAAGGCCTGATCTGTCTGCTGTTGCTATGCGTTGGCGGGCCCGCCGCGGCCGACTGGCGGACCGATCTGCCCCAGGCGCGCCTGTTGGGTGCGGGTGAGTTCACCTGGTTCGGCTTCTCCGTTTATTCCGCACGGCTGTTCGGTGAACAGACCGAAAAGGTCTTCGAGCGGCCGTTCGCGCTGGAACTCACCTACAAGCGCAACATCACCCGTGATGCCTTGGTCGATACCAGTGTCGACGAGATACGCCGACAGGGCAGTACGGTAGATGAGCGCACCCTGGCGCGTTGGGCCGAAGAGATGCGCCAGTCTTTCGTCGACGTCCAGTCGGGCCAGCGCATAACCGGCGTTTACCTGCCCGGCAAGGGGTGTCGGTTCTACGTCGATGGCCGCCTGCAGAGGGAGATCGCCGATCCCGCCTTCGCCCGCGCGTTCTTTTCCATCTGGCTGGGGGCGGGCACGCGCAGCCCCGAGCTTCGTGAAGCCCTGCTGGGGCTCAATGCAACCGACGCCTGAGGTGTTTCGAACATGAAGAAGATATGGCTGCTGGCCTGCTGCTTTTTGCTGGTCAGCTGCGGCAGCGTGTCCGTGGATGACTATGCCGCGGAACAGCCGGTGCTCAACCTGGAAAGCTATTTCTCCCGGCCGGTGCAGGCCTGGGGCATGTTCCAGGATCGCTCGGGCAAGGTGATCAAGCGCTTCCACGTGCAGATCGACAGTCGCCGCGAAGGCGAGAAGCTGATTCTCGACGAACGCTTCGTCTACAGCGATGGCGAGCGCCAGCGCCGCGTGTGGACGCTGACCCCCGATGGTCCGGGCCGCTGGCGCGGCACGGCAGGGGACGTGATCGGTGAGGCGAGGGGCGAGCTGGCCGGTAATGCCTTGCGCTGGCAGTACCGCTTGCTGCTGCCGGTCGATGACACCACCTACGAGGTGGAATTCGACGACTGGATGTATCTGATGGATGAGGACACGCTGATCAACCGCTCCTTCATGAGCAAGTTCGGCGTGGAGCTGGGCCAGGTGACCCTGTTCTTCCGGCGCGAGTCCTGATGGCCGGCGCGTGGCGGCGCCGGCAGGTGCCGCGACTCAGCGCTCGGCCAGCTGACGCTTGAGCTCGGCGACTTCCGCCTCCAGCTGGCGCACACGCTCGACGGCTTCCACTTCGGTGGTCACATCGCGCTGGATGCCGATGAAGTAGGTCAGTTGATCCGCCTCGTTGAATACGGGGGTGATCGACAGCTCGTTCCAGAACAGACTGCCGTCCTTGCGGTAGTTGCGCAGGATCTGGCGGCAGGCGCGGCCCTCGTGAATGGCCTGGCGAATGGCATGCAGCCCTGGCTGGTCGCGGTCGCCGGCCTGCAGGAAGCGACAGTCCTGGTACAGAATCTCCTCGTCGGAATAGCCGCTCAGGCGCTGGAAGGCGGGGTTGGCGTAGATGAGGATATTGTCATCGCCTTCCTGCTCGGCCACCACGATGCCGTCACTGGATGCTTCTACTACCAGTTGCAGGAGCTTGGCACTGATCATTGCACGTTTCTCTCGTTCGTTTTTTCGGGCCCGCCTAGGTTAGTCTTCGCACATGCCACTGCCAAGGCCGGGTACTGTGGCGCTGTCTGGTTTACAATCCCGGTTCGTTTGCATTGCTGCCCGAGCATCATGACCGAGTTACTTGACTCTTCGCCCCGCGGTGACCTGCTGCCCATGCGCGAGGTGGTACGCCAGACCGGTGTCAACCCGGTGACGTTGCGTGCCTGGGAACGCCGCCACGGCCTGATTCGCCCGGTGCGCACCGAGGGCGGGCACCGCCTTTACTCGCCACAGGACGTGCAGGCCATCCAGCGCATCATGCTGTGGACCAGCCGCGGTATCGCGGTAGGTCGCATCGGTGAGCTGCTGACTCAGCACGAAACCGACGAAGTGGTGCCGGTGGTAGCCGATGACCACCTGGCGCAATGGCGTGATCTGCTGCGCGAGGCGCTGGCCAACTTCGACAGTGCCGAGCTGGAGCGCCTGTACGGGCAGCTGTCCACGCTCTATCCGCTCGCCGTGTTGTTCGAGGATGTGCTCCTGCCGCTGTGGCGCGCACTGTTGCCGCGCGCCGAGTATGGCGCACGTAGCCAGTGGCTGATGCTCGATGCCTTCCTGCGTTCGCGGGCGCTGCTGCGCCTGCAGATGAACCGTGGCAACGGCCCGGTGGTCATGCTTGCCGATGGCAGCGGCAACTGCGCCGAGCTCGAGCTGTTGTGCGCGGGGCTGGTGCTGGCCGGCGGCGCCGCGCGGGTTGAGGTGCTGGCCGCCGGGCAGCCGCTCGACGAGTTGCCGCTGATCTGCGATGCACGGCAACCGGCGGTGCTGGTGTTGTTCGGCCATGCGCCGCTGCCGACCGAGGTGGTACGCCGCCTGCAGATGAAGGTCAGCTGCCCGCTGGCCTTGGCGGGGCAGGGTGGCGGCCTGGTCAAGATCGCCTCGGTGGCCTACCTGGGCGACAGTCCCGCCCTGATGCAGCGCCGCCTCCAGGCCCTGCTGGACGGGCATCTGGATACCTGAACCCGATGGCAGCGCTTTGCCGAGCGCTGCTCATCGTCGCAATAAAACGCGCTGCCGGTCTTTCATGCGTCCTTCGCCTGTGGTACCCATCGGACCACAACAATGACAAGGGCGAAGAACGTCCATGCAACCGAGCGATGCCCCGGTCCTGCTTTATCTGTGGGACAAGCGCACCTTCTACCTCAGTGCCTTCGCGCAGCCCCTGCAGTTGTCGCAGGCGGCGGCCATGCTGCTGGTCGGCCTGGATGACGAGCTGCTGATCCATAGCCAGGGTTCGGCCCTACGCTGCCGCAGCGTGCTGCTGCCGCCGGGCCTGGAGCTGGAGGTGGACAGTCGCGGTTCACGTGTCGCGCTCTGCTACCTGGACGTATTCGGCGAGGACTTTGCCCTGCTGGCGCCGCGCATGGCCGTGAGCGAGGCGGGATTGCTCCATGGGCTGGACGAACAGGCCCTGTGGATCAGCCGTTTCGATGCGCTGCACCGCAGCAGCGCCGAGCCCGAGGCGATCTGGGACTGGCTCGAGCGCCTGATCAACCCGCATTGCCGGCCGCCGCCCGGTTTCGTCAGCGATGCGCGCATCGTGCGCGCCGTGGAGCTGATCAAGGCCGATGTAGCGTGCAACCAGTCCATCGAGTTCCTCGCCGACCAGGTGGGGCTCTCAGTGCCGCGCCTGACCCAATTGTTTCGCCAGAAAGTCGGCATTCCCATCCGCCGCTACCGGCAGTGGCATCGCCTGTTCGTCACCTGCGTCGGCGTGGCGCGCGGCATGAACCTCACCGACGCCGCAGTGAATGCCGGCTTCACCGATTCGGCGCATTTCAGCCATACCTTCCGCAGCATCGTCGGCATGAGCCCCACGGCGGCATTGGCCCAGCCGCGTGGCATTCGTCTGTTCGCCGGCTGAGGAATAGGGCAAGCTGCGCGGACATCGAATCCGCCGAACCGCCATGCACGACAGCGATTTTCCCGACGACGCCGCGCAAACCGAACGCACCCGCGCCACCATCATGCGCTACCACCTGAGCTGGAAGCACCGTGACCTGGAGGCGGTGCTGGCGCTCTACCACCCGGACATCGAGTACCACGACTTCTTTCAGCAGCGCTGCATGCGCCTGGGCGAACTGCGCCGCTACGTCGAGGACAACCTGCCGCGGCGCCCCGGCGAGCTGCTGGAGCACGTTGACCGCATCCGCATCGACGGCCATACCGCCTTCATCCAGTACCGCACCTGCATCCATGGCAGCGAGGGCCTGGTGTCGTTCCGCACGGGCGAGGCGATCACCGTGCGTGACGGTCTGATCTGGCGCATCCACGAATACGCCACGCTGGTGCGCGAAGCGCGGCCCGGCGAGGGCGAATCCGCGGCCCGGCCGGCGATCAGCCGTCTGGGCCTGTCGGCCCGCCAGCTCGGGCAACTGGCCGAGGATCTGCAGGAGTATTTCCAGCGCCAGCGGCCATTCCTTGATCCGGATCTGGACCTGCAACAGGTGGCCGCGGCCACCGGCTACAGCCGCAACCAGATTTCCCACCTGCTCAACCAGGTGCTGGGGCAGAGCTTCTACCGCTACGTCAACCAGGCCCGCCTGCAGCACCTGCTGGACGGGCTGCAGGCCACCAGTGACGCGGGGCGGATCGACGAGCTGGCCTTCGCCGCCGGCTTCAACTCGCTGTCGGCCTTCTACAAGTGCTTCCGCGAACGCCTGGGTATGACGCCCAAGGCCTACCTCAAGCAAATTTCCGCGCGGGCCCGCACGCAAGACAGCGCCTGATCATCCTCACTAGTCTCCGCTCAGCGAATGATGACGGAGACACCGATGAACCCCTGGCGCAACATCAGTCTGTGGATGGACAAGCTCGACGAGCCCCTGACGGCACGGCCGCGCCTGCAGGCCGAACGGCACGCCGATGTGGCCATCATCGGCGCCGGCTACACCGGGCTGTGGACCGCCTATTACCTCAAGCGCCAGGCGCCGCAGCTGCGCATCGTCGTACTCGAGGCCGAGGTTGCCGGTTTCGGTGCATCGGGGCGCAACGGTGGCTGGCTGATGGGCAATATCCTCGGCGAGGATCGCCTGCTCGCCGGGTTGCCGGCCGAGGCGCGGCGCGCGAGCTTCGACCTGCTGCATGGCATTCCCGACGAGGTGGCCCGCGTCACCGAGCGCGAAGGCATCGCCTGTGACCTGCGCAAAGGTGGCGTGCTGTACTGCGCGGCGCGCTATCCCGAACAGCTGCTGGGATTGCAGGAGCAGTTGCAGCACCTGCGCGCCCAGGGCTTGAGCGAGGCAGATTACCGCTGGCTGCAGCCTGCCGAGCTGGCCGAGCAGCTGCGCGTGGCCAATGCCTACGGGGCGCTGTTCAGCCCGCACTGCGCAACGCTGCAGCCGGCCCGGCTGGTACGTGGCCTGGCGCGCTGCGTCGAGGCCATGGGCGTCGAACTCTACGAACAGAGCCGGGTGATCGACTGGCAGCCGGGGTGGGTCCGCACCGAAGGTGGCAGCGTCAGCGCCGATTGGGTGGTGCCGGCGGTTGAGGGCTATGCCGCCGAGTTGCCGCCGCTGGGCCGCCATCAGTTGCCGGTGCAGAGCCTGATCGTGGCTACCGAGCCGCTGTCGGCCGAGGTCTGGGCCGAGATCGGCCTGGAACGCGGCCAGGCCTTCAGCGAGGCCAGCCGCCAGGTCACCTACGGCCAGCGTAGTGCTGACGACCGCCTGGTGTTTGGCGCACGCGGCGGCTATCGCTTTGGCGGGCGCCTGCGCACCGACTTCAACCTCACCGAGGACGAGCGCGAACTGCGCCGCTACCTGTTTGGCGAACTGTTCCCGCAGCTGCGTGACGTGCGCCTGACCCACGCCTGGGGCGGCAACCTGGGCATGGCGCGGCGCTTCCATCCGCACATGCTGCGTGACACGCGCAACCGCATCGCCCTGTCCGGCGGCTACGGCGGCGAGGGTGTCGGCGCCAGCAACCTGGGCGGGCGCACCCTGGCGGCGCTGATCCTCGGGCAGGACAACGAACTGACCCAACAGCCCTGGGTGTACAGCGATTCGCGCCTGGAACGCCTGGCGGGCTGGGAGCCAGAGCCGTGCCGCTGGCTCGGCTACAACGCCATCATCCGCAGCTTCGTGCATGAGGACCGGGTGCTGGCCGATCCGCACAGCGCGCCTTGGCGCCGCCGTCTGGCCCAGGGCGTGGCGGGCTTTATGGAAGGTTTCATGAAATGACTGCGGAGAATCCGATGAGCATCGACCACTTCAAGAACACTGCCGAGCTGGCCTTGGACGAGGTCAACCCGGTGGCCGTGCCGCTGGGCGAACCGCATGCGCTGACCCGCACCCACAGCGTCGAGCGCGCCGATGGCGTCGAGGCCGGCGTGTGGGAGTGCAGCCCGGGGCGCTGGCGCCGGCAGATTGTGCAGCAAGAGTTCTGCCACTTCATCGCCGGGCGCTGCACCTTCACCCCGGACGGCGGCGAGCCGATCGAGATCCGCGCCGGCGATGCGCTGATGATGCCGGCCAACACTACCGGCATCTGGGACATACAAGAAACCGTACGCAAGACCTTCGTGCTGATCTTCTGATCGGCGCACCCCGAGTCACTGCCTAACAAGAACAATCGACGAGGTCACTCATGCTAAAGAAACTCCTCCCGCTGATGCTCCTGGCATCGGCCAGCCAGGCCGCCGAGAGCGTGCGCGTCTACAACTGGACCGACTACATCGCCCCGGACACCCTGAAGAACTACGAGAAGGCCAGCGGCCAGCGCGTGCAATACGACGTCTACGACAGCAACGAGACGCTCGACGCCAAGCTGATGGCCGGCCGTTCCGGCTACGACGTGGTGTTTCCCTCCAACCACTTCATGGCTCGGCAGATCCAGGGCGGCGCGCTGAAGAAGCTCGACCGCAGCCAGCTGCCCGGCTGGAGCAACCTCAACCCGGTGCTGATGAAGGCGCTGGAGACCAACGACCCGGGCAACCAGTACGGTTTCCCCTACCTGTGGGGCACCACCGGCATCGGCTACAACGTCGACAAGGTCAAGGCGGTGCTTGGCGAAGGCGTGGCGGTGGACTCCTGGGACCTGATCTTCAAGCCGGAGAACATGGCCAAGCTGGCCCAGTGCGGCGTGGCCATCCTCGACAACGGTCCGGAAATGCTGCCGATCGCCCTGCACCAGCTGGGCCTGCCGCACCATAGCCAGAACCTGGATGACTACAAGCAAGCCGAGGCGCTGCTGCTGGAGATGCGCAAGAACGTGCGCTACTTCCATTCTTCGAAGTACGTCGGCGAGCTGGCCAACGGCGATATCTGCCTGGCCGTCGGCTTCTCCGGCGACATCATGCAGGCCGCCAGCCGCGCCGCCGAGGCCGGCAACGGGGTGAAGATCGAGTACGTGATTCCCAAGGAAGGCGCGCCGATGTGGTTCGACATGGTGACCATGCCGGCCGACGCGCCGAACGAGGCGGCCGGCTATGCCTTCATGAACCATCTGCTGCAGCCCGAAGTGATGGCCGGCATCAGCAACCACGTGCATTATGCCAACGGCAACGAGAAGGCCGACGCCCTGGTCGATCCGGCGCTGAAGGCCGACAACAAGGTCTATCCGCCGCAGGAGGTGATGACTAAGCTGTACGCGCTGGAGGCCATGCCGCTGAAAGTCGATCGGGTGCGCACGCGCATCTGGAGCAAGGTCAAGAGCGGTACCTGATTGCAGCCCCTGCGTTGATGAAGCCCCGGCCTGTCCGGGGCTTTTTCATTGCAGGCGCGCGACTATCGCGGCGAAGTCCGGACGCTCCTGCGTGGCCGGCTGCTGGCAGTCGGCGGCCAGCTGCAGCAGGCCTGCCGGTGGCGCGTCGCAGCGTTGCAGCAGTTCCTCCAGGAGGATGCCGAAGGCGCGGCTCTCCAGGCGCTGCAGCGCCGCGCCCTGATGGCTGCCAGGGGGGAAGAAGGACGCCGCGCCGAAGTCGCTGAGGCGGCAGTCGTGGCCGTCGACCAGCAGGTTATGGGCGTACAGGTCGCCGTGCAGGATGCCGCGGCCATGCAGGTGCGCCAGCGCGGCGGCCACACCACCGGCCAGGGCTTGCACCTGCTCGGCGCTGAAGCGCTGCTCGGGCTCGTAGCAGTCACGGGTGCAGCTGGCCAGTGAAGGCGGTCCGGCCAGCACGCGGAAGCGCGGCTCCAGCAGCTCCAGCAACAGGCCGTCGGGCTGGCCGGGCTGGGCCTGTAGCGGGCCGATCACCGGCAGCAGCTGCGGGTGGCGATCGGCGGACAGGCAGGCGGCCATCTCGCTGTGCGGCAGGCCGTCGCTGGTCATCTGCCCCTTGAACAGCTTCACCGCCACTTCGCGTTCGCCCCAGCGCGCGCGGTGGATCAGGCCGCTGGCGCCCTGGCCAAGCAGTTCGCCCAGTACCAGCTGCTCACGCGCAATCGGCGCCTGCGGGTGGCTGGCCAGCGCCGCGGCTTCGGCACGGTCGCTGCCCGGATTGCCGGCGAAGGCCAGCCAGGCCAGGCGCGGCAACTGCAGCAGCCAGTCGGGCAGTGCCTCCAGGCGGTTGGCGGCGATGCGCAGCAGCTCCAACTGGTGCAGGTCGCCCAGGCTTGGCGGCAGCTCGCTGAGGCGGTTGCCGGCGAGCATCAGCTTCTGCAGGCGCGGGCGTTCTCCCAGGGCGTCCGGCAGCGCTTCGATCTGGTTATCGGTGAGGATCAGCCAGCGCAGCTTCTCTGGTAGTGCGGCGGCCGGCACGTGCTGGAGGCGGTTGGACTTGAAGCCGACCATCTCCAGCTGCGCGCAGTCGCCGAGCGCTTCCGGCAGGATCTCGAAAGGGTTGTCCGAGCAGAACAGCACTTTCAGCCGGTGCAGCCGCGACAGGTCGTGAGGCAGGGCGCGCAGGCGGTTGCCACTGAGGTTGAGCACCTCCAGGCTGTCGGCCAGTGCGAAGATCTCCTCGGGAAGCTCGGTGAGGTCGGCGGCCAGGTCCAGGCGACGGATACCGGCCAGCTCGCCGCGGCGCAGTTGTTCCAGGCTGTGCATGTCAGTCGTTTTCCAGCAGTTGCAGGTGCAGGCGGCGCGGCAGGTGATCGGCGCCGAGGTCCGGTCCCAGGTGTTGCTCGACCACGCGCCAGGGGCCATGGACCAGTACCTGGTCGATGGCGATGCCGAACCAGCCTTTGCCCAGCGCGGGCCAGGTGGCCTGCAGATCATTGGCGCGGTACCAGCCCAGTGCGTGCAGCTCGCGGGTGGCCTGCGACCAGGGGCTGGCATTGAGGTCGCCGGCCAGCAGGCCGGGCAGCCCCTGCGCGGCATTGCGTTGCAGGGCGACCTGCAGGCCAAGGTTGCGCTTGTGGTGCCAGTAGGGCGACAGCGGCGGCATCGGGTGTACCAGACTCAGGCTGACGGCCTGGCTGGCATGGCGCAGGGTCGCCTCGATGCGTGGAATAGCGTCGCTGTCGCGCAGCACCCGGCCACCCTCCAGCGGCAGACGCGACAGCAGGGCCAGGCCGAACGGCGAGTCCTCCGGGGCGAGCACACGGTGCGGGTAGTCCTGCCAGCCGGCCAGTTGCCGGGCCAGGGCAGGGGTGACCTCCTGCAGCAGTACCAGGTCGGCGGGCTGGGCGTCGAGCCAGGCACGCAGGGCGGCGGCATCGTCGGTCTGCTGCAGATTGGCGCTGACCAGGCGCAGCTCCAGGCGCACCTCGCCGGTTTGCACGGGCAGCATCGGCGCCACGCTGCACCAGGGCAGCGCGAGCAGCGGCGCCAGCAGCAGCCAGCGTGGCCGGCGCGGTGCCAGCAGTACCAGGCAGCCCAGCAGCAGGGCCAGGTGCAGCCATTGCCAGTGGCTGGCCAGGTCCAGCAGCCAGGCCAGGTGTTGCGAGTGGTCCGCCAGCAGCGTCACCAGCCAGGGCGAGAGCAGCCCGAGGGCGGCGGCAAGCACGAGCAGGCGCAGCATCAGCGCTGCAACCGGCTGGTGTTGACGACGTCCACGGCGCGCGCGCGCAGCTGGCCACAGCCGCCCTCGACATCCTGGCCGGCGCTGTTGCGCACCTTGGTCAGCACGCCGCGGCTGTGCAGGTAGCGCACGATCTGCACGATGCGCTCGCCGTCCGGACGCTGGTAGTCGTCGCCTTCCAGGCTGTTGAAGGGGATCAGGTTGAGCACCGCGTACTTGCCCTTGAACAGGCGCAGGATCTCGTCCAGCTCGTCCTGACCGTCGTTGATGCCCTTGAGCAGGGTCCACTGGTACTGGATCGGGTAGCCGACTTCACGGGCATAGGCCTCGCCCAGTTCCATCAGCTCGGTCGGGGCGATTTTTGGTGCCTTGGGCAGCAGGTGCTCGCGCAGTTCGGCCTTGGTGCTGTGCAGCGACAGCGCCAGGGCCGGCTTGACCCGTTGCTGCGGCAGGCGCTCGAACACCCGTGGGTCGCCCACGGTGGAGAACACCAGGTTCTTGTGGCCGATGCCGCCGTCGGTACCCAGTACGTCGATGGCTTCCAGCACGTTGTCGAGGTTGTGCGCCGGCTCGCCCATGCCCATGAACACCACTTTCTTTACCGGGCGCTGGCGCCGCGCCAGCACCACCTGGGCGACTATCTCGGCGCTGGATACCTGGCGCAGCAAGCCGCTCTTGCCGGTCATGCAGAAGCGGCAGCCGACCGCGCAGCCAACCTGGGTGGAGACACAGACGCCGTCGCGTGGCAGCAGCACGCTCTCGACCATCTGGCCGTCGGCCAGGTCCACCAGCAGGCGCGCCGAGCCGTCGCCGGCGGGATGGCTGGAGCGCACCCGCGCCAGGGCTTCTAGTTCTTCGGCCAGTTGCGGCAGGCCATGGCGCACGGACAAGGGCAGGAAGTGCTCGGTGTGCTGGCGGCGGGTGCCGGCATCCAGCGGCTTGCCCTGCAGCCAGGCGCGCACCACCCGGCCGCGGTGGGCGGGCAGGGCGCCGAGGTCGGCGAGGCGCTGGTGAATGTCGGAGATACGCATGGGGCGCGCATGCTACCACTGGCCGTGGCCGGGGCGTAGGGCTTGGCCGTCAGGCCCCGAAGTGTAGGGCCAGCCAGACCGCGTCCAGTGAGCATTCGGCGACCCGGTGCCGGCAGTGCGCGGGGATCAGCAGGGCGTCGCCGGCAACCAGCGACTGCTCGCCATCGGCGAATTCGAGCCGTGCGCTGCCGCGCAGCAGGGCCACCCATTCGGGCTGTGGCTGGTCGTACCAGAAGCCCTCGGGGCTGGCCTTGCCGTGCGAGACAATCTGCTCCAGCAGCAGGCCGTCGCGCTGCAGCAGCGGCACGAACTGTTCCGCCGCCGCCCTCTCTGGCACGGCCTGCAGCAGGTTGATCGTCTCCGGTGGCATGGCTTACTGCGGCTGGACGCTGACGGCTACTGCGGTGGTAACGCGTATCACCACCTGGCGGCCGAGGTATTCGGTCTTCATATCCACGTCCGGGCGGACCTTGAAGACGCGTTCGCTGCCGTTGGGCAGCAGCAGGGTGGCGGTGCGCAGGGTGGTGTCCATGCCCTTGACCAGTGCGGTGATTTCCACGGTGTCGGCGGCCAGCAGGCCCGGCTTATCCCCCTGCGGCGCGGTCGCCAGCACACCGGCGGCGCCATCGTTGGCTACCTCGCCTGGCTGGCGCAGATAGACGATGCGTTCCTGGGACACCACGGCTTTGACGTGGTCACCCACTTTCAGCTGGTCGAAATTTTCCATCTGGGGTGGCGCCACGAAGGTGCGCTGGTTACCCAGGTTGTCACGCAGGGTAAAGGTGCGTTTGGCGCCGTTGATGGCGCTGACACTGGCCAAAAGCGTCTCGGTTTCCAGCAGGGTGCCACCGGGGACGCCCTTGACATAGGCGGCGGTGCGATCGTGCTTGCTGGCGAGCTCATCGTTGTGACTCTGGCAGCCGAACAACAGGCTGGCGGCCAGGGACAGGGAGAGTGCGCGGGTCAGGTTCATGCGGTAGCTCCTTGCTTCAGGGATTCAGTGGCTGCGTCTCGCGAATCTCGTAGACCGCGTCATCGGCGCGCATCGGGCGCAAATGGATGAGGTAGCTGGGACCGGGGCTGCCGAGGGTCATCTCGCTGAGATTGAAGCGCACATCGAGCTTCATGTATTTGATCTCGCCCGGTACCAGGTTGAAATTCTGCTGGATGTCGCGCGGTTCCCACTTGGCCTGGCGGGTCAGGCCGGTGATACGGATGGCGTGGCGCCCCGCTGGCAGCTCGATGCGGCGGTAGCTGTTGAAGGGCAGGGTGCCGACGCTCTGCTCGTCGACCAGGACATCCGGGTAGGACAAGCGCAGTGGCTGGCGTCCGGGGTTGTCGGCTGCGGGACGGTATAGATACAGCACCGCCTGATCCGCGCTGCTGGGCGGTATGGCCTCGAAATAGCCGGGGCCGGCGCAGCCAGTGAGCAGGAGAAGGGCGGTGAACAGGGCGGTCAGGCGGTGCATGGGCAGTCCTTTTGGGCGGCTTACTGCGCGCAGCGTAGCAGCCCTCCGACATCCCGCCCAGCCGTCTCAGCGGGCCGCGAGAAACTGGCCGAAACCGCTCTGCTGGCCCAACTCCGGCGCGATCTGCTCGTCATCCACCGCCAGCTTGCCGTTGATCAGCACATGGCTGACGCAGCCGGGGTTGCGGCAGACCATGCGCGGGATGCCGAAGCCCTGCATCTGGTCCCAGTGCTCCTGCTCCAGGTTCTGGCGCAGGCCGGCAGGGTCGAGCACCACCAGGTCGGCGCGGTCGCCGACGCGGATATAGCCGGCGTCGATGCCCAGCCAGTCGGCCTGCTCGCCGGTCAGGCGATGCACGGCCTGCTCCAGGCTCATCACCGGGCGCCCCTCGTCGTGGCTGTCCTGCACCAGCTTGAGGAAGCGCAGTGGCAGGTTATAGAAGGCCATGTTGCGAATATGCGCGCCGGCATCGGAGAAGGTGATCAGCGTGTTCGGGCTGCGCACCATCTCGCGCAATTTGTCCTGGCGGTGGTTGCCGATCACGGTGAACCAGCGCAGCTGACGGCCGTACTGCACCACCATGTCGAGGAACAGGTCGACCACGTGCAGGCCGCGCTCGCGCGCGACCTCGGCGAAGTTGCGGCCGACCAGCGAGGCATCCGGGCAGCCGAGGATTACCGCGTCGCCGAAGTCGCGCTGCCACACCCGTGGCGACAGCTTGTCGGCGTAGAAGCGGCGGAAGGTGCGGCGGTACTGCTCGTCCTGCAGCAACTGGTTGCGTTCGAGCTGGTCCTTGACGTCGAGGGCCATTTCGCCGGCGCCGAATTCCTCGAACAGCACGATGTCCATGCCGTCGGCGTAGATGGCAAAGGGCGTGGGCAGCAGCTGCCAGCGGAAGTCGCCGCCCAGGCGGTTGGTCAGCCAGGCGGAGAAGCGCGCCAGCAGTACCAGGCTGCGGTTGCCCTTGAGGTCGAGCAGGGAGATCAGCGTGGTCTTCAGCGGTTTGCGCAGCAGGCCGATGGCCTCGCCGATGTACTGGGTGATCTGCAGCGGATTGGCCGCATTCGGCGCGCCCTGATGCACGCGCCCGCGCCGGCGCAGCAGGCGGTTGAGGCGGCGCACCTCGCGCCAGCGCGCGTAGGTGCTGGGCAGGCTCTTCGACCATTCGCGGTCGCCGTCGATCTTGTCCCACTTCAGGCACATGGTGGAGAGGCCGAGGAAGCCGCAGTCCAGCGCCTCCTCCAGCAGCGCTTCCATGCGCTGCAGCTCGTCTTCGCTCGGCGTCACCTGGCGGTCGGTGGCGCGGTGCAGGCCCATTACCGCCACGCGCAGGTCGCTGTGGCCGAGGAAGCTGATCAGGTTGGGGCCCAGTGGATGGCGGTCGATGAACGCCCGCCACTGCGCGGGGCTGTTCCAGGCCTTGTGCTGGCGCAGGATTGGCAGCACCTTCTCGCGTGGCACCGTTTCCACCCGGGTGAAAATGTCCGAGGCATCCTCGGCCGCGCTGCACACCATGCTCAGCGAGCAGCTGCCGACCAGCACCGTGGTAACGCCATGGCGCACCGATTCGCTGAGGCTGGGCGCGACGATCAGCTCGGCGTCGTAGTGGGTGTGGGTATCGAGAAAGCCCGGGGTGATCCACTTGCCCTGCACGTCGATCACCTGCCCGGCCAGAGCCGGGTCGAGCGGTTCGGCGCTGACCAGGGCGATGCGCCCGTCCTTGATGGCCAGGCTGCGGATGGCGGAGGGCGTGCAACTGCCGTCGAAATAGCGGCCGCCCTGCAGGATCAGGTCGTACTGAGCCATGAATCACCTCGGATTGTTCTTGTTGTGCCCCGAGAGTAGGCCTCCCATTTCCTTCTGACTTGTCATGACACGACAGTCGCGCCATTGTTGGCCAGAAATCCTGGAGGCCGGGCATGACCATCCGCTATGAAGTGCGCAGTGCGGCGCTCACCGGCCTGCCGGCCGAGGTGGCGAGCCTGGGCGGTGATCTCGATGCGCTGCTCGCTGGCGTCGGTCTCAGCCGTGCGGCGCTGGATGACGGCGACTGCCTGATCGGCATCGAGCAACTGACCTGCCTGCTGCACGAAGCCGCCGTGCGCCTGCGCTGCCCGGACCTGGGCCTGCGCGTGGCGCGCCACCAGGGCGTGGAAATGCTCGGCCTGCTCGGCCGCCTGCTGGCGGGCGAGCCCGACCTACAGGCGGCCTTTCTCGCTGCTCAGCGTTACCTGGCCCTGCACAACAAGGCCGAGCACTGGCGCTTGCTGCCGCTGGACGGTCGCGTGCAGGTACGGCGCATCGAGCACTTCTTTGCCGTGGAGGGGGCCCAGCAATACCGCGAGATGGCCATCGGCGCCTGCGCGCGGCTGGTCCGTGCCATGGGCGGCGCCGACCTGCGCCCGTTGCGTGTGGAGTTCAGTCACAGCCCGGTGGCAGCGCCGGCGCGCTACCGCCAGCACCTGGGCTGCGAGGTGCTTTTCGACCAGGAGTTCGATGGCCTGGTGTATGACGCGGCGATCCTGCAGCGCCCGGTATGTGCCCTCGGCGGCGTGGATGCCGGCTACCTGCGCGAGCGGCTGGACGGGCTGCAGGACAGCCTGGAGCTGCAGGTGCGCAGCCTGATCATGCAGACGCTGGGCATGCGCCAGCATTCGCTGGGGCACATCGCCGAGCTGCTCGGGCTGCATCCGCGCACGCTGCAGCGCCGCCTGGCGGCTGAAGGCTTGAGCTTCAAGCCGCTGGTGCATCGGGTGAAGATGGACCTGGCCGGCTGGCAGGTGCAGGCTTCCAGCATGCCGTTGACCCTGCTCGCCGATGTGCTTGGCTATGCCGACCAGGCGGCCTTCAGCAAGGCCTTCCGCGAGGCTTACGGCATGTCGCCTTCGGCCTGGCGGCGGCTTCATCGGCCCGCGGCGACCGGGTGACGGGCAACGTGCTATCGTGCGCGCTTTTTGCGGAGGCCCCGATGAAGTTCATTCACCAGCGCGAACACCTGGAAGAGGGAGATACGGTGGTCATCCACTGCTCGCAGCCGTGCAATATCCGCCTGATGAGCGATGCCAACTTCCGCAGCTTCAAGAATGGTGGTCGGCATACCTACCACGGCGGCGCTTTCGACAAGTTCCCGGCGCGGATCAAGGTACCCAGCGACGGTTTCTGGAACATCACCCTGGATACCGTGACCCGCCGCGCCGCCAGCCTGACGCGCAAGCCGCAGATGGAGTACACGATCAAGTTCGTGCGCAGCAAGCGCGTCGGTATCTGATCGCGGCTCCAGTGTTTTAGTCCTGGCTGGCTGCCTGGGCCAGGCGATACTGGTTGTCGCCACTGCGTTTGGCCTCGTACATGGCCAGGTCGGCGACATGAATCAGGCGGTCCCGGCTGTGTGCATGATCGGGGAAGAAGGCGATGCCCAGGCTTGCGCCCACCGGTTGCACACTACCCTCCAGCTTTACCGGTTGTGTCAGCGCGGCCAGCAACTTGCCGGCAACGGCGCGGGCTTCCTCTTCCGGCGAGCGCTCGAGTGACAGGGTTTCGAGGATCGCGACGAATTCGTCACCGCCCAGGCGCGCCACGCTGTCCGAGCCACGCAGGGCGTCACGCAGGCGTCTGGCCATCTGTTGAAGCACCTGATCGCCGGCGGCATGGCCCAGGCGGTCGTTGATTGCCTTGAAATCATTGAGATCGATGAATACCAGCGCAATACGCGTGCCTGCGCGCCGGGCCCTCTCCAACGCGCGGTCCAGTTGCTCCTCGAACACCAGACGATTGGGCAGGCCGGTCAGCGGATCGTGATGGGCCAGGCGGTGCATCTGGCTGGCCCAGGCCTTTTCCTCGGTGATGTCGCGGACCACGCCCATCATTTTCACCGGTATGCCGTGTTCGTCCTTGACGATGTTGCCGGTCTCGCGCAGCCAGTGGATGCTGCCGTCCGGCCAGATCACACGGTACTCCTCGTCATGATTCTCGCCGGTCTCAATGCAACGCTGCTCACCGGCGCGCACCTGCTCGCGGTCGTCCGGATGCACGCTCTGGCAGAACAGCTCGTAGCTGGGCGTCACCTCGCCGACGCGGTAGCCGAACATGCCATAGATGGCTTCGGACCAGTACAGGCGGTTGGTGTCGATGTCCCAATCCCAGGTGCCGATACGGGCAAAGTACTGGCTGCGTTGGTAGCGCTCGGCCTCGGCCAGCACCGGGCGTAGCAGGAAAAGCTCCCGAGTGCCGGGAACAGGGCAGACGTGCAACGTGCGCGACTGCCCGTCACCCCCGCAGACCCTCAGACTGCGCGCTTCCCGCTGCAGTGCCTCGGCGGGCAGCAGGTCGCTCACGCGGAGTTGCCGCAGCGACTGACCGGCCCGCCCCAGGAGCTGGGCGGCGGCTTCGTTGTGCCAGTCCACGTGTCCGCGGCTACCGATCTGCAGCACGCCATGCTCCTGTTGCTCAAGTAACTCGCGGTATTGCCTGAGCAGGCGGCGGTGTTGGTGGAGTCGGACAGCGAGAATGCTGCCCAGCACCAGGGCTAGAAGGGCAATGAGGAAAGTCAAAGCTGATCCATCAGACAGAAACTCAAGTTGCCGGCATTATGCCTCAACTCGTTATGCATTTTTCTGACGGCCGCTATCCGGCGTTCAGCGCTTCGATACCGACATGGCGATAAGGCGCGAAACGACCAATGCGAGGTACATCACGCCGGCGAACTCTTCGATCATCACCAGCGAGCGGGCCACCGGCGTCAGCGGGATGATGTCGCCCAGGCCAACACCCGAGAGCGTGGTGAAACTGAGGAATAGCAGCTCCATCCAGCTGCGTGCGGCCTCCGGGTTGATAGCCGCGGCAAAGCTACCCGGCGCTAGCAGCTGGCACAGTGCAAAGAGATGGGCAAAGGCCCAGGCCAGCACGGTGAAGGTGGCACCGACTGCGTAGAGCTCATCGGTACTGGCATGGTCATCGGCGCTCATGTAGGCGATCAGGCTGGCCGCTGCGTAGAAGTAGAAGGCTGCCTCCAGAAGAGCAATCAGCCCCTCCAGTGCGCGGCTGGTGATCAGAATGTCGAGCAGTGTCAGGGCCACGACCAAGGTGGCCAGTAGCGCTGCCACCCAAGTCTGTATCGGGCTGCGCTTGACCACGTGCAGAGCCATGCCCAGCACCAGCAAGCCGAAGGCGCCGAACAGGGCGCGGCCGATCGGCGTACCTTCCATCCAGGGGTAGAGCAGGACGCCGAGCAGCTGGACGAACAGCAGGCCGGCTGAGGGGTGGCGGCGGATGTAGGTGATGGGCGACATGGACTGGCGGCGGTTCCCTGAGAATGGATGAAGCAGTGTAGGCCGCGCGTTGCCGACCTTTCAGCCGATCAGCCGAGCCACCTGCTCGATGACCCGCGCCTCGCGTTGCAGCCAATCACCATGAACGGCCACCCAGGGTCGCGCGTGACGTTGGAGCCAGTCGGCGCAGTCCTGATGAAAACGCAGGCGTTCGGCCAGGTCGGGCTGGCAACGCTGGCCGTCACCCTGCCATGCGACGCCTTCGGGCGAGAGCAGCAGGTGCAGGTCGTAGTGGCGTTCCAGCAGTGTCGGCTCCAGCCAGTCCGGGCAGTCGCCGAACAGCGTCCGGCTCCAGAGGATATTGCTGAGCAGGTGGGTGTCGAGGATCAGCAGTCCGGGCGCCTGGGCGCGCGCGGCGTCTTCCCATTCGAGCTGGCCACGGGCAATGGCGGGAATATCGGCCAGGCAGGTTTCCCTCTGTTCCTGGTCGATAAAGTGGCGCACATACTCGCCCACCACCAGACCGCCGAAGCGTTGCTGCAGGCGTTCGGCAAGAAAGGTCTTGCCGCTCGACTCGGGGCCGGTCAGCACCACCACCTTCATGTGGGCGCTGTCCGCGAGGCGCGCCATTCGCGCAGGCCGAGCACGGCCAGGGCGGTGAACACGCCGTACAAACCGGCGGTCAGCCAGTACTCCTGGAAAGCGAAGAAGCCGACATAGAGCACGTCGACCACGATCCACAGCAGCCAGCACTGCCAGCGCTTGAGCGCCATCCACAGCTGTGCCAGCAGGCTGAAGGCGGTGAGCAGGGCGTCCGGCCAGGGGTAGACCGCCTCGGTCAGGCGCTGCATGGCCAGGCCCAGCGCCAGGCCGAGCAGCAGGGCGACGCCCAGGCCGATCAGTACCTCGTTGCGGTCGGCCGTGCTGACCGGCCGCCGCCCGCTGTCATCCACGCCCTGACGCCATTGCCACCAGCCGTACAGCTGCATGGCGGCGAACACGCCGTGCAGCAGCACTGCGGAGTAGAGACGGGCATCGAAGAAGAACCAGGCGTAGAGCAGCACCATGAGCAGACCGATGGGCCAGCACAGCGGGTTCTGCCGCACGGTGAGCCAGACGGAGGTAACACCGAGGGCGGAGGCGATGAGTTCGAGGGGTGTCATTTCGGTAACCAGAAGGGGCGCCTGAGCGCCCCTTGCTTCATCAGCTGTCGTAACCCAGATTCGGCGCCAGCCAGCGTTCGGTCACGGCCAGTTCCTGGCCCTTGCGCTTGCTGTAGCACTGCACCTGGTCCTGATCGACCTTGCCGACCGCGAAGTACTGCGCCTCGGGGTGGGCGAAGTACCAGCCTGAGACGGCGGCGGCCGGGAACATGGCGTAGTGCTCGGTGAGGAATACGCCGCTCTTGCCGGCCTTGTTGTAGTCGGCCTCGGGGTCGAGCAGCTGGAACAGGGTGCCCTTCTCGGTGTGGTCCGGGCAGGCCGGGTAGCCGGGAGCCGGGCGGATGCCGACGTACTGCTCGCGGATCAGCGCCTCGTTGTCCAGGGTTTCGTCCTTGGCGTAGCCCCAGTAGTCCTTGCGCACGCGTTCGTGCAGCCACTCGGCGCAGGCCTCGGCCAGGCGGTCGGCCAGGGCCTTGACCATGATCGAGCTGTAGTCGTCGCCCTTGGCCTCGTAGGCCTTGGCCACTTCCTCAGCGCCGATGCCAGCGGTGGTGATAAAGCCGCCCATATAGTCGGTCACACCGCTTTCCTTCGGCGCAACGAAGTCGGCCAGCGACAGGTTGGGCTTGCTGTCGGCCTTGATGCCCTGCTGGCGCAGGTGGTGCAGGGTGGCCAGGGTCTGGCCCTCGCCGCCGTAGACTTCGATGTCGTCGTGACGCACCTGGTTGGCCGGCCAGAAGCCGAAGACGGCGCGGGCCTTGATCAGTTTCTCGCTGATCAGCTTTTCCAGCATCGCCTGGGCATCGTTGAACAGGCTGGTGGCGGCCTCGCCAACCACTTCATCGGTGAGGATGCGCGGGTATTTGCCGGCCAGGTCCCAGGAGATGAAAAAGGGCGTCCAGTCGATGTACTGGGCCAGTTCGCGCAGGTCGATGTCGTCCAGCACCTTGACGCCGGTGAAGCTCGGCTTGGGCGCGACGTAGCCGCTCCAGTCGAAGTCCGGTTTGTTGGCGATGGCCTCGGCGTAGGACAGGCGCTCGGTCCGTGAGGCACGCGCGGCGGTGCGCTCGCGGACCACGGCGTAGTCCTCGCGGGTATTGCGCACGAACTCGGCTTTCAGCTCCTTGGACAGCAGGCTGGTGGCCACGCCCACGGCACGCGAGGCGTCGGTGACGTAGACCACCGCATCGTTGCTGTACTGCGGCTCGATCTTCACCGCGGTGTGGGCCTTGGAGGTGGTGGCGCCACCGATCATCAGCGGCAGGTTGAAGCCCTGGCGCTGCATCTCCTTGGCGACATGGACCATCTCGTCCAGCGACGGGGTAATCAGGCCGGACAGGCCGATGATGTCGCACTTTTCCTCGATGGCGGTCTTGAGGATCTTCTCCGCCGGCACCATCACGCCGAGGTCGACGATGTCATAGCCGTTACAGCCGAGCACCACGCCGACGATGTTCTTGCCGATGTCGTGCACGTCGCCCTTCACGGTGGCCATGAGGATCTTGCCCTTGGCTTCCGGCTTGTCGCCTTTCTCCGCTTCGATGAAGGGGATCAGGTGGGCCACGGCCTGCTTCATCACTCGGGCGGATTTCACCACCTGGGGCAGGAACATCTTGCCGGCACCGAACAGGTCGCCGACCACGTTCATGCCGCTCATCAGCGGGCCCTCGATCACCTCGATGGGGCGCGCGCACTGCTGGCGGCACTCCTCGGTGTCCTCGACGATGAAGGCGGTGATGCCCTTGACCAGTGCGTGTTCCAGGCGCTTGGCGACCGGATAGCTACGCCATTCTTCGTCCTCGGCTTCCTTCACCGCGCCGCCGCCGCGGTAGTTGTCGGCGATGGCCAGCAGGGCGTCGGTGCCGCCCGGCGTGCGGTTGAGCACCACGTCCTCGACCTTGTCGCGCAGCTCCTTGGGAATCTCGTCGTAGATCTCCAGCTGGCCGGCGTTGACGATGCCCATGGACAGGCCGTTCTGGATGGCGTGGAAGAGGAACACCGAGTGGATGGCCTCGCGCACCGGGTTGTTGCCACGGAACGAGAAGGACACGTTGGACACGCCGCCGGAGCTGAGCGCATAGGGCAGCTCGTCGCGGATGTAGGCGCAGGCCTCAATGAAGTCCACCGCGTAGTTGTTGTGTTCCTCGATACCGGTGGCGACGGCGAAGATGTTCGGGTCGAAGATGATGTCTTCTGGCGGGAAGCCGACTTCGTTGACCAGGATGTCGTAGGAACGCTGGCAGATTTCCTTCTTGCGCGCGGCGGTGTCGGCCTGGCCGACCTCGTCGAAGGCCATCACCACCACGGCGGCGCCGTAGCGCTTGCACAGCTTGGCGTGGTGCTTGAACTGCTCGACGCCTTCCTTCATGGAGATCGAGTTGACGATGCCCTTGCCCTGGATGCACTTGAGGCCGGCTTCGATCACTTCCCACTTGGAGGAGTCGATCATGATCGGCACGCGCGAGATGTCCGGCTCGGAGGCGATCAGGTTGAGGAACTTCACCATGGCGGCCTGCGAATCCAGCATGCCTTCGTCCATGTTGATGTCGATCACCTGGGCGCCGGCTTCCACCTGCTGCAGAGCGACTTCCAGCGCCTCGGTGTAGTTCTCCTCGCGGATCAGCCGGGCGAACTTGGCCGAACCGGTGATGTTGGTGCGCTCGCCGACGTTCACGAACAGCGACTTGCGGTCGATGGTGAAGGGCTCCAGACCCGACAGGCGACAGGCCTTGGGGATGTCCGGGATCACGCGCGGCGGGTACTTGGCCACGGCCTCGGCGATCGCCTGGATATGCGGCGGGGTGGTGCCGCAGCAGCCACCGATGATGTTCAAGAGGCCCGATGCAGCGAATTCCTCGACCACCTCGGCCATCTGCGCCGGGGTCTCGTCGTATTCGCCGAAGGCGTTGGGCAGGCCGGCGTTGGGGTGGGCGGATACGTGGGTACCGGCTTTGGCCGCCAGTTCGGCCAGGTACGGGCGCAGTTCCTTGGCGCCGAGGGCGCAGTTCAGCCCGACGGAGATCGGCTTGGCATGCGCCACCGAGTTCCAGAAGGCCTCGGTAGTCTGGCCGGACAGGGTACGGCCGGAGGCGTCGGTGATGGTGCCGGAGATCATGATCGGCAGTTCGACGCCGTCCTCCTCGAACACCTGCTGCACGGCGAAGATCGCCGCCTTGGCGTTGAGGGTGTCGAAGATGGTCTCGATCAGGATCAGGTCGGCGCCGCCCTCGATCAGGCCGCGGGTGGCCTCGGTGTAGTTCTCCACCAGCTCGTCGAAGGTGACGTTGCGGTAGCCCGGGTCGTTGACGTCCGGGGAGATGGAGCAGGTGCGGCTGGTCGGGCCGAGAACGCCGGCGACGAAGCGCGGACGGTCCGGGGTTTCCAGGGTCTTGGCGTCGGCTACCTGGCGGGCGACGCGGGCGCCCTCGACGTTCAGCTCGTAGGCCAGCGCCTCCATGCCATAGTCGGCCTGGGACACGCGGGTGGCGTTGAAAGTGTTGGTTTCCAGGATGTCGGCGCCGGCATCCAGGTAAGCCTTCTCGATCTCGGCGATCACCTGCGGCTTGGTCAGCAGCAGCAGGTCGTTGTTGCCCTTGACGTCGCTCGGCCAGTCGGCGAAACGCGCGCCACGGTAGTCGGCCTCTTCCAGCTTGTAGCTCTGGATCATGGTGCCCATGCCGCCGTCGAGGATCAGGATGCGTTCTTTCAGGGCTTGCGAAAGGGCCTGGAGGCGGGCGCTGCGGTCGGACATGGGGACTACCTGGGGTGAGCGTGTAGAAAGGCCGTGGATGATAGCAAAGCTGCATGGCTCTCAGACGCTGGTGCGATCTGCATGAAAATCGCTCATGTTGGGTTGTTTCGTTGTGGCGGCTTTACAATGCCGGATCGCCGCATAAGGATCTTGCCCTTGCCCCGTCGTTTTCTTGCCCCTTTGGCGCTGTTGTGTGCGCCTTTGTTCGCAGCCGAGCCGATCTCCTACAGTCGGGACGTGCAACCGATCCTTACCCACAAGTGCGTGGCCTGCCATGCCTGTTACGACGCTCCCTGCCAGCTCAATCTGGGCAGCGGTGAAGGTGTGCAGCGCGGCGCCAGCAAGCTTCCGGTATACAACGGCACGCGCACCAAGGCCCAGGCCACCACGCGTCTGTACTTCGATGCCCACGGTGAGGCGGCGTGGCGGGCCAAGGGCTTTCATTCGGTGCTGGAGCCGCAGGCCGGTCAGGCGGCGCTGATCGCGCGCATGCTGGAGTTGGGGCGCAATAATCCTCCGGTGCCGAATGCCAAGCTGCCGGCTGACCTGGATATTTCCATCAGCCGCGACAACCAATGCCCACTGCCGGGCGAGTTCGAGGCCTACGCGAAGAAGTTCGCCCACGCCGGTATGCCCTTCGCCGTCACCGGCCTGAGCGACGCCGAGTACACGACCCTGCAGCGCTGGGTGGAGCAGGGTGCCCCGGTAGAGCAGCAGACGCTGCAGGCTTCTGTCATGGAGCAGAAGCAGATAGCCGAGTGGGAGCGCTTCCTCAATGCGCCCGGCGCGCGCGAGAGCCTGGTCAATCGTTGGCTGTTCGAGCACCTGTTCCTCGCCCACCTGTACTTCGAGGGCGGCGAGCCGGGGCATTTCTTCCAGCTGGTGCGCTCGCGAACGCCCAGCGGCCAGCTGATCGACCCGATCACCACGCGCCGCCCCAATGACGACCCGGGCACCGAGGTGTACTACCGGTTGTGGCCAATCCAGGGCGTCATCGTGCACAAGACCCATATCACCTATCCGCTCAGCGCGAAGAAGCTGGAACGGGTACGCGAGCTGTTCTACGCCAGCGACTGGACAGTGGATGCGGTACCCGGTTACGGCGCGCAGCGGCGCGCCAACCCCTTCGAGACCTTCCAGGCGATTCCTGCCGAGGCGCGCTACCAGTTCATGCTGGATAACGCCGAGTACTTCGTGCGCACCTTTATCCGCGGGCCGGTGTGCCGCGGGCAGATCGCCACCGACGTGATTCGTGACAACTTCTGGGCGGTATTCCAGGACCCGCGCCACGACCTCTACATCACTGATGCCGGCTACCGCGCCGAGGCCACGCCGCTGCTGGCCATGCCCGGGCAGTTCGACGAGATCGGCGACCTGCTGGGGCTGTGGAAGGCCTACCGGGACAAGCGCAACCAGTATGAGGAGCTGCGCCGCGACACCTATGCCGAGGCGACGCCGCCCAGCTGGTCGCACCTGTGGGCCGGCAACGACAATGCACTGCTGTCGATCTACCGCCACCACGACAGCGCCATGGTGCGCAAGGGCCTGATCGGCGAGATCCCGCAGACCCTGTGGCTGTTGGACTACCCGCTGTTCGAGCGCACCTACTACCAGCTGGTGGTCAATTTCGACGTGTTCGGCAATGTCGCCCACCAGGCGCAGACGCGCCTGTACTTCGACCTGATCCGCAACGGCGCCGAGCTGAACTTCCTCCGCCTGTTGCCGCCGCAGTCGCGTCAGGCCTACCTGGATGACTGGTATCAGAACAGCGGCAAGCTGAAGATGTGGCTGGACTACACCGAGGCGGACCTCGACAGCCCTAGCGCCATGCGGCTGCCGGAACTGGGGGCCAAGGGCGCCTTTGCCCGCTCGCTGCTGGAGCGCTACGGCACGCTCAATGCTCGCCCCGACCCGATCAACCGCTGCACCGGCGCCGAGTGCCACAGACCCGGCCTGCCGGCCGATCTGGAGGATGCCGAGCAGGCACTGAGCCGCCTGACCGGGCGCCCGGCCGGTGGGCTCAAGGTGATCGACCAGCTGCCCGAGGCGACGCTGCTGCGCGTCGAGCGTGCCGACGGCCAGCGCGAGGTCTACAGCCTGCTGCGCAACCGCGCACACAGCAACGTAGCCTTCATGGCCGGCGAGTCGCTGCGCTACCAGCCAGGGCTGGATACCCTGACGGTCTACCCGGGCGTGCTGACCAGCTACCCGAACTTCATGTTCAACCTCAAGGCTGGCGAGGTGCCGGAGTTCGTTTCGCAGCTGGAGCAGGCCCGCGACCGGGTTGCCTTCGACAAGGTGGTGGCGCGCTGGGGCATCCGGCGCAGCCATCCGCAGTTCTGGCACTACTTTCATGACCTGTCGGCCTATATCCAGGAGACCGAACCGGTGGAGGCGGGCGTGCTGGACATGAACCGCTACCAGAACCTTTGAGGCGTCCTACGTGAACTGTGCCGAGCGCCCATGAAAAAGCCCGCCGTATGGCGGGCTTTTTTGTGCAGCAGTGGCGCTTAGAAATGCGCTTTGGCCAGCAGGCTGATGGCGCTCTGGTCGGTGCCGCCGAGGATCTCCGAACCGACGAAGCCGTTGTCGTCGATGCCGTACTTGTCGCTCCAGTAGTCGTACTCGACGCCGACGTAGAACTTCTGGCCCCAGCCCATGGCCTTGGCCAGGTCGTACTTGATCTGCGGGTTGAAGTGCAGGTTGGCGTGGTAGCTGTCGTCGTTGTCCACTACCCAGTCCATGAAGCCGTCGATCACCAGGTCCGAGTCGCCGACCGGAATGGTGTAGCTCCACACCGGGGTGATCTGCCAGACGTTGTCACCGTCGCGGCGGCCATCGGTGGTGCGCAGGTAGGTGTTGAGCTGGAAGTAGTCGAAGCCCGGGATATCCAGGTCGATGGCCGGACCGAGCAGGTAGGACTCGACGTCATCCTCGCCGAACTCGTAGGTGGCGGCCAGCAGCACATCCTTGATCGGGCCGAGCGACAGGTCGGCACCGCTGATCTTGCCCAGCGACAGGCGCGGGCTGATCTCGCCGTAGAAGGTGTGGCCGTCACCGGCGCCGTTGGTGGCCTCGGTGTTGTACTTGATGCCATCGACGAAGACGAACAGGTCGCCGAAGCTCCAGCCGCTGGCGTGCTCGAAGGTGACGGTCTGCTGCTTGGGCGGGTCGACCTTGAAGTCGATGCCGTTGAGGTAGGTCAGGCTGTTGTCCTGCCATTGCAGCAGGTCGGCGGCCAGTGCCTGGCCGCTTGCGAGGGTGGCGGCCAGGCTCAGGCCGAGGGCGAAACGGGACATCTACAACTCCGGTTCTTGACTGGGTGGGCGAAAAAAGCGCGCTACTTTACCAGTCTTGCCTCAAGGCTGTTGCTGGCCAGACGGGCGGCCTGCTCGCGGGTCATGCCCAGGTCGCGCTCCAGGGCGGCGAAGTTCTCGCCGACATAGCCGCCGAAGTAGGCCGGGTCGTCCGAGTTCACCGTCACCTTCACGCCACGTTCGAGCATGGT
>FTMP01000019.1:0-1818 GCA_900156135.1 Aquipseudomonas alcaligenes | reverse complement strand
CGCGGATTTGCTGCGCGTCGGAAAAACTGCGTTGAGAGCGACTTCGGAATGCTCATTTACCATCTGTAAACTCCGCTTCCTCAGCCGCTCTCGCCTTGTTTTTCTCTAGCTCGCTGCATCCGAGCAAAGCTGATCAGAGGTCCCAGTTACCAATATCGGCGTTGGTGCCGTCGCCGCCTTCCTGGCCATCGGCACCCAGGCTGTAGAGATCGATCTTGCCGCGGGTGCCCGGCGACAGGTACAGGTACTGATTGCCCCAGGGGTCGATCGGCAGCTTCTTCAGGTAACCCTCGGCGTTCCAGTTCTTCGCCGCCGGATTGCCGGTGGGCTTCTTCACCAGAGCTTCCAGGCCCTGCTGGGTGCTCGGGTAGTTCTGGTTGTCCAGCTTGTACATGTCCAGCGCCGCACCGATGGCGCGGATGTCGTTCTGCGCCGCGGTGACCTTGGCCTGGTCCGGTCGGCCCATCACCTGCGGCACCACCAGGGCGGCGAGGATGCCGAGGATGACCACCACCACCATGATCTCGATCAGGGTGAAACCGCGTTGTTGCTTGTTCATCAATCAACCCACCAGTTGGTTCAGAGAAAGAATCGGCAGCAGGATGGCCAGCACGATCACCAGCACCACCGCGCCCATGAATACCAGCATGAACGGCTCGAACAGCCCCACCAGCAGGCCGATGGTGGCCGCCAGGTCGTTTTCCTGGTTGCGTGCCGTGCGCGACAGCATCTGGTCCAGCTCGCCGGAGCGCTCGCCGCTGGCGATCATGTGCAGCATCATCGGCGGGAACTGCCGGCTGGCCTCCAGCGCGCGCGACAGGCTGCCGCCCTCGCGCACGCGCTGGGTGGCGTTGGCCACGTCGCTGCGGATGATCAGGTTGGACACCACCTCGGCGCCGATGGCCAGCGCCTCCACCAGCGGCACGCCGCTGCGCACCAGGATGGCCAGGGTCGAGGCGAAACGCGCCGTCTCGGTGGCAGCGATCAGCCCACCGACCAGCGGCACGCGCAGCAGGAAGGCGTGCCAGCGCCGACGCAGGTCTTCGTTGCGCAGGGCGCGGCGAAAGCCGATCACGCCGAGCACCGCCAGCACGATAGCCAGCGCGCCCCAGGCCTTGACCAGCTCGCTGAGGAAGATCAGCCCGCGGGTCAGCGCCGGCAAGGTCTGCCCGGAGTCGACGAACACCCGCACCACGTCCGGCACCACGTAGCCGAGCAGGAAGCCGACGATGCCCAGCGAGGCGAGCATCAGGATCACCGGGTAGAGCAGTGCCATCTGGATCTTCTGCCGCGACTGCTGGCGCTGCTCGGTGTAATCGGCCAGCTGCTCCAGCACCGGGCCGAGGTGACCGGCGTGCTCGCCGGCCGCCACCGTGGCGCGGTACAGCTCGGGGAACGCCGCCGGGTAGGTGGCCAGGGCCTTGGCCAGACTGTGGCCTTCCAGCACCTTGGCGCGCACCGCCAGCAGCATCGACTGCAGGCGCGGCTGGCGCGACTGCGCGGCGGCGGCGCGTAGCGCCTCCTCGATGGGCAGGGCCGCGCTGATCAGGGTCGCCAGCTGGCGAGTGACCAGGGCCAAATCGCGGGCCGACAGGCCACGGCGCAGGGTGAAGCCGCCCGAGGCGCCCTCCTCCTTGCGCTGCACCGGCTCGACCTGCAGCGGCGATAGTTGCTTGTCGCGCAGCAGCTGACGCACCTGGCGGGCGCTGTCGCCCTCCAGCACGCCTTTCTGCTGGCGGCCCCGGGCGTCCAGGGCGATGTATTCGAAAGCGGCCATCAGTCTTCCCGCGTCACGCGCAGCACTTCTTCCAGGGTGGT
>FTMP01000013.1:0-76704 GCA_900156135.1 Aquipseudomonas alcaligenes | reverse complement strand
GGCGAGAGCGGCTGAGGAAGCGGAGTTTACAGATGGTAAATGAGCATTCCGAAGTCGCTCTCAACGCAGTTTTTCCGACGCGCAGCAAATCCGCGGGCGGGTTTACCCTGATCGAGCTGCTGGTGGTGCTGGTCCTGCTCGGCGTGCTGACCAGCCTCGCCGTGATCGGCAGCGGCCTGGCCAGCAGCCCCGCGCGCAAGCTGGCTGACGAGGCCGATCGGCTCAACAGTCTGCTGCGGGTGCTGCTCGACGAGGCGGTGCTGGACAACCGCGAGTACGGCGTGCGTTTCGAAGCCCACAGTTATCAGGTGCTGCGCTTTGATCCCCTGAAGTCGCGCTGGCAGCCGCTGGACGACAAGGTCCACGAGCTGCCGGACTGGGTGCAGCTGAGCATCGAAGTGGAAGACCAGGGCGTCAGTCTGCCCACCGCCAAGGGGGACAAGGACAAGTCCGCCCCCAAGCCGCCGCAGCTGCTGATCCTTTCCAGTGGCGAGCTGACGCCTTTTACCCTGCGTCTGGCCGGTGGCCGTGAGCGCGGTGCACCGGTGCTGTTGCTGGTCAGCGACGGCTTTTCCGAGCCCGCGCTGCAGCAGGAAAAGTCCCGATGAGGCGCGGTCGCGGCTTCACCCTGCTGGAAGTGCTGGTAGCCCTGGCGATCTTCGCCGTGGTCGCCGCCAGCGTGCTCAGCGCCAGCGCCCGCTCGCTGAAGACCGCCGCGCGCCTGGAGGACAAGACCTTCGCTACCTGGCTGGCGGACAACCGCCTGCAGGAAATCCAGCTGGCCGATGCGCCGCCGGTCGAGGGCCGCGAGCAGGGCGAGGAAAGTTACGCCGGTCGGCGCTGGCAGTGGCAGACCGAGGTGCAGGCGACCAGCGAGCCGGAGATGCTGCGCATCACCGTGCGAGTGGCGCCGCGCCCCGAGCGTGGCCTGCGCGGCAAGATCGAGGACAACGCACTGGTCACCCTGAGCGGCTTCGTCGGGGTGGAGCCATGAGGCAGCGTGGTTTCACCCTGCTGGAGGTGCTGATCGCCATCGCCATCTTCGCCCTGCTGGCCATGGCCACCTACCGCATGCTCGACAGCGTGCTGCAGACCGACCGCGGCCAGCGCCAGCAGGAGCAGCGCCTGCGCGAGCTGACCCGGGCGATGGCGGCCTTCGAACGCGACCTGCTGCAGGTGCGCGCGCGGCCGATACGCGACCCGCTCGGTGATCCGCTGGCCTCGCTGTATGGAGACAGCGGCAAGGACACTCGGCTGGAGTTCACCCGAAGCGGCTGGCGCAATCCACTGGGCCAGCCGCGCGCGACCCTGCAGCGGGTGCGCTGGCAGCTCGAGGGCGAGCGCTGGCAGCGCGCCTACTGGCCGGTGCTGGACCAGGCCCAGGACAGCCAGCCGCGGGTGCAGCAGGCGCTGGACGGGGTCAAGCGCTACGAGCTGCGTTTCCTCGATCTGGAGGGGCGCTGGCTGCAGAGCTGGCCGCCGGCCAACAGCCGCTCCGAGGAAGGGCTGACCCAGCTGCCCAAGGCGGTCGAGCTGATCATCGAGCATCGCTATTACGGCGAGCTGCGGCGCGTCTGGCGCCTGCCGGAGATGCCGCCGCAACAGGTTGCGACGCCCGATGGCGGCGACGGTGGCGATGATGGCGAGCTGCTGCCGGACGAACCGGCGCCTGTGCCGGACGGGGAGCCGGCAACATGAGGCGGCAGCGCGGGGTGGCGCTGATCACCGTGCTGCTGGTGGTGGCGCTGGTGACCGTGGTGTGCGCGGCCCTGCTGCTGCGCCAGCAGCTGGCAATTCGCAGCACTGGCAACCAGCTGCTGGTGCGCCAGGCCCAGTATTACGCCGAAGGCGGTGAACTGGTGGCCAAGGCGCTGTTGCGCCGTGACCTGAGCGAGGGGCAGGTGGACCATCTGGCCGAGGCCTGGGCCAACCCCAGGCTGCGTTTCCCGCTGGACGAGGGCGGCGAGCTGCGCCTGCGCATCGAAGACCTGTCCGGGCGCTTCAACCTCAACAGCCTGTCGGTCAACGGCGAGGCCGGCGAGCTGGCCCTGTTGCGCCTGCGCCGCTTGCTGCAGCGCCTGCAGCTGAGTCCGGCCTACGCCGACCGTTTGCGCGACTGGCTGGATCTCGATCAGGACCCCAGTGGCATGGCCGGTGCCGAGGATGATCAGTACCTGCTGCTCAAACCAGCCTATCGTACGGGGCCGGGTGTTATCGCCGATGTGTCCGAGCTGCGCCTGCTGCTGGGCATGAGCGAGGTCGATTACCGGCGCCTGGCGCCCTTCGTCAGTGCCCTGCCCAAGGATGTGGAACTCAACGTCAACACCGCCAGCGCCCAGGTGCTGGCGTGCCTGGGCGACGGCATTCCCGACTCGGCCCTGAAGGCGGTCATCGAAGGGCGCGGGCGCACCGGCTATCGTGAGCCTTCCGCGGTTACCCAGCAGCTCAGCGCTTATGCGGTGAGCCCGCGGGGGCTGGGCATCGCCAGCCAGTATTTTCGTGTCACCACCGAAGTGCTGCTGGGCGACCGGCGCCAGGTGCTGACCAGTTACCTGCAACGTGGCAATGATGGACGCGTCCGCCTGATGGGGCGCGATCTGGGGCAGGAGGGCCTGGCGCCCCCGCCCGTCGAGGAGTCCAAGCAATGAGTCTGCCCACCCTGTTTCTTCCACCGCAGGCCTGTACCCAGGTCGCCGCCGAGCTGCCGGTCTGGCAGGTCGATGGCGACATCTGCAGCCAGCGTCCGTTCGCCGAGGCTCTGCCGGACGCGGCGCGGGCCTGGCGTCTGGTGCTGCCGGTGGAGGCGGTAACCGTTTGCCTGGTGCAGCTGCCGACCACCAAGGCGCGCTGGCTGCAGAAGGCTCTGCCGTTCGCCGTGGAGGAGCTGCTGGCCGAGGACGTCGAGCAGTTCCACCTGAGCGTCGGCGGCCAGTTGGCCGACGGCCGTCACCGTGTCTACGCGGTGCGCCGCGCCTGGCTGGCCGGTTGGCTGGCGCTGTGCGGCAGCCAGCCGCCGCAGCGTATCGAGGTGGATGCCGACCTGCTGAGCGAAGAGGGCAGCCAGCTGCTCTGCCTGGGCGAGCGCTGGCTGCTCGGCGGCAGCGGCGAGGCGCGCCTGGCCCTGCGTGGCGAGGACTGGCCGCAGCTGGCCGAGCTCTGCCCGTCGCCACGGGTGGCCCGGGTGGCACTCGGCCAGGCGGCACCGGCGCACGTCGATGAGGTGCACGAGCTGGCTGCGCCGCTGGCCTGGCTGGCCCGCCAGCAGGCCGAGTGCAACCTGGCCCAGGGGCCGTTCGCCCGTCGCGAGCCGTCCGGGCACTGGTCGCGCTGGCGTCCCCTGGCGGCGCTGCTGGGGCTGTGGCTGGTGCTGCAGTGGGGCTTCAACCTGGCCCAGGGCTGGTACTTGCAGCGTGAGGGCGAGCGCTACGCCCAGGCCAGCGAGGCTCTGTACCGCGAGCTGTTCCCCGAGGACAGCAAGCTCATCAACCTGCGTGCGCAGTTCGACCAGCACCTGGCCGAGGCGCAGGGCGGTGGTCAGCAGCAACTGCTGCAGCTGCTCGACCAGGCTGCTGCGGCGATAGGCGAGGAGGGCGCGCGGGTCCAGGTGCAGCAGCTGGACTTCAACGCCGAGCGCGGCGACCTCGCGCTCAACCTGCAGGCCAGTGATTTCTCCGCCCTTGAGAGCCTGCGCACGCGCCTGCAGGAAGCCGGGCTGGCGGTGGACATGGGCTCGGCGAGCCGGGAAGACAATGGCGTCAGCGCACGCCTGGTGATCGGAGGTAACGGATGAGCGATCTGACCATGCGCCTGCAGGCTCAACTCGCCAACAACCCGCTGGCCGCGCGCTGGCATGCGCTGCCGCCGCGCGACCGCCTGGCGCTGGGCCTGCTCGGTGGCTTCCTGCTGCTGGTGCTGCTGTATCTGCTGCTGTGGCGGCCGGCCAGCCAGAACCTCGAGCAGGCCCGCGGTTTCCTGCAGCAGCAGCGTGCGCTGCATGCCTATCTGCAGGAGCACGCGCCGCAAGTGCGGGCACTGCAGGGCAAGCCGCAGGTCAGTATCGACCCCACCGCGCTGCAAGGGCTGATCACCGGCAGTGCGGCCGGCCAAGGCCTGAACATCGAGCGCCTGGACAACCAGGGTGATGGCGGCCTGCAGGTCAGCCTGCAGCCCACCGACTTCGCGCGTCTGCTGCGCTGGCTGATCAGCCTGGAGGAGCAGGGCGTGCGGGTCGAGGAAGCGGGGCTGGAGCGGGCGGAAAAGGGCTTGGTGAGCACTCGCCTGCTGCTGCGTGCCAGCTGACTTCCGTGCACCACTCGGGTGCCTCCGGCACCCGGATCGGGCAGCGTGAAAAGCCTCCTGAAAATCGCCCCGAAGAAAAAAATTCAAGCAGGGTGTTGACTTAGGAGAGGCGGGTGCGTAAATTTCGCCACCTCGCAAGGCTACTCGGGTGATTAGCTCAGCCGGGAGAGCATCTGCCTTACAAGCAGAGGGTCGGCGGTTCGATCCCGTCATCACCCACCATGTCTCTTGCGAGAACCGACGCGCAGCGGTAGTTCAGTCGGTTAGAATACCGGCCTGTCACGCCGGGGGTCGCGGGTTCGAGTCCCGTCCGCTGCGCCATATAAAGAGAAGCCCTCAGCTCGCAAGAGCTGGGGGCTTTTCGCATCTGGCGGAAATTTTCCTGCCGTCATCGCGCTGTCATCGGGAATCTTCAGTCTGTTGGCATGGTCTTTGTTTCAATCTCGACCAACGACAGGAGGAAGCCCCAATGGATGATTACGTCGAAGAGCTGCTGGAATCCCACGCCATCGATCATGACCCGGCCGAGCCTGCCGAGGATGCCACCGAGCTGTGAGGCCGCTGTCTAGCTCGGCTGCAGGCGCTGGCTGCGGCGAAACTCTCCGGGCGTCTGCCCGCTCCAGCGCTTGAAGGCGCGCTGGAAGGCCTCGGCCGAGGCGAAGCCGAGCAGGTAGGCGATTTCGCCGAACGCCAGTTCGGTATCGCGGATATAGGCCATCGCCAGGTCGCGCCGCGTTTCATTGAGCAGGGTGCGGAACTGCGTGCCTTCCTCGGCCAGTTTGCGCCGCAGCGTCCAGCTCGGCAGCTGCAGCTTGCTCGCGACTTCTTCCAGTTCCGGCTCGCGGCCGTGCAGCATCGGGCCCAGCAGGTGGATGATGCGCTCGCGCAGGCTGCGGGTGCGGGTCAGCTGTTCCAACTCGCGCTCGGCCAGCTCCAGCATCTGCTGCCAGGTACTTGGGCAGTGTTGCGACAGTGCCTGGTTGAGGCTGCCCAGGCCCAGACGCAGGCGGTTGTGGCCGGCGCCGAACTCCACCGGGCAACCGAAGCAGCGTTCATAGCGCTCAGCATACTCCGGCGCGGGAAATTCGATTTCCACGCGCTCCAGCGCCAGCGTTCCGCCGAGCAGGGCGCCCAGCTGGTGGTGCCAGCTGGACAGCACCGAATCCACCACGAAGCGATTGAAGGCGTTGTACGGGCTGATCGAGTAGAAGCTCAGCCAGGCGCCGCTGGCGTCCTCGACGAAGCTCGACTGGCCGCGGTAGTTGTGGGCGTACAGCGGTTCGAAGCGGATCAGCGTGCGCGCGGCCTCGCGCAGGGTCGGCGCCTGGGCTGCGGTGACGCCCGCCAGGCCGGCCTGGCCGATGCGGCTGTGGCGACCCATCTCCAGACCCAATGCGGCATCGCCGCACAGCTGGATCGCGCTGTGGCCCAGGCGCATGTAGCGCGGGATCGACAGGCGTTCGCGTGGCAGGGCCAGGCGCGCATCGTCCAGGCGGAACTGGCGCAGCAGCTCGTCGGCGGCGATACCCTTTTCTGCCAGGGCGTCCACCAGTCCATGGACGAAGGCGACGGAGAGGTCGCCGAGGCGCACGCGGGCCGGTTTCATGTTACAGCCACAGGTTGAACAGGCGCGCGCCCGGGGCTTCGTCCACCAGCTGCGTGCCTGCCGGCGTCACCGCCAGGCTGCGCCCGTCGCTGCCGAGGTTCCACAGCTGGCCGCGCAGGAAAACCGCCATGCCGGCACGCGCGCCACTCGGCGCCAGCTGCATGGGCAGCGAGTGATGCAGCCAGGCCTGGCCCTCGCTGAGCGGATTGGCGCGGCTGCGCAGGTCGCTGGGGGTGCCACTCCACACTTCATTCCAGTGGCCGTTACCGGGCAGGTAGGCCGGCACGGCGAGCAGTTCGACCTGCTGGGCGATCAGCGGCGCATAGCTCTCCGCGCGCCAGCTGTCGGTACCGATCAGCACGCCCAGGCGTCCGGCCGGGGTGCTGACCACCTGCAGGTCACGGTCCGACGCCGCGGCGGTGAAGCTGTCCTCCTCGCGGTGCGGCAGCACCTTGCGCTGCGGTTGGCCGAGCGGCAGGCCATCGCTGCCGAACACCAGGCTGACGTTGTACAGCGGCCCATCACCGACCTGCAGCACGCCGTCGACCACACTGGGCTCGGGCAGCACGATGGAGCCGGCGACTATGGTCACGCCGTAGGTTTCGGCCAGGCCGCCGAACAGGCTCTGGTAGTCGTCGGCCATTTGCCGGGCCTTCATCCGTAGCAGGGCATCACTGAAGCGCGCCGTGCCCTGGTTGGCGAACAGTGCCCGCAGCAGCTCCAGCGGGTGGCTAAGGCCCAGCCAGATGCGTGCCTCGGCCAGGTCGCGGGCGGCGAACACTTCGCGCTTCTCGCCGACGGCCACCAGCCAGGTACCGATATGTTCGGGCAGCACCACCACCGTCTTCGGGTTGAGCAGGCCCTGCTGCCTGGCCTGGTCCAGGTAGGCGGACAGCTTGCGGTGCAGGTGCAGCGCGCTGCGGTAATCGGCACTCTGCAGTTCCGGCTGGATGCCCAGCAGGTTGCCACGGCCACTGTCCTGGCCCTGGCTGAAGGCCAGCGAGCTGCGCAGATCGCTGAGGAAGAAACTGGTCGGGCGCCACTGGATCCAGGCGGCGTAGGCGATCAGGGCAATGACGAGCAGCGCGAGCAGGCTGCGGCGGAGCAGGGTGAGCATGGCTAAACCTGGTGCGAAAGACGGTGCCAGACTAGGCCAAGGCGACGGCCTTGCCTAGTCGCACTGTCATTTATGATCAATAACTTGTGCATTTAGATCATTGAGCGCCTGACGACGGCTCTTTATCGTCTGCCGCAACAACGACCACGCGCGCATCAGTGCGTGGCAGCCCGTGACAAGCCCGACGCTGTGGAGATGACCATGAGCAACGCCTACCCGAATCTGCTGGCCCCGCTGGACCTGGGTTTCACCACCCTGAAGAACCGTACCCTGATGGGCTCCATGCACACCGGCCTGGAAGAGAAGCCCAATGGCTTCGAGCGCATGGCGGCCTACTTCGCCGAGCGCGCCCGTGGCGGCGTCGGCCTGATGGTCACCGGCGGCATCGGCCCGAACGAGGAAGGCGGTGTCTACTCCGGTGCGGCCAAGCTGACCACCCCGGAAGAGGCCGAGAAGCACAAGATCGTCACCCGCGCGGTGCACGAGGCCGGCGGCAAGATTGCCATGCAGATTCTGCATGCCGGCCGCTACGCCTACAGCCCGAAGCTGGTCGCGCCCAGCGCCATCCAGGCGCCGATCAACCCGTTCAAGCCCAACGAGCTGGACGAGGACGGCATCCAGAAGCAGATCAACGACTTCGTCAACTGCGCCAAGCTGGCCCAGCAGGCCGAGTATGACGGCGTCGAGGTGATGGGTTCGGAAGGCTACTTCATCAACCAGTTCCTGGTCGCCCACACCAACCACCGTACCGACCGCTGGGGTGGCAGCTACGAGAACCGCATGCGCCTGCCGGTGGAGATCGTCAGCCGCATTCGCGAGGCCGTGGGTCCGAACTTCATCATCATCTACCGCCTGTCCATGCTCGACCTGGTCGAGGGCGGCAGCACCTGGGACGAGATCGTGACCCTGGCCAAGGCCATCGAGAAGGCCGGCGCCACCATCATCAACACCGGCATCGGCTGGCACGAGGCACGTATCCCGACCATCGCCACCAAGGTCCCGCGCGCGGCCTTCACCAAGGTCACCGCCAAGCTCAAGGGCGAAGTCAGCATCCCGCTGTGCACCACCAACCGTATCAACACGCCGGAAGTCGCCGAGCAGGTACTGGCCGAAGGTGACGCCGACATGGTGTCCATGGCCCGCCCGTTCCTCGCCGACCCGGACTTCGTCAACAAGGCGGCCGCCGGCCGTGCCGACGAGATCAACACCTGCATCGGCTGCAACCAGGCCTGCCTGGACCACACCTTCGGCGGCAAGCTGACCAGCTGCCTGGTCAACCCGCGAGCGTGCCACGAGACCGAGCTGAACTACATTCCGACCACCACGGTGAAGAAGATCGCCGTGGTCGGCGCCGGCCCGGCCGGCCTTTCCGCCGCCACTGTGGCCGCCGAGCGCGGCCACAGCGTGACCCTGTTCGATGCGGCCGGCGAGATCGGCGGCCAGTTCAACGTGGCCAAGCGCGTGCCGGGCAAGGAAGAGTTCTACGAGACCCTGCGCTACTTCAAGAAGAAGCTGGAAACCACTGGTGTCGACCTGCGCCTGAATACCCGCGTCTCGGTCGACGACCTGGTCAAGGGTGGCTTCGACGAGATCATCCTGGCCACCGGCATCGTGCCGCGCACCCCGGCCATCCCGGGCATCGACAATGCCAAGGTGATCAGCTACCTGGACGCCATTCTGCAGCGCAAGCCGGTTGGCCAGAAGGTCGCGGTGATCGGCGCCGGCGGTATCGGCTTCGACGTGTCCGAGTTCATCACCCATGCCGGCGAGGCGACCAGCCTCAACCGCGAAGCCTTCTGGAAGGAGTGGGGCATCGACACCGCGCTGGACGCCCGGGGCGGCATCGCCGGGATCAAGGCCGAGGTCCATCCGGCCGCGCGTGAGGTGTTCCTGCTGCAGCGCAAGAAGTCCAAGGTCGGCGACGGCCTGGGCAAGACCACCGGCTGGATCCACCGTACCGGCCTGAAGAACAAGAATGTGCAGATGCTCAACTCGGTCGAGTACCTCAAGGTTGACGACGCCGGCCTGCACATCCGCATCGGCGAGGGCGAGCCGCAGCTGCTGCCGGTGGACACCGTGATCGTCTGCGCCGGGCAGGACCCGCTGCGTGAGCTGCAGGAAGGCCTGGAGGCCGCCGGGCAGAAGGTGCACCTGATCGGCGGTGCCGATGTGGCCGCCGAGCTGGACGCCAAACGCGCGATCAACCAGGGCTCGCGCCTCGCCGCCGAACTCTGATCGACAGACGCCCCGCCCAGTGCGGGGCGTTTTCTTTGTGGCTCACAACAATAAGGAGAAGCCCATGTCCACCGATCTTCCATTGCAACCGGCCGCGGCCGCCAGCCTGCAGCGCTGGCACCAGTTCGTTGCCGCCGGGGACCTGAGCCCGCTGCCGGAGCTGCTGCACCCGCAGGCGGTGTTCCGCTCGCCCATGGCGCACAACCCCTATCCGGGCGCGCCGGTAGTCAACCTGATCCTCAATACCGTGCTGCAGGTGTTCCAGGACTTCGCCTATCACCGTGAGCTGGTCAGCGCCGATGGCCTCAATGTGGTCCTGGAGTTTTCCGCCAAGGTCGGCGGGCGAGAGCTCAAGGGCATCGACATGATCCGCTTCGACGAGGCCGGCAAGATCGTCGAGTTCGAAGTGATGGTGCGTCCCATGAGTGGTCTGGCGGCCCTCGGTGAGGAGATGGGGCGCCGTCTGGCTCCGTACCTGGCGGCAAAACCGGCCTGAACGCCCAACCCGTCACACTTTTATCCTACCGCCATCCCCTAGCCGGATGGTGGCAGGTTGCCTGCCAACCCAGTCACATTGCCCGCCTTCTGTTTTCCCCTAGACTTGCCCGAAACAAGGGATTGCGCCTGCCTGTCAGGTTATGCGTGTGCACGGCGAGCCCGTAGCGCGCCGATCGTGATCCCAGATGGCCTTGAGGGAAATCCATGAGCATGCAGAACAAAGCGCAGATGGTCGAAGCGGTGCTGTTCTTCAATGACCGCGGCGTCTGCAAGGAAATGCTGTTTCCCGAATTCGAGGCGCTGCTCGACAACGTGGTGAACATGCCCGAGTTCGCCGATCAGCAGATGCGCCTGGCCTATGTACTGATCAATCCGCGCCTGCTGGTGCGCGCCGTGGTGTTCTTCTACCTGGATTTCGACGAGCACGGCGCCGCCGACAAGGGCTGGAACCTGCCGCTGCGCCACCTGGCCGACAATGCCGGGCGTGGCCCGGATCTGGGCGCAGGCCCGATCCGCCTGGCCTGCCGCAGCCAGTGCCCGGTATCCTGGCACCAGATGCACCTGTGGGACCCGAGCCTGGCGCCCGGCAAGAACGACCTGGTGCTGGTGCGTGATGCCGCCAAGCGCAACGCCCTCGGCCTGCTGGTGGAGGAGGACGCGCCGGTGGTGCTGGCCGAGCGCCTGCAGGTGGCTGCCGAGGACAAGTGGCAGGCACCCGATCCCGCGCGCGAGGAGGCCGACAAGCAGGCCGAGCAGAAGGAGCAAGAGCATCGCCTGAAGACTGCCCAGCTGATCAAGCAGCAGCGCCTGCGCATCAGCACCCTGGGCAAGCAGTACGAGGAGGAGCTAGCACGCCTCAAGCTGGCCGGCGAGGAGCGCCAGCGGGCGCTGCAGGCGGAAATCCACAACCTGCATCAAGTCCTGCTGCAGCAGGAAGAGCTGAACAACAGCCTCAAGGCGCAGCTAGGCGCCCAGGCCGACAGCATGCAGCAGACCCGCGAAGAGTTGGCCAAACAGTTACGCGATCTGGAGCGCCATGGCCGCACCGAGGCCGATATCCTGCGCGCCCAGTTCGACTCCGAGCTGCAGGCACGAGTTGCCGCCGCCGTGGCCGAGGCCCGCGAGCAGGTGGCGATCCGCGACGTCGAGCTGGCCTACCGTGCCGAGCAGGAGACGCAGCTGCAACAGGAGCTGGGGCGCCTCAGGCGTGAGCGTGACGAGTTGGCCAGCCAGGGCGGCGAGCAGATTCTCGAGCGCCTGGCCAAGCTTGGCGTGGTGTTCGTGGTCTATCACCCGGGCGCCGGCCATCTGACCATCCCGCTGCAGGACATCGCCCGCTACCAGAACAACCCCATGAGCTACGCGGCGGCCAAGTGCTTCGTTTCCGAGGAGCAATACCGCCAGTGGCTGGCGCATTACCAGCAGCCTACCTGCGAGGCCAGCCTGCCGTCCGGCGAGCGCTGCGCCATGCCGATCGACCGGGTCGAGACGCCCAGTCGCTTCGTGGTCGGCGAATCCAACTGCTGTGCCCGGCACAAGGCCGGCGCGCGACTGCGCACCGTCAGCTGAGGCGCCGCATCCGGTTATCATCGGCGGGCGTCGCCACTGCGGCGCCTGACCCCGACCGGATTCATCCGCATGCCCTTCGCCGCTCCGCACTGGATTCCCGCTGCGCCCCTGCAAGCGCTTTCATTCGACTGGTCGGTACGTGCCGGCGTCGAGCTGGCCGTGCTGCGCCTCGATCTGCTCGATCCGCTGCTGTCCGGCAACAAATGGTTCAAGCTCAGGCCGCACATCGAGGCCGCCGCCGCAGCCGGTGCCGATGGGCTGATCAGTCTGGGCGGTGCCCATTCCAATCACCTGCATGCCCTGGCTGCGGCAGGCCAGCGCTTCGGCTTCGCCACCGTTGGCCTGCTGCGCGGCGAGGCGCAGGACACGCCAACGGTGCGCGACCTGCAGGCCTTCGGCATGCAGCTGCACTGGCTCGGTTACGGCGGCTATCGCCGGCGCCACAGTCCCGACTTCTGGCAGCCCTGGCGCGAGCGCTACCCGCGGTTGTTGCCCGTCGAAGAGGGCGGAGGCGGGCTGCTGGCGGCAAGGTCCTGTGCGGTGATCGTCGAGATGGCCAGGCAGCAGTTGGGCGCGCTGGGCTGGGCCGACTACCACGGCTGGTGGCTGGCCGCCGGCACCGGCACCACGGCCGCCGGCCTGGTGATGGGCGAGCAGGGCGCGCGGATGGTGCATGTCGCCATGGCCGTGCCGCCGGGGCATGGGGTGGAGCAGGCCGTACCGGCAATGCTGGGCGAGGCTGGCCTGGCCGATCGCGGCTATCGTGTGCTGGACGCCAGCCTGGGCGGTTTCGGCAAGGTGGATGCGCGCCTGGCGCAGCTCATCGACGACAGCGAGCGTAGCGCCGGGTTGCCGCTGGAGCCTCTCTATACCGGCAAGGCGCTGCTGGCATTGCGCGACGAGGTGGAGGCCGGTTACTTTGCTCCGGGTACGCGCTTGCTGCTGCTCCACACCGGAGGTCTGCAGGGGCGCCGGGCCATGGCCCAACGCCTGGAAGAACTGGCCGCAGTGCGCCGAGAATAATGAAGGACAGGTGTCGATGACCGAGCCGCTGAATCCCGAACAGCTGCGCAGCTTTACTCCGCTCAACGTGCTTTCCGAGCAACAGTGGCGCGAGCTGCGGCCACAACTGGTGCCACAGCACCTGCTGGCCGGCCAGCTGCTGTTCCGCCAGGGCGATCAGGCCCGTACCACCTATTACCTGCTGTCCGGCGAGTTGCTGCTGCGCGATGCCGCCGGCGGCGAGGAGCGTCTGCAGGCCGGCAGCGAAGCCAGCTGCCACCCGCTGTCGCCGAGCCTGCCGCGTCAGCACGAGGTGCGTGCGCTGAGCGACGCCAGCGTGCTGATGCTCGATTCGGCCAACCTCAGTCGTCTGCTCACCTGGCGCCTGGCCTACCACGACCTGCTGCTCGATCTGGGCAGCACTGGCGACGATGTCGAATGGCTGGAACGCCTGCTGGAGAACCCGCTGTTCACCAAGGTGCCACCGGCCAATGTGCGCGCCATGCTCGATCGCCTGCGACCGATCGACCTGCCGGCCGGCAGCCGTGTGCTGGTCGAGGGTGAGGCGGGCGACTGCTGCTATTTCCTCAAGAGTGGCCGCGCCGAGGTATTTCGCGGCGGCGACGCCGGACGCCAGGTGCTGGCCGAGCTGGAGGTAGGGGCCTGCTTCGGTGAAGAGGCCCTGCTTTCCGACCAGCCGCGCAACGCGACCGTCACCCTGATCGAGCCCGGTGTGGTGCTGCGCCTGGATCGCCAGGACTTCTTCGCCCTGCTCAAGGCACCGGTGGTCGACGAGGTGTCTTTCGGCGAGGCAGCCCGTCTGCTGTCGGGCGGTGCCCAGTGGCTGGATGTGCGCCTGCAGGCCGAGTACGAGCAGGCGCATGCCCAGCAGGCGCTGAACATGCCGCTGCATCTGCTGCGCCTGAAAGTGCGCCTGCTGGACAAGAGCAAGACCTACCTGTGCTACTGCGACAGCGGCAAGCGCAGCGCCAGCGCGGTGTTCCTGTTGTCGCAACTGGGCTTTTCCGCCTACGCGCTGCGCGACGGTCTCGACGCGCTGCCGGCGGTGCAGCGCGCGGGACTGCTGTGCGAGAGCGGTCCGGGCTATCTGGCGCGTTCCGGTGGACGCACCGAGCGCAGCCACTGAGGAGCTGAACGATGAAATTCCAATGGATCTGGATTGCGCTGTTGCTGGTTGGCTGTGCCGAGCCCGAGTCACCCAGCCAGTTCTATGAGCGTTATAACCAGCGGGTGATCGACGGCATCTCGTTTACCGATGACGCCGCCCACTTCTCCGCGCGCAAGCGTGCTCAGGTCGAGGCACGCCTGGCAGCTCTGCCGGCGGGAGAGTCAGGACGGGAGCAGATGATCGCCACCTATCTGCAGTTTTCTCGTGAAGTCGCGCGCTGCAAGACCCTGCAGCTGCAATCGCAGCAGGTGCAGGAACAACGAGCCGAACTCCTGTACGCGCAGACCGACAGTTGCGGCAAGGCTGCAGCCGAGCCTGAGAGACACAAGGTGATTCTGGTCTGGGAGGATGGTTGGAAGATCGATGAGGTCGAGATCGCCCTCTGAGCGTTCAGGGCCCTGGCCAGTCATCGCTGACCAGAAACACTCGCTCCCGCTCCTGCCAGTCGTTGCTCCCGCACCGTTCCAGACGCACCAGCAGCTGTGCTGGCGCCTCGGCTGGTAGTTGAACCAGCCAGTGCTCCAGGGTTGCTTCGTCCCACACCTCGGCCTGCCTCAGCCTAGCCGGCGCCAGCCAGCGCTGGCGGGGCAGCATTTGCCAGTGTTGATCGGCTTCGGCCGCATGCGGCCAGTCACGACGATGCAGCCAGCGCCCGCGCAGATGGCCCTGGGCGCTGCCCGCCGGTGTCGCACAGGCTTGCGCCCAGGGATAGAACAGATAGCCCGCCAGCCAGGCCGCAGAGTGCGGTGCTTCCTCGGTCAATGTCACCAGTGCCTGGCGGCCGGCCGGGGTGCTGGCGAGCGGCAGCTGGTGCCGGCGCAGATGCTCCAGCTTGAGGCCCAGGCGATCCTCGCTGGCCGGTCCCAGCCAGTTGTCGGCGTCATCTCCGGCGGCCTGCTCCGGGCCGAGGTACAGCTTGATCGCCAGCTCCAGGTGGTGCGTGCCCTGGTCATCGCGCAGCAGCAGATCCAGCTCGCCCAGGGTCTGCCCGGCCTGGCGTACCGGCAGGCCGGCGGCCAATAGCTGGACATCCGGTGCCGCCTGCAAGGCGAATTGCCAGAGCCGCTCGTAGTAGCGGCCGAGGCGGCTGGAACCGCCGGCCAGATAGGCGAGCAGCGCGCTCGGCTCGGCTTCCTGGCGCAGCAGCCAGTCGATCAGCCGTGGTGGCTCAGACCGCCAGCGGCTGGCTGCCAGCGGATCGCGCAGCGGCAGTGCGCGCCCGTCGAGCAGGGCGGGGGAGAGCAGGGTCCAGGCCAGGTCACGCACCTGCGGCTGGCGCAGGTGCTGCAGGAGGTCGTCGAGGGGTGTCGTCATCGGCCGAGCATAGCGCCTGGTTTGCCGCTGCGAAGGGCTTTCGCCCATAATCCGGGCAATTCTCCCCGTTGCAGAGCGCCCCATGGAGCAGTTTCGCAATATCGGCATCATCGGCCGCCTGGGCAGCGCCCAGGTGCTCGACACCATCCGCCGCCTGAAGAAGTTCCTGCTCGAGCGTCACCTGCACGTGATCCTCGAGGACACCATCGCCGAAGTGCTGCCCGGTCACGGCCTGCAGACCTGCTCGCGGAAGATCCTCGGCGAGGTCTGCGACCTGGTCGTAGTGGTCGGCGGCGACGGCAGCATGCTCGGCGCCGCCCGCGCCCTGGCCCGCCACAAGATTCCGGTGCTGGGCATCAACCGCGGGAGCCTGGGCTTTCTCACCGACATCAAGCCGGACGAGTTGGAGGTCAAGGTCGCCGAGGTGCTGGAGGGGCGTTTCCTCGAAGAAAGCCGCTTCCTCCTGGAGGCCGAGGTCCGCCGCCACGGCGAGGCCATCGGCCAGGGCGATGCGCTCAACGATGTGGTGCTGCACCCGGGCAAGTCGACCAAGATGATCGAGTTCGAGCTGTTCATCGACGGCCACTTCGTCTGCAGCCAGAAGGCCGACGGCCTGATCATCGCCACGCCGACCGGCTCTACCGCTTACTCGCTGTCCGCTGGCGGGCCGATCATGCACCCCAAGCTGGATGCCATGGTCATCGTGCCGATGTACCCGCACACCCTGTCCAGCCGCCCCATCGTGGTGGACGGCAACAGCGAGCTGAAGATCGTGGTGGCCGACGACCTGCCGATCTACCCGCTGGTCTCCTGCGACGGCCAGAACCACTTCACCTGCGCGCCCGGCGACACCATCACGGTGGCGAAGAAGCCGCAGAAGCTGCGCCTGATCCACCCGCTCGACCACAACTACTACGAGGCCTGCCGCACCAAGCTCGGCTGGGGCGGCCGCCAGTGGAGCCACGACTGACATGCTGCTGGACAGCGGGCGTGGCTACGATCTGATCGGCGACGTGCACGGCTGTGGACGCAGCCTGGAGCGCCTGCTCGAACAGATGGGCTACAGTCGGCATGGCGGCGTGTGGCGCCATCCACGGCGCATGGTGCTGTTCCTCGGCGACATCATCGATCGTGGCCCGCGCATTCGCGAGGCCCTGCACCTGGTGCACGACATGGTCGAGGCCGGCCAGGCGCTGTGCATCATGGGTAACCACGAGTACAACGCCCTCGGCTGGTACACCGAGGCGCCGGCCAACAGCGAGCGGCGTCACGTGCGCGAGCACACGCCGCGCCACGAGCGCCTGCTGCAGCAGACCTTCCGCCAGTTCGAGGAACACCCGGCGGACTGGCACGATTTCCTCGACTGGTTCCAGCAGCTGCCGCTGTTCATCGACGCCGGGCGCTTCCGCCTGGTGCACGCCTGCTGGGATGGCGAACTGATCGGTCAGCTGCGCCAGCGCTTCGCCGATGGCCGCATCGACCGTGCCTTCGTCACCGCCTCGGCGGTGCCTGGCAGTTTCGCCAACCGGGTGTTCGAGCGCCTGCTGCGCGGCACCGACCTGCGCCTGCCGCAGGGCCTGACCCTGACCAGCGAGGAAGGCTTCACCCGGGCCTACTTCCGCACCAAGTTCTGGGAGGACGACCCGCAGACCTACGGTGATGTGGTGTTCCAGCCCGATGCCTTGCCCGAGAGCGTGGCCAGCCTGCCGTTGAGCCCGACCGACAAGGGCCGCTTGCTGCAATACGGCGTCGACGAGCCGATGCTGTTCGTCGGCCACTACTGGCGCCGCGGCCGGCCGACGCCGATCCGCCCCAACCTGGCCTGCCTGGACTACAGCGCGGTGATGTACGGCAAGCTGGTGGCCTACCGTCTGGACGAGGAGACGCAGATCGACCCGAACAAGTTCGTCTGGGTCGAGGTGGAACGTCCGGAGGCACCGCAATGAGCCCGGTGGAAGCGCTGCGCCGGCCGCTGCAGGAGGACCTCAGCGGTTTCGTCGGCCTGCTGCGGCGCCTGCAGGTGCCGCACCGGGTCAGCGAGGAGCGCGGTGCCCAGGTGCTCTGGGTGCCTAGCCAGCCGCTGGCCGAGCAGGTGCGCGCGTTGTATCTGAGCTATCCGCAGGGGGCGGCCGAGGAGCAGATACCGACGCCGGCGCGGCCGTCGCGACCGGGCCTGGTTGCGCAGCTAGGGGCCAGTTGGATGACCACGCTGGTGCTGTTGCTGACCCTGGTCGTCGCCGGCGTGACTTTGCTCGGTGAAAACTTCGCCGCCCTGCGCTGGCTGACCTTTCAGGACTTCCAGATTCAGGGCGAATATCTCTATTTCCAGCCCTGGACGGCCAGCCTGGCGGCAGGGCAGTGGTGGCGCCTGCTGTCGCCCATGCTGATCCACTTCGGCATCCTGCACCTCGCCATGAATGCCCTGTGGTACTGGGAGCTGGGCCGCCGCATCGAGTATCGCCATGGCGGCCTGGCCCTGCTCGGGCTGACCCTGCTGTTCGGCCTGCTGTCCAATTTCGCCCAGTTCTGGTTTGGCGGTCCCTCGCTGTTCGGCGGCCTGTCCGGCGTGCTCTACGGTCTGCTCGGTTATTGCTGGATTTTTCAGCTGCTGGCACCGACGCCGGCCTACCAGTTGCCGCGTGGTGTGCTGGCGATGATGCTGATCTGGCTGCTGGTGTGCCTGTCCGGGGTGATCGATACCCTGGGCCTCGGCGCCATCGCCAACGCCGCCCATGTCGGCGGCCTGGTCGCCGGTTGCGCCGCTGGCCTGATCGGCGGTGCGCTGGCGCGTCTGCGCCGGTAAACTTGGCGCCCTGTTTGGCTTTCCCTGTTGGAGTCCGCGATGTCGTCCTTTGCCGAAATGATCGAGAACATCACCCCTGAGATCTACCAGAGCCTCAAGCTGGCGGTGGAGATCGGCAAGTGGCCGGACGGCCGCAAGCTCACCCAGGAGCAGAAGGAGCTGTCGCTGCAGGCCATGATCGCCTGGGAGGTGCAGAACCTGCCCGAGGAAGAACGCACCGGCTACATGGGCCCGCAGGAGTGCCAGTCTCACGCCGAGCCGATCCCGAACCTGCTGTTCAAGTCCAACGACACCCTGCACTGATGACCACGATGAACGAGCTCGGCCGCGGCAGTCTGAGCAAGATGGCCGTGCGCCTGGGGGAAACGGCGCAGTACGCCTTTCGCCTGGACGAGCAGGAAGTGCCGGTCAACCCGCTGCTGGGCAAGCGCGTGCGCCTGGAGTTTCTCGGCGCCATCCACTGCACCCACTGCGGGCGCAAGACCAAGAAGAGTTTCTCCCAGGGCTACTGCTACCCCTGCTTCACCAAGCTGGCGCAGTGCGACAGCTGCATCGTCAGCCCGGAGAAGTGTCACTTCGACGCCGGCACCTGCCGCGAGCCAGAGTGGGGCGAGCGTTTTTGCATGACCGACCACGTGGTGTACCTGGCCAACTCCTCCGGGGTGAAGGTCGGCATCACCCGCGCCAACCAGATTCCTACCCGCTGGCTCGATCAGGGCGCCAGCCAGGCGCTGCCGATCTTCCGCGTCGCCACTCGTCAGCAGTCCGGGCTGGTCGAGGACCTGCTGCGCACCCAGGTGGCGGACAAGACCAACTGGCGAGCGCTGCTCAAAGGCGATGCCGTGCCGCTCGATTTACCGGCCATCCGCGACCAGCTGCTGGAAAGCTGCGCCGAGGGCATTGCTGCGTTGCAGCAGCGCTTTGGTCTGCAGGCGATCCAGCCGGTCAGCGATGCTGATGTGCTGGAAATCCGTTACCCAGTGGAGGCCTACCCGACCAAGGTGGCCAGCCACGATCTCGAGAAGACGCCAGTGGTGGAGGGCATCCTCCGGGGCATCAAGGGCCAGTACCTGATCCTCGACACGGGCGTGATCAACCTGCGCAAATACACGGCCTACCAAGTCGCCGTACTCACCGAATAAGAGGCCACAAGCCATGCGTACCGAACAGCCGAAGATGATCTACCTCAAGGATTACCAGGTTCCCGACTACCTGATCGACGAGACCCACCTGACCTTCGAGCTGTTCGAGGACCACACCCTGGTGCACGCCCAGCTGGTGATGCGCCGTAACCCCGAGGCCGGCGCCGGCCTCTCGGAAGCCCGCATGCCGCCCCTGGTGCTGGACGGCCAGCAACTGGAACTGCTGGAACTGAAGCTGGACGACCGCGTGCTCGGTGCTGCCGACTACCAGCTGACCGACAGCCACCTGACCCTGCAGCCGACGCAGGAACAGTTCGTCATCGACAGCAGCGTGCGCATCCACCCGGAAAGCAACACCGCGCTGGAGGGCCTGTACAAGTCCAGCGGCATGTTCTGCACCCAGTGTGAGGCCGAGGGCTTCCGCAAGATCACCTACTACCTCGACCGCCCGGACGTGATGAGTACCTTCACCACCACGCTCAGCGCCGAGCAGCATCGCTATCCGGTTCTGCTGTCCAACGGCAACCCGATCGCCAGTGGCAGCGAGGAGGGCGGTAGGCATTGGGCGACCTGGGAAGACCCGTTCAAGAAGCCGGCCTACCTGTTCGCCCTGGTCGCCGGCGACCTCTGGTGTGTGGAAGACCGCTTCACCACCATGAGTGCCCGCGAAGTGACTCTGCGCATCTACGTCGAGCCGGAGAACATCGACAAGGTGCAGCACGCCATGGACAGCCTGAAGAAGTCGATGAAGTGGGACGAGGAGGTTTACGGGCGCGAGTACGACCTGGACATCTTCATGATCGTCGCGGTCAACGACTTCAACATGGGCGCCATGGAGAACAAGGGCCTCAACATCTTCAACTCCAGCTGCGTGCTGGCCAAGGCCGAGACGGCCACCGACGCCGCCCACCAGCGCGTCGAGGCGGTGGTGGCCCACGAGTACTTCCACAACTGGTCGGGCAACCGGGTGACCTGCCGCGACTGGTTCCAGCTGTCGCTGAAAGAAGGCTTCACCGTGTTCCGCGATGCCGAGTTCAGTGCCGACATGAACTCGCGCACGGTCAAGCGCATCGAGGATGTGGCTTACCTGCGTACTCACCAGTTCGCCGAGGATGCCGGCCCGATGGCCCACCCGGTGCGCCCGGACAGCTTCATGGAGATTTCCAACTTCTACACCCTGACCGTTTACGAGAAGGGTTCGGAAGTGCTGCGCATGATCCACACCCTGCTCGGGCCGCAGCTGTTCCGCAAAGGCTCGGACCTGTACTTCGCCCGCCACGACGGCCAGGCGGTGACCTGCGATGACTTCATCAAGGCCATGGAAGATGCCAGTGGCATCGATCTGACCCAGTTCAAGCGCTGGTACAGCCAGGCCGGCACGCCGCGCCTGGACGTCAGCGAGAGCTACGACGCGGCGGCCAATACCTACCGCCTGCAACTGCGCCAGAGCTGCCCGGCCACTCCGGGCCAGGCCGAGAAGCTGCCCTTCGTCATCCCGCTGGAGCTGGCGCTGCTCGACGCCCAGGGGCGCGAGCTGCCGCTGCAGCTGGTCGGTGAAGACAAGCCGGTCGGCACCAGTCGCGTGCTCCAGGTGACCCAGGCCGAGCAGGCCTTCACCTTCGTCAATATCGCCGAGCAGCCGCTGCCTTCGTTGCTGCGCGGCTTCAGCGCGCCGGTCAAGCTGAGCTTCCCCTACAGCCGCGACCAGCTGATGTTCCTCATGCAGCACGATTCTGACGGCTTCAACCGCTGGGAGGCCGGCCAGCAGCTGGCCGTGCAGGTGCTGCAGGAGTTGATCGGCCAGCACCAGCGCGGCGAGCCGCTGGCGCTCGATCCGCGCCTGGTCGCGGCCCTGCGCAGCGTGCTGGAGAACGACAGCCTGGATCAGGCCATGGTCGCCGAGATGCTGTCGCTGCCGGGGGAGGGCTACCTGACCGAGATCAGTGATGTGGCCGACGTCGATGCCATCCACGTGGCCCGTGAATTCGCCCGTGCGCAGCTGGCCGAAGCACTGTTCGAGCCGCTGTGGGCGCGCTACCAGGCCAATCGCGAGGTGTCGCGCAACACGCCCTATGTGGCCGAGTCGGACCATTTCGCCCGCCGCAGTCTGCAGAACATCGCGCTGTCCTACCTGATGCTGACCGGCAAGCCGCAGGTGCTGGCCGCGGCTCTGGAGCAGTACGAGGCCTGCGACAACATGACCGAGCGCCTGACCGCGCTGGCTGTGCTGGTCAACTCACCGTTCGAGGTGGAGAAGGCCGAGGCGCTCAAGGCCTTCGCCGAGCACTTCAAGGACAACGCCCTGGTCATGGATCAGTGGTTCAGCGTGCAGGCCGCCTGCACTCTGCCGGGCGGCTTGGCCCGCGTGCAGGCGCTGATGCAGCACCCGGCCTTCACCCTGAAGAACCCGAACAAGGTGCGCGCGCTGATCGGCGCCTTCGCTGGGCAGAACCTGGTCAACTTCCATGCGGCCGACGGCAGCGGCTACCGCTTCCTGGCCGACCAGGTGATCAGCCTGAATGCCACCAACCCGCAGATCGCCTCGCGCCAGCTCGGCCCGCTGACCCGCTGGCGCAAGTACGACGCTGCGCGCCAGGCGCTGATGCGCGATGAGCTGGAACGCATTCTGGCCAGCGGCGAGCTGTCCAGCGACGTGTTCGAAGTGGTCAGCAAGAGTCTGGCCTGACCCTGTGCCGGCGTTACCAAGCAAGCGCTCGGTAACGCCGGCTGTTACGCGGTGTTTCCTTTCTGCCTGATCAGCTTTGCCGCGTCGCTCCAGGCCGCGTGCCAGACGCTTTTTCCCCTTCCGAAGCGGTCGATTCTCAAGGTTAAACCGCGCCAGGCAGTAGACAAATTGAGACATCCTTGGGGGGGATTGGCCATTTTTGGGACTGTCGTGCCCGAAAGGTGAAATCCTCGTCACACGCTGCCTTCTTGGTATCGATCTTGAATAGTCTCTGTTCGCTCGCGAAGCCGGCATAGACCGGCACCTCGCGCCAGTGGCTCAGAGCCCATAACAAGAACAATCGATCCATGGAGTTGCCGATGGCCATCCCCTTGCGCAAGTCATCTCTCTGTCTCGCCCCTGCCAAGGCGGGTTTTGCCCTAGCCGGCCTCATCCCGCTGGTGCTGGCAGTGCCGGCGGGGGCTGTCGAGTTCAGCTTCGTCGATGGCGAGGTGACCGGCTCGCTGGATACCACGCTGTCCTACGGCCAGTTGTACCGGGTGCAGGGCCAGGACAAGACCAACGACGACACCAACGGCAACGACGGCAATCGCAACTTCGACACCGGCCTGGTTTCCGAGGTGTTCAAGATCACCTCCGACCTGGAGGCCAACTACCAGAACTACGGCCTGTTCGTGCGCGGCACCGCCTTCTATGACACCCAGATCATGGACAAGCGCAACGACAACGACGACTTCCGTCCGAGCCAGAGCTACCCCAACAACCGTGACTTCACCGACGGCACCCGTGATAGCGCCGGCAACAATGCTGAAATCCTCGATGCCTATGTTTATGGCAACTGGGACGTTGGCAGCATGCCGCTGACCGTCAAGGTCGGTCGCCAGGTATTCAACTGGGGCGAGGGCATCTTCTACCGTGGTGGCATCAACACCACCAACCCGATCGACGCCGCCAAGTTCCGCCTGCCTGGCTCCGAACTCAAGGAAGTGCTGGTGCCGGTGGAGGCCTTCAACTTCAACATCGGCCTGACCGACAACCTGTCGCTGGAAAGTTTCTACCAGTGGAACTGGAAGGAGTCGGCCATCGATCCGGTCGGCACCTTCTTCTCCGAGACCGACCTGTTTGCCGATGGCGGTATCACGGCCTATACGCGCTATGACAATCCGCTGCTGCCAACGGTGATGTCGGGCTATGAGAGTGCGCTTGCTGCCGGCCTGGTTGGCAATGGCACGTTCGGCCCCAACTCCTACCTGGACCCTGAGAACAAGGTGTTCAAGGTGGCCAACGTCGGCGGCGACATCAACGCCAAGAACGACGGCCAGTACGGCTTCGCCCTGCGCTATGTCGCCGAGGAGCTGAACCTCACCGAGTTCGGTTTCTACTTCATCAACTATCACGCCAAGGAGCCGCAGATCGCGGTGGACCTGAGCCAATACGACGGCGTCGACCTGGCTGCGCTGCAGTCATCGCAAGGGCCGTTTGCCTCGGCAGTGGCCACGCTGGACGCCGCCGCCAACGCCGTGGCCCGTCGTGAGTACGTGGAAGACATCCGCGTCTACGGCTTCAGCTTCAACACCAACATCGGCGAAGCTTCGGTTTTCGGCGAGATCGCCTATCGGCCCAACCTGCCGGTGGGTATCAGCGCCACCAACGATCTGCTGGGCGATCTGCTGGTCCCCGGCTTCTTTGGCGAGACCAATATCTACGACGGCAATGTTCCGGGCGATCAGGCCTGCTCCGCGATTTCCGGCAAGCAGCTGTGCCGCGGGCCGCTGTTCCACAACTACGAGCGCATCGAGGCGTTCAACCTGTCCATCGGCACCATCTACAACTTCGGCCCGGCGATAAGCTTCGACTCACTGCTCGGGGTAGCCGAGCTGGCCTCCGAGCATGCCCGCGCCAGTGACCTGACCTACACCGCCTACGACGGCAGCGAGCGCGGCTTTGCCGGCCGCCCCAACGGTGCCTACGTTTCCGGTTACGACGATGAGGATCAGCTGGATCGCGATGCCTATGGCTACACCCTGGCGCTGTCCGGTACCTGGAACGATGTGTATGCCGGGGTCAACCTGTCGCCCTTCGCCGTGTTCAAGCACAACTTCCAGGGCAACTCGCACCAGACCGGCAACTTCGTCGAAGGCGCCATGGCCTATTCGGTGGGCCTGCGCGCCAGCTACCTGAACAGCCTGGAGGCTGAGGTGCAGTACACCGAGTACTACGGTGCCGGGCAGAACAACAGCGGCCGCGACCGCGACAACGTCGGCGTCAACCTCAAGTATTCCTTCTGACCATCCTTTCAGGGGCGGGCGGTCAGGCCGCTCGCCCCGCCAGTACGGAGAAACACCATGTTGATGAAACACACGCTGATGGGCGCCGCCGTGGCCCTCGCGCTTTCCGCCGGCAGCGCGCTGGCTGCCGTGTCCGCTGAAGAGGCGGCCAAGCTCGGCAGCACGCTGACCCCCTTCGGCGCAGAGAAGGCCGGCAATGCCGACGGCAGTATCCCGGCCTGGACCGGTGGCATCACCCAGGCGCCGGCCGGCTACAAGGGCAGCGGCCAGCACCATATCGATCCGTTTCCGGACGACAAGCCGCTGTTCACCATCACCAAGGCCAACCTGGAGCAGTACAAGGACAAGCTGAGCGCGGGGCAGATCGCCCTGTTCAACGCCTATCCGGAGAGTTTCCAGATGCCGGTGTACCAGAGCCGTCGCTCCGGCTCGGCACCGCAGTGGGTGTATGACAACAGCATCAAGAACGCCACCACTGCCAAGCTGGTCGAAGGCGGCAACGGTTTTGCCGACGCCTATGGCGGCATTCCGTTCCCGATTCCGCAGAGCGGCCTGGAAGCGCTGTGGAACCACATCGTGCGTTATCGCGGCACCTACATCACCCGTCGCTCGGTGGAAGCGGCCGTGCAGCGCAGCGGCGCCTATTCGCCGGTGGTGTCCGAGGTCGAGGCGCTGTTCCGCTACTACGATCCGAAGGGCAGCTACGCCGACCTCAACAACATCCTGTTCTACTACCTGAACTTCACCAAGAGCCCGGCGCGGCTGGCCGGCGGTGCGGCGCTGGTGCACGAGACCCTGGATCAGGTGAAGGAGCCGCGTCAGGCCTGGGCCTATGCGGCCGGGCAACGCCGTGTGCGGCGCGCGCCGAACCTGGCCTACGACACGCCGATCGCCGCTTCCGAAGGCCTGCGTACCGCCGACGACACCGACATGTTCAACGGTTCGCCGGATCGCTACGAGTGGAAGCTGGTGGGCAAGAAGGAGCTGTACATCCCCTACAACAACTACCGCGTCTCCGCGGCCGGGGTGAAGTACGAGGATGTGCTGACGATCGGTCACGTCAACCCGGCGCTGACCCGTAACGAGCTGCACCGCGTCTGGGTGGTGGAGGGCACGCTCAAGCCGGGCGCGCGCCACGTCTATGGCAAGCGCACCCTGTTCCTCGACGAGGACAGCTGGCAGGCCGCCGTGGTTGACCAGTACGACACCCGTGGCGAACTGTGGCGCGTGTCCATTGCCTATCTGAAGAACTACTACGACCTGCCCACCACCTGGTCGGCCATGGAGGCCTTCCACGATCTGCAGAGCCGCCGCTACTACGTGCAGAACCTCGATACCGAGGAGCCGGGCACCGTCAACTTCGCCAAGGCGGTTCCTGAGGACAGCGAGTTCACCCCTTCCGCACTGCGCCGCCGCGGTACTCGCTAAGGCATCTGCTACTCCCGCCGCTCGTTTGAGCGGCCCTCTATCGACCCGGTCCCGTGACCGGGTCGACGTTTTTTTTTTTGCCTGACTGAAAAGCCGCTTGCAGACCTCTGGGTCGCTGCTTCCGCGCGTGCGCTGCTTGGCGCTTTTACCCGGCACAATCTGCTTAACTGCCGCGCGCTCGGGCTGGCATCTTGCCATCCCGGTCATGGGTCATCACTTGCAATGCCCAGATCCACACGCGCCGGCAGTCCGCGCGTCGGGCATTGCTGCAGGCCTTCCGGAAAGGATGCGGGCTTCCGGCACACCCTGGCGGTGGTGCGTACAGCTGGCCAGCCATGCCTGGCCCGAACGAGTGGAGCACGACAAGAATGTTGAAAGGACTGTTTGCGACGGGGCTGCTGCTGTGCCTGTCGAATGCCGCGCTGGCGGCGGTAAGCGCCGAGGACGCGGCCAAGCTGGGTAGCAGCCTGACCCCGCTGGGGGGCGACAAGGCAGCCAACGCCGCGGGCACCATTCCCGCCTGGAGCGGCGGCATCACCCAGGCCCCGGCTGGCTATGCCGGGCCTGGCCATCACCATGTCGATCCGTTTGCCGGCGATAAACCGCTGTTCACCATCAGCAAGGCCAACCTGGCGCAGTACCAGGACCACCTGACGCCCGGCCAGCTGGCGCTGTTCCGCACCTATCCGGACAGCTTCCAGATGCCGGTCTACCAGACCCGACGCAGTGCCTCGGCACCGCAGTGGGTGTACGACAACACCCGGCGCAATGCCGAGAAGGCGCGTCTGCTGGAAGGCGGCAATGGTTTCGCCGAGGCCTACGGTGGCATTCCCTTCCCGATTCCGCAAAGCGGCGTCGAGGCGGTGTGGAACCACGTTGCCCGCTATCGCGGCACCTACGCCGTGCGTCAGTCCTCGGACGCCAGCGTGCAGCGCAACGGCAGCTATGCGCTGATCACCACCCAGCAGGAAGCGCTGTTCAGCTACTACCGCCAAGGCGGTTCGGCCGAGCAGCTGGATAACATGCTGTTCTACTACATGGCCGTGACCAAGGCGCCGGCGCGCCTGGCCGGTGGTGCGCTGCTGGTTCACGAGACCCTCGACCAGGTGCAGGAGGCACGCCAGGCCTGGGCCTACGCCGCCGGCCAGCGCCGCGTGCGGCGTGCCCCCAGCGTGGCCTACGACACGCCGTTGGGCACTGCCGACAACCTAATGACGGCCGACGACAAGGACATGTTCAACGGCTCGCCGGACCGTTACGACTGGAAGTTGCTGGGCAAGCGGGAGATTTATATCCCCTACAACAACTACAGGCTCTCCAGCCCGGACGTCCGCTACGATCAGCTGATCAAACCCGGTCACCTCGACCCGCAGTTCACTCGTCACGAACTGCACCGCGTCTGGGTGGTGGAGGGCACGCTCAAGCCGGGCGCACGGCACATCTACGGCAAGCGCACCCTGTATCTCGACGAGGACAGCTGGCAGGTGGCCCTGGCCGATCAGTACGACAGCCGTGGCGAGCTGTGGCGCGTCTCGGTTGCCTACCTGAAGAACTACTACGAGCTGCCCACTATCTGGTCGGCGCTGGACGTGTTCCACGACCTGCAGTCCGGTCGCTACTACGTGCAGAACCTCGACAATGAGGAGAACGGCACCAGTGACTTCGGCCGGCCGCTGCCGGACGACAACCACTTCTCGGTGGCGACCCTGCGCCGCGTCGGCACGCGCTGAGCAGATGCTGAAAAGGCCGCCGACAAAGCCGGCGGCCTTTTACATGGCGTTGTCCGAGCGTAACCGGCGCTTAACAAAACATAACGTCACGCCGATTGTCAGGTTTTTCCAAAGCCGTATAGCATGAGCCCGCCTGATAAAAGGCGTGAACCCACCTATAAGAATAAAGGGGGATATATATGCGTGAGCCCGTCATGCGGCGCACCCACTCCGGCGCCCTGAGTTTCCAGGCCCCGGCCCGTCATCCATCGCCGCTGGCGAAAGCGCTGTCTCTGCTCAGCGTATGTTCCGTTCTGGCCTTCGCCGCGCCCCTGCCGCTGCAGGCCGCGGAAGCAGCCACCATTACCTCCATCGAGTCGCCCAAGGCCGTGACCAGCCTGCTGCTGGACATCGCCCATGCCGGCAAGCGCCTGGTCGCTGTTGGCGATCGCGGCCATATCCTGTTCTCCGAAGACGCCGGTCGCAACTGGGTGCAGGCCCGTGTGCCCAGCCGCCAGCTGCTGACCGCCGTGTACTTTGTCGATGACAAGCATGGCTGGGCGGTCGGTCACGACGCACAGATCCTCGCCAGCGACGACGGCGGCGCCAACTGGGAATTGCAGCACGAGGATCTGGAGCGCGAAGCGCCGCTGCTGGATATCTGGTTCCGTGATACCAGCACCGGTTACGCCGTCGGTGCCTACGGTGCGCTGCTGGAAACCAGTGACGGCGGCAAGACCTGGAATGATGTCAGCGACCGTCTGGACAACGAAGACGGTTATCACCTCAACGGCATTACCGCGGTTAAGGATGCTGGCCTGTTCGTGGTGGGCGAGGCGGGCAGCATGTTCCGTTCCGCCGATTGGGGGCAGACCTGGGAGAAAGTCCAGGGCCCTTACGAGGGCACCCTGTTCGGCGCGCTCGGCACCGCCAGCGCCAACACCCTGTTGGCCTATGGCCTGCGCGGCAACCTGTTCCGCTCCACCGATTTCGGCAAGAGCTGGCAGCAGATCAAGCTACTCTCCGAGAGCGGTCCGCTGGAGTTCGGCCTGGCCAATGGCAGCCTGCTCAAGGACGGTACCCTGGTCATCGTCGGTCATGGCGGCAGTGTGCTGACCAGCAAGGATGCCGGGCGTGCCTTTACCGTCGTCAACCGTGCCGACCGTGCCTCGCTGGCCGGCGCCACCGATGATGCGGCGGGCAACCTGGTCCTGGTGGGCCAGGGCGGCGTACACCTCGCTACTCCGACTGGCCTCGAGCCAGGCAAAAAACAATAAGCCGGGGCGAATCAGCATATGAGTTCCATGAACCATCATCAGGACAAGGCGACTTTTCTTGAGCGCCTGATCTTCAACAACCGCCCGGTCGTTATCGCACTGTGCGCGCTGATCACCATTCTCCTGCTGTGGCAGGCCTCGCACATTCGTCCCTCGACCAGCTTCGAGAAGATGATTCCGCTAGAGCATCCCTTCATCCAGAACATGCTCGAGCACCGCAATGATCTGGCCAACCTGGGCAACACCGTGCGTATTTCCGTGGAGGCGAAAGATGGCGACATCTTCTCCAAGGAATACATGGAAACCCTGCGCCAGATCCATGACGAAGTGTTCTACATCGCCGGTGTCGACCGTTCGGGCCTGAAGTCGCTGTGGAGCCCGGCCGTGCGCTGGACCGAAGTGACCGAGGAAGGCTTTGACGGTGGCGAGGTGATTCCGCAGACCTACGACGGCTCTGCCGAGAGCCTGCAGGAGCTGCGCAACAACGTCCTCAAGTCCGGCCAGGTCGGCCGTCTGGTGGCCAACAACTTCAAGTCGAGCATCGTCGACGTACCGCTGCTCGAGCAGTACCCCGACCCGAATGACCAGAGCAAGCTGGTCAAGCTGGACTATCGCCAGTTCTCCCATGAGCTGGAGGAGAAGATCCGCGAGAAGTACCAGGCGCAGAACCCCAATGTGCAGATCCACATCGTCGGTTTCGCCAAGAAGGTCGGTGACCTGATCGACGGCCTGATCATGGTGGTGGCCTTCTTCGGCATTGCCCTGGGCATCACCCTGGTGCTGCTGTACTGGTTCAGCTGGTGCATCCGCTCGACCATCTCGGTGGTCTCCACCACCCTGATCGCGGTGGTCTGGCAGCTGGGCCTGATGAACCTCGCCGGTTTCGGTCTCGATCCGTATTCGATGCTGGTGCCGTTCCTGATCTTCGCCATCGGCATCTCCCACGGGGTGCAAAAGATCAACGGTATCGCCCTGCAGTCGAGCGACGCCGACAATGCCCTGACCGCGGCGCGGCGGACTTTCCGTCAGCTGTTCCTGCCGGGCATGATTGCCATCCTGGTGGACGCCGTCGGCTTCATCACCCTGCTGGTGATTGACATCGGCGTGATTCGCGAGCTGGCCATCGGCGCCTCCATCGGCGTGGCGGTGATCGTGTTCACCAACCTGATCCTGTTGCCGGTGGCGATTTCCTACATCGGTATCAGCAAGAAGGCGGTCGAGCGCAGCAAGCGTGAAGCCGGTCGTGAGCAGCCGTTCTGGCGTCTGCTGTCCAACTTCGCCCACCCGGTGGTGGCGCCGATCTCGGTGGTCATCGCCCTGTCCGCCGGCGTGGCCGCGTTCTGGTACCAGAAGGCCAACCTGCAGGTCGGCGACCTCGACCAGGGCGCGCCGGAACTGCGTCCGGACTCGCGCTACAACCAGGACAACAACTTCATCATCAGCAACTACTCGACCAGCTCCGATGTGCTGGTGGTGATGGTCAAGACGCCGAACGAGGGTTGCTCGACCCACGAGACCCTGGCGCCGATGGACCAGCTGATGTGGCGCCTGGAGAACACCGAGGGCGTGCAATCGGCCATCTCCATGGTCAGCGTGTCCAAGCAGGTGATCAAGGGGATGAACGAGGGCAGCCTCAAGTGGGAGACCCTGTCGCGCAACCCGGACATCCTCAACAACTCCATCGCCCGTGCCGATGGCCTGTACAACGCCGATTGCTCGCTGGCGCCGGTCCTGGTGTTCCTCAACGACCACAAGGCCGCCACGCTCAAGCGTGCTGTCTCGGTGGTGCAGGAATTCGCCGCGGAAAACAACAAGGAAGGCCTGGAGTTCATCCTGGCTGCCGGTAACGCCGGTATCGAAGCGGCCACCAACGAGGTGATCGCCACGTCCGAGCTGAAGATCCTGATCCTGGTGTACATCTGCGTTGCGCTGATGTGCCTGATCACCTTCCGTTCCTTCGGCGCGATGCTGTGCATCATCCTGCCGCTGATCCTCACCTCCATCCTCGGCAATGCCCTCATGGCTTGGCTGGGTATCGGCGTGAAGGTGGCGACCCTGCCGGTAATCGCGCTGGGCGTGGGCATCGGTGTGGACTATGGCATCTACATCTACAGCCGCCTGGAGAGTTTCCTGCGCGCCGGCATGACGCTGCAGGAGGCTTACTATCAGACCCTGCGCTCCACCGGTAAGGCCGTGCTGTTCACCGGTCTGTGCCTGGCCATCGGCGTTGTCACCTGGATCTTCTCGGCGATCAAGTTCCAGGCCGACATGGGTCTGATGCTGACCTTCATGCTGCTGTGGAACATGTTCGGTGCGCTGTGGCTGCTGCCGGCCCTGGCCCGTTTCCTGATCAAGCCGGAGAAACTGGCTGGCAAGCAGGGCGGTTCGCTGTTCGCCCACTGATCGGTTGCGGTGAATGAAAAAGGGCTCCTGCGGGAGCCCTTTTGCTTTATCGGGTTCATATTGCCTGCGCACCTTGGGGGGCGCGATTCAGGCAGTCGTGTTCTTTCGCTTGGTCATGAAGGTCCTGGCTTTTGCAGCCAGGAGCAAGCCTGCGTAGATATAGTTGGTGTTCAGATAGCGCCAGGCCAGCCGGCGTGGTTCGAGCAGCATGCGGAAGCACCACTCCATGCCGATGCGCTGCATCCAGCGGGGAGCTCGTGGTAGTTCACCGGATAGCACATCGAAGGATCCACCCACCCCCATTCCCAGATTGACGCCCAGCTGTTCCCAGTGCTGGTGGAGGAAGTTTTCCTTTTTGGGGGAGCTGATACCAATGAACAGCAGTTTGGCACCGCTGGCGCGGATGGCGGCGGCGACGTCAGCTTCTTCCTCGGGTTTGAAGTAGCCATCGCGCGCACCGGCAATGCGCAGTCCAGGGTAGCGTGCCATCAACTTCTCGGCCGTTGCCTGCACGACGTGTGGTCTTGCGCCGAGTAGGAAGATGGGGGCATCGAGACGAGCGGCCAGCGCGCAAAGATCTCCCAGAAGATCGATACCGGCTCTTCTGGGCGGGACACAGCGATGCAGCCACTTCAGCCCCAGATGGATGCCCGCCCCGTCGATATGGACGCGCTCGGCCTGTTCCAGTGCCTGCATGAGGCTTGGCGTTCTGCGGGCATCGACCAGCTTGGCAACGTTCAAGCCTTCGAGACGAATGCAGGCGTTGTTGTGCAGCGCCTGTTCGATATCGGCCAATAGTTCCTGCGGGCTCAGCAGGTCGATAGGGCAACCCAGCAAACGGATACGGCGCTTGGTAGCTGCATTCATGACTGACACAACTCGTTGTGAATCCGGGCCCGAGATGCATTGAGGCTGCGCAGTGCTGCGCCGGACAGCAGCCAGAGTGCCGCTGACCCCGAGACGGAAAGCATGTGTTCGGAGCTAACCAGCGTGGTCGAGATACCCAGCAGGAGCCAGGTCGCGGCCAGCGCCATTGGTTCTCCCTGGGTCCGATAATGACGCCACAGCTGGATGACCAGATTGGCCAGAAAGAGCAGAAAGAGCAGGGCGGCCGGCAATCCCAGCTGGAAGGCGATGCTGAAAATCGCACCTTCGCCCCCGCCGATGGTTGCTGCCGCTATGTTGCCGGCCATCCCGCCCTGCTGGCCGAGGCCGGCGCCAAACAGCAGTACGCTCGGCAGATCCTGCAGGTTTTTTTGCAAAGCCATCCAGTGGCCGATGGTCGAGCCGTCGAGAAAGTTCACACTCATGATCACAATCTGCCAGGAGGCTGCGACGATCGCCAGTGCACTGCTGCCGAGTATTAGCCAGCGCCAGCCGCGACCGGGAAGCAGGCTGCGGTTGCAGTACAGGTAGCCAAGTAGGGCAAGGCCTGCTGCAAGCATCGCCCCCCGGGTGCCGGACATCCAGATTCCGGCGAACAGTACTGCACACATCAGCAGCCCGAGCGTGGTTGCGCGCCTCTGCAGCCAGGCAATGGCCAGCAGTGAGCTGACGCATAGGAACATGCCCTGGGCCAGTGGCGACGCTAATAGGCCGGCTGCTCGACGCTCCAGCTCCAGCTCCATACCGCCATAGAAGTTCCAGGGCAGACCGTTCTCCGGGTTTCCGCCGACGTGCATGCCTTTAACCTCCAGCATGTACTTGGGGTAGTCGATGTCGTATAGCCAGAACTCGGTGTTCTGCCGATCCCAGGCGCCGAACAGGGTGCTGGCAAGGGCGAGCATGACCAGGCAGCCTGCGAGAGTGCGCAGTTGTCCGGGCGTACGCACGCAATAGTAGGACGCGAGAAAGAACAGTGGTGGAATCACCAGGGTGCCAAAGGAGGCAATCTGCAAGCCCAGTGGCGCTCCACCGACCGCAAGGATCAGATAGATCGCGGCCAGCCCGACATAGCTGATCATCGGCAGCATGATCTGGGTGGGCAGGCGTGTTGTCAGCAGGCAGCATGCCGCAAGGCTGATGACCATGGCATCGCGCAGATTTCTCAGCTCAGCGGCCGGAGGCCAGAAGCTGTATAGCCAGGCGCTGGTCAGATCGCCAAGATGTACCCAGATCACCAGGACCAGCAGCAGGAAGAATCTCACTTCTGCTGCTCCCGATCCGGTTGTCTGTGGCGCCAGCGCTGCCATTCGCCTACTGCGCCCGGGCCGAGGACCCTGATTGCCATGCGCTTGGCCAGTGCCCTGAGGACATCGCGTGCTCCCCACCCTACGCGCGAGATCCGGTTGTCGATGGCCTGGATGACCTGTTCTGCCTCGGCGTGCAAGGGACGCTGCAGCAGCTGCGCCGGACGGCGCGCATGCAGCCAGAGATTGCCTCTTAGGCTCGACAGCGGATGCGGGCCGCAGCTCAGCACTTCGAACCCGGCAGCCATCGCCAGATTGCGCAGGCTTTCCCGACAGAAGTAGCTCAGGTGTGCCGGATGCACGTACAGGCGGCTGGTCCAGTCACCGAAAAGGTCCGGGACCTCGATCCACAGCTGGCCGTCCGGCCGCAAGGCGCGAGCCGCCAGATCGAGGGTGGTGAGCGGATCTATCACATGCTCCAGCGTATGAAAGGCCACCAGCCCGTCCAGGCTTGCCGGTTCGAGGGTGTCGAGTCCTTCTACGAAGTGAACCTTGTGCTGCCCGAGCAAGGTATTCCGGTTTGCCACATCTGGCTCACTGGCGATGAGCTGCAGATCGGGGTGTTGTATGGCCGTCTCGGCGAGGAAGGCGCCAAAGCCTGACCCCAGTTCGAACAGTCGGTCTCCAGAAGCAAGTGCGGGGCCGATCAGCTGCAGACGTTGCCGGGCAATGGTCCGGTCGCCGCGCCATCTGAAGAAGCGTTCCGTACTGTGCCAGGGAATCTCGGCGGGAAAGAGCCGTCGATAAGCCACGGCATAGAATTCATCCAGGCCTTCTTCGGTGAAGCCAGGCGCCAGGTAGACCCCGGCGCAATGAGCGCAGCGACACAGTTGCTGGCCCGAGTTGGCGTAAACCTCAGGCCAGAAGTGTCGCTGGCCGACCGTGGTCCCGCACATACGGCACTGACCGCTGTCGATGGCCCGTCCACGCTGCCAGAGTGCTTCACGCATAGAATCTCCGGTACCAGAGCGCCACCGAGAGGGCTTGCCACAGGGTGCTGTGTTCGGTATGCGGATCGCTGAGCCTGCGTCGCAGGCTGGCAACATCGATGAAGCTGCCGAGCTCGGCCGGTAGATCCTCCAGCAAGGGTTCCCAGGGCAGGCGCCGCAGCAGGAACTGCTCGGCATGGCCAAAGCCGGTGTTTTTCGGGGTCTCGACAACCGAGGCGGGGAGTTCGTTGCGGAACGCGGTGCGCAGAAGCACTTTCGAGTAGCGCTCGCCAACGCGTTCGGCAGCTGGCGTAACCAGGGCGCGTTCGACCAGGCGATAATCCATGAAAGGGCTGCGCAGTTCGATGCCGGCATCCATGCTGGTGCGATCGGCCATGCGCAATACCCTGGGCAACAGACTGCTCAGTTGATCGTCGCGCAGCCGTTGCTCCAGATCCAGGCGCGCATTGTCGCGAATGGCTTCCATGCGCTGGCGCTGGGCGGACCACAGATCACCACTGATGGCCTGCACGCTTGGCCGCAGACGCCGCAGCAGAGGCGTGATTACTGACAGCGGCATATCCCAGATCATGCGATTGAGCAGCAGCGAACGCGGAAATGTGCGGTGTCCCATCAATTTTGCAGCCTGTCGCCACTGTCCTTGGTGCAAGGCGCTGCGTACTGCCAACGGGTGGTAGCGGACGGTATAGCCGCCCAGCAATTCGTCGGCGCCCTCGCCACCCAGCACGACCTTGAATCCCTGTTCGGCAATCGCGCGGTAGGTACGGAAGCTGGCCAGTATCGAGGGCGTTGCGAAGGGTTCACCCTGCACGCCCACCAGACTCATCAGCTCGTCGGCGCTGGGAATAGCGGCAAAGCGCACGATCCGGTGCAGGTCGGGGCGTCCGCTGGCGTGCATGAAAGCCGCAGCTTTGGCGGATTCGTCAACGGCGGCGTGCTCGGCTTCATGGTAAGCATAGGTGAACGCTCCCTCCAGGCGATGCTGCGGAGAGTCGCTGGCCTTGAGCGCCAGGTGCGTGATGATCGAACTGTCCAGGCCCCCGGAAAGCAGGCTGGCCACCGGCACATCGGCACGCAGGCGCAGGCTTACGGCGTCGGTGAGCAGTGCGTGCAGGGCTTCTGCGTCGAGCGGCTCCAGTTCACCCGGCTGCGGCCAGTGATGGTAGGCCCGCGCGCGGGTTCGCCCCGTACGGCTCAGCCGATAGACCTGTCCGGGAGGTACTGCCTGAATGCCCTGGAAGAAGGTGGCATGGCTCTGTTCGGAATACGAGGTCACCAGAAAGTCGAACAGTTTCTCCGGATTGGGAGGCGGGTATCCCCCCCTGAAATCAGCGATGGCGGAGATCTCGCTGGCCAGTATGGCCGTTTGCCCGTCATTGCACAGGTAGAGTGGTTTGATGCCCAGTCGGTCGCGGCAATACACCAGGTCGCCGCTGGCCGCGTCCCAGATCACCAGCGCCCACATGCCGTTGCAGCGCGCGAACAGCTCCTCGCCCCATACCCGCCAGCCGTGCAGCAACACTTCGGTATCGCTGTCGGTCCTGAACACGCAGCCGGAGGCGCGCAGTTCATCGCGCAGGCTGCGGAAGTTGTAGATGGCACCGTTGAACACCAGCGAGTTGCCCGTATCCGGGCAGAGCATGGGCTGGGCGGCCACCGTGCGGGTGTCGTAGATGGCCAGACGTCTATGGCCCAGGACGGTGCGGGGCGTCTGCTCCACGGTAGCCAGACCCTCGCCGTCCGGGCCGCGTCGGGCCAGACTGGCGAGCGCGCGCTGGACTGCGGGCTCCAGGTTGCTGGTGGCGGAGAAGTCACGTACTGCAATCAGACCGCACACTGGTTTGGGACTCCGGGTGTCATGTGGAAACCTGCATGGCAGGGTGGGGGAGATAGTGGGGACGCCTTCCCGCCACCGCGGCCAGCAGGGGCAGCGCCAGCAGCAGACCGCACCAGGGGGCGGCGGAGGTGAACCCCAGGAGGCCTGCCAGCAGGGCGATAGCCGTCGTCAGCCATCCCCAACTGGTCAGGCGCAGGTTCTGCAGTCGGACCACGCCCAGCGTAATTGTGAACAGGCAGAGTGTGCGGCTCCACAGCAGCAGTTCGGGTGATTGTACCCAGGCGGCCAGGAGCTGAAGTGGAGCGCTGACAGCGATGGTGATCGCGAGCAAGCGGGCCAGCGGCCGCTCGCGATTGCCGGCAATCAGCGGCAGGCTGAGGAAGCCGCCGATGACCGTGATGCCCCAGGCAAGCAGCAGAACGCCGGTGAGTGCCAGCCAGTGCTGGCGTTCCGCGTCAGACGTCATCCCCTGCATTATCAGGGTAGCCATCAGCAGCGCCGCAGTGCCCTGTAGTGTCCATGAACTGGCCTGCAGCACCCGTGCTCGCCCTGGGTCATCGGCTGCGCCCGGCAGCATCAGGCGTGAGAGCTGGGCCTGTATGCCCGATAGGCCGTTGAGCGCGTGGTTCAGTAGCAGGTACCAGGGGAGGAAACCGGGTGTCAGAGGGGCGAGCAGGAAGACGGTGAGCCGGTCATGCAGGGTGCCACAGACACCCAGTGCCGACAGGTGCAGGGCGCTGTTGAGCTGGCCCTTGCCCATGCCGGGTAGCCAGCATCTGCAGTCCTGGCTGAGAAACAGATGCACCACCGCCTGAGTGGCAAAGCCCAGGCTGACCGCAATGCCAGCACTCGCAGCTGTCGATAATGGCAGGTGCGACGGCAGCAACAGGCTCAGCACCAGAGCAACCGGCCAGGCCACCTGACCGGAAAGCAACGCCACCAGGCGGCGTCCCCTGATAATCAAGGGCGAGGAGAAGTTGAATAGCGCCAGAAAGGCGGCAGGGGCTGCACCCAGCCAGTAGTCCAATGCCTCGGCATTCGGGGCGAGCACCTGTATCGCAACACTGCAGATGGACAGCAACAGCAGTGTGGCGACCAGTCGGTGTGTCAGGGCGCAGCGCCAGTCGCGCAGCCAGCCCGCCTGGCCGGGATCTTCGCGCAGGAACAACGAGGCGTAGCCCAGGTCTGCAAGGAAGATCACGGTAATCAGCAGCAGGTGCGCCAGCCCAACATGACCATAAGCGCTGGCGCCCAGCAGGTGCAGCAGGTGCAGCTGGAAGAGAAAGTTGGTGCCCTGGCCTATTGCATAGACCAGCGTGGCGAGCACCAGCATCTGTCTCATTCCAGAGCTGCGCCCGTTTGCCTCACTCACGCCTGGCTGTCCGGAAATGCAACCCGCCGCAGAGCCTCCTTGAAGCCCATGCGTGGCTGCCAGCCCAGCGTATGCAGGGTATGGCGTGGATCACCCAGCTGGCTGATGCGATCGACCGGGCGCTGGCGAGCAGGATCCACTTCGATGGTGACAGGGCGTTGTAGGACATCTGCCAGTTCGCGCACGAGCTGCTCGACGGAGTGTTCGACGCCTGAGCAGAGGTTGAGGGTATCGAATGCAAGCGAGTCGCGAGGATCGTTCAGCAGGGCGATCAGGCCGGCGGCCACGTCATCGGCGTGCAGGTAGTCCCGGCGTGGTGTGAGGTTGCCGAGGCGGATGACGCCGTTGGACGATTGTTGCAGCTGCGTCAGTATGTCGGGAATGAGGTGTGCGTTGGGATCGTCGTGCCCAATGGTGTTGAAGATCCGTGCAGCACGCCCGATACGTCGGCCCTGGTTGGCCCAGTAGCGCAGCTGCTGTTCATTGCAGAACTTGGACAGGGCATAGTTGTCGCAGGGGGCCAGTGGACTGTGTTGTTCGCTGAGTGCGGCTTCTTGCCAGGCATAGACGGCCCCGCTGGAGGCCAGCACGATGCGTTCGATGGAGTGCTCGGTGGCGGCAGCCAACAGGCGCTCGGTGCCTACCACGTTGACGTCGAGGCAGTAGGCGCGCTGTTTTTCACAGGTTGGAATGTGGTGAATCGCCGCCAGGTGCAGGATGGCCTCTGGGCGAAAGTCGCGCAGCACCGCTTTAAGGCTGTCTTCATCCCGCAGGTCGGCCTGGATCGCCAGGCTTGCCTGGTGCGGCATCGGCAAGCCGCTGCTGAGGTTGTCGTACACGGCGACTTCGCCGAGGCGAGCGCGCCACTGCGCGACCACGCGACGCCCGATCATTCCCGCTCCCCCGGTCACCAGAAGGCGCATCATGATGGCCTCGCGCTGATCAGCAGGGTCCGAAGGCGGCGCGGCAGCCAGCGCAGCTCAGGTTCCGCTCCGCGTAGCCAGAGATGTGCGGCGAGCCAGAGTGACAGACCGCCCAATACGACGATGAAGGTCGCGATGGCAGCCAGGACCGGGTTGCGGGTCGAGATCGGTGCCATTGCAAGGGTGGAGCGGGCTTTGCCTGCCATGGCGTCATAACGTGCCTTGGCCAGATCGGTCTTGGCATTCAGCTCCTGCAGCGCTTCGTCCTGAGCGCTGGTGAATGGTGTCTGCGAGGCCCTCAGGCGGTTACTGTTCTCCTGCAGGCGGTTGTAGATATCGGTGCCCGATGCCGCTTGCTGGTCGGCATCGTCCATGTCGGCCAGCAGTGCTGCGGTTGCGTCCAGCTTGTGCAGGTCACGCTCCAGCTTGCGCAGGCGGGCCTGCTGTTCGGAAACCGTTGCCTCCAGCGCAACGATCTGCGGCAATGGCGCCAGGTACTTACCGCCTTCTTCGCGTACCGATACGACGGTGTGGGAGGGCATCTGCCGGGTTTCCGGATAACGGTCGAGCAGGTCGCGCATATCACGGATGCGCTGCTCTGCCTGCTGGATTTCGAAGCCGACCTGCAGCTTTTCGGTCAGGAGCTTGGATCGCTCGGCAAGAGCCTTCTGCCCCTCGCGCACGGCTTGCATCAGGCCGTTGGCGAGCAACGCCTGCCGTATGTGCTCGCTGAGTACCTGCAAATGGCGCTGTGCCTGCTCCGCGTCGCTAACTCGCAGCTTGAGCGCCAGGCCTAGTCCATGGTTTTGCTCGTTCTGCAGGCCAGGAATTTCACGGAAATCTTCGCGGAAAATCGAGGGTTGGTAGCTGACGCTTGAGGTCCAGAAGAGCGGATTCTGGACTCGGCGCTTCAGTCTCTGCAGCTCTGTTTCGTCGCCCGCGAAACTGCGTGCGATCCGCGCCTCGTCCCAGAGATAGGGTTGTGTCTGGCGCCACTCCGAGAGCGTGATATCCGGTACCTCGATGAACGCGTCCAGCGCATACAGCGGACGCTGGGAGACCTGCCAGGCCGCGCACAATGCCAGCAGCAGTGCGGGAGCGGCGAGGAGGCGGAAGAATCTCTGGTAAAAGCGCAAGACCCGCAGCAGCAGTTCGCCGAGAGAAACCTCGCTCTGCTGGAAGGACGGTGGGGGTGTCGAGGTGGACATGCAATCAACCTGAATTCGAACAGCAGGGGGGCCACACGACATCCGTTTCTGTTGGCGGGGTCTGTGTGTTCGGAAAGGCTCTGCAATGTGCCATAGCCGCGCAAAACGATGCAATTGCAGGTTTACTGGCGTTGTCGGCTCAGTGCCACTCTTGAGGCGTTCAGAGCCGATGATGTCTGCTGTTCAGTCCCCATCATTGTGAGCGGATCTTCGAGCGCTTGATCGCCTGTTGGTCGGCCTTTGCTGCCCGGCTTGCGGTGGCAATGAGCCCTCGCCGGTCTGGCGGCGTGCGCGCTATCTGTGACGTGCTGAACTCCCGAGTTGCGGTGCCTGAGGTCTGATCGATCTGGCGCGCGCTCTGCGTGGTGATATCGAGGTGCTGTTCTACCAGTGGCTTTATTGGCGGTCGCTGAAGCGGCCACCCGCTCAGGCCGATCGCTGGCAGTACTGGTTGCGTCGCTACCGCCGCATCAAGGCCACAGCGGGCGACATGGAGTTTGTGCGTCCACTGCGCCTTGTGACGCACGCCAGGGCGCCGACGGGTATTGCCGCGGGTATCCTGGGTGTTCGCGGTTCCGGATTTCTCGATGGGGTTCGCGCTTGGCAATTGCCGGCGGTGCGGGTAGCGTGGCGGCATTTTTCCGGGATGTGTTGAATGATCTCATCGACTGGGTCGCGTAGTGCCTTTGCTCGCCATCTGGCGACACTGCGCCTGCGAGTCGGTGACGCAGCAGTGGACGTCAGGCACGAAGCCTTCTTTCTCCAGGCCAACCACCGGCGTTGGGCGGGGCTGCGTGGCGTTGCCGCGCTGCTGCGGGACGCCTGGCAGCTGTTGCGTAGTCCCATGCCCGTTAGCTGCCGGGAGGGGGACGAGATCATTCTGCTGGTTACCCTGGCCGGCAAGAGTGGCTGGGGAACAGTGGCGCGCTGCCTGCAGCACGTGAAGCCGGGGAATGCGCTCGCCCTGGTACATCCACGCCTGTTACCCAGTGACCTGTCCCTGGGATTACCGGTGTTGCGCCCGGCGCGGCCTTCTTTGCCAGGCGTTGGCAGGGCCTTGGCTACCTTTGCACGGGTGCTGCTTGGTCAGCGCTCGCTGCTTTTGGCCAGTTGCCTGTCCCGGCGCGTGCTATGGCGTGAAAGTCTGGCGCGCACACTGGCCGGGCGACGCGGACCGCTGGTGCTGCACAACGATTTCGACATGATGAGCAATGCAGCCATTGGCCAGGGAGCGCCCACGGTTTGCCTTCAGCACGGCGTGCCAACGGATGAGTTCTTTCCGACTCGCGCCGACTGGTATGTGGTCTGGGGGGCAGGCAGTCGCCGCGCGTTTGTCGAGGGCGGCAGCCCGGTCTCACATCTGGTCGAGGATGCACTGGGCAGGGCGCCTGAACTCAGGGCTCCCGAGAAGCCGCCCGCCGGGCTCTCCCTGTTGTCGCAGGCCCATGCGCCGATTCTCGGTCGCGAACTCCCGGGCTGGCTGCGAGCGACTGCGACAGCGTTGCTGCAAGCCGAGCCAGGGTTACGCATCCTGCTGCACCCTCAGGAATGGCAGCCCTATCCGGGAGTAGCTGCGCAGGCCTGCAGCAGGCCGCCTCATGCCGAGTTCGCCGCCGGAGCCACGCCACGCCTGGTGCTGGGGTGTTGCAGCACCGCGCTGTTCGATGCGGCGCTGGCCGGCCACTGGGTCGTGCGTCTGGTCGCACCAGTGGATGGCAATCGGAGTGCCCTGCAAACGCTGGAGGGGCTGCCCAGTGCCGAGAATGTGGCGCAGGTATTGGATATCTACCAGCGCCTGCGCACCGACGTGGCGTTTCGCGAGGAGGCTGCGCGGGCTCAGCTGGCCTGGTTGCGTGAGAGTTTCACGGCTGAGACGGGAGGCCTTGCACGGTTGCTGGCCCGCCTTGGCTGTGCGGTCGATTAGGAGCAAGCATGAAGGTTCGTGTGCTCTTCGTGAGCAAGGAGTATCAGCCGCTATACAGCGGTGTTGCGCGGCATATTCAGGGGCTGGCACAGGCGCTGCGCGATGATCCCGCAGTGACCCTGAGCATGCTTGCGCCCCAGGTGGACGAGGGGCAAGCGCCGTTTCCGGTGATACGGGGTGGTTACCGTCGGCTCTGGGGCTGCCTGAGTCGCTGTGATGTGGTGCATCTGCATGGTTCGCGCACGCCGCTGGTGTTGTGTGCGGCACTGCTGGCGCGCTTGCGTCGGGTGCCTGTGGTGTACACCCCTCATTGTTACTACGACGGCGGCTCGTGGCTGGTGCGCGCGTTCAAGCGCCTATGGGACCTGACGGCGGAGCGTGTTCTGCTGCATATTGCCGGCACCCTGGTGCTTCTGCACGAGGGCTGGATAGACGATCTGGCAAAGCGTGGTCTCAAATCCCGGCGAGTGATGATCGTCCCCAACTGTATCGATGCGCAGCGTACGCTCTGCCGTTCTGCCGCAGCGCCTCTGGAGGGGCGGCCCGCGCTCTTGTCGATCGGACGACTGGACCCGATCAAGCGCCTGGATGATGTGCTCAAGGCACTGACCGAGCCCTGCCTGGCGGATGCCGTGCTGCATGTCATTGGGCGTGGCGATGAGCGCGAGCCTCTGCTGGCGCTCGCTCAGCAACTGGGTATCACGGCCCGTGTACGCTTCCTCGGATGGCAGGACGATGATGCTTCTGCCGCCATGATGGCCGCTTGCGACAGCATGATTCTGGCGTCTGCCCGCGAGGGTATGCCAACCGTGGTCCTGGAGGCGCTGTTGGCCGGGGTGCCGATCACCTGCTCGGACATCGAGGGTAATCGCGCCATTCTGGATACGGTTGGCTGGGATGCGCTGTTCGCGATGGGCGATGTGCCGGCTCTGGCCCGCTGTGCATATGCCACCGCGCAGCGGCAGGTGCCGGAGCAGGTGCGTGAGAGGGTGCGTAGCCAGTTTACCTGGAGTGGGCAGGCACCCCGGTTGGCGGCACGTTATGTCGAACTGGCAAGTCGGGTTGTATCGACAGCTGGCCAGGAAGCGCGCTGACCATGACAGCCCGCGTCTCGCCTGCATTCAAGGGGCCCTGGGCTGTCGAGGGTCTCCATGCGCAGCATGGTCATGTGAAAATCATCGACGTTGGCGGTCCCCAGCGATACTTGCGGCTGCTCGCGGCGGGGTATCGGGAGTCCCGAGTGGCAAACTATTGCGGGCAGTCGATGCGCCCGCCCGAAACGATTCAGCACTAATGCTGGCTTAGTACCAAGGAAATGCATGCATCTCGCGTTCGTATTGGGCACGCGCCCTGAAATCATCAAACTCTCGTCGATGCTGGCCGCCTGCGTCCGCCAGGGAGTGTCTTACACGCTGATTCACACCAATCAGCACTACGACGCCCTGATGGACGGCCAGTTCTTCACGGAGTTCGACTTGCCCGGTGCCCATTACAACCTTGGGGTGGGTTCCGGTGCGGCCAGTCAGCAGATCGGGCGCATGCTGCTGGGTATCGAGCCGATTCTGCGCGAGGTGCAGCCCGATTGCGTCATCGTGCAAGGCGATACCAACAGCGCACTTGCGGGCGGCCTGGCGGCCAGCAAGGCGGGTATCGAGGTGGCACACGTTGAGGCCGGTCTACGCAGTTTCGACAAGGGCATGCCTGAAGAGAACAACCGTGTTCTGCTGGATCATCTGTCCAGTCTCTGGTTCTGTCCCTCTCCATTGCAGGTCGAACTGCTGGCGCGTGAGGGAATCTCCGGTGCAGGTGTTCATGTCACCGGCAATACCGGAAATGATGCTGCGTTGCACTACGCGCCTGCGGCCAGCGAGCGTTCGTCCATATACCGGACACTGGGCGTGCAGCAGGAGGAGTATCTGTTGCTGACCTGTCATCGTCCCTCCAATACCGACGACCCGCAGCATTTCGCCCGATTGATGCATGCCGTGCAGGGGCTGGCCGAAGCGCTGGATCGCCCGGTGATCTTTCCCCTGCATCCCCGCCTGGGCCAGCAGAACCGTGCCGTGGTGCTGGGGATGGGGCGCCTCCGTGCGATCGAGCCCGTCGGCTATCTGGACATGCTGGCGCTGATGCAGGGTGCCGCTCTCGTGCTAACCGATAGTGGCGGCATGCAGGAAGAGGCCTGCGTGCTGCGCCGTCGCTGCCTGATCCTGCGGGCCAACACCGAGCGTCCGGAAAGCCTGGAAACGGGTGGGGCGTGCCTGGTGCCGGACGGCGAGCCTGCGCGGCTGATCGAGGCTGCCCATGCACTGCTGCAGGCTCAGGTGACCTGGAGCAATCCCTTTGGTGATGGGGGCGCCTATCAGCGGATACTCGACGTGTTGCGCGCCCGTTACGACGTTGTCTGATCGGGGTTGCGTCGCAGTGCAATGAGAAAGCCGATCGGCAGCCACACAATCACCCAGTAGGGACTGGGGCGATGGAAGAGGGCATAGATGTCCGAGATCATCGCCACCACAGCGAAGACCAGTGCGGCTAGCCCAATGCGCGCCTCGCGCTGTCGGCGCAGCTGCCAGCCCTTGAGCAGCAGCGCGCACAGCAGTGCCGCGAACAGCCCGGCGCCGATCACGCCGTACTCGTACCAAAGCTGCAGATACAGACTGTGGGCGTGATAGACGGTATCGCCCCACGGGTAGGTGTATACCAGCGGCTTGCCGGCTCCGTCGCCGTACAACCAGAACTCGGGCAATCGATCCAGCCAGTTGTGCCAGATGGGGCCGCGCTGGCTGGTGCCCTGGCGAAGTTCGCTCTGCAGTTCGGTCTGGAAGATGAGGAGCATCGCCAGCAGTATCAATATGCCGAGCCCCAGCAATTGTCGTGCGCGTGGTTTAGGCGACAGCAGGAGCAGTACCAGGCCGCCGGCCAGCGTGGCGAACCAGGCGCCGCGCGAGAAGGTCAGCAGGACGTAGAGCAACAGGCCGGCCAGGCCCGCATAAGCGATGATCAGACCTGGCCAGCGTGGCTCGAACTCGACGATCAGCCCGAGCAGGAGCAACGCGAACAGGCCGAAGTACAGACCGGCGATGATCGGGTGCGAGAGATCGGCGAAGCCTCCCCAGCCGAGTTCCGACAGCCGTCCATAGGTCCGCAGTTCGGTGTAGGACAGCGCCTTGTCGAGCACGCCGAACTGATAGAAGAGGGTCAGCCAGGCTGCCAGCGCACTGACGACGATGGCGGCCAGTAATGGTTTTCTGAGGCTGCCGGCGAGCAAGAGTCGGTGGATACTGAAGACATACAGCAGTATGAACAGACCAATCTTCAGCCAGTAGTGCGGCGGCTTGTCGCTGTCAGCACCCAGGCTGCCGCGCAGCAAGACCCAGCCGAGCAAGCCCAGCAGCAGGTAGGCGCTGGGTTGTCGCCACATGTCCCAGCCGAACTTTTCAGCAGCCCAAAGCAGTAGCGCGGGCAGAAACAGCAGCAGGTGAATCTGCGTGGCATAGCGGCTGTCGTCGTTGTTGAAGAGCAGGCCGCTGAGTTGAATGAAAAGACCGAGAGACAACACGGCCATGCCTGCCGAGTGCAGTCGGTTGAGAGAGGCTTTGCCGATCATGAGGTTTCCTGGCCTGGTCGGGATGCCGGGCATGATGCGGTTTCGACCGCACTCTGAAAAGCGCCAGTTTGCAACCGTGCGTGCACAAAAAAGCCGCCTTGCGGCGGCTTCTTGGTTGCGGCTCGAATTACATGTTGGGGTAGTTCGGGCCGCCGGTGCCTTCCGGAGCCACCCAGGTGATGTTCTGGGACGGATCCTTGATGTCGCAGGTCTTGCAGTGTACGCAGTTCTGCGCGTTGATCTGGAAGCGCTTCTCGCCGTCTTCCTGAGTCACCACTTCGTACACGCCGGCCGGGCAGTAGCGCTGTGCCGGTTCATCGAACTTCGGCAGGTTGACGGACAGCGGAATGCTGGCGTCGGTCAGCTTCAGGTGGCAGGGCTGTTCTTCCTCGTGGTTGGTGTTGGAGAGGAACACCGAGGAGAGTTTGTCGAAGCTCAGCTTGCCGTCCGGCTTCGGATATTCGATGCGCTGGCATTCGGCGGCCGGCTTGAGGCAGGCGTAGTCCGGCTGGTTGTCGTGCAGGGTGACCGGGATCTTGCCGCCGAAGATGTTCTGGTCGATGAAGTTGAACGCACCGCCGGCGATGGCGCCGAACTTGTGGATGGCAGCACCGAAGTTGCGGCTGCGGAACAGCTCGTCGAACAGCCAGCTGGCCTTGAAGCCATCGACATAGCCATTGAGCAGGTCGCCGCCCTGGCCGTCGGCCAGCAGCACGTCGGCCACGGCCTCGGCGGCCAGCATGCCGGATTTCATGGCAGTGTGGCTGCCCTTGATCTTGGCGAAGTTCAGGGTGCCGAGGTCGCAGCCGATCAGGGCGCCGCCCGGGAAGACCATCTTCGGCAGCGAGTTCAGGCCGCCCTTGCAGATGGCGCGAGCACCGTAGGCCACGCGCTTGCCGCCTTCCAGGTACTGGGCGATCACCGGGTGATGCTTGTAGCGCTGGAATTCGTCGAACGGCGACAGGAAGGGGTTGGAGTAGGACAGGTCGACGATCAGACCGACCACCACCTGGTTATTTTCCAGGTGATAGAGGAAGGAGCCGCCCGGGTTCTCGTCGGACAGCGGCCAGCCGGCAGTGTGCACCACCAGGCCCTGCTCGTGCTTGGCCGGGTCGATGTCCCAGATCTCCTTGATGCCGATGCCGTAGTGCTGGGCGTCGGCTTCGGAGTCCAGGTTGAATTTCTTGATCAGCTGCTTGCCGATATGGCCACGGCAGCCTTCGGCGAACAGGGTGTACTTGCCGCGCAGTTCCATGCCCGGGGTGTAGTAGCCTTCTTTCGGGTGGCCTTCGCGGTCCACGCCGAGGTCGCCGGTGATGATGCCGCGCACCACGCCGTTCTCGTCGATCAGCGCTTCCTGGGCAGCGAAGCCCGGGTAGATCTCGACGCCCAGGGCTTCAGCCTGCTGGGCCAGCCAGCGGCACAGGTTGCCGAGGGAGATGATGTAGTTTCCTTCGTTGTGCATGGTCTTGGGCACAAAGAAGTTCGGTACCTTGGCGGCCTTGTCGGCGCTCTTCAGCAGGTAGATGTCGTCGCGCTTGACTTCGGTGTTCAGCGGGGCGCCCAGTTCCTTCCAGTTGGGGAACAGTTCGTTCAGGGCGCGCGGCTCGAAGACCGCACCGGAGAGGATGTGAGCGCCGACTTCGGAACCCTTCTCGACCACGCAGACGCTGATTTCTTTGCCGGCTTCAGCGGCCTTCTGCTTCAGTCGGCAGGCGGCGGACAGGCCGGAAGGGCCGGCGCCGACGATGACGACGTCGAATTCCATAAATTCGCGTTCCACAGAGAATCTCCTACTCAAGGCTTCTTCGGTGTTGTTGATCTGGCTTGGCTAGGCTTTCTCTGGCCTGCGCGCTGGGCATTATATATACAGACCCTTCGGCGTCCAATACAAACGTTTGTTTGAATTTTCTCAAAGCCTGATAGCGCAAGGGCTGGCGCCAGATAAAAGGGCGGTTTTTCGTGTTGACCGAAAAAGGCGTTCCGGTCAAGATACGGGCGGTTTTGCGTTCGCCGTATGGGCTGACCGTCGGTTCCGGCCGACCTGCATCACCGGCCAGGCTTGCCTTGGCGACATTCTTATTCACCGGAGAGTAACGAGGAATCCATGAAGGTTCTTGTAGCTGTCAAACGAGTGGTCGACTACAACGTCAAAGTCCGCGTCAAAGCGGACAACTCCGGCGTCGACCTCGCCAACGTCAAGATGTCGATGAACCCCTTCTGCGAAATTGCCGTGGAAGAGGCTGTTCGCCTGAAAGAGAAGGGCGTCGCTAGCGAGATCGTCGTCGTCACCATCGGCCCGAACGCCGCTCAGGAACAACTGCGCACCGCCCTGGCTCTGGGCGCTGACCGTTCCATCCTGGTCGAGACCAACGAAGAGCTGAACTCCCTGGCCGTGGCCAAGTTGCTGAAAGCCGTGGTCGACAAGGAGCAGCCGCAACTGGTCATCATGGGCAAGCAAGCCATCGACAGCGACAACAACCAGACCGGCCAGATGCTGGGCGCCCTGACCGGCTTCGCCCAGGGCACCTTCGCCTCCAAGGTCGAAGTGGCTGGCGACAAGGTCAACGTGACCCGCGAAATCGACGGCGGCCTGCAGACCGTCGCTCTGGCCCTGCCGGCGATCGTCACCACCGACCTGCGTCTGAACGAGCCGCGCTACGCGTCGCTGCCGAACATCATGAAAGCCAAGAAGAAGCCGCTGGACGTGGTGACTCCGGACGCCCTGGGCGTTTCCACCACCTCCACCGTCAAGACCCTGAAAGTCGAAGCGCCTGCTGCCCGCAGCGCCGGCATCAAGGTCAAGTCCGTGGCTGAACTGGTCGAGAAACTGAAGAACGAGGCGAAGGTAATCTAAATGACTATCTTGGTTGTTGCTGAACACACTAACGCCGCTCTGGCCGCTGCCACCCTGAACACCGTGGCCGCCGCTCAGAAAATCGGTGGTGACATTCACGTTCTGGTCGCTGGCTCCAACGCCGGTGCCGCCGCCGAAGCCGCTGCCAAAATCGCTGGCGTGAGCAAGGTACTGGTCGCCGACAACGCTGCCTTCGCCAACCAGCTGCCGGAAAACGTCGCTCCGCTGGTCGCCGAACTGGGCAAGGGCTACAGCCACATCCTGGCTGCCGCCACCAGCAACGGCAAGAACATCCTGCCGCGCGTCGCCGCTGCCCTGGATGTCGACCAGATCTCCGAGATCATCGCCGTTGAAAGCGCCGATACCTTCAAGCGCCCGATCTATGCCGGTAACGCCATCGCTACCGTGCAGTCCAGTGCTGCCGTGAAAGTGATCACCGTGCGTGGCACCGGCTTCGACGCTGCTGCTGCCGAAGGCGGCTCCGCTGCCATCGAAGCTGTGGCCGCTGGCGGCGACGCCGGCAAGTCGTCCTTCGTCGGCGAAGAGCTGGCCAAGTCCGACCGTCCGGAGCTGACCGCTGCCAAGATCGTCGTATCCGGCGGCCGTGGCATGGGCAACGGCGACAACTTCAAGCACCTGTACGCCCTGGCCGACAAGCTGGGCGCTGCCGTCGGCGCCTCCCGCGCCGCCGTCGACGCCGGTTTCGTGCCGAACGACATGCAGGTCGGTCAGACTGGCAAGATCGTCGCGCCGCAGCTGTACATCGCGGTCGGCATCTCCGGTGCCATCCAGCACCTGGCCGGTATGAAGGACTCCAAGGTCATCGTCGCCATCAACAAGGACGAAGAAGCCCCGATCTTCCAGGTGGCTGACTACGGCCTGGTGGCTGACCTGTTCGAAGCCGTACCGGAGCTCGAGAAACTGGTCTGATCCGGTTTCCCGATCCAACAAAAAACCCGCTCGATGAGCGGGTTTTTTGTTTCCGGGCCGTTATTTCAGGCTGTCGAGGAATGCCTGGTAGTGCCGGGCCGTCTCCTCGGGGCGCTCGATCATCGGCGCATGGCCACAGTCCTGCATGATCACCACGCTCGGCTGTTTCAGCAGCGGTTTCATCACCTTGATGCTGGAGACATCCAGCACGCGGTCCTTGTCTCCCCACAGCAGCAGGGTAGGCGACTGGATCTTGGGCAGCTCCGGCTCCAGCGGCACATAGCGCTCGCGCAGCTGGACGAAGATGCGCTCATAGTGTTCGCGGTTGGCCATCGATTGCTCGGCGAAGTAGCGCTTGAGCGAGTCCGGCAGTTCCGGTGGGGTCACGAACACGAAGTTCAGTAGCGCATCGAACTCCTCCGCGTTGCGTGCCACCAGAGGGTTGGGCTCGCCGCGCTCAAGGAGCTGGATCATCTCACTCTTGTGCGGTGCAGTGATGCCGGCATTGTCCAGCAGTGCCAGACTCAACACCTGCTCGGGATGGCGTGCGGCATATAGGGCCGATATGTGCCCGCCCATAGAATTGCCGATCAGGTGTAGCCGCTCGACCTTGAGGGCATTGGCGAAGGCGCGAACCCGCTCGGCCTGGCTGGCCACGTCGTAGCTGACATCCGGCCGGCTGCTCTCGCCGAACCCCGGCAGGTCGAGCGCCAGCACGTGGTAGCGGTGGGTGAAGTAGCGGGCGAAGCGCAGCCAGTTGTCGCGGTTGGCGGCGAATCCGTGGACCATCAGCAGCGTTTCACCCTCCGCCGGGCCGCCTTCGTAGTAATGTATGGTCAGCCCATCGACCTCTACCTCGCGCGGGGAGAGACCTGCCTGCTGGCGCTCGACGAACTTCATGCTGGCGACCAGCGCGCCGGGATACAGGTAGAGGGCGCCAGCCGCACAGGCCAGCAGCAGGGCGATACCGAGGACGAGCTTTTTCATGGGGCGAATCCTTATCGCTAATAATTATTAGACATGCTTGGTACGCTAGCATGATGCGGGCAGCACCTGTGCCTGCCACGAGAACAGCGGTGTTTCAGATGCAAAAAATGCGGACATTGAACCTCATCGGCCTGGCGCTCCTGGCCTTGCTACCCAGTTTCGCTTCGGCGGCCGGCAAGTGCGAGCGCCTGGTGGCTACCGGAAATCCAGAGTATGCCCCTTATCTGTGGCGTGACCCGCAGAGCCCGCAGCACCTGATTGGCGCCAATGCCGACCTGCTGACGCTAATCGGCGAGCAGTTGGGCGTGAAAATCGAGATTCTCTATACCGGCTCCTGGTCGCGCGCGCAGGACGAGGTCCGCACTGGACGGGTCGATCTGCTGGCCGGTGCTGCGCTGACGCTGCCACGCCTGGAGTACATGGACTACGTGCACCCGGCCTTCTTCAGCAGCCCCAGCGTGGTCTGGGTGCGCAAGGGCCAGGGCTTCCCTTACAGCGGTTGGGAGGACCTGCGTGGGCGTATCGGTGGCACCCTCGCGCGTAACAGCTTCGGCCCGCCGTTCGATGCCTTCGCTAAGGCTAACCTCAACCTGGAAGAAGCGCCCAGCCTGCTTCAGGCCTTCCAGAAGTTGCTGCTGGGGCGTAGCGATTATGTGCTCCACGAGCGTTACTCAGGCATGGCGTTGGTCAACACCCAGGGCATGCTGGAGAGCCTGGAAACCCTGGAGCCGCCGATTTCCAGCGAGGGTTTGTACCTGGCCCTGGCGCACGACTCGGCCTGCAATGACCCCTGGCTGCGCGGACAGCTGGCGAAAAAAATGACAGAATTGACCGCCGCCGGCCTGCCGGAAACCCTTCTGCAGCGCAACCTGGAGCGCTGGAAGACGCAGCAGCTGCAGGCCGCCGACGTACCCCCGCAACCGCAGGAACAGTCTCAGTGAACCGACTTCTACCCCTTGGCCTGGCTGTGCTGGCCCTGGCCGGCTGCGCCAACGACCCGGCGCCGCGCGAGCAGATGCGCCTGACTAACCAGGCTGTCGAGCAGGCCCGTGCCGTCGGCGCGGATACGCAGATCGAGGAAATGCAGCTGGCCGAGAAGAAGCTCGCCCGTGCCGAGAAAAACATGGGCGAGGAAGACTACAAGCGCGCCCGGGTTTTCGCCGAGCAGGCCGAGCTTGATGCTCGCCTGGCTGAGGCCAGGGTGCTCAATCAGAAGAGCCAGAAGCAGCTCGACGAACTGAATGCGCGCATCACCCGTCTGCGCAAGCAACTGGGGGAGCTGCCGTAATGTCGAAGATGATCCTGAACAGCGGACTGTTGCTGTCTCTGGTACTGCTCGCCGGTTGCTCCAGCCAGCAGAGCCAGCAGGTGCTGGGTGAGGCGGAGGCGAGCTTCCAGCAGGTCAAGGAAGATCCGAATGTGCTGCGCAGTGCGCCTAAGGATGTGATCCGTGCCGGCGAGTCGCTAGCCCGCGCCGAGCGCCTGTCCAGCTACTGGGGCAGCGCCGATGATGTGGCGCATTACGCCTATCTGAGCCAGCGCTACAGCCAGATTGCCCGCCAGCATGCCGATCTCGTGCTCAATCAGGAGCGCCTGGCCAGGCTCGAGCTGGAGCGTGAGCGTCTGCAGCTTGCATTGCGCGAGGCCAAGCTGCTTGGCGCCCAGCAGCAGGGCCAGTGGCTGGAGGAGCAGGTGGTCTATCTGGCCGCCAGCGAGACCGATCGCGGTCTGGTCATGACGCTGGGCGACGTGCTGTTCGATGCTGGCCGTACCGAGCTCAAGGCGTCGGCCAACCGTACGATCCTCAAGCTGGTGCAGTTCCTTCAGATCAATCCGCGGCGCAACATCCGTATCGAGGGTTACACCGACAATCGTGGTATCGCGGAGGAGAATCTCGAGCTGTCGCGTGCTCGTGCTCAGGCCGTGGCTGATGTACTGGTCGATCTCGGTATCGATGCCCGGCGCATGCAGGTCAAAGGTTACGGCGAGGCCCACCCGCTGGCGGAGAACGCTTCGGCCAAGGGCCGTGCGCAGAACCGTCGGGTCGAGATCCTTATCTCCGACGAACAGGGCAAGCTTGGCGACTACCGCTGAGAACCTTTGCGTCCGCCCAAACCCCGGTGCCCTGGCCCGGGGTTTTTTATTCGATCAAAGTCTAGTGAGGCCTGCGCAGCGGCTCACCTAAGCTGTAACAGCTGCAACTGTACTGCTGGCATAAAATCCGACTGTACCGCCAAGTTTCAGCTGTACTTGGCTACTGTTGCGGTTCAGTAGTGAAAGGAGCGTCCTCATGACCAGTTTGTTGCTTTACCAGCGCATCGCCCAGCAGCTGGCCGAGGATATCCGCCGCGGTGTCTACCAGCCGGGCGAGCGCGTGCCCTCGGTGCGCAAGATGAGTTCGCAGCTCAGTGTCAGCCACGCCACCGTGCTGCAGGCCTATGCCAACCTGGAGGACATGGGGCTGATTCGTGCCCGCCCGCAGTCCGGCTTCTACGTGCACCAGACCGCCGGTCTGACCGCGCCGACCCCGGACATCGCACGGGTCGAGCGCCCGTCCATGGTTACCCGCAGCAGCATCATCAGCCAGGTGCTCACCGAGTCGCGCCAGGAAGGGGTGTTTCCCCTCGGCGCCGCCGTGCCGCATGTCGACTACCTGCCGGTGCGCTCGCTGCACCAGCAACTGGCCAAGGTCACCCGCTTCCAGAGCCCGCGCGCCTTCAGCTACATGTTCAGTCCCGGCTATGAGCCGCTGCGGCGCCAGGTGGCGATCCGCATGCGCGATGCCGGCGTGGTGGTCGATCCGTCCGAGGTGGTGATCACCCACGGCTGCGTAGATGCCATTCACATGGCCCTGCGGGTGATGACCCAGCCGGGCGACCTGATCGCCGCCGAGTCGCCGACCTACTACGGCCTGCTGCAACTGGCCGAGGTGCTGGGGCTGAAAGTCATCGAGATTCCCAGCGACCCGACCACCGGCCTGAGCCTGGAGGCTCTGCAGCTGGCCGCCAACCAGTGGCCGATCCGCGCCCTGGTACTGACCGCGCGGCTGTCCAACCCGCTCGGCGGCAGCATTCCCGAGGAGCGCCAGAAGCAACTGCTGCGCCTGACCGCCGACCACGGCATCCGGGTGATCGAGGACGACATCTATGGCGAGCTGCTGTTCGAGCCGGGACGCAGCAAGGCGCTCAAGGCTTATGATCGCGACGACCAGGTGGTGTACTGCTCGAGCTTTTCCAAGACCCTGTCGCCGGGCGTGCGCATCGGCTGGATCATCGCCGGGCGCTACCAGGAGGAGGTGGAGCGGCTGCAGACCTTCAGCACCCACTCGGCCTGCAGCGTGACCCAGATGGGGGTGGCTGCCTATCTGGAGAACGGTGGCTACGACCGCCACCTACGTCACATCCGTCAGGAGTATCGCAAGAACATGACCGCCTACCAGTTGGCGGTGCAGCAGCACTTCCCTGAGGGCACGCAGATGACCCGACCCCATGGGGGGTTCATCCTCTGGGTCAGCCTGCCGGGCAAGGTCAGCGCCCAGGAACTGCATGTACGGGCGCTGCAGCAGGGCATCAGCATTGCTCCGGGCCTGATCTTCAGCAACACCGAGCAGTTCAACCACTGCCTGCGGCTGACCTGTGGCGTGCCGTGGAACCGCGAGTCCGAGCGGGCGATCATGACGCTAGGTGCCCTGGCCAAGCAGCTCTGCCAGGAGAGCGCCGGCCAGCAGTAGCGCGGCCGATCAGTTGCCGGCGAGCGCCACCGAGAAGCGCTCGTTGCGCAGCGCCTTCCAGGTCCAGGCTGCGCCAAGCAGGTCGGGCAGGCCGAGCACCAAGAGCATGGGCGAGACCATGCCGGCGGCGACGAATACGACGAAGAACGCCAGCACCGAGGCGCGCACCGGCACGGTGGCGGCGATGAAGGGGCGCAGGTCGCGGCGCCCGGCCAGGCTGTAGTAGATGCCCAGGTAGATCACCAGCAGCCCGAGTATGCGTATCCAGACCTCCTCGGTCTGCGGGAAGCCGAACAGCCCCAGCAGCAGGTTCGGCACCAGCAGCAACGTGGCGCCCAGGGCCAGTAGGTAGCAGCCGAAAACGAACACCGTTTTTCCTGACGGGCTCATGACAGTCTCCTTGTGTTGAGGGTAATCACTCGGTGGTCTCGGTCAGCCGATAGGCCTCGGCGTCGAAGCGCCGGGTTGCGCGGCGGAAGGTCCAGCTGAAGCCCGGCCAGATCACCACATTGCGCCCGGTTTCGGCATGCCGGTACCAGCTACGACAGTTGCCGACGGTCCACACTGCGCCCTGCATACGCTCGCGCAGGCCGACGTTGAACTGCTCCTGGACCTGCGGTCGGATGTCCAGGCTAGTGGCGCCTCGGGTCTCGAGGGCGTCGAGTGCGCCCAGGATGTAGGTGATCTGCGACTCGATCATGTAGACGATGGAGTTGTGGCCGAGACCGGTGTTGGGTCCCATCAGCAGGAACAGGTTGGGGAAGCCTGCCACCGTGGTGCCCTTGTAGGCCTCCGGACCTTGGCTCCAGGCGTCGAGGATATCCCGGCCGGCGACGCCGAAGATCATCCCACGCGGGAAGGGTGTGCTGGCCTTGAAGCCGGTACCGAGGATCAGCAGGTCCAGCGCGTGACTCTGGCCGTCCTCGGTGATCACCGCGTTTTCCTTGATCTCGCGGATGCCGCTGGTCACCAGGCGCACGTTGGCCTGGGTGATGGCCGGGTAGTAGTTGTTGGAAATCAGGATGCGCTTGCAGCCAATGGCATAGCGTGGAGTCAGGCGCCGGCGCAGCTCCGGGTCGCGGACCTGGCGGCGCAGCAGGTTGAGCGCCAGGAAACGGTGGAAAGCCATCAGCTTCGGATTGAAGGCGAAGCCCAGAGCGCGGGTCTCGTGGGTTGCGTAGGTGAGGCTGCGGACCAGTTTCTGCAGGCGCGGGAAACGCCGCAGTAGTCCGCGCTCGAGGTTCGAGAAGCCGCGGTCAGGTTTGGGGATGATCCACGGCGGTGTGCGCTGGAACACCGTGAGCGCGTCTGCTGCCGGTTGTATCTCGGGAACGAACTGGATCGCCGAGGCACCGGTGCCGATCACACCGATGCGCTTGCCCGCCAGGTCGTAGTCATGGTCCCAGTGCTGCGAGTGGAAGATGTGTCCGCGGAAGCGCTGCAGGCCGGCGATGTCCGGGTAGTCGGGGGTGGACAGGGCGCCGGTGCCTGCGACCACCACCCGGGCGAAGATCACTCCGCCCGTGCCATCGGTCACCTGCCACAGCGCCCGATCCGTTAGCCAGCGCAGCGAGGCCACCTCGCGGTTGAAGTGGATATGTGGCATCAGCTCGTAGCGTTCAGCGCAGCGTGCCAGATAGTCGCGGATCTCCGGCTGCGGCGAGAAGCGCCGCGACCAGTCCGGGTTGGGTTCGAAGGAGAACGAATAGAGGTGCGAGGGGATGTCGCAGGCGCAGCCCGGGTACTGGTTGACCCACCAGGTGCCGCCGACGCCGGCCTCCTTCTCGTACACCACGAAGTCGCATTCGCCACGTTGTCTGAGGCGCACTGCCATGCCGATGCCTGAGAAACCAGCGCCGATGATCAGGACCCGGTAGACCTTCTCTGCCGTCAGCGGCGCATTGAGCTGTGCAGTCATGTTCTTCTCTTGTGACTTAGAATCGGGCGGCTCAGGACACCTGCTCCAGGGCGGCTTCGGCGCTTGGCTGCCGGGCGGTGGGATGCTCTATCCGTGCGGCGATGGCCTCGGCCTGCTTCTGCAGTACGGCTTGTGCGGTGCGCGGACCGAACAGTCCGGTGAAGTGCAGGAACATGCGCCAGCCGAAGCCCAGGCCATCGCCGCGCTTGCGCGGAATCAGGTGCAGGTGCGCATGGGGTATGTGCTGATTGCTGGCCTTGCCATCGTTGACGATCAGGTGCGAACCCTCGATGCCGAAGCCGGCACGGCGTTGGGCCGCAAGCAGCTCGTCGAACACCTGGTAGAGGTGGCGGCGAGTGGCGGCCGGTAGCTGGTCGAGCTTCTCCACGTGCTGGCGCGGAATCAGCAGTACGTGACCCTGGCCCAGCGGGTGGATGTCCATGAAGGCGAAGCAGTGTTCGTCCTCATAGACCCGGGCGGAGGACTCGGCGCCGGCGGCGATCCTGCAGAACAGACAGTCCATGGCCATCTCCTCAGCTGGCATCGGTGGCCGGAGCAGCGCCGTGGCGGGGCTCTTGCGGCTGACGTGCGAAGAGGCGGGCGAGCAGCCAGCGGTCGCGCAGAAAGGACTTGTTGTTTAGCAATGCGTGGACCTTGTGCAGGTTGAAGAACGGCACGCCGGGGTACACGTGGTGTTCGACGTGGTAGTTGATGTTGGCCCAGATCAGACTGAGCACGCGGCTGGGTATGGTGATGGTGTTCTTTGCCAGGTCCAGGCGCTGCTCGTCCTCGCTGTCGAGGGTGGCCATCGGGAAGTGCTCGTAACCGCGCGAGATCGGGTTGATCAGCAGCGCCAGCAGCAGCACCGGCACGATGAAGATCAGCACGAACTGCAGGAGCATGCCCATGCTGGCGAACCAGACGCCGAGCGCCACCATCGTCAGCAGGTTGAACAGCAGCTCGCGCAGGACCAGGTTGCGCACCTGGCTGCCGTAGCGCACCAGGGAGAAGTAGGTAAAGCGCGGCACGAAGAAAGCAATGCGCAGGAACATCCACTTCACCCCGCCGGCATAGTTCCACTCGTCTGGGTCCCTGTCCGCGTCACCCAGGTAACGGTGGTGGTGCTTGTGGCACTCGGTGAAGGAGGAGTAAGGGAAGACGATGAACCAGGCGAAGAAGCGCCCCATCCAGAGGTTCCAGGTGGCGGAACGGAAGGCGTTCTGGTGGCCGCAGTCGTGCTGCAGTATGGTGAAGGCGTGCATCTGGTTGCCGAGCACCAGCACGGCGAGCAGCTGCGCCAGCCAGTGCTCGGCGAACAGGATGACGGCGGCGCCGGCTATCCACACCCCCACGTGCAGCGCCGACCAGAGCAGAAAGCGCACCGGGTCCGGCTGCTGCAGGGCCAGCAACTGCGCCTGCTGCTCACGATCCACCTTCAGTTCCGCGCGCTTGGCCAGGCGGATCTCGTCTTGTGCCGCCAGAATCGAATCTCTATCCACCACGTCACCTTCCTGGATTGTTAGTTACTCGACCTGCAGGCGCACGTCGTCGGTTACCGGATAGCCGATGCACATCAGCGCATGGCCCATCTTCAGTTCGGCCGAGGACAGGCCGTGGTCCTCGCGCATTTCCACCTCGCCGGCCAGCTTGGTGCAGATGCACGCGGTGCAGAAACCGCTGCGGCAGGAGAAGGGCGGCTGCACGCCGCTGGCCAGGGCGGCCTCGAGAATGGTCTGGCCGGCGGGGACGACGAAGCTGAACTCCTGACCCTGCATCAGCAGCTGTACGCGCTTTGGCGAGCCGGTCTGCAACGGTTGCTGGCTGGACTTTGCCGGCGTGAAGCTCTCCATGTGCACGGCTTCCGGCGCTATGCCCATGGTCTGCAGGGCGTCGGTGACCTCGTCCATCATCCCGCTGGGACCGCAAGCGTAGTATTCGAGGCTATAGCCCGGCGGATTGGCCAGTGCGCCGAGGATCTCGATGATCCGCTCGCGAGTCAGGCGGCCGCTGTGCTGGCAGGGCACGTCCGGTTGAGACAGCACGTGGACCAGCTGCAGGCGCTCGCGGAACAGGCGCTGCAGCTGCTCCAGCTTGTCGCGGAAAATCACCGAGTCGTGGTTGCGGTTGCCGTAGATCAGCGTCACTCGTGAGTCCGCTTCGAAGTGCAGGGCCGACTTGAGGATCGAGAAGACCGGCGTGATGCCGCTGCCAGCGGCGAACAGCACCAGGTGTCGGCGCTTGCCCGGCTGCGGGGCGAAGGTGAAGCGGCCGTGGGCGCCCAGGGTATGCACCGCGTCGCCAGCGGCGAGCTGCTGCACCAGGCGGTTGGAGACCTTGCCGCCGGCGATGCGCTTGACCGTGATCGACAGGGTTTTGTCCAGGCCCGGCGTGCTGCTGATCGAATAGGCCCGGCAGCCCTTGGCACCGTCGCCATCGACATCCACCTCCAGCGTCAGGTACTGACCGGCGGTATAGCGGATCTTGCGCAGCAGCGGCTGCTTGAGGTGGATGGTGACCGCGTCCTCGGTTTCCCGTTCGATGTAGGCCACTTTGAGGATCAGTGCTTTGTTCATGGCGCGCTCACGTCCACTGCGGTTGCGGGAGGGAAGTGAAGGGGGCGCCCGACGCTGCTCTGCTGGTAGGCCAGCTCGTGCTCGGCGATCGGGGCGGGAGCGACCCGGCGCTTGAGCAGGGCAATCTTCTGGTCCCGTGACAGCGGCTCCCACCAGTCCAGCTTGTCGGCCATGGCGCCGAAGCGGCGCAGCATCAGCATGAGGAACAGGTCGAGCACGCTGAGATCGCGGAACACCATGGACTGGGCCGCCCGCATCTCCGGCTTGATGCGCTCGAACAGGGCCGGGCTCTCGGACCAGTGCACGTTCTCCCAGTGGTGGTGGCAGACGTGGTAGCCCTCGTTGAGCATGTTCACCGGCTTCTCCAGCAGGGTCACAGTGTTGTACATGAAGTCCTTCGGGTCCTGCTGGCCGCCGTAGAAGGCATGCTGGCTCCAGTGGATGACGCCCATCAGGAAGTTGCTCGCGCACCAAGGCACCAGCATGTACAGCACAGCGATCGGCAGGCTGTAGGCCGCCAACAAGGCGAACAGCGCCAGGTGCAGCAGGGGGCCGATGATCATGCTGTTCATCTGGGCCGTTCTGCGCTTGCTGCGGAAGTACAGGTAGGGCGAGACCAGCAACTGCTGGTACATCACCTCGCGCACCATGTAGACAATGAAGTGCCAGGCATTGGCATGGTCGTAGCGGGCGGTGGCGTAGATATCCAGCGGTCCGGCGTTTTCCCGGTGGTGCTGCTGCAGGTGCGCAGCCGCGTGCGGGGTCAGGCCCATGGGGATGGCGAAGAACATGTAGAGGAAGGAGTTACCGGTCCATTTCTCCAGCACACTGGAGCGCTTGAACACGCCGCCGACCTTGTGCCCCTCCTGGTGCATGCAGCTGAAGGAGCGTACGAAAGCGCGGATGTTCGGGCCGTAGACGAAGGCGTAGAAGCCCAGTACCAGCGGCCAGGAGATATCCACCAGTATCAGCTGGGCGATGAAGATCGGCAGGGCGGTCAGGGCCAGGGTGATGGCGCCGGCCAGTATGGGTTCGTCGCGTGGATCCTTCAGCACCCGGTTCGCCAAGCGTTGGACCTGGCGGTGGTAGGCGGCGGTGATGGCGCCGCCGAGGGCGGACATGCCTGGAATCAGCCCTAGGACCATACGGCCCAGCTGCAGCGTCAGCGCCAGTGCCAGGATCACGCCGATGGCGGCGGTGTTGAACACCAGCAGCGCGGCGAATAGCGGAATGGCGAAGAAGTGGAACAGTGGATGGATGTTCCCCGGACGCACCGGATAGAGCGTATCTGTCGTCGTGGTCATGAAGTCAGGCTTCCTGCTGAGTCATGCTGATCGTCGCGCCGCGTCCGTCCGACTGCGGTCGGTACGGGGCGGCACTACGCCCTAGCCCTGGGCCGCCGGGGCAGTGGCCGATTCCCGCAGGTAGTGCGCCAGCAGCGGCGTGGCGGCGGCGCGGGAAATCGGGTGGAAGCAGATCGCGCGGGAGGCGGCGAGCAGGTAGGCAACCTCGTCAGAGGCGATGAAGGCCATGCCGCCCAGCAGCTCCACCGCCAGATTGGTGGAGCGTTCGATCGCGCCCTGGACCAGAAAACGGGTGCACAGCGCCTTGCTGTAGCTAGCCTCGTCGGCGGCGCGCTGCTCCTCCAGCTCGCGGGCCGCGCCGATCAGGGCCTGCTGCGCACCCTCCAGCTCAATGGCCAGCTGGGCTAGCTGGGCGTCGTCGGTATGGCGCTTCTTCAGCAGCAGCTCGACCAGCGCCGAGGCCACACCCAGGTAGGTGCCGCCGACCATCAGCTGGAACCAGCACAAGCCGGACAGCGAGGTTTCCTGGGCCGAGGCGGCCACCGCCTCATCATCCACCGCCTCGGCCAGCAGCATGCGCTCAGCGGGTACGAAGACGTCATTGAACACCAGGGTGTTGCTATCGGCGGCCTGCAGCACCGGTGTGTTCCAGAAGCGCTCGCGGGATACCTCGCTGCCGTCGTTGAACACCACGGCGAAGCCCTGGGTGACGCTGCCGTCACTGTTCTCGCGGGCCACGCCGACGACGATCACATCCATGTTGTGGCTCATGGTGCAGGGCTTCTTGCTGCCACGCAGCAGGTAGCCACCCTCGACCGGAGTAACCTTGACGCTGGTGTTGAAGATCTCCGCGCCGACCTTGCCCTCGGCAAAGGCTGAAGCGATCAGCAGCTGGTTATGGGCGATGCCGTAGAGCAGTTCGTCGGCGGCCGGGATCAGGCCGCCGAGTTGCACGATGGTGGCGATGGTGTGGTGGTGCATGGTCATCATCACCGCCAGCGACGGGCATAGCGCGCCGACGGCTCGGAGAATCTCCACCGTCTCGCGCGGAGAGGCGCCGAGGCCACCGTAGGACTCGGGGATGATCAGGCCGGCTGCCTTGTAGCTGCGGAACAGATCGCACAACTCGCTCGGGTCGGCCTTCTCCAGCGCCATGCGGCCGCGGGCCTCGAGGGCGCCGATCAGGCCCGGCAGGCGGGCTTCAGTGACGATTCTTGCGTGTTTCATCGACATGGTTGGTATCTCGTTGTTGTTCGGGTGATTAGCCGGCCATCTCGACCAGCTGCTCGACGGCGGGCGCGAAGCCAAAGTGCAGGGCCAGCTCGAAGATGGCTTCGGCCTCTTCCAGCGGTGGGCGCTTGCCGATGCTGTAATCACGCGTCTTGCCAGCCATGGTGAGCACCATGGTTTCGGCCAGGCAGCTGAAGGTCACGCCGGTGGGTAGGTCGGTGAGGTTCTGGTTGCCGAAGCGGTAGTCGCGTTCGGGCAGGTGGATCAGGCCACCCTCGATGACGGTCACGTCCGGGCGCTGAGGCAGCGAGGTGCGGCCGATGTCCGGTGGCTGCGCGCAGTCGCAGATGATCGCGTTGTGGTGCAGGGTGGCGGGGTCGATGAAAGCCGAGCCATTGGAGGTGGCCGAGAGCACGGCTTCCAGCTTCGGCAGCCAGTGGCCGAGATCTGAGGCGACCACCACCGGCGGCTGCACGACGTGCTCGCGGACCAGCGCATCGACGGCATCGAACAGTTCGCGCAGCTGGGCGTCGTCGCCCAGGTCGCGGTCGAGCAGCTGCTCCACCTGCTGCGCGGTCAACAGTGCGGTGAGGGACTTGCCGATGCCACTCGGGTGGCCGCCATGGATACCGCGCAGTGCCGTTGCATACAGTTCGCCACCGACCAACCGCAGTTCTTGCATGGCGCCCTGGTTGGCGGAGTTACCGAGCAGCACCAGATGTTCGGAGAACTTGCCCAGACGCAGGCTGGCCAGGCGCCCCACCGAGCCGTAGGCACCGATTACTCCGGTCAGCCGCTTGGCCAACGGCGCTCCGCGGTTGGCGCAGGTGCTGAGCAGAGCGTCGACGCCGACCATGGCGGTCAGGCTGTTGCCGGTGGTGGTATGGAAGCGGTCATTGACTACATCCAGGCCGGCATTGGAGATCACCGAGGTATAGGCACCCAGGCCGACGAAGTCGACGCCCAGCGGGCGCACAGCATCCAGATAGTTGTCGAGCAGCTTGCGCCGCTTGCCCAGGCTCAGGCGCATCAGGTCGCGCGGCTGCAGCAGGCTGCCGACCAGCCAGCCCTCCACGTAGTCGCCCTGGTCGTTGTAGACCTGACGAGCGTGGAAGGAAATGCCGGCGTCGAGGTCCGGCTTGGCCCAGTCGGAGAACTCTGCCAGCCAGTCCTGCATGAAGGCCTTCTCCTCTCCAACGACGAGAAGAGCATCGACGACGTTGTCGCCGTTGACGCTCTCCTGGGTGGTGGGATGCAACAGGAAGGCGAAGCGGCCCAGGCAGCGGCCGCTACGCTCGTGGCCGCGAGCCCTGGTCTCCATGGGCGTCCGGGTGGCCAGCGGCCAGCGCTGGGCGGGGAAGCCCTGGGCCTCGAGGATCAGGCGGTGCTGCTGGTCGTGGGCGATCAGTTCGGCGGCGGCGGTCAGTCCGTCCACCAGCACGTCGATGTCGGCCTGCTCGATGGTCAGCGGCGGCTGGATGCGCAGCACGTTGCCTTCGTTCAGGGTCGGTAGGCAGTACACGCCGTGACGGCTCTTCAGGTAACCGCAGACGATTGGTACCAGGGCGCCGAAGGCGCTGGCCAGCGACAGGGTGTAGAGGCGCTCGCCGGACCAGCGGCGGAACTTCAGGCCGAGCATCAGACCGCGCCCGTCGAGGCTCTCGAACACCTGTGGGTAGTGTTCCACCAGGCGCTGCAGGCGGCTGCGCAGATAGCTGCCGCGTTCGGCCGCCTGCCGCACCACGGCCTGTTCGTTGGCGGTCAGGTGCTCCAGCGCTGCCAGGCCGATGGCTGCGGTGAAGCCGTTCACGCCGAAGGTAGAACTGTGGTGGCGGTCGAAGTCTCGGCTCCAGCACTGCTCACCGTAAATGCAGGCGCCGATCGGCACCAGGCCGCCGCCCAGTGCCTTGGCCAGCAGCAGCATGTCCGGCTCGAGGCCATCGGCCTCGGCGGCGAACAGCCGGCCGGTGCGGCCCAGGCCGGTCTGGATCTCATCCAGCACGAACAGCGCGCCGTAACGGCGGCACAACTGCTGGGCGGTCAGCAGGTAACCGGCGGGCGGGGTGATCATGCCAGCTTCGCCCTGCACCGCCTCGACGAAGAAGGCGGCGACCTTGTGCTCGCGCAGCACCGTCTCGAGGGCGGCTAGGTCGCCATAGGCGACGTGGGCGAAGCCGCTGGAGCGGATATGGAAGGGCTCGCGGTAGATCGGCTTGCCGGTCACGCCTACTGCGCCCTGGGTCTTGCCGTGGAAGCCCGTGCTGGTGCCGACGATCAACTCGCGGTTGGTAGCGGCGCGGGCCAGCTTGATGGCGGCCTCCACCGTCTCGGCTCCGCTGGTGGCGAAGCTGACCCTGGCCATCCTGCCGGGAGCGAGCTCGATCAGGCGAGCCGCCAGTCGCTCGGCCACGGGGTTGCCCAGCGGCTGGATGAAGGAGGGCAGGCCGGAGTCGAGGAAAGCCACGGCCGCCTCGCGGATCTGCGGGGCACCATAGCCGAAGGGTACGGCGCCGAACTGGCCGACGAAGTCGATCAGCGTGTGGCCGGTTTCGGTGGTGATGCGGGTGCCGCTGGCGCTGACCACCGTCTCGTTGAGACCCGCGAAGTCGAGCAGTTCCTGGCGGGTTTTGTTGATCAGGGAATGAGTCATGGTGGCTTACCTCGCACTCGCGGTGATGACGGAATGCAGGTGCTCGCTGATCTTGCGCACGCTGTCGTGCTGATAGGCGAACTCGGGGTCCAGCGAGATGCCGAAGAGGTCTTCGAACTCGGCGGAAAGGCCGACGATGAGCACCGAGTCGACGCCCATCTCATGGAATGAACGTTCCAGGTCGAGAGCGTTCGAGTCGACTTCCAGCAGGCCGGCCACGGTCGCCGTGACGGAGGCGGTTATGTCGTCGATGTGCACGTGTCCTCCACAAATTCCCTGTCCATATAAAGATCCATATCGCACGATGTGGAATAAGGTTTCAGGCTTGTTAAGCGCGGCGGAATAAAAGCCGCGAGGCGATGAGTTGTTCTTATGCTGTTGTGCAGAGTTGCTCTCGAGGACAAGTGTTTCCTTGTGGGATATCACTTGGAGTTGCGATGTTCGGTGGCGGGTGCTTTGTGCTCAATACTCCAGTCGGAGTAATGGCAACTGGTTTATTGGTAGGGCATTCATCGCCTTATAACTGGTGCAAATTATTCCAGGCGAGCGACGATATGGGACGGCAGTGCAAAACTGTCGTCCCATTAATTATGAGAAGGAGCTATCTGTTATTCGTCGCAGAATAAGGCGGCGATCTGTGCGCGACTGGAGGCGTGCAGTTTGCTGAGGATGTTCTGCATGTGAGTCTTCACCGTCTTGTCGCTGATACCTAGGATCTGGCCAATCTCCCAGTTGGTCTTGCCGCGCGCTACCCAGCGGGCGATCTCAGTCTCCCGGCTCGACAGCAGGGCGGATGGCTGCGGCGTGGCCTTGTCGCTCTGCTTGGCTCCCCGCACCCGGTTCAGGGCGATGTGCAGGTAGGGCGCCAGTACGGTCATGCGTAGCTTGTTCTCGTGGCTGATGTCGGTCGAGGTGTTGACGAAGAAGTAGCCGGTGTAGGTGTTGCGTTGAGGTCCGGGCAGCACCATCCAGGCCACATTGGCGATGCCATGGCGGCGGAAGATGTTGGCCCAGACGCATTCGGTCGGGGTTTTCAGCCCGCTGGTGGTGGTGAACTTGGGGCGGCCATAGTGTTCGGCTAGGTCGATGTCCAGGGGCGGCACCATGCCGTCGTTGCCGACGATCTCGCGCAGGCAGCCCTCGGGCATGGCTTGCGTGTGGATCAGGTTGTGTACGAAAGCCCTGTGCGCTCTGAGCTTGCCGCTGGCGAAGACGAAGTGCTGGCACGGCAGGTACTGGGCCAGGGCCTGCTGGGCGTGCAGCTTGAGGTCATCGACCGTGCGCGCCGAGGCGATGGCGGTCAGCATCCGCACCAGGCTCAGGCGTTCCTGGTCGGCTTCCGGCAGCATTGGTAGTAAAGGCAGCGCGCGGCGCTCGCCGCCAAACAGTGCCGCCAGAGGCGCCCCCAGCGTGGGTGGGAGCCGGCTGGTCGCCGGGGCTCTTTGCAGGGCGCTGCCCGACAGGAAGCTCATGCTTCCAGGGTCTGGCTGCTGAGGGTGGCGTCGAGCAGCACGCGGCCGCCGAGTTCGGCGACCACCACTTTCCTGCTCACCTCGATGTCGTCCGCCGGCAGCTCCTCATGCAGCGTGCGGATCAGTGGTTCGAACAGGCGCCGGCACTCCTGTCGCCTGACCTTGCCGCTGGAGGTGCGCGGCAGGGTGCCGCCGAACACCAGCAGTATCACGGGTTGCGCCACCCGATGTTGATGCCACAGCTCGGCCTTGATGTCGGCCAGGAGGCGTGCCACGTCGAGCTGCCTGACGGAGCGCCGCTCGACTTCCTGGGCGACCACCAGTTGCTCGCTGTCGGCCAGCTCGACGCTGAATACCGCCGAGCCGTCCGGGCGGAAGCTTTCATCGGCACGGAACACCGTGCTCTCGATGTCGCCGGGATGGTGGTTGACGCCGTTGAGGATGATCAGGTCCTTCAGCCGGCCTGTCACGTAAAGCTCGCCGTCGAGTAGGAAGCCGAGGTCGCCGCTGTGGAAGAAACTGGCGTGTTGGGTTTGTTCCGGGCGTGCCGGGCGAAAGGCCTCGGCAGTGCTTTCCGGGCGTCGCCAGTAGCCGTTGGCGACGCTGTCGCCGACCACGCAGATCTCGCCGACCCTGCCATCGGGCAGACGTTCACCGGTCTGCGGGTCGCTGATGAAGGGCTCGTGGCCGGGAATGCCACGGCCGCTGCTGACCAGGGTGCGTACCCGCACCTCCGGTGACTCCAAGACGAAGGCGCTGGGTACTGGTTCGGCGCGGTTGTCCTCCAGCAGTGGCGCGTGGAAGTGGCGGATCACCGGCTCGCGGGTGGCGCGGTCGCAGGTCACCAGCAGGGTGCCCTCGGCCAGTCCGTAGCAGGGGAACGCGGCACCACTCCTGAAACCGCAGCGGGCGAACTTGCTGTGGAACGACTCCAGTGTCTGCGCGCGCACATGCTCGGCGCCGTTGAAGGCGATCTCCCAGCCGCTCAGGTCGAGGCCTTCCAGTTCCTCTTCCTTGATCTTCTTGATGCACAGCTCGTAGGCGAAGTTGGGGCCGCCGCTGATGGTGCCGCGGTACTTGCTGATAGCCTGCAGCCAGCGCAGCGGTCGCTGCAGGAAGTGGATCGGTGCCATCAGCGTGCAGGGATAGCCGACGTAGACCGACTGCAGGATGCCGCCAATCAGGCCCATGTCGTGATAGGGCGGTAGCCAGCTGATGTTGTGGCTGCCCTGATGGGTTGAGAAGTTTTCGTGGATGCTCTGCGAGTTGTGGATCAGGTTGCCGTGGGTCACCACCACGCCCTTGGGTGTGCCGGTGGAGCCTGAGGTGTACTGCAGGAAGGCCGCGTCGGCGCGGGTTACCGCGACGGGGCGCCAGTCGCCGGCCGTCGTCTCGAGCTGGGTGATGTCCAGTACCTGCGTCGCCGGTGCCGTCTCGGCGAGCCTGGCGCGGATGGCCTCGGTGTCCTCGCGGGTGGTCAGTGCCGCTGCCGGGTTGCAGTCGCCGAGGATGCCGTCCAGACGATCGAGGGTTTTGGTCGCCCCGGGAGGATAGGCCGGTACCGCGATCAGGCCGGCATAGAGGCAGCTGAGGAAGCCGGTGACGTAGTCCAGGCCCGGTTTGAGCAGGATCAGCACGCGGTCGCCAGGGATGCAGTGGCGCTGCAGGGTGGCCGCCGCGGCACGGGCGGCGATATCCAGTTCGGCGAAGGTGATGGTGACTTCGCTGTCGCGGCCGTCCTGCAGAAATCGGTAGGCGATTCGGTCGGGGATCGTCCGCGCGTGGCGTTGAAGACTCTCGGCAAAGTTTGCGTAAGAACCTTCCTGTTGATGCTCTTTCTGGATCATTTGCTAACTGTCCTGATCATTTATATCGATCTTCTCTGACCATTATTGCGATCTTCCCCAGGCCGTCTGAATAGATGGCTTTGTACATTCATCCTGTTGAAGCGGCTATCCGAAGGGAATACTCCAAACGGCGTATATCTGCCATCTCTCTGCCTGCCGCATATTCGACAGGCGGGCTGATATGTCGACGAGTTCAATGCCCGAAGGACCTTAGCACTTTTGGTGTACTTATTGCTGAACCGGCAGGTTCTATATTTCGTGATGTTGCAGAGCCTGCTGCATTAGTTGCATTCAATCGCCCCGCTTAAACGTCGCACTTTAATTGTGTGGCTGTGCAATATTTCAAAGTTTCTGTTTAATTTAATTAACAGAAGTCAGGAGAGTGACATGGCCTTTGCCGAATATTCGGAATTCGATGCCCTCGGTCTTGCCGAACTGGTCAGGAAGCGTGAGGTGCAGCCCTCCGAACTGGTAGAGGAATCGATACGCCGCATCGAAGCTTTCAATCCCGCAGTCAACGCGGTGGTCTACAAGGCTTACGAGAGCGCCCGGGCGGTGGCGGCGCAGCAGGACAAGAGCGCGCCGAGCGGCCCGCTGCATGGTGTGCCTTTCCTGCTCAAGGACATCCTCGGTGACTGCCAGGGCATGCCGTCGGCGCTGTCGTCGCGCATGCTGCGCGAGCGGGTGATGGAGCAGGACTGCGAACTGGTCAGTCGTTGGCGCAAGGCAGGGCTCAACTTCATCGGCAAGTCGAACACCCCGGAGTTCGGCATCCTGCCGACCACCGAATGCGCCTTCTACGGTCCGGCGCGCAACCCCTGGAACCTCGAGCACTCGACCGGTGGCTCCAGCGGCGGCGCGGCGGCGGCGGTGGCCTGCGGCATGGTGCCGGCGGCCCATGGCAATGATGGTGGCGGCTCAATCCGTATTCCCGCCTCCTGCTGCGGCCTGGTCGGTCTCAAGCCGACTCGGGCGCGCAACTCGCTGGCCCCGGATTTCGGCGAGTTGCTCAGCGGTCTGCTCGATGAGCACGTGCTGACCCGCACCGTGCGTGACAGCGCGGCTCTGCTAGACGCAACCCATGGCGCGGTGCCGGGCGATCCCTACCGTGCGCCGCCGATGAACGGTGCTTTCCTCGACGAGGTAGGCCGCGCGCCAGGACGGCTGCGCATCGCTTTCTCCCGCATTGATCCGGCCGGCCGGCCGCTGCATCCTGACTGCATCGAGGCGGTTGAGAGCACTGCCAGGCTGCTCGAGTCGCTCGGTCACACGGTCGAAGAGGCGCAGCCGCAGATCGAGGCCGAGAGCTTCGTCGGTGCCTTCACCACTCTGTGGTATTCCGGCATCGCCTTCGCCGTGGAGCTGATGACCCTGCAGCTCGGCCGCCCGCCGCAGGAGGGCGAACTGGAGGGCCTGACCCGTGCCGTGCAGCAGCGTGGCCGCGCCGTCAGCGCCGTCGAATACCAGTTGTCCGAGCTGGTGCTGCAACAGATCGGCCGGGAGATGGCGCGCTTCCACCAGACGTACGACTGCTGGCTGACCCCGACCCTGGCGACGCCGCCGCTGCGCAACGGCGTGGTCGACGTGCAGGAGGAGAACCTGGACAAGGCCTACGCGCCGCTGCTGGACTACAGCCCCTTCACCGCCATCCACAACGCCTCCGGGCAGCCGGCCATTTCCCTGCCGCTGCACTGGAATGCCGCGGGCTTGCCAATCGGTCTGATGCTCAGCGCCGAGTTCGGTGGTGAGGCGCTGCTGCTGCGTCTGGCCAGCCAGCTCGAGCAGGCGCAACCGTGGAAGCAGCGGCGCCCTGAGCTGTTCCTGCAGCTGCAGGCCGCCGCGCCGGCGCTGGCCTGAGCGAGGAGGGCGCGATGACGGTCCACGAGCCCCTGCGGCAACGCGATTCCGAGGCGGCCGCCGCCGTTCCCTGGCCTACCGACGCGCTGAGCCGCGAGGAGCTGGCGCGCTTCGGCAAGGAGCTGATCCGCCAGACGCTGCCCTTCACGGTCGAGGACCGGCGCCGCAGCTGGTGGCACTTCTGGACCAGCTTCGCGGCGCTCGCTCTGTTCGGCATTGGCGCCGCCGCGCCGCTGTGGTGGCCGCTGCGTCTGGTGTTCAGCGTGCTGCTGGGCCTGGCGCTGGTGCGCATGTTCGTGCTGTTCCATGACTACATGCACGGCGCGATCCTGCGCGGCTCGCGCTTCGCCGACCTGTTCTTCAAGGGCTACGGCCTGATGCTGCTGGCGCCGCCCACCCTGTGGAAGCAGTCCCACGACTACCACCACGGCCACAGCTGCCAATACGTCGGCGCTGAGCAGGGGCGCCTGCCGCTGCTGTCCACCCATACCGACCTGGGCACCTTCCCGCTGATCTCCACCGAGGAATACGCCCGCGCCAGCATCTGGAAGCGCCTGCGCTACCACATTGCCCGCCACCCGCTGATGATCCTGCTCGGTTCGCAGACCATCTTCGTGTTCAGCATCTGCCTGGTTTCGCTGGTCACCCAGCCACGCCACCGCGGGTGGTCGTTGCTGGCCCTGTCGCTGAACCTGACGACAGTGCTGCTGTTGTCCTACTTCGCCCCCGACTTGCTGCTATATCTGCTGCTGATCCCCATCCTGGTCGGTTCGGCGCTGGGTGTGTACATGTTTTACTGTCAGCACAACTTCCCCGGCGCGCGTTACCCGCAGGGCGAGGACTGGGACTACGTGGAGACCGCGATCTACTCCTCCAGCTACATGCGTACCGGGCCGATCATGGCCTGGTTCACCGCCAACATCGGCTACCACCACGTGCACCACGCCAACTCGGCGATTCCCTTCTATCGCCTGCCCGAGGCGATGGCGGCGATCCCGGCGTTACGCGAGCCGACGGTTACCACCCTGCACCCGCGTGACATCTGGCGTTGCCTCAGCCTCAAGCTGTGGGACCCGGTGGCCGGGCGCATGATCAGCTTCCGCGAGTTTCACCGGCGCGCCGCAGAAGAAGTTTCGCAAACCGCTTAACCCGTATCGGCATGGCGCAGCGTCTACCCGGGCGAATGGATTTTTGCCCGAGGAGACCCCGCCATGTCCAGTATCGCCCCCCAACCCCTGCTCGCCGGTTTCGGCGCCACCCTGGTGCTGAGCCTGGCAGCCTGCAGCGCCTCCAACGATGAGTCTGCCGCCAGTGTCGTCGTTCCGCCCAAGATGCAGCAGGAGGCGTTGCGCGAAGCAGTGGATGCCAACGCCTCCTATGCCCCGCAACCCTCGGTCGCGGCAGGATCGATGGAAGCCCGCAAGGCCGTGCCGCAGCACATGCCGATGATCGCTCCGGCGGCGCCGCTGGCCGACAGCGCCGCCTTCGGCTACCAGGACGTCTACCGCGAGCAGTACCAGCAGATCGAGAGCAGCCCGGTGCAGGCCGTGGCCCAGCAGCCGGTATCGACCTTCAGCATCGACGTGGATACTGGCGCCTACGCCAACGTGCGCCGCTTCCTCAATGATGGCAGCCTGCCGGCCAAGGACGCGGTGCGCCTGGAGGAGCTGGTCAACTACTTCCCCTACGCCTATCCCAAGCCCGAGGGCGACGTGCCGTTCAGCGTCGCCACCGAGCTGGCGACCACGCCGTGGAATTCCGAGACCCGCCTGCTGCGGGTGGCGATCAAGGCCGCCGACCTGAGCGCTGCCGAGCTGCCGCCGGCCAACCTGGTGTTCCTGGTCGATGTATCGGGCTCCATGGACCGCCGCGAGGGCCTGCCGATGGTGCAGAGCACGCTCAAGCTGCTGGTCGACCAGCTGCGCCCGCAGGACCGCGTCGCCCTGGTTACCTATGCCGGCAATGCCAGCGTGGTGCTGGAGTCCACCGCCGGTAGCGAGAAGTCCAGAATTCGCGCGGCTATCGATCAGCTCAGCGCCGTTGGCTCCACCGCCGGCGAGTCGGGTATCCAGCTGGCCTACCAGGAAGCGCAGAAGGGGCTGCTCAAGGACGGCATCAACCGCATCCTGTTGGCCACCGATGGCGACTTCAACGTCGGCATCAGCGACTTCGAGACGCTCAAGCAGCTGGCCGCCGACAAGCGCAAGACCGGTGTGTCGCTGACCACCCTCGGCTTCGGTACCGACAACTACAACGAGCAGCTGATGGAGCAACTGGCCGACGCCGGCGACGGCAACTACGCCTACATCGACAACCTGCGCGAGGCGCGCAAGGTGCTGGTCGACCAGCTCAGCTCGACCCTGGCCGTGGTGGCCAAGGACGTGAAGATCCAGGTCGAGTTCAACCCGGCCGAGGTCAGCGAATACCGCCTGCTGGGCTACGAGAACCGCGCCCTGAAGCGCGAGGACTTCAGTAACGACAAGGTCGATGCCGGCGAGATCGGCGCCGGGCATACGGTCACCGCCCTCTACGAAGTGGTGCCGGTGGGCGCCAAGGGCTGGCTGGAGCCGTTGCGCTATGCCCAGGCCAATGAAAAGCCTGGCAAGTCCGGCGAGATCGCCTGGCTGCGCCTGCGCTACAAGGCACCAGAGGGCGGCGCCAGCAAGCTGGTCGAGCGGCCGATTGCCAAGGGCCAAGCGACGCCGATCAACCAGGCCAGCGAGGACCTGCGCTTCGCCGCCGCGGTGGCTGCCTTCGCCCAGCAACTCAGGGATGCCAAGTACACCGGCGACTTCTCCCTGGCCGACAGCGCCAGGCTGGCGCGCGGCGCCAGGGGTGAGGACCCGTTCGGCCTGCGCGGGGAGTTCGTGCAGCTGGTCGAGCTCGCGCAAAGCCTGCAAACTCCGCAAAACGTTCAAGTCAGGGCCGACTAATTGAACCAACCCATGAGAGACGATGACGCCGCGCTGCTGCGGCGTTATCGCAACGGCGAGGCGGCCGCGTTCACCCAGCTTTACGAGCGCCACCGCCTCGGCCTGTTCCGTTTCCTCCTCGGTCTGTGCGGTGACCATACGCTGGCCGAGGAGGTGTTCCAGGACACCTGGATGAGCCTGATCCGCAGCGCCAGCGAGCAGCGCGAGGCGGTGCTGTTCAAGACCTGGCTGTACCAGATTGCGCGCAACCGCCTGATCGACCACTGGCGCAAGAGCGGTCGCCATCAGGGAAAGCTCGCTGAGTACGACGAAGCGCAGCACGCCAGCGCCGACCCGGGCCCCGGCCCCGAGCAGCAGCTGTTGCTCAGTCGCGACCAGGAGCGCCTGCAGGCGGCGCTGGCCGACCTGCCCGAGGAGCAGCGCGAGGTGTTCCTGCTGCGCGCCCATGGCGACCTGGAGCTGGCGGAGATCGCCGAACTGACCCGAACCCCGGCGGAAACCGTGAAGAGCCGCCTGCGTTATGCGTTGAACAAGTTGCGTCGGCTGCTGGCCGATCCGGCTTCGGCCGAGGAGGTATCCGCATGAGCCAACAACCCCACGATCTGCAGCAGGAGCGCGAGCTGCTGGAACATTTCCGCCAGCACAGCCGCGGAGAGCCTTCCGCCGCCGTGGATGCGCTGATCCTCGATGCCGCGCGCCAGGCCGTGAGCCTGCCGGCGCCCCGGCCGAATCATGTCCAGCGCCTGCACGCCTGGTTGTTCGGCGCCGGCAGCCGCACCCGCTGGTCGGTGGCCGTGGCCGGTCTGGCGGTCGTCGGTATCGGTCTCAACCTGGCGCTGTACACCCGTGAGCAGCTGCCGCCGGTCTACGACGCCCCGGCGCCGGTATCTGCCCCGGCACTGCAGGAAATGGCGCCGGTCATGGAAGCGCGCAAGCAGAGTGTCGAACCTGAGTACAATAAGGCTGAACAGGCGCCGCGCTCAAGTGCCGGCTCGGGAGCTTCTTTCGCTGTCTCGCCTGCGGCCAACGCTGTGCCAAGGCCAATAGCACCGCCCACGCCGCAGGCCGCACCGCCGCTCGAGGCGCTGGCTGATTCCGCGACGCCGGTCGAGGCCGATGTGGCTCGTGATCAGGACCAGCCGACTGCCATGCTCAAGCAGAAGGCCCAGGCCGCAGCCAGAAGCAGCGAGGCGCCAGAAAAGCCCCTGGCAGAGGCATCGCCCGATGTGCTGCGCGAGGCGCTTAGCGAGGATCAGCTGGCCGAATCCCTGGGGCATTCCGCCGTGGCGGAGGCGCCGCCACTGGAGCTGCGTCTGCGCACGCTGCTGCAGCTAAGGCGCGAGGGTAAACAGGCCGAGGCGGACAGGCTGCTGGCAGCGCTGAAACAGGAGTTCCCACAGCGCGACCTGGAGTCAGAGCTGACGCGCCTGCAGCGCGCAGCAGAAAAGCCGGCCAGTTCCCGCTAGGCATTGGGCAGGGCGGTAGAATGCCGCCCTCAATCGCGCAGGGAGCCGCACCATGGCCAATATGGACACCTCGGAAGAAGCGGTAGAGTCGCTGGGCACGCTCGTTATCAAGCTGCTCTGGGAGCTGACCAAGCTGGTGCTGCCCATTGTCGCCGTGGCCATGCTCGCGCCCTGGGCGGCGCTGGCTCTGGTGGCAACGCTCGCGCTGCTCACCGGGCTGTGCGCCCGGCTGGGTCGGCGCCGAGTGGCTGCGGTTCTGAGCTGGCTGCTTACCGCTGCGGTGATCGGTCTGAGCTTCTCTCTGTTTGCCTTGCTGTCGGCCTGGTGGGCGGTGCCGCTTTGCGCGCTGCTGCTGTTGTTCGGCCTGGCGCTGGTGGCCAGCTACGAGAAGCGTCTCGGCCTGGCCAAGGCCAAGCCGCAAATAGTCGAAATCGCTACGTCGAGGGGCTCCAGCGCCTGGGGCGGTGGTGATCTACAGACGCCGGAGGGCGAGACCATCCGCACCTTCGCCTGGGGCGAGATCGCCATGGGCGGGCCGACATACGGCAGCTACCTGTTTCCCGATGGCGTGCTGCTGGAGGGGCTCGGCGCCTCGGTACGCTTTTCCGCCAGCGGCCGCTACTTCGCCGCGCCGCTGCCGAGCCGCGAGCGCTGGGGCCTGTTGATTCTCGACCGGCAGCAGCGGCGCGTGTACCGCAATGCAGAGATCGGCGAATTCTGGGAGATCGATGAGTTCAGCGACGAGGCCATCGGCGGACGGCACAGCCCGCTGGTGGGCAACCAGGGTTATCGCATGCCGCTGGCCGAGCTGCTGGCGCAGAGCGAGGGCGTCGACCTGGTGGCGGTACGTGACCTGTGGCTGGAGCCGGGCTGGTCCGTAGAGCTGGGCGGGCGCGATTTCCCCGCGCCGGCCGCAGCGCATCGCCTGCGTGGCGTGCCGTACCTTCCGGAAACCCTGCGCGAGCTGGAGGATCCGCTGCAGCCGCTGCGCTACCCGGCGCTGCGTCTGGAGATCGATGGCGAACCCAGCGATCTGCTGCTGGCGGCCGACGAGGTGCCGCTGTGGCGCGACGATGGTCTGGCTCTGGTCTGCCGTATCGGCCGCGCCTGGCCGAAGACACTCTGGCTCTGGCAGGCCGGGCAGGGCTGGCGCGAGTTGCCCGAGCCCTGGGTGGCCGCCGAGGCGGAACCGGGGCTGCTCTGGGACGAGCCCTGCGCGCTGAGCCAGACGGAGCTGTGTCTGCAGGGGCGCCTGGCGACGGCGCAGCTCGACCATCTCGGTTTCGGTTACCAGCTGCAGCATTACTACGGTGAAGTTGAAACCGTCATTGGTCATGACCCAGAAGGGCGCCTCCTGCTCGGTGAACAGCAGGGCGCCGGGTTGACCCGCATCCTGCCCCTGGAGGCCAAGGGCGTGCGTGGCGAGGGCGCTGTGCTCGGCGAGCCGATGACGGGCGGTGAGTCGCCGCGCTTCGAGTGGCGGCGCGACAGCCGCGATGGTCGCCTGGGCGCCTATGCCTGTCGAATCGGCGACTGGCAGCTGGAGGGCGAGTGGCTGCTCGATCATCGGGTGTCCGACTGCGGTCGCTACCTGGCCTTGATCGCGTTTGCCGAGGCGCCGGCAGTGCCGCACAGGCTCTGCGTTGCGGACCTGCAACGGCGTGTTCTGCTGGAGTTCGCGCAGCGTCCGCTGATCGCCGGATTGCTGGACTTCCGTGCGGGCGTGCTGAGCCTGGCTTGCATCGTCGGCCGGCTGGGGCGCGACGAGCGGGACACGGCCCTGCATCGTTACGACCAGGCAGCGCCGGCGGCCGAGCAGGCGGCAGGTTTCGTCGAACTGGACGAACATTCGCGGCTGTATCAGTGCAGCCGCGCATTGCGCGTCGGTGCGGACGGTCTGGAGGCGCTGCCGGCTTGGCGCCTGGTGGACCGGCCGCAGGTGGCCAATGCCGACGGTGACTTCGTCCTGCCGGCGCCCGGCGGACGGGATGCTGCCTGGTTGTTCGGTGCGCAGAGCGAGTATCGCGATGGCTACCCGCGTGAGCGCCACCCGCGGGGCGATGGCTGTCTGCTCACCGCCTCGGGGATGGGGCTGGCCGATGTCGGCCCCGCGCTGATCTGGTCAGCCGATGGCCGCTATCTGGCGCTGACCCGCCATGTACCTCGTATGCAGGCTAGCGAGCGGGCCGACACCGACCTTTGGTATCTGCTGTTGCTCGATATGCAGGCACGCACGCTGCGCCAGGGCGAGCAGCACCTTGGCTGCATGCCGCACTTCCTGCGCTTCGACGCGCACGGCATCGAATGGCGGGTCCTGCCCACCGACTGGGAGCACGAAGATTCCGCATCCGAATGGCAGGCTTGTCGCCAGCCGCTGGAGGTGTTGCTGGCGCTGCCCGCCGTCGCGTTGCAGCCCAGTGGCGAGCTCTGGCTGCCGGCGGCGGAGCTGGTGCGTGCTGAGCAGTGGCAGGGCCTGGACCGGCGGCATCTGCAGACCTGGTGCAACATGAGGTAAAGCCTGCGGCTTGCCAGATCGCGGGTCTGGGGCGAGCATGAGGGTATTTTTCAAGCAAAACTGCTGATCATGAACGTTATTCGTCCAATGGCCCTGATCCTGGTCGTCACCCTGCTGGCGGCCTGTGACCAGGCGCCGGCGCCGCCCAAGCCGACCCCTGCGCCAGAACCCGCCGCTCCTGCCTTGGAGCAACCCAAGGTGCCCGCTCAGCCAGTTGAGGTTGAGCGCACCGTGGAGGCCAAGCCGGAGCAACCGCCCACGCCACCCCGGCAGGAAACCCGAGTACGCGCTGCGCCGCCGGACAAGGCCCCTGTCGAGGCTCGCGCACTGCCCAAGGCTGCCCAGAAGCCCGCACCCAAGGTCGAGGCTCTGCCGCCGGCCACGCTCGATCTGCGCCTGCCGGACGAGTTGGTGCAGCGCCTGGAGCTGGGTGCCCCGCTGGAGCTTACCGAGCGCGAACCGCTGTTGCCGCCGCTGTTCGTGGAGAAGCCGGCCGAGCCCAGTCCCTATCAGCTCAATGGCCGGCTGATCACCAACGACCGGGTGGATGACTACTGGGATTCGGTGGAGGGGGCAGAGCTGCAGATCGAGTTCCGCAACTAGTGGTGCATCCCTCGCCAGAGGTTCGGCCACTCCTGCGCCCAACAGCAGTGGTGGTCGAAGCCCGGGATGACCTTGACCCGTGCGTGGTGCATCGGCGGATAACCGGCAACGAAATCCCTGGCCAGTGTTGCAGGCGTCACCTGATCGACCTGGCCCTGCAGGTGCACCTGCGGCACTTGGGCCAGTGAGGCACGCAGTTCCGCCGGGTTGAGCGAGCCCTGCAAGGGTGTGACGCGGTGCAGGCGTGTCCAGGCGGCATGATCGAGATTGCCGGCCACGGTGATGACCTGTTCCACGTCGTTGCGGCGTGCTGCCAGCAGCAGGGCAAGGGCGCCACCACCGGAGTAGCCCACCAGCGTTAGACGTCTGGCTCCGAAGCGGGCCTTCAGCGTATCGCTGGCCTGGTCAAGACTGGCGACTACGACCTCGGCAAATCGTTGTTCCGTCCAGTAACCCTGCTGACAAGGCTCCTGCGTTGCGCCCAGGTATTGGCAGGGGCGCCCGAGATAGGCAGCGTTGCCATTCGGTTGTGCCAGCGCCAGGCGCAGCGCCAGCGGATCCAGGGGCGTGGGATCGAGGGAGGGCTGATGGCTGTTGAGCCAAGCCAGGCCATCACCTTCAAGGTAAAGCGTGAGGACTTCATTGACGGTTGTCTGGCTCGGCACATAGGCCTGCAGGCGAAAGGCTCCGGCGCGCAGTTCCAGCCCTTGCCAGTTGCTGGCCTGAGCCAGCGCCGCGGCCTGACTGCGGCGTTCAGTCGGGCTGGGGAGCGAAACGCAGGCGGCAAGCGAGATAACGCAGGCCAGAGGCAACAAGGTGTTCAACCGCATGGGTAGTTCCCCGCAGGCCTTTCCGGTTTATGGCTTCCAGTGCGCCGCAACAAGGCGACCCACATCAGGCCGAAGCATGCGCGGGCTGGTGCGTCAGTCGTTGTCTGAGTATGCCCGGCAAACGCAAAGGCCACGACATGAGTCATGGCCTTTGTCTGCTCCCGGACGCGGTTTAGAAGGCCCAGCGAGCTTTCACGGAAGCGCCCTGGTTGGTGAAGTCGCTACGTGCCTCGGCGTCGTAGCGCAGGCTGACTTCCGTGCCGCCGGCCAGGGTGTGGTTCAGGCCCAGGCCTGCGCGCGCCAGCCAGGGTTCCAGGTCCATGCCCGGTGTCTTGAAGGCTGCACCCGGTGCACCGGCGTAGGTGGATGTGATGGCGCTGTCCTCGTCGATCACGTCATAGCCGGCACCGAGGTTGGCGCTGAT
>FTMP01000005.1:0-340513 GCA_900156135.1 Aquipseudomonas alcaligenes | reverse complement strand
TAGTCGTGCAGGGTCAAGGGTGCGCTGCGCCCGTGCTTCCGTTCATCGCGACGAAACTGCCGTCACGATGAGCCGGGAGCGCGGCCCCTGACCTCGACGCAGAGGGTCGGGTCATACGGTCCAGTACGTTGCCGGAACTGCGCCGGTCGCGGTGCCGTATCGCCCGAATGGTTCGGATGTTGTAGAAGCAAAGCTCGGTAGGAAAATCGGCTTGGCCATCCAGAGGCATGGTCAGGAAGTAGCCGGCCTCGTGGTAAACGCCCTCCATAGGCAGGGCAATTCCAACGATGTGGAAGCAGCGCCACAACGGTTCCGGGTCTTGGTCCCAGACCATTTCAACGAGGACGGTTGACCCCATGTACTGAGCCGCGTTGGCAGCGGTGACGACGTTGCTACTAGGCATGGCGGCGTTCCCCTTCCTTGATTGCGACCAGCCCCTGAAATGCTTGCGGCAGAGGCAAATGGCCCAGCACGTTGCCGGACTGGCCGCGTGTCGCCTGGATCGAACGAATATCGGAGAGGTACACGTCGAGCGGGTAATCGTCGCCGGGGTTCTTTACGACGAGAAAGGCTTGCTCGTGCACGCCCTCGATAAGCAACACAACACCGATGACATAGCCGGACCGCCAGCACGGATCGGGGTCATCATCCCAGACCAGCTCCAGCAGAACCGACTGGCCCAGGAAGCCGACAGCGGAGAGGATATCGAGGCCAGCAGCGTTATCAGACATGGCTGTAATCCCCTTCCTTGAAATCGGTCTTGCCCTTGGTCAGGTCCTCGCGCAACCGAGCCAGATTGACCATGCGGAAGTCGGCCAGCTTCATGCTCGGGATGATGCCGGTGTCCACCCAATCGATAGCTTCCTCGACAGACACCCCGCTCATTTCCGCGAAGGTCTTTACGCTGCACAGATCAAAGGTTTGGTCTTTGCTCATGGGGTCCACTCCTGTTCGAGAAGCTGGCTGGTCAGCAGAGCGACGTTGACGACCACATGACGGCCAACCTTGTGCGAGGGGATGTAGCCGTTGCGAATCCAGCCCCAGACCACATCGTGGCTTTCGGGCATGCGAATCCAGTTTGCGAACTCGCGCCAGGGCATCAGAGGGGGAGCTGGCTGGCCGGTAGGGTCTTTCGGCATGAGGGTGGTTCCTTCCATAGGGATGGCCTTTGCTGCACTATGTTGGTCTGTAATGGACTGTGTTTTGTACTATTTACTGTAACAGGTACAAATATAGAGCCAGTATGCCGACTTGTACATAGGACATCGCCGAAAATAATCTCTATGGGAAACCGAATTTCTGATAGGGCAGTGCTATTGATTGAAAGCAGTAGCCTCAATGACCTCACGCGCCTCGGCGATACGGACTACAACCGCTGGGTGAACATCAAGCGGGGCAGAGCTCGGGTCGGTGCTGACGAGATTGAGATTCTGGGAAAGATGTATCCCGCTTACCGCTGGTGGCTGAGCACTGGGGAAGTGCTTCCAGAAATTGGCCAAACCAGCCCCGAATACGATGAAGCTAACCGAAACTTGACCAGTCAGAACGCGGGATAGCGCTCACCCAGGAAGTAGCTAGGCGCTGGTATGCCCGGACATGGAAGGTCAGGCGGGATTAACGCTTGAGCGAGTAGTTAGGCTGCGACGCCTTGAGCATCACGGCAGTGGACCCAATCGCGACAGCCATGATGATTTAGCTCGGTATGCAGCCCATAGCGCGTTGGAGCCCAGTAAGGCCAAGAGGGCGCTACCACCAAGACGCCACGCTAAAGAAAGATGATCTTGGAAAAGAGCAAAGATACCGACGCCAAGCAGAAGGGCGCCGAAAACAGCCGAGAAGATGCGCTCCGCATTGCTCATACAACACCCGCCATTGCCTGATTCAACGAGAGAGGCCTAACGCCCGGCTAAACGGCGCGAACGCAGTGGGCGTCCGGCGGAGTGAAACGGAGCGAATTTGAGCCGTTTGTTAGGCTTGATTATTACCACTTTTCTTCCAATTTATTTTAGTTATCCACGCAAGTTTGATTTCATGTGCTTCGCCAAAACCAAGCTCTGCTCGAATTTTGTTCCTTAAATCAACTACTTTTGTCATATTAAGTGGTGTCTGGTTAGCTTCCCCGAGATTTAAATCTAGACACTCAGCAAAGCTTTCTGGTACTTCTGGCGTTTCACATGCCAGTACAAGCTTGTTAAAACAAGATCGAATATCTGCAGTAGGTATGAAACCCTGGGTGTCAGTTTTCACCTCATTGCCTTGATTATCACGCCACTCGTAATCTGCAAATCTACAGTCGATAATTCTTAACGCTTCAAGACATGCTTCTCGCTTTATTTCCCACCTTCTTAGCTCATCTCTATCTTTTATTCTTAATATCCAAGTTAAAAGAGCTGTGATCACGCCGGAAGTTATGCTTGCAGTTAAGATTACTTGTATTACTTCCATTTCAGATTCCATTTAAATATTTTTCTAGACCTACCCAAAGTCTAACTATAAGTAGGCCACACAAACGGCGTAATTTATTCCGACACATGTGTCGCATAACGTTCCTTGTTGCGTGCCAAGCTCTTATTTTTCCTGCTTCGCGGAGAAGCAAACGCAACTTTCGGCAGGATGAAAAGAGACACTCGCCAAGACCGTGGCACCAAGCGGCGCCGTCAGAAGAGAAAGCTACGGGGGCGGAGGTGAGGATGTCTAGCGAGACTGTCGAAAAGGTGTCGAAATCACAGACCAAGGAATGCCGCCCCTAGCCAGATCGACCGCAGCGGTAGACCCGGACTCACCAGCATTGGTCAACGTAGACCATCCATGAACAGGAATAAAATCTGGTTCAAATCCTCCCGGCTCCGGCAGATCACCCCCCTAATTTTCCTGCCGAAGATCAGGTTTTTTCTTTTCTGATCAAAAAATCGACAGCCGTCCACCGCAACGTGTTATGGTGCCGCCCCCGCAAGGTGATAGGCACAGATGGCAACGGCCATCCTGAGCCATGCGGCAATGCAGTCCTTCCCGGACCTGGCATGTATCTGGAACACCACTCCACTTGAGCACACGCTCTGCCCCCCTGAGATCAGGAGCAGATGCACTGTGTAGCATTGATGCAAGCCGCCCCTCCCCTGCAGTGCCTTGTTCGACAAGGTTCGTGCAGCTGTTCTGCTTGATCTCAATCGTCCCTACTGGCGTCACCTCCTGTCGAGACAACTAGCCGCCGCTGAACCAGCTTGCGAACGCATGCCTGGCTTGCCGGTCATAACGTATGCGCGCCCAGGCACAACGCCGGCGCGCCCGACATGAGCATTCATCATGAGTACACCCATCATCTGCCGTACCTATCGGCAACCCGTCAATCAATGCAAATGCTTCCGCTGCCGCCCGCAGGGCGTGAAGCTCAGTGAAGCCGCAGGAACCGGCCTCGCGGCCACGCCGCACGGCTGAAGCGCGCCCGGACAGCCCTTTATCCGCACGGGCTGCAGAGCGCCGGTGGCAGCGGTATGCTCTGCGCGTACCGGTCAGCCCGGACGTTTTTGCAGATCGACCGGGAGACGGTTCGTGCGGTATCTGTTGTTGATGTTGGGCCTGCTCTGCGCCCACGCCTGGAGTGATGTGGCGCTGTCACCGGAGCAGCAGGCCTATGTGCGCGCCCACCCCGAAATCAGCCTGTGTGTCGACCCGGACTGGGCGCCGTTCGAGCGCCTCAATGCCCGCGGCGAGCATGAAGGCATCGCCGCCGACCTGCTGCGCCTGCTGGCCAGCCGCGCCGGGCTGACGCTGCGTATCCACGTCACGCCGGACTGGGATGCCTCGCTGGCCGCCTCGAAGGCTGGCGAGTGCCAGTTGCTGGGCTTTCTCAACCAGAGCCCGGACCGCGACGCCTGGCTGCTGTTCACCCAGCCCTACTTCATCGATGCCAACGTGCTGATCAGCCGCGAGGAGCACCCCAGCGTCGCCAGCCTGGGCGACTTCGTCGGCGCCCGTATCGCCCTGCCCTCGGGTACCTCGGTCGAGGAAAAGCTGCGCCGCCTCTATCCCGGCCTGCAGTTCGTGATCGTCGCCAGCGAGGCGGAAGCCCTGCGTCTGGTCAACGAGCGCCAGGCCGAGTTCACCCTGCGCTCGCTGGTGATGGCCGCTGACACCATCAAGAACGAGGGCTGGTTCAACCTGAAGATCGCCGGCCAGGTGCCGGAACTGGACAACCTGTTCCGCATCGGCGTGTTGCGCTCGGAGCCGATGCTGCGCGACATCCTCGATCAGGCCATCGCCACGCTCACCCCGGAGGAGGTCAACGCCGTCGTCAATCGCTACGTGTCGGTACGGGTGGAGACGCCGGTCGACTATCGCCTGCTGCTGCAGGTGGTCGCCGTGTTCGTGCTGATCCTGGCCAGCAACCTGTTCTGGGTGGTGCGCCTGCGCCGGGCGAACCGCAAGCTGGCGCGGCAGGCGGTCACGGACGCGCTGACCGGCCTGGCCAACCGCAAGCAGCTCAACCAGGTCAGCCACGGCACCGTTGAAACCGCGCGCCGCCATCATCGGCCGCTGGCGGTGGTGCTGTTCGACATCGACCACTTCAAGGTGGTGAACGATCAGCATGGCCATCTGGTCGGCGACCAGGTGCTGTGCGACATCGCCGCGCTGCTGGCGCGCGCCGTGCGCCAGGGCGACTGCCTGGGGCGCTGGGGCGGCGAGGAGTTCCTGCTGATCTGCCCGGAAACCCGTGGCGAGCAGGCACTGCAACTGGCCGAGCGCATCCTGGCGCAGGCGCGGAGCCTGCCGCTGTGCACCGGCAAGCCGTGCACGCTGAGTGCGGGGGTTGCCCAGCTCAGTGCCGGGGACAGCGTCAACGACCTGCTGCAGCGTGCCGACGAGGCGCTCTACCAGGCCAAGACGCAGGGGCGTGACCGTGCATGCCTGGCACGGCGCTCAGAACAGCCCGAGCTGGCGCTCGATCAGCGCAGCGAAGTCGTCACCCACGAAGGGTAGGATGGCGTCCGCCACAGGCCGCAGCTGGCGCTGGATGTAGTGGTCGTAGTCGATGGCCGAGCGCCGGGTCTCCAGCGGCTCGGGGCCGGCGACGGTGATCAGGTAGCCGATCCAGGCGCCGCGCCGGTACTGCCGGGGGCGGCCGAGGCGGTCGTTGTGTTCGTCGGCCAGGCGCGCGGCGCGCACATGTGGCGGCACATTGCGCGGGTAGTCGGTGAGGTTGCGCTTGAGCCGCTTGCGGTACACCAGCAACTCGTCCAGCTCGCCATCCAGGGTGCGCTGCACGTAATCACGCACATAGCCGCGGTGCGGCTGGCGCGCGAAGATCAGGCGGTACAGCTCCTGCTGGAACTGCTGGGCCAGCGGCGACCAGTCGGTACGCACCGTTTCCAGGCCCTTGAACACCATCTCGTCACGCCCGTCGGCACGCCTGACCAAGCCGGCGTAGCGCTTCTTGCTGCCCTCCTCGGCACCCCGCACCGTGGGCATCAGAAAGCGCAGGTAATGGGTCTCGAACTGCAGTTCCAGGGCGCTGGTCAGGCCCATCTCGGCCTGCAGGTGCTCGCGCCACCAGTGGTTGACCCGCTCGACCAGCGCCCGGCCGATGGCCGTCGCCGCCTCGTTCTCGTACGCACGGCCGAGCCAGACGAAGGTGGAGTCGGTGTCGCCATAGATCACCTGGTAGCCCTCGGCCTCGATCAGCTCGCGGGTGCGGCGCATGATCTCGTGCCCGCGCAGGGTGATGGACGAGGCCAGGCGCGGGTCGAAGAAGCGGCAGCCGCTGGAGCCGAGCACGCCGTAGAAGGAATTCATGATGATCTTCAGCGCCTGCGACAGCGCCGCGTTGCCGGCGCGCTTGGCCGCCTCGCGGCCCTGCCAGACGCGCTCGACCATCGCCGGCAGGGCATGCCGGGTGCGCGAGAAGCGCGCGCCACGGAAACCGGCCACCGAGTGCGCATCGTCCGGCTCGCGCAGGCCTTCGATCAGCCCGACCGGGTCGATCAGGAAGGTGCGGATGATCGAGGGGTACAGGCTCTTGTAGTCCAGCACCAGCACCGATTCGTACAGGCCGGGGCGCGAATCCATGACGAAGCCGCCGGGGCTGCTGTCGCCCTGCATGTCGCCCAGGTTGGGCGCAACGAAACCCAGGCGGTGCATGGGCGGCAGGTACAGGTGGGTGAAGGCGGCCACCGAGCCGCCGCTGCGGTCGGCCTGCAGGCCGGTGACGGCGGCACGTTCGAGAAGGAAGTCGATCAGCCGGGTGTGGGCGAAGATGCGCGTGACCAGCTCGCAGTCCTTGAGGTTGTAGCGGGCCAGGGCCGGCTTGTCCTCGGCGAACATGCGGTTGATCTCGTCCATCCGCTCGTAGGGCGTGTCGATTGCCTTGCCCTCGCCGAGCAGGGTCTGGGCGACGTTTTCCAGGCTGAACGAAGGGAAGTTCCAGGTCGCCGAGCGCAGTGCCTCGATACCGTCGATGATCAGCCGCCCGGCCGCCTCGGCGAAGTAGTGGTTGTGGCTGCGATGCTCGCGCCAGTGCAGCTCGCCGCCGTCGCGGCCGAGGCGCAGCGGCACCTTGAGCTCGCGGGAGTGGGCGAGCAGCACGCGCAGGTCGAACTGCACCAGGTTCCAGCCGATGATGGCATCCGGGTCATGCGCGGCCAGCCAGTCATTCAGCCGCTCCAGCAGCTCGGCGCGGCTGGCGCAGTAGGTCAGGTCGAAGTCGTCCACCGCCGCGCCCGCGCCGAGCATGTACACCTGGCGCTGGCCGCAACCTTCCACGGCGATGGAGTACAACTCGCCGCGCTCGCTGGTCTCGATGTCCAGCGAAGCCAGGCGCAGCTGCGGGCGGTAGTCCGGCGCCGGCTTGAGCAGGCCATTGCACAGCACGCCCTCGGCATCCGGCGTGCCGGCAAACAGCACCGGCGCGGTGATGAAACGCTCCATCAGGTAGCGCTCGGGCGGGCGGATGTCGGCCTCGTAGACCTCTACGCCGGCCTCGCGCAGACGCTTTTCCAGTTTCAGCAGCTGGCGATAGGAGGCGCAGTACAGGCCGAGTACCGGACGCTGGCGAAAGTCGCGCAGGCCCAGCTCGCGCAACTCCACGCCGCGCTCGCCCTGCAGCAGCGCTTGCGCCTGCGCGCGTTGCTGCAACGGCACGAAGGCCACCGCTGGCTGCGGCGCCAGACGCAGGCGACGCGGGCCGGCGTCCGTGGCCAGCCAGAATTCCACCTCGCTGCCGGCGGCGGTTTCGCGCCAATGGCGGGTCAGGACGAAGCCCTGCTGTAGATCCACGCGGTTGTCCCGGAAAACTGTTCTCGGCGCGATTCTACTTGGACCGTTGCGGCGCCGTCCGGCGCAAAACCTGTTTACGAGCTTTTGAGCTAGAGCCAGGCAAGGCGCAACGACCAACGGGAGTAACAGCCGCAGGCTGGCCCGAAGGGTGAGCGCCAGCGAATAAATGGGGCGAGGGCCGGTCGGAGTCGCGGGCGACTTTACGAGGTGTAAATGAGCAGCCCGAAACTCCGCGTCCCGGCCCGATTACAACGCAGCATGGCCGACGATCAAGAGATCGTAGGCAGGTTCTCAGATCTCCACCTGGGTACCCAGCTCTATCACCCGGTTCACCGGCAAATGGAAGTAACTCATGCTGCTGTTGGCGTTCTTCTGCAGCACCACGAACAGACGCTCGCGCCAGGGCGCCATGCCGAAGCGTTTGGTCGGGATCACCGTCTCGCGGCTGAGGAAGTAGGTGGTGCGCATCGGCTCGACGTTCAGCCCTTCGACCCGGCACAGACGCAAGGCCTCCGGTACGTTGGGCTCCTCCATGAAACCGAAGTGCAGCAGCACACGGAAGAAGCCATCGCCATACCGCGTGACCTCGATGCGCTGCCCCGCCTCTACCCGCGGGCAATCCTCCACCACCACCGTGAGCAACACCACCTGCTGGTGCAGCACCTGGTTATGCAGCAGGTTGTGCAGCAGGGCATGGGGCACGGCGTCCGGCCGCGCGCTGAGGAAGATGGCGGTGCCGTCGACCCGATGCGGCGGCTGGATGCGGATGCTGTCGAGGAAGGCCTGCAGTGGCAACGCCGTCTCGTCCAGCCGGGCGAACAGCATCTGTTTGCCGCGCTTCCAGGTGGTCATCAGAACGAACAGCGCCACCCCGGCCACCACCGGAAAGGCGCCGCCCTGAAAGATCTTGGGCACGTTGGCGGCAAAGAACAGCCCGTCCACCACCAGGAAACCGAGCAACAACGGCAGCGCCAGCCAACGCGGGGCACGCCACAGCAACAGGGCCACGGCGGCCACCAGCAGGGTGTCGATCAGCATGGTGGTGGTCACCGCCACACCATAGGCGGCGGCCAGAGCGCCGGATGAACCGAAACCGATCACCAGCAGCACCACGGCGACCATCAGCGCCCAGTTGACCACGCCGATGTAGATCTGTCCCTGGGCCGCACTGGAGGTGTGCTGCACCTGCATGCGCGGGATGTAGCCGAGCTGCATGGCCTGCTGGCTGAGCGAGAAGGCACCGGAGATCACGGCCTGCGAGGCGATGATGGTGGCCAGGGTGGCGAGGCCGATCATCGGCAACAGCGCCCAGGACGGTGCCAGCAGGTAGAAGGGGTTGCGCGCCGCCTCGGGGTTTTCCAGCAGCAGCGCGCCCTGGCCGAAGTAGTTGAGCACCAGCCCCGGTAGTACGAGAGAGAACCAGGCACGGGCGATCGGCTTGCGACCGAAATGGCCCATGTCGGCGTACAGCGCCTCGGCACCGGTCAGCGCCAGCACCACGGCACCGAGAATGGTGATGCCGATGCCCGGATGGCTGATAAAGAAGTTCACCGCCCACACGGGGTTGACCGCCTGCAACACCTCGGGCCGCTGCACGATACCCTGAATGCCAAGCACGCCAAGCACCGCGAACCACAGCACCATTACCGGCCCGAACAGAATGCCGATGCGCGCCGTACCGTGCTTCTGGATCACGAACAGGCCAATCAGCAGCACCACGGTGACCGGCACCACCCAGTGCCCCAGGGCCGGCAGTGCCACTTCCAGCCCCTCGACCGCGGACAGCACCGATATCGCCGGGGTGATCATGCTGTCGCCATAGAACAACGCCGTACCGAACAGGCCGAGCAGCACCAGCACCCCACTCAAACGCGGATAACCGGCGGTGGCGCGGCGGGCCAGCGCGGTCAGGGCCATCACCCCGCCCTCGCCGCCATTGTCGGCGCGCAGCATGAACAGCACGTACTTGAGCGACACCACCCAGAGCAGCGACCAGAGAATCAGCGAGAGGATGCCCAACACGCCCTCGGCGTCGACTCGCACGCCGTAATGCCCGGCGAAGACTTCCTTGAGGGTGTAGAGCGGACTGGTGCCGATGTCGCCGTAGACCACGCCGGCGGCGGCCACCAGCAGGCCAAAGGATGAGGTTCGACCGTGGCTCTCGGCGGCCGACTCTGCAGTATTGGAACTCACCTGAATCTCCCCGGAACCCGCTGGGACTGACGAAGACGGCGAGCGGCAGGCAACCGCTCACCAAAGCATAGTTGGCCGTCAATTTTCGCTAAACGGCTGCGCATCCGGCGTTAAAAAAGCGTAAAGATTCGCCTAGAGCAGCGAGGGCTGACGCGCCAGCACACCTTCCAGTTCCAGCAGCGCCTGCTTGCGCGGCAGGCCGCCGGCATAGCCGGTGAGCTTGCCGTCGGCGCCGATGATGCGGTGGCAAGGCACGATGATGGCGATGGGGTTGACCGCGTTGGCACGGCCCACGGCGCGCGCCAAAGTCTGGCGGTTGAGCTTGAGGGCCAGCTGGCCATAGCTCAGGGTGGTGCCATAGGGCACCTCGCGCAGGTGCTGCCAGGCTTCCTGGAGAAAGGCGTTGCCCTGGGGCGCCAGCGGCAGGTCGAAAACCCGACGGCAGCCGGCGAAGTACTCCTGCAGCTGACGGGCCACCGGGGCCACGGCGACCGACTCGCGCTGCACCGCTGCGCCTCGCCAGCACAGCGGCTCGCCCGAGGCCTCATCGAGGAACTCCAGGCGCTGCAGGGCGCCCTTCCCGTCCACCAGGGCGATCATGCGGCCCAGCGGGGTATCGATCAGGTCGCCGCGCAGCTGAATCATGTCTGCGCCCTCAGCCATGCCGCGCGGCGCTGGCCTGGACGATACGCCGGGCCGGCACACGCAGCTGGGTCAGCAGGTACTCGGCGAAGGCCGGCGCGTAGTCCTGCCGCGCGATGGCCTGGGCCATGCAGGTCAGCCAGACCTCGGCCTGAACCTCGTCGATCGGCCACTGGGCATGGAACGCGGGAATGGCAATCGAGCCGTAGCGCTCGGCGAACAGCCTGGGGCCACCGAGCCAGCCGCTGAGGAAGCAGGCCAGCTTGTCGCGCGACATCTCCAGGCTGGCCGGGTGCATGGCGCGCAGTGCGGCCGCCTCGGGCAGCTCGTCCATGCAGCGGTAGAAATCGTCGACCAGCCGGCGCAGGCCTTCGATACCCCAGGCCGCCCGGTAGGACGCGTCGCCGACGCCGTACTGCTCGCTCATATGCCGCACCTCGTGAAGACAGAACGGCATTCTAGCGCCGTGCCCCATCCGTAGGGCGGGTAAAACCCGCGCAGAAGCCCACGCGAGTTGCACCCGCCCTGCTCGACGTGGCCTCAGCTGCCGATCACCCCGCCATCATTTCGGGTGATCAGCAGCGTGGTCGAGCGCGGGCGGGTCTTGCCGTCGCTGGCCGGGAAGCTGAGGCCCGGATGCTGGATATTGGCCCACATGGCCTTGCCGTCCGGGCTCCAGGCCAGGCCGGTGATCTCGCAGCCGCGCGGGCCGACCAGGAAGCGACGTACCTCACGGGTGGCGGGGTCGGCACAGAGCAGCTGGTTGCAGCCCATGTTGTGCATGGCCGGCTCGATGTCGTCGTAGTCGGTCTGGATCCACAGGCGCCCGGCGGCGTCGAAGGCCAGGCCATCCGGCGAGGAGAACAGGTCACCGTTGATGGTGCCGGTCAGGTTGGCCGGCACCGCCTTGCCGTCCTTGTCCTTGGCGCCGCGCGCCTCGCCGGCGAGCAGGAACAGCTCCCAGGCGAAGGCGGTGGCGGTCGGGTCGGCGCCCTGCTCGTTGAAGCGCAGGATCTGCCCGTGCAGATTGTGCGGGCGCGGGTTGGCCTTGTCGGTGGGTTGCTTGTCGCCGCGCCCGTCGTTGTTGGTCAGGGTCACGTAGACCTCGCCGGTCGTGGGGTGCACGGCGGCCCACTCGGGGCGGTCCATCGGCGTGGCGCCGGCGCGGTCGGCGGCGGCGCGGGCGTTGAGCAGTACCTCTTCCTGGCTGGCGAAACCGTTCTCGGCGGTCAGGCCGTTCTGCCCGTGCACCAGCGCCAGCCACTGGCCGGAGCCATCGTTATTGAGGCGCGCGACGTACAGGGTGCCTTCGTCCAGCAGGTGGCGTGCGGCCTTGGGATTGGCGGCCTCGAAGCGCCCGGCGGGGACGAACTTGTAGATGTACTCGCCCTTGGCGTCGTCGCCGGAGTAGAAGGCCATGCGCCCGTCCTTGCCCAGGCTCAGCGCCGCGCACTCGCGGCTGAAGCGGCCGAAGGCGGTGCGCTTGATCGGCTGCGCCTGCGGGTCGAAGGGGTCGATCTCGACCACCCAGCCGAAGCGGTGCGGCTCATTGACGTGGCCGCCGTGGGGCTGGTCGGCGTAGGGCGTGGCGTCGAAGCGCGGATCGGCAGTCTCCCATGCGTAGTTCTTGCTGGTGCCTTCCTTGGCCAGGCCGTAGCGCTTGTGCGATACGCGTACCTCGAAGTCGGCCTTGTCGCGGTTGATGAAGTAGTTGGGCCAGTTCTCCTCGCAGGTGAGGAAGGTGCCCCAGGGGGTGACGCCGGTGGCGCAGTTGTTGAGGGTGCCGAGCACCTCCAGCCCCGCTGGGTCGCTGGCGGTCTTCATCACCGCGTGACCGGCCAGCGGGCCGGCAATGCGCATCGGCGTGAGCATGCTGATGCGGCGGTTGTAGGGCGAGTCCATCACCCGTTGCCACTGGCCATCGGCGCCCTTCTTCACCTCGATCACCGACACGCCGTGGGCCGCCTGCTCCTTGCGCACCTCGGCCAGCGGGCGCGGCTTGCTCTGGTCGATCTTGCCGGACGGGTGCAGCGGCGGGTTGACGTACTCGTGGTTCATCACCAGCAGGCCACGATCCGTCTCGCCCGCGAAGGGGAAGAAGTTCATGCCGTCGTGGTTGTCGCCGGCCTGCTTGAGCTGGGCCTGCCAGTCGTCGCTGGCGTCCGGGTTCCAGGCCGGCGCGCCGGCTTCCACCGGATCGCCCCAGGAGAAGAACGGCACGGCGCGATAGCCCTCGGCCACCAGCACACGGTCGAACTGCGGGTCGAGCTGCACCGGCACGCCCTTGAAGCCCAGCAGCGGGCTGGCAGTGGCCTTCGAGCAGGCGGCCAGGCCGCCGCCGAAGAAGCCCAGCGCGGCCAGGGTCAGGCCACCCTTGAGCACATTGCGCCGGGCCGGGTTGATCAGGTCGGCCAACGGCGGGTTGCTGCTGGGGTTGATGGCGATGTCGTCGTGGGCTTCCAGGCTGGCGTGGAAACGGCTGTGTTCGTTCATCAGGGGTCTCTTGGGAATTTTGTGGTGGTTTCCCGGATTGCATCCGGGCTACGGCCTGTGGTGGTCGCCATACCCTCACCCCAGCCCTCTCCCGGTGGGAGAGGGGGTGGTCGGAGTGGGCTGGCCGCTCTGAGTTATTCGATGCGGTAGTGGAAGGTGTTTCTCACCCCCTCCACCGCCACCGCGCGGCCATCGACCAGGCGCGGCTGGTAGCGGAAGCTTTTAGCGGCGTTGAGTGACGGGCGTATGAACAGCGGATGACAGTCACCCACCACCTGCGGGTCTTCGACGCGGCCCTGCGGGTTGACCCGGTAGCTCACCGTGCAGTCGCCCTCGATACCCTTTTCCAGAGCGCGCTCGGGGTAGTCCGGCGCGTCCTTGGCGATCGGCAGGTACTGGCGGCTGGCTGCTGCGGCGGCCTCGGCCTGGCGGGCGCGTTCGGCGGCTTCGGCAGCGGCGCGGGCCTGGGCTTCCTGCGCCTGCTGGCGGGCCAGCTCCTCGGCCGCACGGCGCTCGTGCTCGATGCGCTGGCGCTCGGCCTGCTCGCGTTCCAGGCGCTGACGCTCGCGCTGCTGCTCGACGCGCTTGCGCGCCAGGGCGGCCTGCTCCAGCTTCTGCTGTTCGATGCGTGGGTCGGGCCTGGGCGCCTCTACCGGCTTGGCCGGCTCGGGCTCGGGCAGCACCACGGGCGGCAGCACGGCCTCAGGCTGTGGCGGGGCCGGCGGCGCCAGGGTGACCAGGCGCGTGGTCAGCGTCTGCACCTGGGGGGCGGGTGGCGTGTCGGCCTGCCAGTGGCTGAGCAGCAAAGCGAGCACCAGGGCGTGCAGGCCCACCGCCACCCCGGCGGCGACAAAGCTGCGCCAGCCGTTGCCGGTCAGCGGTACGAACACCCAGGACGACGGGCGGGACATGGCCAGCGTGCTCACTGCGGCGCCTCGGTGATCAGGCCGAGGTTGCTCACCCCGCCCTTCTGCAGCGCAGCCATACCGGCCAGTACCGTGGCGTAGTCGGCGTGGCCGTCGGCGCGGATGTACACCTGGGTGTCGCCGCGCGCGGCAATCAGCGCGCCGACCTTGCTGGTCATCTCCTCCAGGCTCACGGCGCTGTCGGTGCGGTGCTCGGTGTCCAGCTCACTACCGAGGTTCCAGTAGTAACCGCCATCGGCCTGCACCGAGAGGGTCAGCACCTGCTGCTGGCTGTCGGTCGGCAGCGCCTCGGCGGCGACCTTGGGTAGCTCGATCTTCACGCCCTGGGTGAGCATGGGTGCAGTGACCATGAAGATCACCAGCAGCACCAGCATCACGTCGATATAGGGCACCACGTTCATCTCGGCCTTGGGGCCGTGCTTGCACTGCGGCTTGCGCATCACCCTGCTCCTCAGGCCGCCTGGGCCAGGCCGGATGCCGGCAGGCGCCGCTGCAGGCGGCCCTGCAGCTCGTTACCGAAGGCATACAGGCGGGTGCTCAGGGCCGCCACGCGGGCGGAGAAGCGGTTGTAGGCGACCACCGCCGGGATAGCGGCGAACAGACCGATAGCGGTGGCGATCAGCGCCTCGGCGATGCCCGGCGCGACGGTGGACAGCGTCGCCTGCTGCACCTGCGACAGGCCGATGAAGGAATTCATGATCCCCCACACGGTGCCGAACAGACCGATGTAGGGACTGACCGAACCGATGGTGGCGAGCAGCGTCAGGCCTTTCTCCAGGCGCGCCTCCTGCTCGGAGATGGCCACCAGCAGGCTGCGCTCCACGCCGTCAATCAGCGTCTCGCGCGCCACCTGTGGATCACGGCGCAACTGCGCGTACTCGCCATAGCCGGCACGAAACAGCTGCTCCAGCGCAGCGTCGTCATCAGTGCGTTCGGCACCTTCGCGGTACAGGGTGGCGAGATCGCCGGTCTCGCGGAAGCGGCGCAGGAAATCCCGCGCCAGGCGCTCGCTGCGACCCAGCAGCAGGCTGCGCTGGACGATCAGGTACCAGCTGGCCAGCGAAGCGGCGAGCAGGCTCAGCATGACCAGCTTGACCAGCAGGCTGGCGTCGTTGACCAGGCTCCAGACGGTCATCTGTTCCAGGGTGGCGTGCATGGTGTGGTTCCTCCTTTGTATGGGGGCGAGTCGTGCTTGCACGTCCCTCACCCCGGCCCTCTCCCAGGGGGAGAGGGTGAATGGGTGCTATTCGATTACGCGACGGTTACCGCCTGATGACAGGGCTATTCCAGGCCGAGGGCACGGGCGATGTCGGCCCAGGGCACCAGCTTGAAGTTCTGCGTACTCTCCGGCATGCGCTTGCGCCCGTCCTGCACCACCAGCAGACCCTGGCTCCAGGGCCCGCCGAGGTTGGCCGAGGTCACCTCCAGGCCGTCGGTCTCGGAGGCGCCGTCGATACCCAAGTCGCCGTTGAGGCCGACGCGGAAGGCGCCCTTGAGCGCATAGGGCGGCTCGGCGTCGAGCAGCAGGTAGCTGTCGTTACCCTGGCTGGACACCACCAGGTAGTCGCGCTCAGCGGACTGGTAAAGGCCGAGGCCCTCGACATCGGCGTGCAGCGCGCCCCCGACCTTCATCACCTCGTGCAACTCGGTGGGGCCGTCGGCACGGGCGTCCAACGCCCACACGCCGGTGTCCTCCTCGCCGACGAACAGGCGCTGGCGCTGGTCGTCGGCCACGCAGCCTTCGGGCTGGCTGGCCACCGCGAAGCGCCGCACCAGCTCACCCGCGACCTCGCCGCCGCTGTCGCTCAGGCGGTACTGCAGGAAGCTGCCGTCCTTGCCGTTGGCGAAGGCGTACAGCTCGCCGCTGGCCGGCTGGAACAGGCAGATGCCATAGATTTCCTTGAGCGGCGTGCGAATTTCGCCGGCCTCGCGCAGCTCCCCGCTGGCGCGGTCGATGGCGAACACGGCGATGCTGTCGCGGTCACGGTTGCTGGCCACGGCCAGGTCGACGCGCTCGCCGCCCAGGCTGAAATTGGCGCGCACATCGACGTTGTTCAGCCGGCCCACCGGCAGTTCCTGCAGCAGCGTGCCGTCCAGGTCGTAGACCAGCAGGCCCTGCTTCTTGTTGGTGCCGAGTACGCGCGAGCGCGCCGGGTTGACCGGGTCGACCCAGATCGCCGGATCGTCGGCGGCGTCACCGTGGCGGCCGACCGGTTCGCTCTGGCGTAACGCGGGGACATTCACCAGCACCTCGGCCGTGGCCACCGGCTGCGGCTGCCAGGCCAACCGGCCTTCGTAGAAGCTGCCACTGCCGTCATCCTGCAGCAGCAGGTCGAGGCCCTGGGTGCTCGGCCGCACGGCCAGGCGCTCGGGCTCTTCCAGGCCCGGCAGATCGAGCGTGCCGGCGGCCTGCCAGGTCTCGCCCTGGCGCTGGTACAGGTGCAGTTTGCCGGCGCCGACATCCAGCGCCAGTACGCCACCCGGCACGCTGGCCATGGCGCCCACGCCCTGCTCCAGGCCGCCGAAGGGTTTGACCATGTCCACCGGCAAGCGGCTGGTCTCGGCCTCCGGATGGGCCGGGTAGGCCCACAGGCCGACGCCTTCCTCGTTCACCAGCAGCTGGTTGGCGGCATCGTCGACCTGGCAGAACTCGGCCTGCGGCGGCAGCGGCAGGCCGCGCACGCGCAGCGCCTCGTCGCGCAGCGAACGGTCGGTGCCGACCAGCCACTGCTCGCCACGGCCCTCCTCGCCGACCAGGAACAGGTAGAGGTTGGCCGCCTCGTCGCGGTACAGGCACAGGCCGGTCACCGCATAGTCGCGCGCCGGCAGGACCAGGCTGCGGCCCCACTGACGCGTGCTCGGGTCGAGCAGCGCCAGGGTCGGGCGCTGGCTGGCGGCGTCCAGGCTGGCGACCAGCAGCTGGCCGTCCAGCTCGCGGCTATCGAGGCCGGTGAAGCGCCCGGGCAGGCGCGCCAATTCGGCGCCCTGGGCATCGAGCAGGAGCAGGCCACGCTGCTCGCTGGCGGCCAGGCGCTGCTCGCCGGCGAAGCGCAGGTCCTCGGCCTTGAGCTGGCTGGAGGCCCCCCAAGGGCTCAGGCTCAGCTTCGGCGCTGCGGCCGAAGCCGAGGAAGGCAGCTGGTCGCAACCGGCCAGCAGCAGGCCGGCGAACAGCAGGGAAAGGGGGAACAACGGATTCATTGCTTAGGTATTCCTTATAGAAGCCCTGCACACACAGGCTGGAAACAGTGGGCGGGGTGGAGCCAGGCGCCCTCACCCCGGCCCTCTCCCGGAGGGAGAGGGGGGCACGAGTCAGAAGTGGGTAAAGGTCAGGCCGAGCTTGTAGGTCGGGCCGTATTCCTCGTACTGGGCGTTGTAGGCATTGCGCCCGGTGTAGACGTAGTAGCTCTCGTCGGTGAGGTTCTGCGCCTCGAACTTGAGCTGCAGCTCCTTGGTCAGGAAGTAGCCGGCGCTGAAGTCGACGAACACCTGGTCGTCCACGTGCAGGTCGTGCTGCTCGTCGTCGATGCCGGCCACTTCGTAGAGGTAGTCGGACTTGTAGTTGGCCGACAGGCGCAGGCTGAGCTTGTCGTTCTCCCAGCCGAGCATCAGGTTGCCGACGGTGTCGGACTGGAACGGCAGGTCGATGTCGCGCGAAAGCTCGCGTCCGCTGTCGGCATCGAAGCCGCTGATGCTGGCGTCGGAGCGACTGAAGGTGGCGTTGGCGCCCAGCAGCAGGCCGTTCCAGGGGGCCGGCAGCCAGTCGAACTTCTGCGAGTAGGCCAGTTCCAGGCCCCACAGGTCGGCGTTGTCACCGTTGGCGAAGGTATTGGCCTCGGCGAAATCGACCCACTCGCCAGTGCCGGCCAGGTCGGCGTTGTAGACGAAGTTTTCGATGTCCTTGTAGAACAGGAAGGCGGACACCACGCCGGCGCGGCCCAGGTAGTGCTCGATGCCGAGGTCGTAGTTGCGCGACTCCAGCGGATCGAGCGCCGGGTTGCCGAAGCTGGCCTCGTCGCCGTCGATGACGAAGCCCGGCGCCAGCTGGCCGAAGGTCGGCCGCACCACGCTGTGGGTGATGGCGGCACGCACCTGGGTGTCCTTGTCCAGCTGGTAGCGCGCGTGTAGGCCCGGCAGCCAGTGGTGGTAGTCGTTGCTGGCCTCGATGCTCTCGTAGTCGCCATCGCGGATACCGGTGCCCTTGGCCTCGAACTCGGTGCCCTCGTAGCGCAGGCCGGTGATGATGCGCAGGTCGTCGATGTCGAGGGTGTGCATCAGGTAGGCCGCGTTGATGTCCTCGCTCATGTCGAAGTCATTGACCCGCGACTCCTCCTCGTTGAAGAACTCGCTGCGGTCCAGGCCGCCGATCAGGTCTTCGATGCGGTCCGCCGACAGGCCGGGGCCGAAGCGGTCCAGGCTGTAGTCGACCGAGCCCTTGGTGAACTGGTCCATGCCCAGCTGCTCGTCGCTGAAACCGAAGTCGCCGAGGTCCTCGTAGGTCCAGATATCGGTGTCGTTGCTCTTGTCGCGGCGGCTGAGCTTGCCACCGAACTTGACCTGGGCGGCATGGCCGGCCAGGTCGTAGTCGCGGGCCGCGTCGAGCTTGATGTTCTTCTCGGTGTCTTCGGTGTTCTCCTCGGCCCACTCCACCTCGCTTAGGCTGAAGCTGGCCGGGTCGTAGAAGTCGTCGCCGACGTTCAGCCGCGGCTTGCGGGTGCTGTCGAAACCGACATCGGCGAAGTCGTCGTTGCCTTCGAACAGCGCGCCGCCAATGTGCCCGGGCGTGTCCTCGCTGGACTGGCTGTAGCCGACCTGGCCGTTGAAGGTCCACTGGCCGACCAGCTGCTCGCCGCCCAGTACGAAGGACTGGATCTCCTGGGTTTCCTCGCGGTCCTTCAGCTCGCGCCAGCCCTCGGCATCACCCGCCTCGCCGGGCTGCTGGGCATCGGCGAACTCGACGCCGGCGGCGTTGCGCGTCTCGGTGTCCTTGAAGCGGCTGTACAGGGTACGCAGGTAGTAGCTGGAGAAGTCGTCCGGGCGGTAGTCGAAGTTCAGGCCCAGGCCGCTGCGCTCACGGCGGATGTCGTAGTCGCGCTGCTCAAGCTGTGCGAGCCGGGCGCCGTCCTCGAAGTCCCAGTCGCCGCCGGTCTCGACGTTGTCCGAGCCGAAATCGCGCTGCTGCCAGCTCAGCGCGGCGGCCACGCCGAAGTTGTCGGTGCCGTCGCCGAGGCTGAAACGGTCGCTGACGGCGCCGGAGAATTTCGGGCTGGTCTGCTCGGTGTTGTCGTCGTAGCTGCCCTCGGCGCTGCCGGTATAGAACAGGCCCTTGTGGTCGAAGGCCGACAGGCTCTCCACTTCGATGGTGCCGCCGAGCGAGTTGGCGTCCATGTCCGGGGTCAGGGTCTTGACCACCGACAGCGACTGCACCAGCTCGGACGGCAGCACGTCGAGGGCTACGGCGCGGCGATCAGCCTCCGGCGAGGGGATCAGGGTGCCGTTGACGCTGACGCTGTTGAGGTCCGGGCCCAGGCCGCGCACGCTGACGAAGCGGCCCTCGCCCTGGTCGCGCTCCACGCTCACGCCCGGCAGGCGCTGGGTGGCTTCGGCGACGTTCTGGTCCGGCAGCTGGGCCACGCCGTCGGCGTGCACGGTGCTCTGTACGCTGTCGGAGCGGCGCTGCTCCTTGAGCGCCTGGTCGATACTGGCGGCCTGGCCGATCACCTCGACATATTCGTCGGCCGCCCACAGCGGGGTGGCGGCGATGGCCAGCGCCAGGACGCTGACGGTAAAACCCGCACGGCGGGCATTGAGTTGGCGTTTGTACATGCTGATCTCCCCAGATAAGCGTTGCGGCCGGACCAGTGCCCGGCGACCTGGGGCGCAAGCTAGGAGCCGCGGATGACGCTTCTGTGACAGGGTCTCGGCGCAGGTCCGATTTACCCGGATTGGCCGGCCGATCTGAGCCGAATTGACCCAGGCGCAGGCCTTCCTGGTAGGCCGGGTTAAACCCGCGAGCCAGTACCAACGCGGGTTTCACCCGCCCTACCCTGGGCCAGGGAAAAATAATCGGCATCTGCCCTGAGCCGATTCGACCTCCCCCGCTGCAACCATTCGGTCACATGGCTCTGCTCTGCTGACGCCAGAACCTTTTGTGCGGAGCCCACCATGCCCACCCTGTTCGGTCTGCATCGCCTGAAACTGGCCGCCCTGCTGCTGGCAGCCAATGCCGCCCTCCTGCTGCACCTGGGCGCCGGCGACCTCAAGCCGATGGGCGACTGGGTGTGGCTGGATATCCTCGGCGAAGGTGGCTCGGCCCTGCTCTGCCTGGTCTGGCTCGGCCTGGTACTGAAGAGCCGGCCTGCCGGACGGGTGACCAACTTCCTCGCCCTGGGCCTGGGGCTGGTGTTCCTCTCCTGGTGGGTGGACGCCCTCGACGAGTTCATCCTGCTGCCGGATGCCATCAGCTGGGACCACTGGCTGGAGTCAGCGCCCATGCCGCTCGGCCTGGTCCTGCTGACCCTCGGCATCTACCACTGGCACCGCGAGCAGCTGGCCATCAGCGCACAGATGGAAAAACGCGAGCGGCTGTTCCGCGAGCACCTGCTGTTCGACAAGCTGACCCCGCTGAACACCGCCGACTACCTGCGCCGGCAGCTACAGCAGAGCCTGGCCGAGGCGCGCACCGAGCAGCAGCCGCTGTCGCTGGTGATCCTCGACCTCGACGACTTCAGCCAGATCAACCGCCTGCATGGCCACGCCGAGGGCGACCGCGTGCTGCAGGCGCTGACCCAGCTGCTGCTGCTCAACCTGCGCCACCGCGATCTGCTTTGCCGCCTGGCCGGCGACCGTTTCGTGGTGCTGCTACCCAATACCGGCGCACGCGAGGCGCAGCAGCTGGCCGAGGAACTGCGCCTGGCCGTGGCGCACCTGGCGTACAAGGCCCGCGCCCATGGCGAGCGTCTGCAGCTGCAGGCCAGCACGGCCGCCGTGATGGCCTTGCAGGACGATGCCGACGGCCTGCTGCAGCGCCTCAACCTGGCGCTGGCCAAGGCCAAGCAACCGCCCTACGCGCATAGCGCCTGAGACCGCCGCCATGACCCTGCCGACCGACTGGTACGAGTGCGACAGCCGCTTCATCCCCGGCCACTGGCAGCCGGCCGTGTTGCTCGACCTGGCCCTGTCGCGCGGCATTGACAGCCATCGCCTGCTGCGCGGCAGCGGCCTGTTCCACGAGGACATCCTCAGCGGCGAGGCGCGCCTGAGCCCGCAGCAGTTCCTCTGCCTGATCGACAATGCGCGGCGCCTGCTCGAGGCCGACGACAGCAGCTTCCTGTTCGGCCAGCGCCTGCTGCCGGGGCACTACGGCCCGGCCAGCCATGCCCTGCAGCATGCCGCCGACCTGCGCCAGGCGCTGGACGTACTCGCCGAGCAGCGCGCCCTGCTCAGCCCGCTGCTCAGCCCGCGTCTGCTGCTCGACGAGCAGTACCTGTACCTGTACTGGCTAGACAGCTGTGGCGTCGGCGCCCAGCGGCGCTTCCTGCTGGAAGCCTCGTGCACCGCGCTGGTGGCCATGAGCCGCTGGCTGGCTGGCCAGGCCCTGCCCTGGCAATGCAGCTTCAGCCATGCCCAGCCGCGCTACGTGGAGCAGTACTGGGTACACCTGGGCGAGAACGTACGCTTCGACGCGCCTCTGGACCTGATGCGCCTGCCGCGCGAGTACCTGCACCAGCCCTGGCCCGGCGCCGCACTCACCGCCGGGCGCGCCGCGCAGCAGCAGGGCCTGGCGCAGCTCGATGCCCTGGGCTTTCGCGCTGGCCTGCTGGATCGCCTGTACAGCTACCTGCTGGCGCATATCCGCGAACCGCTGCAGCTGGAAGGCGTGGCCCTGGCCCTGGGCATGAGCGCCTCGACCCTCAAGCGCAAGCTGCAGAAGCACGACACGCACTTCCAGGAACAGCTGGACCAGGCGCGCAAGCACGTCGCCCTGTACCTGTACCAGGTGCGCGGCTATGGCAACGAGGAAGTCGCCGCCTACCTGCAGTTCAACGACACCACCAACTTCCGCCGCTCGTTCAAGCGCTGGACCGGCCTGGTGCCGAGCCAGGCGCGGCAGATGTTCGGGCTGTAGCGCGGCGAAGGTCGGCAACTCGGGGTCGCATCCGCGACGGATCGCCGCAGGCTTAGGGTGTAAGCTTGTGACCATCCAGTCACAGGAGTACCTCATGGCCCTCGGCGTTTTCGACCTGTTCAAGATCGGCATCGGCCCCTCCAGCTCGCACACCGTGGGGCCGATGCGCGCCGCCGCGCGCTTCGTCGACGGCCTGCGGCGCGAGGGGCTGCTGGCAGCCACCGCCAGCCTCAAGGTCGAGCTGTACGGTTCGCTCGGCGCCACCGGCAAGGGCCACGGCAGCGACAAGGCCGTTCTGCTGGGCCTGGAAGGCGAGCAGCCGGACACGGTCGATACCGCCACCATCGACAGCCGCCTGGCCGCCCTGCGCGCCAGCGGCGAGCTGCAACTGGGCGGCGAGAAGACCATCCGCTTCGTCGAGAAGGAGCACCTGGCACTGATCAGGAAACCCCTGGACTACCACCCCAACGGCATGATCTTCCGCGCCTTCGACGCCGCCGGCCTGCAGATCCGCGCCCGCGAGTACTACTCGGTGGGCGGCGGCTTCGTGGTGGACGAGGAAGCCGCCGGCGCCGACCGCATCGTCGAGGACCGCACCGAGCTGGCCTACCCCTTCAAGACCGCCAAGCAGCTGCTGGCGCTGTGCGCCGAGCACAACCTGTCGATCAGCCAGCTGATGCTGGCCAACGAGGCGGCCTGGCGCCCCGAGGCCGAGACCCGCGCCGGCCTGCTGAACATCTGGCAGGTGATGCAGGACTGCGTCACCGCCGGCTGCCGCAACGAGGGCACCATGCCCGGCGGCCTCAAGGTGCGCCGCCGCGCCGCCGCCCTGCACCGCCAGCTCAGCCAGAACCCCGAGGCCAGCCTGCGCGACCCGTTGACGGTGATGGACTGGGTCAACCTCTACGCCCTGGCGGTCAACGAGGAGAATGCCAGTGGCGGGCGGGTGGTCACCGCGCCCACCAATGGCGCGGCCGGCATCGTGCCGGCGGTGCTGCACTATTACCGGCGCTTCGTGCCCGGCGCCAATGACGATGGCGTGGTGCGTTTCCTGCTGACCGCCGCGGCCATCGGCATCCTGTACAAGGAAAACGCCTCGATCTCCGGCGCCGAAGTCGGCTGCCAGGGCGAGGTCGGAGTGGCCTGTTCGATGGCCGCCGGGGCCCTGTGCGAAGTGCTGGGCGGGACCATCCAGCAGGTGGAGAACGCCGCCGAGATCGGCATGGAGCACAACCTGGGGCTGACCTGCGACCCGGTCGGCGGGCTGGTCCAGGTGCCGTGCATCGAGCGCAACGCCATGGGCTCGATCAAGGCGATCAACGCCGCGCGCATGGCCCTGCGCGGTGACGGCCAGCACTTCATCTCGCTGGATCGGGTGATCCGCACCATGCGTGATACCGGCGCGGACATGAAGAGCAAGTACAAGGAAACCGCCAGGGGGGGCCTGGCGGTCAACATCATCGAGTGCTGAGGCTTCAGTCGGAACGGAAGTCGGTCAGCAGGCGCAGGTAGGAGGTCAGGCTCTTGCCAGCGATGGTGCCCTGGTAGCCGTGGCTGTCGAACTGAGTGCTCTTGATCAGGTCGACGCGGTAACGCGGGTTGCGCTCGTAGGTGCGGCCCAGGGTGCTGGTCGCTCGGCTGTTGAACAGGTCGGCGCTGACGATGACGAACTCACGCGGCTTGCGCCGGCCGTTGGCACCACTGTTGTTGGGGCTGCTGAAGATGTCGCCGGTGGCGGTCATCGCGCTGCTGTACTGCTCGCGGCCACGCAGGCTGGTCTTGCCGGCACCAATGACGAACTGGCCGCTCTGCGGGCGGAACTTGTCGCCGCTGGTCAGGTAGCTGGCCAGCACGTCATACAGCGCCCAGCTGCTGCCGGTGCCACGCTCGGCATTGCGCAGGTCGAAGACGAATACGCCGCCGGTGCCGATCACCTCCATCTCCACCTGGCCCAGTGTGGGATTGTCCTTGACCAGCAGCCCGGTGTTCTCGTCGACGCCATAGGCGAAGGGCACGCCGGTGTAGTCGGCCAGGCGCACGATGCGACCCTGGCGCCCACGCTCGCTGAAATGGGTGTCGAGCAGACCGTGGTTGAAGAAGCCGAAGCCGCCTTGCGGGTCATAGGACAGGTCATCGCCGGACGGCGTGGTGTAGGGCCCGTAGCGCAGCGCCTCGTAGCTCTCGCCGCCGGTGACCATGGGCCCGTCGACCATGATCGCGGTGCCGGCGCTGGTGCCGGCCAGCACGGCGCCTGCGTTGTACTTGGCGCGGATCGCCGCCAGTGCCGGGGTGTCGGCGCGGCTGCTGGTCTGCAGGGTCTGCACCAGACGCGACTGATCACCACCGCCGAAGAAGAAGCCGGTCATGCCGTTGATCTGGTTGACCACGGTCGGGTTGCTGCTGTTGGCGATGTTGTCGAGATCGATGGGAATCCACTGCGCGTCCGCCGCGCCGTAGGTCTTCAGCAGGTTGGCGTAGTACAGGCCGTTGGCCTTGGAGTTGGCCGCGTTGGCGGTGCCGGCATCCGGGTCCTGGCTCTCCGGAATCGAGGCAGCGGTGATCACGCCGATCTTGGCCTGGCCACTACCTCCGGCCAGTTGGATGAAGCGTTGGTACAGCGCGGTGTTGTCATCCTTGAGCCCGCCTCCCACCAACAGCAGCGCTCCGGCCGCATGCCCCAGACCGGGGATCAATGCCATGACCAGAACGGCCTGGCGACACAGCTTGCTCAGTTTCATCTTCAGTTCTCCGTGGCTGCAGGTGCTGCAGCGTTGTTGTGGGTACTGCGAAAACGCGTGGATCAATAAACGCTGAAACGCTGGAAGTAGCGGCGCTCGATGCGGCGGTAGACGCCGTTGTCGAGGATCTCCAGCAGGGCCTGGTCGAGGCCCTCGCGCAGGGCGTCGTCGCCCTTGCGCACGGCAATGCCCTGGCCCTTGCCGAAGAAGCGCGGCGCGCTGACGGCATTGCCGACCCGCTCGAAGCCCTGGCCGCGCGGGGTTTGCAGGAAAGCGAAATAGCCGGACACGGCGTCATCCAGCACCAGATCGACCTCGCCGCGCTGCAGGGCCTGGTAGGTGTCGGCGGCACTGGCGAAGCGCAGGACCGCCACATGCGCCTGGTAGCGCGCGGTGAGAAAGCGGTCGTAAGTGGTCTCGCGCTGCACGCCCACGCGTTTTCCGCGCAGACGGCGCGGGGTGACGATCACCTCGTTGATCGCTCCCTCGCGGGCGAAGAAGAAGGCTGGGGTCTGGGCATATTTGCGAGTGAAATCGACCTGCTGCTGGCGTTCCTCGGTGATCGACATCGAGGCCAGGATCAGGTCGGTGCGCCCTTGCTGCAGGGCGGGAATCAGGTCGTCCCAGGCGAAGCGCTGCAGTTCGCAGCGGCGCTGCATCTGCGCGCACAGGGCATGGGCGATATCCACGTTGAAGCCCTTGAGATGGCCCTGCGGGTCGACTTCCTCGAAGGGGGGAAACTGTCCTTCCATGGCAATGCGCAGGGGCTCGGCATGAACCGGGCACATCAGCAGCATCGCGATCAGCAGGTAAGGCATTCTCATGGCTCACTCCCGTGAGAAAAAAGGCGCCGGGCCGGCGCCTCAAGGCCAAAGGAGCATTCGGAGCAGACCTTGAATCAAAGCTGTCGGCGCCCACGGGCACCGACGCCCTGGCAACGTCCCACGCCCAGCGATCACGCGGGGCGTGGGGCGGCCGTCAGAGGATGCTCAGCGGGTAGTCGACGATCACGCGGAACTCGTGCAGATCGCCTTCGCCCTGATCATCGTTGGCGTAGTGGAAGGCCTGACGCAGGCGGATCGACAGGTCCTTGGCCGGACCTTCCTGAACCACGTACTTGATGTCGATGTCGGTCTCGCTGTGCTCGCCGTCTTCGCCGTAGTAGCCGACGTAGCCACCATTGACGTCGGCGTCGGTGCCGTCGATATCGCTACCCTTGACGTAGGTGACCTTGGTGGTCAGACCGGGGATGCCCAGGCCGGCCCAGTCATAGCCGTAGCCGACGCGCCAGGACTTCTCGTTGGGCGCGTTGAAGTCGGAGTACTGCATGGAGTTGGCGAGGAAGATCGAGTCGCCACCCACGTAGTCGAACGGGGTGTCGCCGTTGACGCGCTGGTAGGCCAGCAGGATCGAGTGCGAACCCAGGCCGTAGGTGGCCGCCAGGCTGTAGGTGGTGTTGTCGATGTCACCCTGCAGGGCATCGCCGGTATCGCTGGTGCGGTACAGGTTGAGGTCGAAGTTCAGGCTCTGCCCTTCGCTGATCCCCAGGGTGTAGTTGAGGTTGCCGTAGTACTGGTTCCAGGTGTCCTCGAAGCGCGAGGCGTAGAGGCCCAGGCTGAGGTCGTCGTTGACGCTGTACCAGCCGCCGGCGAAGTCGATGGTCTTGCCCGCTTCACCACTGCCGTAGTTGACCAGCAGCTCGTCGTCGCTGTTGGTCGAGTTGCGATTGTTGTAGGCAGTGAAGTGACCAGCCTCCAGAGCCAGGCCGTCGATCTCGTCGCTGGCAACGTGGAAGCCGGTGGCGGTTTCCGGCAGCAGGCGGCTGTGCGAGGTAGCGAATACCGGCGCCTCGGTACGCATCTCACCGTACTTCAGCACGGTTTCGGAGATGCGCAGCTTGGCGGCACCACCAGCCTCGCCGTACTCATCCTGGGCACGCCCCTCGTCGCTGACCGGCAGCAGGCCGGTACCGGTGCGGCCACGGCCGCTGTCCAGCTTGATGCCCATGTAGCCGTAGACATCAGCGCCGAAGCCGACGGTGCCCTGGGTGAAGCCGGAGGCGTACTCCGCCATCACGCCATGCGCCCACTCCTCGCGGTAGCTCTGGCTGCCCGGCTTGTTCTTGAAGTCGCGGTTGAAGTAGTAGTTGCGGTTCAGCAGGTTCAGCTCGCTGTCTTCGATAAAGCCCTTGGCGTCGGCCTGCCCGGCCATGGCCAGCTGGGTGCTGGCGGCCGCGACCGCCAGTGCGAGACAGCTCAGTTTCACAAGGTTCATGCCTTACTCCGTTTTTGGGTGTGTTGGCGGGCCATTGCGGCCCTTTCTGGTTTTTGCCCGGTCAGACAAAGAGTTCCGGCGTCAGCACCGGTGGGCGTGCGCCCCTGTTGATCACCGCCTCCAGGCACAGGCGCGAATCGCCGTCCGGCCAGCAGACGAAATAGCCCGCGCTCTTCTGCCGCTTCAGGCGGAAACGCCACTCCCGCTCGGCCAGTCCGCCGACATCGCGCAGGTCGCGCTGCAGGTCGATCACGGCGTAGAAACCGGCCGGCGTCTCGACCCGCTCCAGCACGCGAGTGCTGTCGTCGAACAGGGCCTCAGCCACCGGCGGGCGGTCCTGCAGCAGCTTGTCCAGGGCGAAGATCTCCAGGTGATTCAGTTGCATGGCTCACTCTCGTTGGGCATTGCGCGGGCATGAGCTGCCCGTTTCGCCCCGTCGTGACGGGGCGATTTCCGCGTAATCCGGTATGACTCAGGTGGACTGGGCGAGGCCTATCAGGCGCGCCAGACTGTGGGCCGCTTCCTCGCGGGTCAGCGGACGCTCGGGCTCGAAGCGCCCATCGGCGGCCTCGATCCAGCCTTCGCCAACCAGCAAGGCTGCCGCCTCGGCCATCGGCGCCGGCAACCCACCAACATCGCTGAGGCTGGCCTGACGCTGCAGCGACTCACGCTGGAAGCGCTCGACCAGTGCCTTGCAGGCCAGTGCCCACTCGCCGCGGCTGACCGCGCGCTCACCGTCGAAGCGCCCGCCGGCCTGCAGCCAACCATTGGACACGACCACCTCGATCTGCTCGCGCAGCGGATGCTCGGCGGGCACGTCGGCCAGTTTCGGCAGCTGGTCCAGCGCCGGCTCGGCGGCCAGGGTCATCTGCAGCGCGTTGGCCAGCTCATAGCGGGTCAGGGCACGTTTGGGCTCGAAGCGGTTGGCGGCATCGCTGGTCATCAGGCCACGGAAGGCCACCGCTCGAACCGCCTCCGGCCAGCGGCTGGCGGCAGCATCGTTCGGGCTGCTGCGCGCCGGGTCGCCGAGGAAGGCATCCACCGGGGCGATGTCCAGGCGCACATTCTGCACCGTGTAGTTGGTCAGCGAGTCATGGAAGCGGCTGTGAGCCTGGAAGCCCGGTGCCTCGCTGAACACGAAGCGGTAGCCGTAGTGGTAACCGTTGGCCGGGTTGTAGCGGGTCATCAGGCCAACCTGGCGGGTAGCGGTGTTGTCGGCCAGGCCATAAAGCACCGCGCGCGAGACGGCGGAGACCGCCGACAGGTCGGTGAGCAGCTGGTTGCCCACCAGGTATTCGTTGCCGCCGCTGATCACTGCCTTGCCGTCCGCCGGCTGGATGCGCCCGCTCCCCAGGTCGTAGCGGTCGCCGTCGCCGAGCATGTCCAGGCGCACGTTTTCCAGGCGCGTGCCATACAGGCCGAATTCCTTGCGCGCCTCGGCGGCGTCCATCACCGTCAGGTAGCCTTCGCCGAGCACCTGCAGCTGGCCGCCGGGCTGCACCCAGAGCGCGGTGTTGGTGTCCAGGCCGAAGCCGCGCGCCGGCTGCTGGCCGACCAGGTAGCTGGCCATGCGCGCGGCACGGCCAGTGCTGGTTTCCTCGATCTGGTCGAAGTGCTGGTCGATGATGCCGGCCTTGAACAGGCCCGCGCCCTTGAGCAGCGCCGTGCCGCGCTGGTCGGCCCTGGCCGCCACACCGAAGTCCAGGGTGTCCATCACCACACCATAGGCGGTGGGCATGGTGGCGCCGAGAATGCTCGCCCCGGCGCTGGTACCGGCCACCACGCCACCGCGATCGAACACGCCACGCACCGCCTTTAGGGTCAGCGACTCGCTGCCGTCGGCGTTGTACAGGGCGCGTGCGATGCGCGCCTGATCGCCACCGACGAACCACACGGCGCTGGCCTCGGTCAGCGGCTTGAGTACGGCCGCATCGTTCATGGTGCTCTGGTAGTTCTGCTTGTCGATGCCGACGATGCTGATGCGCTCGGCCGGCACGCCCAGGGCCTGCAGCTCGGCCTGGAAGCGCTTGCTCGAACCCAGGCTGCCGCTGGCCGTGGGCATGATGGCGATGCGCGCCTGCTGGCGGCCGCCGGCCAGCTCGATGAGCTTCTCGTAGACCTCGCTGTTGCTGGCCCGCAGCATGCCGCCGACGGCCAGCAGGTGGCCTTCGGCCAGGACTGGCGCGGCATGGCCAGCCAGGATCAGGGCGGCGAGCAAGGCGCCGGATTTCGCGTGCATTCTCATGTTCTTGTTGCTCTTGTTCTGATGAATACGGGCTTTCGTCGGCTGCTCGGGCAGCGCTCGACATGATTTATTTTTTTCAAGAAATCATATTTTTGAAATCTTGTATATCAAGCCATTTCCTTCGACAAGCCCCGACTCGACCTCATTTCATAACCATTCGATCAGCTTAAAAAGCCGCCATGCGTCTATCCAGCGCCTTGCACTGGCGTACATCACAGTGAATTATTTTTTTCACAAAAAAGCTTTGTTGACACAATTTTTTCTTGATCTTAGTTTTGCTGACACACCATGTGTCACCACCCCGCTTGATCAGCGGGCTCAGCAGGTCCGCGCTGCACCACCGACCCACGCGCCCGCCATGCGGCGGGCTTCACCGCCACCACAGGAGTTACAAGATGAACAAGATTGCTCTGCTCGGCGCCCTGGCGCTCTCCGCCTGCGCCACTCTGGCCCAGGCCCAGGAAACCCTGCGCATCGGCATCGAAGCGGCCTACCCGCCCTTCGCCTTCAAGACCCCGGAAGGGCAGATCAGCGGTTTCGACTACGACATCGGCAATGCGCTGTGCGCCGAGATGCAGGTGAAGTGCGAGTGGGTCGAGCAAGCCTTCGACGGCCTGATCCCCTCGCTCAAGGTGCGCAAGGTCGACGCCGTGCTGTCATCCATGTCGATCACCCCGGACCGCCTGAAGTCGGTCGACTTCACCAAGAAGTACTACCACACCCCCGGCAAGCTGGTGATGAAGGCCGGCAGCGAGATCAAGGACCCGCTGGTCGACCTGAAAGGCAAGAAGGTCGGCGTGCAGCGCGCCTCCACCTATGACCGCTACGCCAGTGATCGCTTCGCCGACGCCGGCATTGAGGTGGTGCGCTACGGCTCGCAGAACGAGGCCTTCCTCGACCTCGCCTCCGGCCGCATCGATGCCTCCCTGGCCGACGTGGTGAACATCAGCGAAGGCTTCCTCAAGACCGAGGCCGGCAAAGGCTTCGCCCTGGTCGGTCCGGACTTCAACGAGCACAAGTACTTCGGCAACGGCGCCGGCATCGCCGTGCGCAAGGGCGATACCGCCACCGCGGATAAATTCAGCGCGGCCATTGCCGCCCTGCGAGCCAACGGCAAGTACCAGGAAGTACAGGGCAAGTACTTCGCCTACGACATCTACGGTCAGTAAGCACCTGCCGCCGAAGGGGTATCCGCCGACGTGCGGATACCCCTTTTTTCATGGGGCCGTGCGCCGCGCCCATCGGATACACTGCAGCCCTTCATCAGCAGGACGCCCCTCAGCATGACGCCCGCCCCGAGCAATATCACGGTCTACGCCTCCCCGGTGATGCGCAAGCTCGCCGCCGTCGCCCCCGACCTGCAGCCCTCGCTGCGCAAGGTGGCTGACTTCATCCTGCGCCACCCGCTGAAGGCCGCGACCCTGACCATCGAGGAACTGGCGCAGGCCACCGACACCTCACCGGCAGCGGTCAACCGCCTGGCGCGCGCCATGCAGCTTGGCGGCTTCAGCGCCCTGAAGACGGCGCTGGTGGCGACCCTGCAGGACCTGGTCTCGCCGGTGGACAAACTGCGCAACGAACTGGCTCAGCGCAGCGATGGCAGCTTCGGCCTGCATGAACAGATGCGCATCGCCGGCAGCAACCTGGGCAGCACCGCCAACGGCAACAGCCAGGACACCTTCGCCGCCTTCGTCGAGGTGCTGGCCACGGCGCGCCGGGTGTACATCCTCGGCTTCGGCAACAGTGCCTACCTGGCCGGCCTGGCCGCCGCCAACCTGGTGCCCTACTGCGCCGATGCGGTGGCGGTCAGCATGGAAGGCGGCAACGAAAACGCCGCCTACCGCCTGGCCAGCATCACCGCCGAGGACGCCCTGCTGGCCATCTCCCTGCCACGCTATTCGCTGGATACCCTGCAGCTGGCGCGCTATGCCCTGGAGCGTGGCGCCAAGGTGCTGGCCATCACCGACTCGCCGGCCTCGCCGCTGGCGCCAATCGCCGACCACAGCCTGTTCGCCACCGCCGAGCATCCGGTGCTGATCAGCTCCAACATCGCCGTGCTGGCGCTGATCGAGAGCCTGGTGGCGGCGGTGATGACGCGCAACAAAGAAGCCGTGCGCCTGGCTGCCGAGCTGACCGAGAGCGTACTGTCCTACCTGCACGTGCCGAACCAGGAACCGCCACGGCGCAAGCGGCCGCGCAAGCGCGGCGACTGAGATATCGGGCACTTGGGCCCGGTACGAATTGATCGGGACCAGGACACTGCAACTCGATATGCGCACCCAGCCATGCCAGAAGCACGCTTCTTCATGCGGGCATCAGCTGTGTCAGCCAGCACGGTCTGCCCCCGTTCAGAAGGCCGAGTGGAATCGCTGCGCAGAGGAGTGAGCGGCAGGGATGCCGCGAAAGGCGTAAAGGGCCAGGGACGGCCCGTGTACGCCGGCCCTCGGAGCAGCGATGGAGCGAGGGAACCCCGTGTGCGCAGCACTCGGGGCCGAATGTCCGGGGCGTGCTTTCTTTTGCTTACTTTTCTTTGCACGAGCAAAGAAAAGTAAGGCGCCGTGCAAGGCGCAACCTGTGGTGCAAAGCCGAGGAAAGCGTAACGATCCATCTCGGGCGGCATGCCCGCTGCACAAGTGGCCAATCCAGTGGCATTCCAAGCATGTTGCGGGAACCATAAAAAACGGAAGCCAGGGCTTCCGTTTTTGTACGCAGCTACCGGTCAGTGACGCAGCCGATAGCCGGTCCTGAAGATCCAGCTGACCACCGCCACACAGGCCAGCAGGAAGCCGCCGATCATGCCCAGGCTCAGCCCCAGGCTGACGTCGGCGACGCCGAAGAAGGCCCAGCGGAAGGCGCTGATCAGGTACACCACCGGGTTGAACAGGGTGATCTTCTGCCACAGCTCCGGCAGCATGCTGATCGAGTAGAAGCTGCCGCCGAGGAAGGCCAGCGGCGTGACGATCAGCGCCGGCACGATCTGCAGCTTCTCCCAGCCATCGGCCCACACCCCGATGATGAAGCCGAACAGGCAGAAGGTGATAGCCGTCAGCACCAGCAGCGCCAGGGCCCAGAACGGGTGGGCCAGCTCGAAGTCGACGAACAGCATCGAGGTGAAGAAGATGATCAGGCCGAGGATCACCGACTTGGTCGCCGCCGCGCCGACATACCCGACCAGGATCTCGAAGTAGGACACCGGCGCCGAGAGAATCTCGTAGATGGTCCCCGAGTACTTGGGCATGTAGATGCCGAACGAGGCGTTGCCGATGCTCTCGGTGAGCAGCGCCAGCATGATCAGGCCAGGCACGATGAAGGCGCCGTAGCTGACGCCGTGCACCTCGGTCATGCTGCTGCCGATGGCCGAGCCGAACACCACGAAGTACAGCGACGTGGAAATCACCGGGGTGGCGATGCTCTGCAGCAGGGTGCGCCAGGTGCGGGCCAGCTCGAACAGGTAGATGGCCTTGATGGCATAAAGGTTCATGCGCGCTCCTTGTCGTGCACCAGGCTGACGAAGATGTCCTCCAGCGAGCTCTCGCTGGACTGCAGGTCCTTGAAGTCGATGCCGTGCTGGGCCAGGTCCTTGAGCAGCTCGGCGATGCCGGTGTGCTCGTGCTGGGCGTCGAAGGTGAACACCAGGGCATGACCGTCGTCGATCAGCTCCAGGCCATAGCTGGCCAGCTCCGCCGGCACGCTGGCCAGCGGGTGCTTGAGCTGCAGGGTGAGCTGCTTCTTACCGAGCTTGTGCATCAGCACCTGCTTGTCCTCCACCAGGATGATCTCGCCCTTGCGGATCACCCCGATGCGGTCGGCCATCTCCTCGGCCTCCTCGATGTAGTGGGTGGTGAGGATGATGGTCACGCCGCGCTCGCGCAGGCGCCGCACCATGTTCCACATGTCGCGGCGCAGCTCGACGTCGACACCGGCGGTGGGCTCGTCGAGAAACAGGATCGACGGTTCGTGGCTCAATGCCTTGGCGATCATCACCCGGCGCTTCATGCCGCCGGACAGTTCGAAGATCTTGGCGTCGCGCTTGTCCCACAGCGACAGGTCCTTGAGCAGCTGCTCCAGGTACTGCGGGTCGGGTTTCTTGCCGAACAGGCCGCGGCTGAACCTCACCGTGGCCCAGACCGTCTCGAACACGTCGTTGACCAGCTCCTGTGGCACCAGGCCGATGGCCGAGCGCGCGGCGCGGTAGTCGGACTTGATATCAAAGCCGGCGACCCGCACCCTGCCCTCGCCCGGATTGACGATGCCGCAGATGATGCTGATCAGGGTGGTCTTGCCGGCGCCGTTAGGGCCCAGCAGGGCGAAGATCTCGCCTTTGCGGATCTCTAGGTTGATGTGCTTGAGGGCGGAGTGACCGGACTTGTAGGTCTTGCTCAGGTTCTCGACCGCGATTACCGATTCCACGGCGGCTCCTTGGTCTGGCGGGAAAACAGCGATTGTAGAGCAGGAAGCATCACCATCGCTCGCCAAGCCTGACGCAACGGCCAGGTATCAGCGGCGCTTGTTATGGGAACGCAGCTTGTAGCGGTCGCCGGGGTGGAGCAGGCGGGCGTAGCTGACCAGGTGCTCGTCCGACCAGGTGCGGCGGATCATCGACAGGCAGGGCGCGCCCGGATCGATGTCCAGCCAGGCGGCGGTCTGCGCATCGACCAGCACCGCCTCGACCACGTGCTCGACATCGGAGATCGGGCAGCTGGCCACCAGCACCTCATTGGGCGTCTGCTGGCTGAAATCGCTGTCCAGGTAATGCGGCACCCAGCGCGGGTTGACGAAGCGGTCTTCCAGCTGGATCGGCACGCCGTCCTCGCGGTGCACCAGGATGCTGTGGAACACCGGGGCGCCCAGGCGCAGGCCGAGGCGCAGGGCCACCTCGTCGTCGGCCGCCAGCGCCTCGCAGCGCAGCACGTCGTTGCTGTAGGCGTGGCCACGGCCGCGCACCTCGGCGGCGATGTTCATCACTTCGTGCAGCGAGGATTCGGCCTTGCGATCGGTGACGAAGGTGCCGAGGCCGGCCTGGCGCACGAGGTAGCCCTGCTGCACCAGGTTGTTGATCGCCTTGTTGGCGGTCATGCGGCTGACGGCGAAGTCGCGCGCCAGTTGCTCCTCCGGGGGAATCTGGTGGTGAACCGGGTAGGCGCCGCCGCGAATACGTTCGAGCAGGAAGTCCTCGATGGCCTTGTAGCGCGGGGTGCTGCTGGTCACGGTGGCTCCTTGGAAATGCCCGGTTGCGGCGGATGATAGCGGAGCTTGGCGCCCCTCTCCCACTGGTGGGAGAGGGTACTGGCCCAGCCCTCTCCCCAACCCTCTCCCGTGAACGGGAGAGGGGGTGGTCCGTATGTTCCTTCAGTCCGGAGCCCGCTCCTCTAATACGTCACCCCACCGACGGCAGCATCCCGGCCGGCAGCAACGGCGTCAGCACGCGCTCGGCCAGCAACTCGTCGGCGGCGGCGATGTCCGGGGCGAAGAAGCGGTCCTCGACGTAGTAGGGCACCCTGGCGCGCAGGATCTCACGGGCCTGTTCCAGCGCCGGCGAGCTGTGCAGCCCCTCGCGGAAGTCCAGGCCCTGGCAGGCGCCCAGCCATTCCACCGCGAGTACGCCGCGGGTGTTGGCGGCCATGTCCCACAGGCGCTTGCCGGCGTTCGGCGCCATCGATACATGGTCTTCCTGGTTGGCCGAGGTGGGCAGGCTGTCGACGCTGTGCGGGTGGGCCAAGGCCTTGTTGTCGCTGGCCAGGGCCGCCGCCGTGACCTGGGCGATCATGAAGCCGGAGTTGACCCCGCCATTGGCCACCAGGAAGGGCGGCAGCTGCGACATGTGCTTGTCCATCATCAGCGAGATGCGCCGCTCGGACAGCGAGCCCATTTCCGCGATGGCCAGGGCGATATTGTCGGCGGCCATGGCCACCGGCTCGGCGTGGAAATTGCCACCGGAAATCACCTCGCCTTCGGCGGCGAATACCAGCGGGTTGTCCGACACCGCGTTGGCTTCAACCGCCAGCACTTCGGCGGCCTGGCGCAGCTGGGTCAGGCAGGCGCCCATCACCTGCGGCTGGCAACGCAGCGAATAGGGGTCCTGCACCTTGTCGCAGGCGGCGTGGGAGCGGCCGACTTCACTGCTGACGCCGAGCAGATGGCGGTAGGCGGCAGCCGCGTCGATCTGGCCTTTCTGCCCACGGGCGGCATGGATGCGCGCATCGAAGGGCGCCCGCGAACCCAGCGCCGCCTCCACGGTGAGGGCGCCGCAGACGCTGGCGGCGGCGTACAGGTCCTCGGCCTCGAACAGCCCGCGCAGGGCGTAGGCGGTGGAGACCTGGGTGCCATTGAGCAGGGCCAGCCCCTCCTTGGCGGCCAGGGTCATCGGCTGCAGACCGGCGATGGCCAGCGCTTCGGTCGCCGGCAGCCAATGGCCGTTGTGCCGCGCCTGGCTCTCACCGAGCAGCACCAGGGACATATGCGCCAGCGGCGCCAGGTCGCCGGAAGCCCCCACCGAGCCCTTCAGCGGGATATGCGGATAGACCTCGGCGTTGACCAGGGCGATCAACGCCTCGATCACATGGCGCCGGATGCCGGAGAAGCCGCGCGCCAGACTGTTGATCTTCAGCAGCATGATCAGCCGCACCATGGCGTCGTCCAGCGGCTCGCCGATGCCGGCGGCATGCGACAGCACCAGCGAGCGCTGCAGCTTCTCCAGGTCGGCGTTGGCGATGCGGGTCGAGGCCAGCAGGCCGAAGCCGGTGTTGATGCCGTAGGCGGTGCGGCCCTCGGCGATGATCTGGTTGACGCAAGCGACGCTGGCGTCGATGGCCGGGTGGGCACTCGCGTCCAGGGTCAGGTGCACAGGGGCCTGGTAGGCGGCGCGCAGGTCGGCCAGGGTCAACTGGCCGGGGTGCAGATTCAGGGCCTTCACGTTCACTCTCCTTTCCCGATCATCGGCAGGTTCAGGCCCTGCTCTTTGGCGCAATCGATGGCGATCTGGTAGCCGGCATCGGCGTGGCGCATCACCCCGGTGCCCGGGTCGTTGGTCAGCACGCGAGCGATGCGCGCGGCGGCTTCATCGGTGCCGTCACAGACGATGACCATACCCGAGTGCTGGGAGAAACCCATGCCCACGCCGCCGCCATGGTGCAGGGAAACCCAGGTGGCGCCGCTGGCGGTGTTGAGCAGGGCGTTGAGCAGCGGCCAGTCGGACACGGCGTCGGAGCCGTCCATCATCGCCTCGGTCTCGCGGTTGGGGCTGGACACCGAGCCGCTGTCCAGGTGGTCGCGGCCGATCACGATAGGCGCCGACAGTTCACCGGAACGCACCATCTCGTTGAACGCCAGGCCGAGCTTGGCGCGCTGGCCCAGGCCGACCCAGCAGATACGCGCCGGCAGCCCCTGGAAGCTGATGCGCTCGCGGGCCATATCCAGCCAACGGTGCAGGTGGGCGTCGTCCGGGATCAGTTCCTTGACCTTGGCGTCGGTCTTGTAGATGTCCTGCGGATCACCGGACAGCGCCGCCCAGCGGAACGGGCCGACTCCACGGCAGAACAGCGGGCGGATATAGGCCGGGACGAAACCGGGGAAGTCGAAGGCGTTGGCCACGCCCTGCTCTTTCGCCATCTGGCGGATGTTGTTGCCGTAGTCGAAGGTCGGCACGCCTTGCTTCTGGAAGTCGAGCATGGCCTGCACATGCACGGCCATGGACTGCTTGGCCGCCTTAACCACCGCTTGCGGGTCGGTCTGCGCGCTGTCGCGGTACTGCTCCCAGGTCCAGCCGATCGGCAGGTAGCCGTTGAGCGGGTCGTGGGCGCTGGTCTGGTCGGTGACCATGTCTGGACGCACACCACGACGGACCAGCTCCGGCAGGATCTCGGCGGCGTTGCCCAGCAGGGCAATGGAGATAGCCTTGCCCTCAGCGCAGTACCTGGCGATGCGCGCCAGGGCGTCGTCCAGATCCTGGGCCTGCTCGTCGACATAGCGGCTGCGCAGGCGGAAGTCGATGCGGCTCTGCTGGCACTCGATGTTCAGCGAGCAGGCGCCGGCCAGGGTAGCGGCCAGTGGCTGGGCGCCGCCCATGCCGCCCAAGCCTGCGGTCAACACCCAGCGGCCGCTGAGGTTTCCGCCGTAGTGCTGGCGACCGGCCTCGACGAAGGTCTCGTAGGTGCCCTGGACGATGCCCTGGCTGCCGATATAGATCCAGCTGCCAGCGGTCATCTGGCCGTACATGGCCAGACCCTTGGCATCCAGCTCGTTGAAATGTTCCCAGCTGGCCCAGTGCGGCACCAGGTTGGAGTTGGCGATCAGCACGCGCGGCGCGTTGCTGTGGGTCTTGAACACGCCGACCGGTTTGCCGGACTGCACCAGCAGGGTCTCGTCGTCGTTCAGCGCTTTCAGGGTCTCGACGATCTTGTCGTAGCACTCCCAGTTGCGCGCGGCGCGGCCGATACCGCCGTACACAACCAGCTCCTTGGGGTTCTCGGCCACTTCGGGGTCGAGGTTGTTCATCAGCATGCGCAGCGGCGCCTCGGTCAGCCAGCTCTTGGCGTTCAGCGTGGTGCCGCGCGGGGCGCGGATTTCAACGTCGCGGTATGGGGTGCTCACAGCGGTTTCCTCTTGTTGTTCGGCGCTCAGAGGCTGAGCAGGTGGATCAGGCGCGCCGCCGCCTTGGCGGTGCGGCTGTCGATGTCGTATTCGGGGTTGAGCTCGGCGAAGTCGGCCAGGCGCAGCTTGCCGCTGGCCTTGAGCCGTTCGAGCAGCGGCTCCAGCAGCTCCAGGCGCACTCCGCGCGCGGCCGGGGCACTGACCCCGGGAGCCTCGCAGGCCGGCAGCACGTCGATGTCGAAGGTCAGGTAGAGGGCGTCGCAGCCGGCGGCGAAGGCGTCCAGCTCGGCGCCGATGACGTCCAGGGTCGACTCGCGGATCTCGCGGTCCTCGCGCACCAGCACGCCCAGCTCGGCGGCGCGGGCGAACAGCGCGCGGGTATTGCTGGCGCGACTGACGCCGAGGCAGGCATAGCGGAATGGCCAGCCGCGGGCGGCACTGGCCTCGGCGATCTGGGCGAAGGGCGTGCCGGATGAATGCACATGGGCCGGGTCGCGCAGGTCGAAATGGGCGTCGAAATTGACGATGCCGATGCGCGGGGCGGCCATCCGCGGGGTATGGTTCCCGGAGAGGTGTTCGGCCAGGCCCGACCAGCTGCCGAAGGCCACCTCGTGGCCGCCGCCTAGGACGATGGGCAGGTGGCCGGCATCCAGCAGCGCGCAGACATTGCGCCCCAGGCGCGCCTGCGCCGCCTCCAGATCGCCGTCCGCGCAGGCGACATCGCCCGCATCGTAGGCCGGCGCCTGGCGATGCCAGGCCAGGTTGGCCAGGGCCTTGCGCAGCGCCTGCGGGCCGCCAGCGGCGCCGACGCGGCCGTGGTTGCGGCGCACGCCTTCGTCGCAGGCGAAGCCGAGCAGCGCCAGACCCGGCTCGCTGTTTTCGCTCAGCGCTCTTATGCGCTGGTGCCAGCGTGGGCTGTCCGGCTCGGGGTCGATGCGCCCGCTCCAGCAGGCCATGGAAAGGCGGTCAGCGTGCATGGGTAATCTCTCCGCAGAAGATGCGCTGGCGCAGGCGCCCGGCCTGCACCGCATAGGCCAGCTCGGCGGGCTGGCGGATATCCCACAGGCACAGGTCGGCCGGCGCGCCGACGGCGATGCGGCCCAGCTCCGGCCGGCCGAGGGCAAGGGCGGCGTGGGCGGTCATCCCGGCCAGGGCCTCGCGCGGGGTCAAGCGGAACAAGGTGCAGGCCAGATGCGCCATCAGCGTGGGCAGGCAGATCGGCGAGGTGCCGGGGTTGGCGTCGCTGGCCACCGCCATCGGCACCTTGTACTGGCGCAGCAGTTTGATGGGCGGCAGCTGGGTTTCGCACAGCACCTGGAAAGCGCCGGGCAGCAGCACGGCCACCGTGCCGGCTTCCGCCATGGCGCATACGCCGGCCTCGTCGAGGTATTCGACATGGTCGGCGGACAGCGCGCCGTACTTGGCGGCCAGGGCGCTGCCTCCCAGATTGGACAGTTGCTCGGCATGTGCCTTGATCGCCAGGCCATGCTCTTGCGCAGCCTGGAAGATGCGCTCGCACTGTGCCGGGGAAAAGCCGATGCCCTCGCAGAACACGTCCACCGCATCGGCCAGGCCTTCACCGGCGGCCGCCGGGATCATCTGCTCGCACACCAGGCTCACATAGTCGTCGGCGCGGCCGGAGTATTCCGGCGGCAGCGCATGGGCGCCGAGCAAGGTGGTAGTCACCCGCACCGGGCGCAGCTGACCCAAGCGCCGGGCCACGCGCAGCATCTTCAGCTCGTCGGCCAGGGTCAGGCCGTAGCCGGACTTGATCTCGACTGTGGTCACGCCGTCGGCCAGCAGCGCGTCGAGGCGCGGCAGGCTGGCGGCGATCAGCTGGTCCTCGCTGGCCGCGCGGGTGGCGCGCACGCTGCTGAGGATGCCGCCGCCGGCACGAGCGATTTCCTCGTAGCTGACGCCCTCCAGGCGCTGTTCGAACTCGCCAGCGCGGTCGCCGGCATACACCAGGTGGGTGTGGCAGTCGACCAGGCCAGGGGTCATCACCCCGCCGCGCCCGGCCTCCTCGGCGGCGCCGGCCAGCGCCGGATCGAACCCGTGCTCGGGCCACAGGCCGGCGATTTGATCGCCTTCGACCAGCACGACCATGGACTCGGCCAGCACCTGCAGGCCATCGAAGACGGTCAGGTCACGCCAGAGCAGGCGCTTGCGGGAGGACTGGGACATGACGGCGCTATTCCTGACCTAATGTATATACATTTAAGTCGGATCTCGTTCGCCGTCAACCCCAGACAATCCAACAAACTCCATTCGCGCCTGGTAGAGCAATTGAGCATGCATGGCCGCAGGACGCCTGCAAAATGTATATACATAAAGAGCACGACCGCCCTTCCCGCTCATCGCCCTCCTTGCGGAGACGATCACAAGCCATTGCCCAGGCCACCGATAACCGCCCAGCACCGCTGGAGGACATCACAGCTGCCGAAGGCAACGCCCAGGCGACATGCCTCACGCCGTGCAGCCCCCCCGCCAATACCCCAAAACGAAAAGACCCCGCCTAGGCGGGGTCCTTTCTCTCAGCACAACGCTTACTGCGGCTGGGCAGCCAGCAGGTCGTTATCGTTGCGCTTGAACTGCGGCAGCAGGGTACCGATCACCATGCCCGCGATGCTGAACAGCAGGCCCGCCAGCTGCGGCGGCCAGAACGCCTCTTCGGTCCAGCTGTACTCCAGGTAGATCCAGGAGCACAGACCGAAGGCGATGGCGAACAGGGCACCCTGAGTCGTGGCGCGCTTCCAGAACAGGCCGGCGAACAGCGGCACCACGGCGGCGACCAGAGTCACCTTGTAGGCGTTGCCGACCATCTCGTAGATGCTGGCGTCGGAGACCAGGGCGAAGGTCAGGGTAGCCACCGCACAAACCACGATGACGCAACGCATCAGCAGCAGGAACTGCTTGTCGTTGAGTTCCGGCAGGAAACGCTTGAGCACGTTCTCGGCCAGGGTCACCGAGGGCGCCAGCAGGGTACCGGAAGCGGTCGACATGATGGCCGACAGCAGCGCGCCGAAGAACATGATCTGGGCGAACAGCGGGGTCTTCTCCAGGATCATCAGCGGCAGGATCATCTGCGAGTCCTCGGCCAGCCACTTCTGCACCAGCGCCGGGTCGATCATCGAGGCGGCGTACACCAGGAAGATCGGCAGCATGCAGAAGCCCAGGTAGAACACGGCGCCGGCCATGGAGGCGCGGGCAGCGATGTTCTCACTCTTCGCCGACATCACGCGCTGGTACACGTCCTGCTGCGGGATGGAGCCGAGCATCATGGTCACCGCCGCACCGATAAAGGCGACGATGTCCTTCGGCTCGAAACTGTGCATAAAGGTGAACTTGCCTTCACTGGCTGCCTGGCTGATCACTACATCGGCGCCACCGGCCATGTCGCTGAACAGCCAGACCAGATAGACCAGGCCAACCACGATGATGATCATCTGGAAGAAGTCGGTCAGGGCGATCGACCACATGCCACCGAACAGGGTGTACAGCAGGACGATGAAGGTGCCGAGCAGCATGCCCTGAGTGGTGCTGATGGCACCATCCGAAATCACGTTGAACACCAGGCCAAGGGCGATCAGCTGGGCGGCAATCCAGCCCAGGTAGGACATGACGATGACCAGGCTGACGATCAGCTCGACCTGCGAGCCGTAGCGCTTCTTGAAATAGTCACCGATGGTCAGCAGGTTCATCCGGTACAGCGGCCGGGCGATGATCAGACCGACCAGCATCAGGCACCAGAAAGAACCGAAGGGGTCTTCGACGATGCCGGCGAAGCCTTCCTCAAGGAAGGTGGCGGGAATGCCCAGCACGGCCTCGGAACCGAACCAGGTGGCGAACACCATCGCCGCGACGATGGGAAAGCCCATGCTGCGACCGCCAGCGGCGAAGTCTCGGGTGTTGTGTACCCGGGTGGAGGCATAGAAACCGATGGCCACGGTGGCCAGCAGGTAGAGCGCGACGAACCAGATCAGCATGTTTTTTCCGTTCCAGCGACATCGGCCCGCCACAGGCTGCCCCGCAAGGCGGAGGGGCTGGGACGGCGGGCTACAGGTTTTTGTTATGGCCCTCCTGGCCTGCTTTGAACACGGAGCACCGATGATCCCCGCGCCAGGCCGCGCAGTCTGGCAAAAACGTAAAATATGTCAAACAAAATTGGCCACTTTTATTCCATTGGCCGACGACATGCCTTGTTACAGACTGTAAACCACTGAAAAACATGGGCTTAACGCGAGTACCGACGCGCAGACCAGTTCTATATTTTTGACAGCCTACCTCACCCTCTTTCAGGCTGGTCGCCACGGCCCTCGCCGCAGTATCGTCGGCGCATTCCCACTGACGGCCACACCATGGACATCAAGCAGCTCAACTTCCTTGTCGCCCTCGATGAGACCCGTCACTTCGGCCAGGCCGCCGCACGCTGCCATGTCACCCAACCCACACTCTCCATGCGCCTGCGAGGCCTGGAACAAGAACTCGGACTGGAACTGGTCAGGCGCGGCCAGCGCTTCGAGGGTTTCACCGAGGCCGGCGAGCGCATTCTGGCCTGGGCACGCAGCGTCCTGGCGGCACAAGACGGGCTGCTCACCGAGGCTGCTGCGTGCCGCGGTCAACTGGTCGGCACCCTGCGCCTCGGCGTGGTGCCGCTGGGCGGATTCGACCCGATGCGCCTGGTACAGCTGTTCGCAACGCAACACCCGGAGCTGCGCTTTCGCCTGTTTGCCTTGAATAGCGAACAGATCCTCGAACGACTCGGGCGCAACCAGCTGGACCTCGGCATCTCCTACCTGGAGCGCCTGGACCGCAGCCATTTCGATAGCCTGGAACTGGCCGATACGCGCATGGGCCTGCTGCATGACCGCCGCCATTTCCGCTTCGCCACCGCCTGTCTGAGCTGGGAAGCGGTAGCGGCCCTACCGCTGGGCCTGCTTTCCAGCGGCATGCATTTCCGCCAGTCGGTCGACCACGCCCTGCGCAGCCGCGGCCTGGCGCCAAAGCCGCGCCTGGAAAGCGATGCCGTTCATCAGTTGTTGCAGGCCGCACAGGCCGGCCTGTGCTGCGCGGTGATGCCGCTGGACAGCGGTCTCGATACCCTGGCCGAGCATCTGCAGCTGACGCCCATCGAGGAAGCCCAGACCCTGGCACCGCTGGGCCTGCTGCTGCGCCGCGGCGCGCCACGTTCGGCACTGGCCGCCGCCTGTTTCGACGAAGCCCGGCATCTGCTGGGCGCCCCGCGATAGAGCAGATCGATCATCCCATCGACAACAGCGATTAGACGCCACCCTGCACGAGGCCTAGGCTGGGCTCGATCCCTCCGTAGAAGGGCTTTCCCCATGCCTGTAGCGTCCGCACTCACGCCGCCTCCGTCCGCCTACGCCTACCTCGAACTGGGCAGCGCCGGCGCTCCCGCCGAAGCCGCGCTGGCCGAGGAATGCGCGCTGGCCATCGACTACAACGGACTGAATCATACGGTCATGATGGTGTCTCCCTGCGAGCTGGAGGACTTCGTCCGCGGCTTCAGTCTCAGCAGCGGTCTGATCGACACCATCGACGACATCTATGACATTAACCTGCGCGGCACCGGTGCGGCGCGCCGGGCCGAGGTGCGCGTCAGCAGTCGCGCCTTCTGGAGCTTCAAACAGCAGCGCCGCCAGCTGACCGGCACCAGCGGCTGCGGGCTGTGTGGCGTGACCGCGCTGGAGCAGGCGCTGCCGCAGCTGGAACCGCTGCACGCGCAGCCATTGCCAGCGATCGCGCACCTGATCGGCCTGCGCGAACGCATCAGCGCTGCCCAGCAGCGCGCCCACGCAACCGGCGCCCTGCATGCAGCGCTGTTCATTGATGCGAGCGGTGAGTTGCGTCTGTGTCGCGAGGATATCGGTCGGCACAACGCGCTGGACAAGCTGATCGGCGCCCTCGCCACGCAGGGCCTTGACGCCCGCTCCGGCTTCGCCGTGGTGACCAGCCGCTGCAGCCTGGAGCTGCTGCACAAGGCGGTCCGCGCCGGCCTGCCGACCCTGGTCAGCCTCTCCGCGCCGACCGCCCTCACCGTGGACTGGGCACGCCGACACCACCTGAATCTGATCCACCTGCCCCACCACAGTGCCCCCCGCGTCTACAGCCCGCTTCCCGGCCTTGAGGAGCTTGCGACATGAGCAGCGAACCGCGCTACCAGCCCTACACCGGCCCCGCCGCTGGCTGGGGAGCGCTGCGCAGCGTCACCCAGCACTGGCTGGACAGCCGGCAGCCGATCAGGAATCTGCGCGCCCTGCTCAAGACCAACCAGAATGGCGGCTTCGACTGCCCCGGATGCGCCTGGGGCGACTCCCCTGACAGCCACCTGGTGAAGTTCTGCGAAAACGGCGCCAAGGCGGTCAACTGGGAGGCCACCCGGCGCGGTATCGGCCAGGCGTTCTTTGCCCGCTACAGCGTCGCCCAGCTGCGCGCACAGAGCGACTACTGGCTGGAGCAGCAGGGCCGGCTGATCGAACCCCTGCAATACGATGCGGCAAGCGACCGCTACGTGCCGATCACCTGGGATGCCGCCTTCACCCTGATCGCCGACGTCCTCCAGGGCCTGGACAGCCCCGATCAGGCCGAGTTCTACACCTCCGGCCGGGCCAGCAACGAGGCCGCCTTCCTCTATCAGCTGATGGTGCGCGCCTTCGGCACCAATAACTTTCCCGACTGCTCGAACATGTGCCACGAGGCCAGCGGCGTGGCTCTCGGCGAAAGTATTGGTGTGGGCAAGGGCACGGTGACCTTCGCCGACTTTGCCAATGCCGACGCCATCTTCGTGTTTGGGCAGAACCCCGGCACCAATCATCCGCGCATGCTCGAACCCTTGCGCGAAGCGGTGGCGCGCGGCGCCAGCGTGGTCTGCTTCAATCCCCTGAAGGAGCGCGGCCTGGAGCGCTTCCAGCATCCGCAACATCCTCTGGAGATGCTGACCGGGGGCTCCGCGCCGACCAGCAACGCCTATTTCCGTCCACACCTGGGCGGCGATATGGCGGCCGTGCGCGGCATGGCCAAGTGCCTGCTGACATGGGAGCGCCAGAAGCCGGGCAGCGTATTCGACCATGCCTTCATCGCGCAGCACTGCGAAGGCCTGGAAGCCTGGCTGGAACGGGTGGAAGCCAGCGACTGGGCGCAGATCGAGACACAGTCGGGCCTGGCACAAGCGCAGATCGAACACGCCGCCCGCCTGTACGCCAGCGCCGAGCGGGTGATCGTCTGCTGGGCGATGGGCATCACCCAACACCGCCACTCGGTGGCGACCATCCAGGAGATCACCAACCTGATGCTCCTGCGCGGCAATATCGGCAGGCCCGGGGCCGGCCTGTGCCCGGTGCGCGGTCACAGCAACGTGCAGGGTGACCGGACCATGGGTATCAACGAGCGACCGCCGGCGGCCTTCCTCGATGCCCTGCAGCGCCGCTTCTGCTTCACGGTGCCACGCACCCAGGGGCACAACACCGTCCAGGCGATTGCCGCCATGCTGGAGGGCCGCAGCCGGGTATTCATCGGCCTCGGAGGCAATTTCGCCCAGGCCACACCGGATAGCCCGCGCAGCCATGCGGCCCTGCAGCGCTGCGAGCTGACCGTGCAGATCAGCACCAAGCTCAACCGCAGCCACCTGATGCACGGTCGCCAGGCGCTGATTCTGCCGTGCCTGGGTCGTACCGACCTCGACCTGCAGACCGCCGGCCCGCAGGCGGTCACGGTGGAGGATTCGTTCAGCATGGTGCACGCCTCACGCGGGCAGCTCGCCCCGCTGTCGCGCGGGATGCGTTCGGAACCGGCGATCATCGCTGGCATCGCCCAGGCACTGCTCGGTCCCCGGCCGGTGGACTGGCTGCACCTGATCGAGGACTACGGGCGCATCCGCGACCTGATCGCCGAGACCATCCCGGGCTTCGCCCACTTCAATAATCGCCTGGATCAACCCGGCGGTTTCTATCTGGGCAATGCGGCCGCGGAGCGACACTGGAATACGCCCGGCGGCCGAGCCCGCTTCGTCGCCCACAGCCTGCCCGACGATCTGCTACCGGCCCAGGTCCTTAGCCAGGCTGCAGCACCCCACCTGGTACTGCAGTCCCTGCGCTCCCACGACCAGTACAACACCACCCTGTACGGCCTGGATGACCGCTACCGAGGCATCCACGGCATGCGCGAGGTGATTTTCGTCAACGAACAGGACATTCGCCGCCTCGGCTTCGCGCCGGGTCAGCGCGTTGACCTGCTGTCACTGTGGGACGACGGCATCGAGCGTCGCGTGCGCGGCTTCACCCTGGTCGCCTACGACACGCCCCCCGGCCAGGCGGCCGCCTACTACCCGGAGACCAATCCGCTGGTGCCGCTGCACAGCATCGGCAGCGGCAGTCACACGCCCACCTCCAAGTTCATCGCCATTCGTCTGGAGCCCAGTCGCGCGGAGGCCCGGATCGCCTGAGACGAAGCACTCTGTAACACGCCCTGCAAACGCGCAGCTTGAGCCAAAGGCCCGCCTTCGGGATACTGCACGCCGATTTGCGCACCGCCTGCCCGCTTTACCGCGTGTGCGCCACAGTAGCCAACGGACTGCGTTGAATTAGAGACGGGGAGCCATCGTCGATGATGAAGAGAAGCGACTGGATCTGGACCGTCATCGGTTTGGCCGCAGTCGTATTTTCCTGCTACCTGCTCTACAAGGAGATCCGCACCATCTCCCTGGATGAGCTGACCGACAGCCTGCACGCAATCCGCCTGCACAACTGGCTGTTGGCGGCAGGCGCTACCCTCGGCGCTTACTGCGCCCTGGCCTGGTACGACCGCATCGCCATTGCCCACCTGGGCAAGAAGATTTCCTGGTGGTTCATCACCCTCTGCTCCTTCACCACCTACGCCCTGGCCCACAACATCGGCGCCTCGGTGTTCTCCGGAGCCGTCGTGCGCTACCGCGCCTACCGAAGCAAGGGACTGGCGCCACAGGAGATCGGCGTACTGATCGTCTTCTGCTCCTTCACCTTCGCCCTGGGCGTTCTGCTGTCCGGTGGCGCGGTCCTGATCTACGAGCCGGAACTGATCCGCCGGGTAGCGGATGTGAGTCCCTGGCTGTCGGTTGCCATCGGCCTGATTCTGCTAGGCCTGGTGGCGCTCTATGCACTCGGTTCCTGGCGTCAGTTCAAACCCTGGACCTGGGGCAAACTGCATGTCGAGTACCCGCGTCTGGGCATCGTTGGTCGCCAGCTGATCGCCGGTCCGCTGGAGTTGGCCTGTGCCGCCGCGATCATCTACTTTGCCCTGCCGGCGGAAAACAACCCGGGTTACGTGGTGGTGCTCGGTGTGTTCCTCGCCTCCTTCTCCCTGGCCCTGCTGTCTCATGCTCCAGGCGGGCTCGGCGTACTGGAAGTGACCTTCCTCGCCGCCATGCCGGAACTGCCGAAGGTCGACGTCCTGGCAGCCCTGATTGTGTTCCGCGCCTTCTACCTGCTGCTGCCCTTCGCGCTGTCGCTGCTGGTCGTGCTCGGCTTCGAATGGAGCCAATGGCGTCTGCGACGCCAGCCGGCGGACCGATAGCCCCGAGCCGCCCGGCCTCTGCTACCGAGGCCGACAGCCCGCTTATCGGGGATCGTCGCGACCTGCATCAGCAACGTCGATGAACACCATCAGGATGATCGACTTCTGTCTCGCCGCTACCTGAGTACCCTGTGCTCCGTAGCCACTGTCCGCTTCCACTGGAGGCCCCGAGATGAAGAAGCACCTGATTGCCAGCCTGATCCTGTCCAGCCTCACCAGCGTCGCCTTCGCCCTGCCGGGCGAGGAGCAGCCGCCGCTGACCGAGCTGCGCCATAGCAGTACTCCCGCCACCGTCGCCCAAGGCGGAGCCGCCCACCAGCTCCACAGCCGTCTGTTCGCCGAGAACGGGGCCGAGCGGGTCGCTCGTCAACACGCCTGATCCGGCTTCGCACAGCCCCGCAAAGCCCGGCGCCTGCCGGGCTTTTTATGGCGCCGTCGCCACCGGCGGCAACCGGTAGATCCAGATGCGCCGCAGCACGCTGGCGAACTGTCGAGACAGGCGGCCGCTGTTATAAACCTGGCCGTAGCGCGCGGCGATCTCGCGCACACGCGGGGCCAGCTCGGCATAGCGTCGCGCCGGCAGGTCGGGGAACAGGTGGTGCTCGATCTGGTGACTGAGGTTGCCGGTGAGTATATGGAACAGGCGCCCCCCCTCCAGGTTGCTGGAGCCCCGCAGCTGGCGCAGGTACCAGTGCCCACGGCTCTCACCTTGCACCGATTCCTGGCTGAACACCGCCGCGCGCTCGGTGAAGTGGCCGCAGAAGATCACCAGGAAGGTCCACAGGTTGCGCAGCAGGTTGGCCAGCACGTTGCCTGCCAGCACCGCCAGGGCGTTGGCACCGAGCAGCAGCGCCAGCAAGGGGAACAGGGCGTAATCCTTGAGCCACTGGCGCGCGACCTTGAGGCCGAACTGGCGCAGCAGCGGGCGTACCTCGGCGCCGCTGATGCGGCCCTTGTACCACTTGTCCAACCGCAGGTGCTGGATCGCCACGGCGTACTGGAACAGCAGCGCCTGCAGCGCGACCCACAGCGGCTGCCAGCGGTAGAAGGGCTTCCAGCGCTGTTCGGGGAACAGGCGCACCACGCCGTAGCCGACGTCGTCATCCATGCCGATCACATTGGTCCAGGTGTGATGGGTATGGTTGTGCGTATGCCGCCAGAAGTCGGCCGGGCCGACGATGTCCCACTCGTAGCGCCGACCGGCCAGCTCCGGATCGTTCATCCAGTCGTACTGGCCGTGCATCACGTTGTGGCCCAGCTCCATGTTCTCGAGGATCTTGCCCAGGCCCAGCAGCAGGCTGCCAAGCAGCCAGGTGGGCGGGAACCAGCCGAACATCAGCAGGGCGCGGCCACTCCAGCAGCACAGGCGCACGGCGCCGCGTACCCGGCGGATGTAGCGGGCATCGTCCTCGCCCAGCGAAGCGAGGGTCTGGCGGCGCAGTTCGTCCAGCTCGGCAGCGAAGGCGTCGAGTTCCACGGGGGTCAGTTCACGGTCAAGTCGCATCGTCGTTGTCCTAGAGATCGAGTTGCACATCGCCCAGCGGCGCGCTGATGCAGATACGGATCGGCTGGCCGGGTTCGGCGAAGGTTTGGCCGCTTCGCAGGTCGCGCACCGCGCCGCCCAGCAGGGTGCAGGTGCAGCCGGCGCAGATGCCCTGACGGCAGCCATGTGCCGGCCGCAAGCCGGCCACCTCGGCCTGCTCCAGCAGGCTGCGCGAGCCGTCGCCCAGGCTTTCCAGGCGGCTGCGGGAGAAGTTCAGGCGCAGCGCCTGGCCGGCCTCCGGCGCATGCCGCAGGGGGCTGAAAGCCTCCGCCTGCAGCGCGCCCACAGCGCTCGCCCGCACCGCCTCGACGAACCCCGCCGGCCCGCAGGCGAGCAAGGCAAAGTCCTCCATCCCCTGCAGGTGCGCAGCCCGGAAGCGCCCGCCCTGCGGCCCCGCCTCAGGGCCGGTGAGTTGCCAGTGCACCTGCAGGTTCGGGTGGCGCTGCATCAGCGTCTGCAGCTCGGCGGCATATGCCCGCTGGCCGCTTGCACGCACGTAGTGCAGCAGCGTCACCGGCGCCGCATAGCCGGCCTCCAGCGCCTCGCGCAGCAGCCCGAGCAGTGCCGTGATACCGCTGCCGGCGGCGAGCAGCCCGACGCCAGGCGCCGCCTGCGGCCAGCACAGATCGCCCTGAGCCATGCCCAGCTCGACCAGATCGCCCACGGCCAGGTGGTCGAGCAGATGATTGGAGAAGCGGCCGCCCGGCTGACGACGAATGCCCAGCTCGATGGCGCCACCACGTTCGACCCGGGTCAGGCTGTAGCTGCGACTGTGGCGCACCCCGTCGATCGGCAGGTACAGCTGCACATGCTGGCCGGGGCGCCAGCCGCGTGCATTGCCATTGCAGCACAGGCGCAGCGCCAGCAGGTCGTCACTGACCCAGCAGCGCCCCGCCACCCGGGCGAAGACCCGACTCAGGCGCCAGGCCGGGTGTAGCCAGGTCAGCACGGCGTCGACCTCCGACTCACGCAGCCAGCCTCGCGCAACCAGTACGCGCACAGGCCCCAGCAACAGTGCCAGACAGCGGATGACGGAAAGAGGCAAGAGCGACATTCGGCATATTCCAGTGAACAAGTGTTCACAAAATGCCAGAAGCACTCCATTTCAGTCAACAAGTGTTCACTGATTGTCATTCGACGCCGGCAAAACGCTTTTGTTAGAGTGCGCCGCTATCTCGCCACCTGCCGAATGCCATGTCACCACGCGCCGAACAGAAACAGCAGACCCGCCGGGCCCTGATGGATGCCGCGCGCAACCTGATGGACAGCGGTCGCGGCTTCGGCAGCCTGAGCCTGCGCGAAGTCAGCCGCACCGCCGGCATCGTGCCAACCGGCTTCTACCGGCACTTCCAGGATATGGACGAGCTGGGCCTGGCCCTGGTCGCCGAAGTCGACGCCACCTTCCGCAGCACCCTGCGCGAAGTGCGCCGCAGCCAGTTCGAGATGGGCAGCATCATCGAGGCCAGTGCGCGCATCTTCCTCGACGCGGTGAGCGACAACCGCAGCCAGTTCCTCTTCCTCGCCCGCGAGCAATACGGTGGCTCGCAACCGGTGCGCCAGGCCATCGGCCGCCTGCGCCAGCAGATCACCGACGACCTGGCTGCCGACCTCAAGCTGATGAACCGCACCCCGCACCTGGACGATGCGGCACTCGACGTGGTCTCCGACCTGGTGGTGAAGACCGTGTTCGCCACCCTGCCTGAACTCATCGACCCGCCCGCCGAAGGCCTGCCCGCGCACCTGACGCCCGAAGCGAAGATGACCCAGCAGCTGCGTTTCATCTTCATCGGCGCCAAGCACTGGCGCGGTCTCGGGCAGGGTCGCGACTAAGCGCACCAGAACGGCTCTCACCGACAGATAGCGCACCAACATAAGGCACCTGCAAGCCCCAACTTCTGGCACAACGCCGCCAGCAGCGGGCATCGCCGGCTTGGCAAGGGCCTTGCTCTGGTTACAGGACCATTGCCTGGCCGGAAGCCCTCTATGTTGGTGATCCATCACCGCCTGCCCCCCCAGCCCTACTGGGATGAAGAACTGCACCTGACCTTCGATGCCCGCAGCAAGAGCCGCCTGCGCTGCTTCAGCGCGGCCGGAGAGGACGTCGGTCTGTTCCTCGAACGCGGCCAGCCGCCGCTGCATGACGGTGACTGCCTGCGCGCCGAGGACGGTCGCATCGTGCGGGTCTGCGCCCGCCCGGAGAAACTCCTGCACGTCACCTGCGCCAGCAGCTTTGAACTGCTGCGTGCGGCCTACCACCTGGGTAACCGCCATGTCACCCTGCAGCTCGGCGACGGCTGGCTGCGCCTGCCCGAAGACCACGTGCTGCAGGCCATGCTCGACCAGCTCGGCGCCAGCACCTGCCAGGTCGAGGCGCCCTTCCAGCCCGAACATGGTGCTTACGGCGGCGGCCACCACCACTCCCACCATGGCGATGCCGAGTTCAACTACGGCCCGCGCCTGCACCAGTTCGGCGTGCGTCTGTGAATCCCGCCTGGCAACTCCTGCGCCTGGCCAGCCCGCAGCTGCCGATCGGTGGCTACAGCTATTCCCAGGGACTGGAAATGGCAGTCGACAGCGGCCTGGTGCAGGACCCGGACAGCGCGCGGCGCTGGATCGCCGACCAACTGCTGCTCAACCTGGCGCGCTTCGAGGCACCCCTGCTGCTGGCCCACTGCCGGGCCGCAGCGGCGGACGACTGGGACAGCCTGGCCGACCTCGCCGAACGCCACCGCGCCAGCCGCGAGAGCCGCGAGCTGGCCCTGGAGAGCCGGCAGATGGGCTACTCGCTGAAGCAGTTGCTGGAGGGCCTGCCGGAGCTCGACGAGGCGGCCCGTACCTTTCTGAAGACCCAGCCGGAGCTCGGCCTGGCACCGGCATGGGCGCTGGCTGCACGCACCTGGAACATCAGTGCCGAAGATGCCCTGGCCGCCTGGCTGTGGGGCTGGCTGGAAAACCAGCTGGCCGTGCTGATGAAAACCCTGCCTCTGGGCCAGCAGGCCGCACAACGTCTGACCTCGGAGCTGCTGCCACTGCTGGAGCAGGCCCGCCACCAGGCCACCACCCTGGATTCCCAACACTGGGGCAGCGCCGCCTTTGGCCTGGCCCTGGCCAGCATGGCGCACGAGCGCCAGTACAGCCGTCTCTTCCGCTCATGAAACAAGGAACTCAGCCATGAACAGCCAACCTCTGCGCGTCGGCATCGGCGGCCCGGTCGGATCCGGCAAGACCGCCCTGACCCTGGCGCTGTGCCGCGCCCTGCGCGAGCGCTACAACATCGCCGTGGTCACCAACGACATCTACACCCAGGAAGACGCCCAGTTTCTGGTGCGTAACGAGGCCCTGGCGCCCGAACGGATCATCGGCGTGGAAACCGGCGGCTGCCCGCACACGGCGATCCGCGAGGATGCCTCGATCAACCTGGAAGCAGTCGACCAGCTCAACCGGCGTTTCCCGGGGCTCGACCTGATCATCGTCGAGTCCGGCGGCGACAACCTCTCCGCCACCTTCAGCCCGGAGTTGTCGGACCTGACCCTGTACGTGATCGACGTGTCCGCCGGCGACAAGCTGCCGCGCAAAGGTGGCCCCGGCATCTGCAAGTCCGACCTGCTGGTGATCAACAAGGTCGACCTGGCGCCGATGGTCGGCGCCTCCCTCGACGTGATGGACCGCGACGCGCGCAAGATGCGCGGCGACAAGCCCTTCGTGTTCAGCAACCAGAAGATCGGCCAGGGCCTGGACCAGATCATCGCCTTCATCGAACGCCACGGCATGCTCGGCGCCGCCTAAGGAGATCCACCATGCAACTGCGCAAAACCCTGTTCGCCATCGCCCTGTTCCTCAGCCCGGCGCTGGCCTTCGCCCATGGCGGCCATGACCACTCCGGCCTGCTGGCCGGCGTCGCCCATCCAGTCACTGGCCTCGACCACCTGCTGGCAATGCTCGCCGTCGGCCTGTGGGCCGCCCAGCAGAGCGGCGCCGTGCGCTGGGCACTGCCGCTGACCTTCGTCGTGACCATGCTGCTCGGCGGCCTGCTCGGCTTCGCCGGACTGGAAATTCCGCTGATGGAGACCGGCATCGCCGGCTCGGTACTGGCCTTCGGTCTGCTGGTAGCGGTTGCCGCGCGCCTGCCGGTAGCCATGGCGCTGGGCCTGACTGCCCTGTTTGCCCTGACCCACGGCGTGGCCCATGGCCTGGAACTGCCGGCGCTGGCCAGCCCCTGGGGCTACGCCGTCGGCTTCGTCGCCGCCACCGCTGCCCTGCATGGTGCCGGCTACGCGCTGGTACGCTGGCTACCGCAGGCAGCCGCTCCGCTGGTGCGCGCGGCCGGCGCGGCATCGGCAGGTGCCGGCTTGTGGCTGCTGGGGAGCTGATACCGGTAAACTGCCGACGAAAATCCTCAATGCGGTCTCCACCATGCTCGCGCGCCTTCTGCTCGGCCTGCTGCTCTGCGTCACCGGCCTGGCCAGGGCGCAGAGCCCCACTCCACTCGAAGTCACCTGGGGCATGAGCCCCTGGCCGGGACTGGTCAACATCGAGGACGGGCAGCCGCGCAGCGGCGTGATCATCGACCTGCTGCAGCAGATTATCCAGCGCCTGCCCGAGTACCAGCACCGCTACAGCCTGGTCAACCTCACCCGTGGCTTCGAGCAGGTCAAGCGCGAACCCCTGAGCTGCTTCCTGCCGACTTTCCGGACCGCCGAGCGTGACCAGTTTGGCCACTACGTCAGCCTGTTCGTGGCCATGCCGCATCAGCTGCTGATTCGCAGCGAAGACCGTCAGCGCATTGCCGGCGACCAGGCGGAAGTTTCCCTGCAACAGCTGCTGCGCGATCGCAGCCTGCGCGGCGGGCTGATTCAGGACCGTAGCTACGGCCCTGTGCTCGACCCGCTGCTGCAGGCCCCCACAGCCCAATCTCAGCTGATACGCGTGCAGACCAGCAGCGCCGGCAACAACCTGTTCGACATGCTCGAACGTGGCCGCGTCGACTACCTGCTGGAGTATGCGGAAGTCATCCAGTTCGCCCAGCAACAACGCCCGACCACGCTCGCGGTCACGCTGCTGCCACTGCAGGAGGCCAACACGCCATTCGTCAGCGGCATCTACTGCAGCAAGAACGCCGCGGGCGCGGAGCTGGTCCGGCGCATCGACCAGATCGCCCGCGAGCCGGAAGTGATCGCGCAATTCGTCGCAGCCCAACACGTCTATGTGCCACCCACCACGCTTAAGCACTACCGTGCCTGGCTGGACAGGTTCTTCGGCGAGCGCGCGGGGAAGAACCTGACCTCGCTGCCCTGAGGGTCTCCAGACCAGGCTATCGGCCTGATCAAGACAATCAACCGGCATTCGCCGGTGGCACCACCTAGGCTTACCCCATTGCCCGGGAGTGAACGCCATGAACCTGCACGATCTGCTGCACAGTCTTCTCGCCACCTACGCCGCCGGCGCCAGCGGCCGCTGCCCGCAGGAACTCGCCTGACCGATCGGACAGGGTTACCCTGTGCGCCCTTTCGTCCACGGGAGCCCAGTGCATGAACCTGAAGTCAGTCTGCGTATTCTGCGGTGCCAGCCCCGGCGCCCGGCCCATCTACCATGAGGCTGCCGCCCAGCTCGGCCGCCACATCGCCGAACGCGGCCTGACCCTGGTCTATGGCGGTGGCGCCGTCGGCCTGATGGGCGTGGTGGCGGATGCTGCACTGGCCGCTGGCGGCGAGGTCATCGGCATCATCCCGCAGAGCCTGGAGCGCGCCGAAATCGGCCACAAGGGCCTGAGTCGCCTGGAAGTGGTCGACGGCATGCACGCGCGCAAGGCGCGCATGGCCGAGCTGGCCGATGCCTTCATCGCCCTGCCCGGTGGCCTGGGTACCCTGGAGGAGCTGTTCGAGGTCTGGACCTGGGGCCAGCTCGGCTACCACGCCAAGCCACTCGGCCTGCTTGAGGTGGAGGGCTTCTACGCACGCCTCACCGACTTTCTCGACCACCTGGTGGCCGAGCGCTTCGTCCGCGAGCAGCACCGCGCCATCCTGCAGATCGACGCGTCACCGGCGACGCTGCTCGACCGGATGAGCGCCTGGCAACCCACGGCCGCTCCCAAATGGGTCGACCGCGAGCCCAAGTCGCCGCTCTCAACCTGATTGCTGCACGATCACCGTCTGCGCCGGCATCGGTGCCGGGAAGCCGGCCTCACCCAGGGCATCCTTGATCACCCTGTTGCTGTCGAAGTAGACCTGCCAATAGTGGTCGGTATGGCAATAGGGACGTACCGCCAGCACCGGGCCGACCAGATTGAACTCCAGGATCTCGACATCGACGGCCGGTGTCGCCAGCACATTGTCGATGGCAGCAATGCGCTGTCTGAGCAGCACCGCGGCGCCCTTCCAGTCGGCACTGCCCGCCAGCTGAGCGGTCAGATCGACGCGCCGGAAAGCATTGTGCGAGTAGTTCTGGATGGTATCGCCGAAAATCTTGTTGTTGCCGATCAGGGTCAGCACGTTGTCCGGCGTGTTGATGGCGGTGACGAACAGACCAATCTCGGTCACCGTGCCGGTCACGCCACCGGCGGTGACGAAGTCACCAACCTTGAACGGACGCAGGACAATGATGAAGCCACCGGCGGCCAGATTGGCCAGCAACCCCGACCAGGCCATGCCGATGGCCAGGCCAACGGCAGCGATCAACGCGGCAAAGGTGGTGGTCTGGACGCCGAAGTAGCCGAGGATACCGATGACCAGCAGGATGTTCAGGGTCACTGTGACGAAGTTGCCGAGGTAGCGCAGTACAGTCGGATCGACCTTCTGCTGCCCCAGGCCCTTTTGCAGCAGGCCGACGGCGAAGCCGATCAGCCAGCGGCCGACCACCCAGAAGGCGATGGCGGCCAGGATTTTGACGGCGAAGGCAGCTCCATACTGCGCCGCCAGCTCCAACAACTGATTGACCTTGGCGGTACCCGCCGATACCAGTGCTTGCCCTTCTTCCATGACGCTCTCCCGCATACGGTGGATGACTGGGAAAACGCTAGCACGCGGCACGGAAAACGCTGGCAGCAGGGCAATTTGCCATCGTATACACTGCTTGTGCGCCCCTCCTCCGGTTACCTCGATGATGCGCCCGTTCCTGGTGTTGCTCGCCGTACTGCTGCCCCTGGCCCCGGGCTATGCCTCCGGAGAGCAGTCATTACGCCTGCTGACCTGGCCGGGCTACGCCGATGCCGATCTGGTAACACAGTTTGAACAGCGTCATGGCGTCAGAGTGGAAGTCACCCTGGTCGGCAACGATGACGCATTGCGCAGCAAGCTGGCCCGCAACAATGGTGACGACTACGACCTGATCGCCGCCAATACGGCGGAGATCGAGCATTATGTTCAGCAGAAACTGCTGCAGCCGCTGCAGCCAGCGCGCATCCCACGCACTGCCCAGCAGCTGTGGCGCTTCCGCGACTACCCGAAGATTCCCGGTATCACCCACGATGGCAAGGTCTACGCCATCCCGTATACCTACTCCGAAATGGGGCTGATCTACGACCGCAGCCAGTTCGCCGCTCCCCCCAGCTCCATCACCAGCCTGTGGGACCCCAGACTGCAGGGGCGTGTACTGGCCTTCAATGGCAGCAGCCACAACTTTTCGCTGGCCAGCCAGGCACGCGGCCGAGACCCGTTCCAGATCGATGCAGAAGACTTCCCGATGCTCGGCGAGCACCTGATCGCCCTGCGCCGCAACGTGCTGACCTTCTACTCACTACCAGAAGAAGCGGCCAGCCTGTTCAGGGAGCACCGCATTGCCCTGCTCTGGGCCAACTATGGGCGCCAGCAGCTCAAGCAGCTGCGCGATGCCGGCGCCGACGTCGGCTATGTCCTCCCCCAGGAGGGGGCGTTGGCCTGGCTCGACTGCTGGGCGATCAGCCGTGGGGCTCGCAACCTGGCATTGGCCGAAGCCTGGATCGATTTCAGCCTGGAAGAGTCGATGAGCCGCGCTCTGGTCGAGCGCCAGGGCCTGTCAAACACCCTCCAAGAGCCGGAAAGCATGGACATCTCCGGGCGCATGATCTGGTTGCGTCCGGTGGAAGATGCCAAACGCCGAGCGCAGCTCTGGGAGCGCATTCTCTCCGGCGAACGCCCCCCTCTGGCGGAGGTGCCATGAGGTTCGGCATTGCCTTCAAGCTGGGCAGCCTGCTGGCTGTATTCGGGGTTCTAGCCTGTGGTCTGACCGGCTACTACACCTACAGCAGCAGCCGCACGACCTTGCTGAAGGCGGCTGAGCGCGACCTGCTGACGGCCACCCTGGTGCTCGGTCGCAACCTGCGCAGCAATATCGACGGTATCTCCCGCGATACCCTCATGCTGGCGGGTATCGCTCAGGGAAGAGCACTGCCCCGGCTTACCCGCGAGCAGGATCGCGAGCACGCGGAGCGAGACCTGGCGGGACTGTTCAGGACCCTGATGCAAGTCCATCCCGAATACATGCAGATTCGGATGATCAGTGCCGCCGGTCATGGCCTGGAACAGGTGCGGGTCGACCGTGACGACCAACGGCTGCTGCGCATTGAAGGTGCAGCCCTGCAGGAGAAGGGGCACTTCGACTATGTATTCGACACCCTGCGCCTGTCTCCGGGTCAGATACGGCTCTCACCCATCGTGATCAATCACGAACTCGGAGCCCACTCGGGGCTGGGGCAGCCGACGCTGCACGTATCCACCCCGGTAGCGGACGAGGACGGCAAGGCCTATGCGCTGATCGTCATCAATATCGACCTCAACCAGTTGTTCGACCAGCTCAAGAGCGAGCTGCCGTCCTACTATCACGTCTACCTGAGCAACCGCTGGGGAGACTTGCTCATCCATCCCGACCAGCGCCGCACCTTCGGCTTCGATCAGGGACGCCGGGTCTTCCTTCAGGAGGAGTTCCCTGCCGTCAGCCGGCTGCTGAACAGTGATGTTTCCAGCCTGATTGGTCGCAGCTACGACGGAAAAAACGATCTGGTCGCCGCCTTCGTGCGCCTCACCACCAATCCCGGTAATGCCGAAAGCTTCGTGGTACTCGGCTTGGCACAACCGGAAGAGTATGTGCTCAAGGAGAGCAACCGGCTTGGCGGCCTCATCATCCAGGTGGTGATCTTCGCCAGTCTGCTGGCCGTGGTGATCGCCTCCATCGCCTCGCGAGCGCTGACGCGCTCGCTCACGAGTATCAACCTGGCCGTCCAGCAGTTCGCGCGCGAGCGCAAGAGCGCACCACTGCCTGTACAGCGTCAGGATGAGCTGGGCCAGCTGGCGCGCAGCCTGGTACAGATGCAGGAGGAAATCGTCGACCACCTGGATGAGCTGGGACGAAGTCGCAGCGCATTGGAGCATCTCGCCCGGCACGACCCGCTGACCGGCCTGCCCAATCGCCGCTTCTTCTTTGAGCGCCTGGAACACGCCCTGGCTGCCGCGCGCCGCAGCGCCAAGCCGCTGGCTGTACTCTTTGTCGACCTCGACCACTTCAAGGAGCTCAATGACAGCCTCGGCCACAGTGCAGGCGACCGCGTGCTGCAGGCAGTCGCCAACCTTCTGCGCTCGGCCACGCGGGAAAGCGACACGGTGGCGCGCCTAGGCGGCGATGAATTCGTCATTCTGATCGAACAACTCGACGACCCCAGTCGGGTCGTTGCCGTGCTGCACAAGCTGCACGAACGCTTTCAGCTTCCCATGCTGCTCGACGGCCATGAGGTGCAGGTGCAGGCCAGCATGGGCGTCAGCCTGTTCCCACGTGACGGTGACGATATCGAATCACTGGTTCAGCAGGCCGACCGCGCCATGTACGCGGCGAAGAATGCGGGCCGTAATACCTATAGCTATGAATCCAACGAGCAGCACTGAGTCTATGCTTGCTATCGGATACTGACTTTGCCGGGTGACTCCATTGATTCCACTGCTGGTCTGCGACGACTCCGCGATGGCGCGTAAACAACTGATCCGCGCCCTGCCCCCCGAATGGCCGGTGAGCATCACCCAGGCCAGCCAGGGCGAGGAGGCCATGGCCGCCATCCGCCAGGGCCTGGGCGAGGTTGTGCTGCTCGACCTGACCATGCCGGTGATGGATGGCTACCAGGTACTGGCCCAGGTCCGCGAGGAAGGGCATGCCTGCCGCATCATCGTGGTTTCGGGGGATGTGCAGGAGGAGGCGCGGCGCCGCGTGACCGAGCTGGGTGCGCTGGCGTTCGTACGCAAGCCAGCGCCGGCCGAGACGCTGCGCGCCACGCTCGACGAACTGGGCTTGCTGCAGCTGACAGCCACGGCGGACAGCATCGAACCAGCCAGCATCCCTGCCGCGCCGACGCCCAAGGTCGGCTTCCGCGACGCCCTCCGCGAAGTCAGCAACGTTGCCATGGGCCGCGCCGCCGCGCTGCTGGCCGAGGAACTGGGGGTATTCGTACAGCTGCCGATCCCCGCCGTGAACATCTTTGAAGCCAGTGAGCTGCACATGGCCCTGACCGACGCCAACCGCGGCGAGCAGCTCAGCGCGGTGTGCCAGGGGTTCGTCGGCGAGGCCATTGCTGGCGAGGCCCTGCTGCTGTTCCATGACTCGCAGGTCGCCGACATCGCCCACCTGTTGGGGCTGCGCACCGGTAGCGATGCCGACACTTCGGAAATGCTGATGGACCTGGCCAGCATCCTCATCGGCGCCTGCCTGTCCGGCATTGCCGAGCAGCTCGACATCCGCTTTTCCCAGGGACATCCGCAGTTGCTCGGCCAGCACGCGCGCAGCATTGATGAGCTGATCCAGTTCAACGGCGCGCGCTGGCGCAAAACCCTCGCGGTGGAAATCAGCTACGGACTGGAAAACCACAAAGTGAACTTCGACCTGCTGCTGCTGTTCACCGAGAACTCAATTCCGCGGCTGACAGCCAAGATCCAGTACCTGATGGAGTAGAACATGGCCGGTGAAGCCCAGATCGACATGCGCGAACTGCACTGGCTGCTGGATATCGTCCAGTGCCTGGATGTTGGCGTATTGGTGATGGACCGCAACTTCCGCGTGGAAGTGTGGAACAGCTTTATGGAGAACCACTCGGGCCTGGGCGCCGACCAGGTACAGGGGCGCAGCCTGTTCCAGCTGTTCCCGGAGATCGACCGGGTCTGGCTGGAGCGCAAGGTCGGCACCGTGCTGCGCCTGGGCACCCGCGCCTTCAGCCTGTGGCAGCAGCGCCCCTACCTGCTGCGCTTCGAGACTTACCGGCCAATCACCGGGCAGGCCGACTTCATGTACCAGAACCTCACCATCATGCCGCTGGCCGCCGCCGGACGTGAGGTCGAGCACGTCTGCCTGATGATCTACGACGTCACCGAGGCGGCCGAAGCGCAGCTGCGCCAGACCACGCCCCAGTAGCCGTCACTTCTTCTTCGGCCGCGGCTTCTCGCCGAACTTGGGTACCGCGCGCACGGCCTTGGCCTTGGGCTTGTCGTCGTCGGCCTCGAACCAGTTGCCCATGTGGATCTTGCCTTTACCGGCACCCGGCACCAGCTTGACCTTGGGCTTCTTCGGCTTCTTCAGCACGGCACCGCCGGGAGCCGTGACCGGTACCCGGTGATCCGGTTCGAAGCCCGGCTCGTCCTGGCGGCGGATGACCTGGCCGATCAGCGTCTCGATGGCCGCCAGCAATTCGACTTCGTCGGCACAGACCAGCGATACCGCCTCGCCGGTTGCACCCGCGCGGCCGGTACGGCCGATGCGGTGCACGTAGTCCTCGGCGACGATCGGCAGGTCGAGGTTGACCACCCGCGGCAGCTCGCTGATGTCCAGGCCACGCGCGGCCACGTCGGTAGCGGCCAGCACGCGGACTTCACCGGCCTTGAAGCGCTGCAGCGCGCGCAGGCGCGCCGGCTGCGGCTTGTCGCCGTGGATCGAGTCGGCGGCGATACCCTCGGCAAGCAGCAGCTGCTCCAGCTCGTCGACGCCCTTGCGGGTCTTGGCGAACACCAACAGCTGGTCCCAGCCACGCTCGCGGTACAGGTGCAGCAGCAGCTCGCTCTTGCGCTTCTTGTCCACCGTCACCAGCCACTGCTTGACCCCCTTGGCCGTGGTGTTGCGCGGACTGACCTCGATGGACAGCGGGTCGCGCAGCAGTTCCTTGGCCATCAGGCGGATGGCGTCGGAGAAGGTGGCGGAGAACAGCAGGGTCTGGCGCTTGCGCGGCAGCGCGCAGAACAGCTCGTCCAGCTCCTTGGCAAAGCCCAGGTCGAGCATGCGGTCGGCCTCGTCCAGCACCAGTGCTTGCAGCTGGTCGAAGCGCACGGCGTTCTGCCGGTACAGGTCGAGCAGACGACCGGGGGTGGCCACCAGCAGGTCGATGCCCTTGCGCAGCTTCATCATCTGCGGGTTGATGCTGACCCCGCCGTACACCGTGTAGGTGCGCAGTGGCAGGTTCTGCGCGTACTGCTGCACCGCCTGCGCCACCTGCTCGGCCAGCTCGCGGGTGGGCACCAGCACCAGTGCGCGCACCGAGTTGGCGGCCACCTGCGAGCCTTCCATGGTCAGTTTCTGCAGCAGCGGCAGGGCGAAGCCGGCGGTCTTGCCGGTGCCGGTCTGCGCCGCGGCAAGCACGTCACGACCCTTGAGCACGGCGGGAATGGCCTGCTTCTGCACCGGCGTGGGCTCGCGGTAGTCGAGTGCCTCAAGAGTGCGCAGGATGGAATCGATCAGGCCAAGGTTGGCGAAGGACATGGCGGAGCAACCGGAAACGGAAAGCTGCCAGTTTAACCGTTCGTTCAGTCGTGCTCGACCACCACGCACAACCCATCGTCAGTGACTTGCGCGCGCAAGCGGATCGCCGCCGGGTCGCGCAGCAGGCAGTCGGCTATCGCCGGCTCCAGCTCGGTACGCACCCGGCGCGCCAATGCACGGGCGCCGTAGCGCGCGTCGTGGGCGCGGCACAGCCACTCCACCACGCCCTCCTCCAGCCACAGCGAGCGGCCCTGGCGGCCCAGGCGCTGGTTGAGCTTGCTCAGCTCGATCTCCAGCAGCGCCTGCAGCCAGTCGTCGTCGAGGCGCTGGAAGTCGAGGATGCGGTCGATGCGGTTGAGGAACTCCGGGTCAAAGCTGCGCGTGAGCGCCCGCTCGCGCTCGCCAGCCTCGTCGGCGCGCAGGCCCAGCCAGCGCCGCCAGCCACGGGCGAAGCGTTCGCGCAGGCGCTGCACCGGCTGGGCGCCGACGTTGCTGGTCATGAAGATCAGGCTGTTGCGGAAATCCAGGGTGCGGCTGCCGGCCGTGAGGGTCAGGCGCCCGTTCTCCAGCACGCCGAGCAGGCTGCGCAGCACCTCGGGGCTGGCCTTCTCCAGCTCATCGAACAGCACGATGCCGGGGCGACCGAAGCTGCCGGCGATGGCCTCGGCGTCGAACAGGGTAGTGCCCTCCTTGCTGCCGACATAGCCCGGCGGCGCGCCGGTCAGCGCGGCGGCGTAATGCTCCTGAGCCAGGGTGTGCATGTCGATGCGGCACAGGGCATCGGCGCGACCATGGATGGCCTGCGCCAGCAGGCGCACCACCTCGGTCTTGCCAACGCCGGTGGGCCCCATGAACAGATTGACCGACAGCGGCCGCTCGCGCTCGCCGATGTCGGCCTTGACCACCTTGAGCAGCGCCTCGACCTGCTGCAGCACCGCGTCCTGGCCGACGATGCGCTCGCGCAGCAGGGCCATGACCGTGGCCGGCTCGAAGAGGAAACGTGACTGCAGCTTGGCCGCAGGAGCCTCGTCGAGTTGCTGGCGGTTGTGTTCGAGCAGGTCGTTGACGAAGGGCATTACATGCTCCGGTGCGGAGAGTGATTCCCTCTCCCTCTGGGAGAGGGCCAGGGTGAGGGAGCGATATGGCAGCCCCTCACCCCCGGCCCCTCTCCCATGGGGCGAGGGGAGACAAGCCTACCCGGCCGTGCGTTCCTTGCCGGCGTGCGGCAGTTCGCCCACCGGGCAGTCGGCCACGCCGATGGTCGAGCGGGTCAGCTTCTCCACATCCTCCTGGGCCTTCTGCGCGTCCAGCACCCAGGTGCGGTAGAACTCGAACGGGCAATCGGCCACGCCCTTGTCGCCGTCGCCGGAGTTGTACACGCCGGTGTAGCCACGATGCAGCAGCTTGAACAGGTGGTTCTGCGACTGGTCGTTGGCACGCGCATCGCGGATCTGCGAGACCGACAGCTGCGCGTACTGGATGCCCATCTCCTCCTCGCCGCATTCGCCCAGGGTGCGGCCGTCGAAGCCGATCAGCGCGGAGTGGCCGAAGTAGCTGTACACGCCGTCGAAGCCGGTGGCGTTGGCCACCGCCACATAGCAGTTGTTGGCCCAGGCCATGGTCTTGGCCATCAGCACCTGCTGCTCCTTGGCCGGGTACATATAGCCCTGGCAGCGCACGATCAGCTCGGCGCCCTTCATCGCGCAGTCGCGCCAGATTTCCGGGTAGTTGCCGTCGTCGCAGATGATCAGGCTGATCTTCAGGCCCTTGGGGCCCTCGGAGACATAGGTGCGGTCGCCCGGATACCAGCCCTCGATGGGACACCAGGGGATGCACTTGCGGTACTTCTGCACGATCTCGCCCTGATCGTTGATCAGCACCAGGGTGTTGTACGGCGCCTTGTGCGGGTGCTCCTCATGGCGCTCGCCGGTGAGCGAGAAGATGCCCCAGGTCTTCGCCTCGCGGCAGGCGGCGGCGAAGATCGCGGTCTCCTCGCCCGGCACCGTGGCGGCGGTGGCCATCATCTCGTCCTTGTCGTACATGATGCCCATGGTGCTGTACTCGGGGAACACCACCAGGTCCATGCCCGGCAGGCCGAGCTTCATGCCCTTGATCATTGCGGCAATCTGGCGCGCGTTGTCGAGCACCTCGGCCTTGCTGTGCAGACGCGGCATCTTGTAGTTGACGACGGCGACGCCGACGGTATCGGGGCTGCTGGAAATATCGCCGTGACGCATGCTGAGTCTCCTGTGTAGCCCGGATGCAATCCGGGGTTGAGTTCCCGGATTGCATCCGGGCTACGCATTCAGTGGCTGATCATCCAGGGCCGCGCCGAGGGGCTGGCCTTGAGGCCGTGCGGATTGGCCTTGGTCCGCTCGACCGGCTTGCTCGGGCCGCAGCAGCTGCAGCCGGCCGGGTGCTTGCGCTTGCTGGCGTACTCCTCGACCGTCTGCGGTGCGTGGCGCGCGCGCTCGTTGGTTTCATGGGCGCGGCGCTGGCTGCCCGGCAAGGTAGCCAGGCCTGGCGCGCTGAGAATCACCCGCGCGCTGGCAGTCTCGCAGTAGGGGCAGGCGCAGGGCTCGTCGCGCTCGGCCATCGGCCGCAACATGGTGAAGTCGCCACACTGCGGGCAGTCGTATTCGTAGATCGGCATGGTCATTTCCTCGTGACGCTGACCCCTCTCCCGGCGGGAGAGGGGTGGAGAGGATCACTTGTCGTAGGCGATGGGCAGATCGATGCTGCCGTCGAGGAACTTGGTCGGGCCGCTGGCGCTGGGGTTGATGTCGAAATCGAAGATCTCCGTCGGCAGCCACAGCGTGGCGCAGGCATTGGGGATGTCGACCACGCCGCTGATATGGCCCTGCACCGGCGCCGAGCCGAGCAGCGCGTAGCCCTGGGCCGGCGAGTAGCCGAACTTGGTCAGGTAGTTGATGGCGTTGAGGCAGGCCTGCTTGTACGCCAGGTTGACGTCCAGGTAGTGCTGCTTGCCGGCGTCGTCGACCGAGATGCCTTCGAAGATCAGGTAGTTCTTGTAGTTGGGGGTGATCGGGCTGGGCTTGAAGATCGGGTTCTTGATCCCGTACTTGGCCATGCCGCCCTTGATCAGCTCGACCTTCATGTGCACCCAGCCGGCCATTTCGATGGCGCCGCAGAAGGTGATTTCGCCGTCGCCCTGGCTGAAGTGCAGGTCACCCACCGACAGGCCGGCGCCGTCGACATAGACCGGGAAGAAGATCTTCGAGCCGCGCGACAGGTCCTTGATGTCGCAGTTGCCGCCATGCTCGCGCGGCGGCACGGTGCGCGCGCCGGTGGCGGCGGCCATGTCGCGGGCGGCGCCGGTGAGCTTGCCCATGTGCGCGGTCGGCGCCATCGGCGGGTTGGCCAGCGGCGGCACGCGGGTCGGGTTGGTGTCGATCAGCTCCTGCTCGCGCTTGTTCCACTCGGCGAGCATCTTGTGGTCCGGCAGGCAGCCGATCAGGCCGGGGTGGATCAGGCCAGCGAAGTTCACGCCCGGGATGTGCCGGCTGCTGGTGAACATGCCCTTGAAGTCCCAGATGGCCTTCTGCGCCGACGGGAAGTGGTCGGTAAGAAAACCACCGCCGTTGTTCTTCGAGAAGAAGCCGTTGAAACCCCACAGCGAGTCCGGCTTGGCGCCGATGTCGAGCAGGTCGACCACCAGTAGGTCGCCTGGCTCGGCGCCATGCACGCCCACCGGGCCGGACAGGTAGTGCACGGTGGACAGGTCGACGTCGCGCACGTCGCTGGCGTCGTTGTCGTTCTTGATCGCGCCGCCGGTCCAGTCGTAGGTTTCCAGGATGAAATCGTCGCCGGGTTTGACCCAGCAGGCCATCGGGATGTCCGGGTGCCAGCGGTTGTGGACGTGTTCGTTCTCGGTGGCGGCCTGGTTGAGGTCGACCTTGATCAGGGTGTCGGTCATGACGGTGCTCCTGGGACCAGTGGTGGGTGCCTGACGCATTGATGCGCCGGGGTACGGGAACCAGTCTCGGGGAGTGCGGCAAGCGCGGAAATACGTTGGATGACGTATGCGCAGAGCCAGTAATGGCAAGGCTTGTAGCGGATTTCCGCGGACGCGAAAAAGCGGCCGGCGCATGGAGAACACGCCGGCCGTAAAGCGGAAAAATCAGTCCCGTAGCCCGGATGAAATCCGGGAGCGGCCTCGATACCCGCCCCGGATTTCATCCGGGCTACGAAAGCGGACCGTCACACCGACAGGTAGCGGCTGATGGTCGCCTCGTCGACCTTGTCGCGAGCCTCCTCGACCACAAACTTGCCCTTCTCGATGACCAGAAAGCGGTCGGCGATTTCCATGGTGAAGGACAGCACCTGCTCGGAGACGATGATGGTCAGGTCTCGCAGGTTGCGGATCTCCTTCAGGGTGCGGGCGATGTCCTTGATGATCGACGGCTGGATGCCCTCGGTCGGCTCGTCGAGCAGCAGCACCTTGGGATTGGTCGCCAGCGCGCGGGCAATGGCCAGCTGTTGCTGCTGGCCGCCGGAGAGGTTGCCGCCCTTGCGGTGGCGCATCTCCTGCAGCACCGGGAACAGCGCGTAGAGGTCGTCCGGCACCTGGCCCTTGGCCGACGCGGGCAGGCCGGTCTGGATGTTCTCCAGTACGGTCATGCTGGGAAAGATCATCCGCCCCTGTGGCACGTAGGCGATGCCGGCCTCGACGCGCTGGTGGGTCTCCAGCGTGGAGATGTCCCGGCCGTCGACGCTGATCTGCCCGCCCCACTGCGGCAGCACGCCCATCAGGCTCTTGAACAGGGTGGTCTTGCCCATGCCGTTGCGGCCCATCACGGCGACGATTTCCTTTTTCGCCACGTCGAGGTTGAGCTCGTGGAGGATCTGGCTCTGGCCGTAGCCGGAGACGAGGTTGTTGATCTGGAACATTGCCGATACTCCTTCAGAAGACCCCAGCCCATTAGCCGGGCGCCATGCAATCCGTCCCCTCTCCCCCTGGGAGAGGGTTAGGGTGAGGGATGTGCAGCGCGAATCCCCCTCACCCCCGGCCCCTCTCCCGCAAGGAGAGGGGAGCTGTCAGTGCCCCAGGTACACCTCGATGACCTTGGGATTGCTCTGCACCGCGTCCATGCTGCCCTCGGCCAGTACCTTGCCCTGGTGCAGCACGGTGACCTTGTGCGCGATGCTCTTGACGAACTCCATGTCGTGCTCGATGACCAGCACCGAACGGCCCTGGCTGATGCGCTTGAGCAGCTCGGCGGTGGCCACACGCTCGCTTACGCTCATGCCGGCCACCGGCTCGTCGAGCATCAGCAGCTGCGGGTCCTGCATCAGCAGCATGCCGATCTCCAGCCACTGCTTCTGGCCGTGCGAGAGCAGGTCAGCCTGCAAGTGCAGGTTCTCGCCGAGCATGATCTCGGTCGCCACCTGCTCGACCCGCTCGATCACTTCGCGCGAGCGCTTGAAGAACAGTGCGCCGAACACCTTGCGACCTTTGGGGTAGGACATCTCCAGGTTCTCGAACACCGTCAGGTTCTCGTAGATCGACGGGTTCTGGAACTTGCGCCCGACTCCGGCGCGGACGATGTCGAACTCGCGCATCTTGGTCAGCTCACGGTTCTCGAACTGGATGCTGCCGGCGGTGGCCTTGGTCTTGCCGCAGATCAGGTCGAGCACCGTGGTCTTGCCGGCGCCATTGGGGCCGATAACCACGCGCACCTCGTTGCGGTCGATGTACAGGTTGAGGTCGTCGACCGCCTTGAAGCCGTCGAAGGACACGGTCAGGCCCTCGATGGCCAGCACCGGTTTGGGCATCTGGAAGCCAGCGGGATTGGGGCTCATGGGGTGGTCTCCAGTTCGGGAGTGGATGCGGCCTTGGCAACCGGCGTGGCCACCGGCTCGGTCTTCACTGGCGCCTTGGCCTTCGGCTTGAGGCGCGCCAGCCAGCTCTTGCCGTGGCTGTCCCACAGGCCGGCGAGGCCGTTGGGGAAGTACATAACCACGGCGATGAACAGGCCGCCCATCAGGTACAGCCACAGCTCGGGGAAGCTCTCGGAGAAGTAGGTCTTGCCGAAGTTGACCAGCAACGCGCCGTACACCGCGCCGAGCAGCGACAGGCGCCCGCCGACCGCGGCGAAGATGACCATCTCGATCGACGGCACGATGCCGACGAAGCTCGGCGACATGAAGCCGACCTGCAGGGTGAACATCGCTCCGCCGATGGCAGCGAAGGCGGCGCCGACGCAGAACACAAAGATCTTGAAGCTGGCCACGTCGTAACCGGAGAAGCGCACGCGCTCTTCCTTGTCGCGCATGGCCAGCAGCAGGCGGCCGAGCTTCGAGGCGATGATGAAGCGTGCCAGCAGGATGCAGCCGAACAGCAGGAAGGCGCTGACGAAGTACAGGATCAGCTTGGCCTCGTCGGTGCGGATGTCCCAGCCCATCAGGGTCTTCAGGTCGGTGATGCCGTTGACCCCGCCGGTGTAGCCCTGCTGGCCGATGATCAGCACGGTGAGGATCAGCGCGATGGCCTGGGTGACGATGGAGAAGTACACGTCACCCACGCGGCGCTTGAACATGGTCAGGCCGATCACCAGGGCCAGCAGCACCGGCACCGCGATCACCGCCAGCAGGGTGAATCCGAAGCTGTGGAACGGCTGCCAGAGCATCGGCAGCTCGGTGATCTGGTTCCAGTCCATGAAGTCCGGGATGCCCGGTGTGGACTGGATCTTGGTGCTTTCCGGATCGGATGCCTCGAGCTTGAGGAACATCGCCATGCAGTAGCCACCGAGGCCGAAGAAAATGCCCTGGCCGAGGCTGAGGATGCCGCCGTAGCCCCAGCACAGCACCAGGCCGACGGCGACGAAGGCGTAGGTCAGGTACTTGCCGACCATGTTCAGGCGGAAGGCGTCGAGCGCCAGCGGGAACACCACCAGGATCAGCGCAGCAAGCACCGCCAGGCCGATGGCGCCCTGCTTGCCGCCCAGGAGTTTGTCGAGAGTCGGGTTCATATGCGGGTCCTCATGCGTGAACATTCCCTCTCCCTCTGGGAGAGGGTCAGGGTGAGGGAGATGGCGGCAGCGCGAAGCCCACCCCTCACTCCCAGCCCCTCTCCCGACGGGAGAGGGGTGACAGCGTTGCCGCTCATTTGCGCACCTTGATGGAGAACAGCCCCTGCGGGCGCATCATCAGAATCAGGATCACCGCCGACAGGGTCAGCACCTTGGCCATCGAGCCGCTCATGAAGAACTCCATGATCGACTGCGCCTGGGCGATGGTGAACGCCGAGGCGATGGTGCCGAACAGGCTGGCCGCGCCGCCGAAGACCACCACCAGGAAGGTGTCGACGATGTACAAACCGCCTGCGGTCGGACCGGTGGAGCCGATGGTGGTGAAGGCCGCACCCGCCACGCCGGCCACGCCGCAGCCGAGGGCGAAGGTCATGCGATCGACGCGCTTGGTGTTGATGCCCACCGCACGGCTCATCACCCGGTTCTGCATGGTGGCGCGCACCTGCAGGCCCCAGCGCGAGCGGTACAACATCAGGAAGATGGTGGCGGTGAGGAGGATGGTCAGGCCCATCACGAACAGGCCGTTACGCGGGATGTCGATGGTCTCGGTGGGGTTCCACGAGCCCATCAGCCACTCCGGCAGGGTGGCGCTGACTTCGCGCGCGCCGAAGATCGAACGGAACGCCTGCTGCATCACCAGCGACAGGCCCCAGGTGGCCAGCAGGGTATCCAGCGGCCGGTGGTAGAGCTTGCTGATCATCGCCCACTCCACCAGCCAGCCGATGGCGCCGGCGATGACGAAGGACAAGGCGATGGCGAAGAAGAAGTAGTAGGGCCCGAAGGCCGGGGCGTACTGCTCGGTGAGCGAGGACACCACGAAGGTGGTGTAGGCACCGATGGTGAGGAATTCACCATGGGCCATGTTGATCACACCCATCTGGCCGAAGATGATCGCCAGCCCCAGGGCCATCAGCAGCAGCACGCAGAACACGGACAAGCCGTTGAAGCCCTGCATGGCCGCGATGGCACCAAATTCCGATAGCCATTCCATGTTGATGGTCCTCTGGCGGGAAGAATGGCGAGGGTGGTTCAACCCTCACCCTACGCGGGTCGCCCAGCCCTCTCCCGGGGGGAGAGGGGGTTATACGGAGTCGGCTGGAGGGCACCGCGCAAACCGGCGACACCGCCCCAGTCCCCTCTCCCACTGGGAGAGGGCTAGGGTGAGGGACATAGCACCTCACCCCATCACAGGCTTACTGGTAGCCTTTCGGGAAGGGGTTCGGCTCGATCAGGTCGGACTCGTAGACCACCTTGAACTGGCCGTCCTTCTGCACCTGGCCGATGCGGGTCTTGCTCCACAGGTGATGGTTGTCGTGGACCTTCACGTAGCCTTCCGGCGCGGTGGTCAGCTCGATGCCCGGCGAGGCGGCGGCGACCTTGTCGACATCGAAGCTGCCGGCTTTCTCGACCGCGGCCTTCCACAGCCACGGACCGAGGTAGGCGGCCTGAGTCACGTCACCGATGACCGCGTCCTGGCCGTACTTGGCCTTGAAGGCCTCGACGAAGGCTTTGTTGTTCGGGTTGTCCAGGCTCTGGAAGTACTTCATGGAGGCGTAGAAACCTTCCATGTTCTCGCCGCCGATGCCGAGCAGCTCGTCCTCGGTCACCGACAGGGTCAGCAGGTTCTGCTTGGCGGCGGTGACGCCGGCGGCCTTCATCTGCTTGTAGAAGGCGACGTTGGAACCACCGACCACGGCGGTGAAGACCACGTCGGGCTTCTTCAGCTTGACCTTGTTGATCAGCGAGCCGAACTGGGTGTTGCCCAGCGGGTAGTACTCCTCGCCCACCACCTTGCCACCGAGCACGTTCTCGATGTGCTTGCGCGCGATCTTCATCGAGGTACGCGGCCAGATGTAGTCGGAACCGATCAGGTAGAAGGTCTTGGCGCCCTTCTCCTTGGCGATCCAGTCGAGGCCCGCGAGGATCTGCTGGGTCGCCTCCTGGCCGGTGTAGATGACGTTCTTCGACTGCTCCAGGCCCTCGTAGAAGGTCGGGTAGTAGAGCAGGCCGTTTTCCTTCTCGAACACCGGCAGCACCGCCTTGCGCGAAGCCGAAGTCCAGCAGCCGAACACGGCGGCGACCTTGTCGCCGACCAGCAGCTTCTTGGCCTTCTCGGCGAAGGTCGGCCAGTCGGAGGCGCCGTCTTCCTGGATCACCTTGATCTGCCGGCCGAGGATGCCGCCGGAGGCGTTGATCTGCTCGATGGCCAGGCGCTCGGCCTGGATCGAGCCGGTTTCGGAGATGGCCATGGTGCCGGTGGCCGAGTGCAGCTGGCCAACGATCACCTCGGTGTCGGTCACGGCCAGGCCGGTGGTGTTCACCTCGGCATTGGCCACATGGCTGAACAGGCTGGCGGCCAGCAGCGAGAGCGCGGCGGCGCCCAGCGCCAGCCGGCGGGGTAGAAGTCGGGTCGGTTGTGCATCCATCGTCGTGCTCCTCGTGCGGTGGGATCGTCGCCGGCCTGACTGCGCAGGTCTGCTCCGGGTTCGCCGCAAGAATGCGGGCGCCCTCCGCGCCGGGGTATACGCAGCATGACGTAAGCGCATACGTCATCTGACGTACAGCGCCACGGCACCACTCTGGTGCACTCTCGGACGCCAGCAGGAAGCCAGACAGAAGCCCAGGCGCCCGCGCGCAAGGGCCGCCGTTGGGGGCATGGATGTTGCAGCCACGCCGTTACCGGGGTTCGCGGCGACTCAGGTCGACGCGCCCCGAGCGGCTGGGGAGCCCTTGTATACGGGGCATACGCGACAGACATCTCGGCGCAGGGACGGCGCGATCAACCATGACATCGATCAGGAAGCGAACCGTGCAACCCACCGGAACCCAGCGCATCGTCAAGATTCGCCGCGACTACAACAGCTGGGTCGCCGACGAGACCCTGGAGGACTACGCCCTGCGCTTCACGCCGCGGGCGTTCCGCAAGTGGTCGGAGCTGCGCATCGCCAACACCGCGCTGGGTGCCGTATCGTTCCTTGCCCTGGAGGCCATCGGCGGGGCACTGGCGCTGTCCTACGGGTTCACCAACACCCTGTGGGCAATCCTCGCGGTGAGCCTGGTGATCTTCCTCACCGGCCTGCCGATCAGCTACTACGCGGCGCGCTACGGCGTGGACATGGACCTGCTGACCCGCGGCGCCGGCTTCGGCTACATCGGCTCGACCATCACCTCGCTGATCTACGCCAGTTTCACCTTCCTGTTCTTCGCCCTCGAAGCGGCGATCATGGCCCTGGCGCTAGAGCTGTACTTCGACATCCCGCTGGCGCTGGCCTACGTCATCTGTTCGGTGATCATCATTCCCCTGGTGGCCTACGGCATCACCCTGATCAACCGCCTGCAGACCTGGAGCCAGCCGCTGTGGATCTTCCTCCTGCTGCTGCCCTATGTGTTCGTCATCGCCAAGAATCCCGAAGCGCTGAGCGACTGGACCAGCTTCGCCGGGCGCGAGGGCGAGGCCGGCAGCTTCAACCTGCTGCACTTCGGCGCCGCCTGCACCGTGGCCCTGGCGCTGGTCACGCAGATCGGCGAGCAGGTCGACTACCTGCGCTTCCTGCCGGAGAAGACCGCGCACAACCGCAAACGCTGGTGGGCCGCGCTGCTCATGGCCGGGCCCGGCTGGATCATCCCCGGCGCGCTGAAGATGCTCGCCGGCGCCTTCCTCGCCTTCCTCGCCCTGCAGCACGAGATTCCCATGGAGCGTGCCGCCGAGCCAACGCAGATGTACCTGGTGGCCTTCGGCTATGTGTTCGCCTCGCCGCAGTGGGCACTGGGCGCCATGGTGCTGTTCGTGATCGTGTCGCAGGTGAAGATCAACCTGACCAACGCCTATGCCGGCTCGCTGGCCTGGTCCAACTTCTTCGCCCGCGTCACCCACAGCCATCCGGGGCGCGTGGTATGGCTGGTGTTCAACGTCGCCATCGCCCTGATGCTGATGGAGCTGGGTGTGTTCGAGGCGATCGAGGAGGTGCTCGGCCTCTACGCCAACATCGCCATCGCCTGGATCGGCGCGCTGGTGGCGGACCTGGTGATCAACAAGCCGCTGGGCCTGTCGCCGCGCTACATCGAGTTCAAGCGTGCGCACCTGTACGACATCAACCCGGTCGGCGTCGGCGCCATGCTGATCGCCTCGCTGCTCTCGGTGCTGGCCCACTTCGGCCTGTTCGGCGCCCTGCCCCAGGCCGCCTCGCCGCTGGTGGCGCTGTTCTCGGCCTTCCTCTGCGCACCGCTGCTGGCCTGGTACACCGGCGGGCGCTACTACATCGCGCGCACCAGCACGGCGACCCTGATCCACCCGCCGCACGCGCAGCACGCCGGCCGCTGCGGCCTGTGCAACAACAGTTTCGAGAGCGAGGACATGGCCTTTTGCCCGGCCTACAGCACGCCGATCTGCTCGCTGTGCTGCTCGCTGGATGCGCGCTGCGGCGATGCCTGCAAGCCGCACGGGCGCCTGAGCCAGCAGGTCGACGCGCTACTGCACTGGCTGCTGCCCTGGGCCAGCATTCCGCGCCTGCACAGCCGCCTGGCGCAATACCTGGGCTTTCTCAGCCTGCTGGTGTTGATGCTATTCGGTGCCCTGGCGCTGATCTACAGCCAGATCTCGCACGGCCTGGTACCGCACTCGCCAGAGGTGCAGCAGACGCTGTACCAGGCCTTCCTCAAGGCCTTCCTGACGCTCTCGCTGTTCGCCGGCATGCTCGCCTGGTGGATCGTCCTGACCCGCGAGAGCCGCCAGGTGGCACAACAGGAATCGGACCGCCAGACCCTGCTACTGATGCAGGAGATCGAGGCCCACGGCAAGACCGACGAAGCGCTGCAGAAAGCCAAGGTGCAGGCCGAGAACGCCAATGCGGCGAAGAGCCGCTACGTCACCGGCCTGTCCCACGAGCTGCGCACGCCGCTCAACAGCATCCTCGGCTACACACAGATCCTGCAGCGCGACGATGCGCTGAGCGAACGCCAGCAGGACGCACTGGCCACCATCTACCGCAGTGGCTCGCATCTGCTGTCGCTGATCGACGGCCTGCTCGACGTGGCCAAGATCGAAGCCGGCAAGCTGCACCTGGAGCTGTCGGAAATCCCCTTCCCCGAGTTCATCCACCAGCTCGAGCGCATGTTCGCCCCGCAGGCCGCCGAGAAGGGCCTGGCCTTTCGCCTGGAGACGGCCGGACGCATCCCGGCCGTGGTACGCGGCGACGAGAAACGCGTGCGGCAGATCCTGATCAACCTGCTGGGCAACGCCGTGCGCTTCACCGAGCAGGGCGAGGTGCGCCTGCGCGTCAGCTACCTGCGCGAGACCGCCAGCTTCGAGATCGTCGACACCGGCATCGGCATCGATCCGCAGCAGATCGAACGCATCTTCCAGCCCTTCGAGCGCGGCGACCTGATGCGCCAGGACAACGGCGTCGGCCTCGGCCTGACCATCACCCGCATGCTCACCGCGCTGATGGGCGGCGAGCTGTCGGTGCACAGCGAACCGGGCAAGGGCACGCGCTTCCAGGTGCGCCTGTTCCTCTCCGAGGTGCGCGTACCGCAGGCGGTGGTGCACGTGGCCCACGACATCATCGGCTACGAGGGCCCACGACGGCTGATCCTGGTGGTGGACGACCACCTGGAGCACCGTCGTGTGCTGGCGGGCATGCTGGAGCCACTGGGCTTTCGCGTGGAACAGGCGGCCAGCGGCCAGGAGGCCATCCGCCAGGCCGCGCTGCTGCGCCCCGACCTGATCCTGATGGACCTGTCGATGCCGCAGATGGATGGTTTCGAGGCCAGCCGCCTGATCCGCCGCAACGCGGCCTGCCAAGCGCCGATCATCGTGATCTCGGCCAACGCCTTCGCCGACGACCGCGAGCGCAGCATCGCCGCGTACTGCAACGACTACCTGGCCAAGCCGGTACATACCCCCGCGTTGCTCGAACGCATCCAGCAGCAGCTCGGCCTGCAGTGGCTGCACCGCGCCACCGAAGGTGCGGCGCCAGCATCTGAGGCCGAAGCCTGGCCGAGCGCTGCCGAACTGGCCGAGCTGCGCGAACTGGCGGCGCTCGGCTACATGCGCGGCATCCAGGACAAGCTCGACGCCATCGAACGTCAGAGCCCGGCCTGCGCCCCCTTCACCCAACGCCTGCGGGCTCTGGCCAAGGGCTTTCGTCTGGACGAACTGAACCATCAACTCAAGGAGGCCGAACATGACTGCAGCCACGCCGCTTGCTGAGCGCGGCACCGTGCTGATCGTCGACGACACACCGGACAACCTCGCCCTGCTCTCCGACGCCCTCGACGCTCAGGGCTACATGGTGCTGGTGGCACTGGACGGGCAGAGCGCGCTGAACCGCATCCAGCGCCGGCGTCCCGACCTGATCCTGCTCGATGCGATGATGCCCGGCCTTGACGGTTTCGAGACCTGCCGGCGGATCAAGGCCGCGCCGGAAAGCGCCGATATTCCGGTGCTGTTCATGACCGCGCTGACCGACAGCGAGCACGTGGTGGAAGGCTTCGCCGCTGGCGGCAGCGACTACGTGACCAAGCCGATCCAGACCGACGAGGTGCTGGCGCGGGTCGGCGCGCACCTGCGCACCGCGCGCCTGATCCAGGCTGCCAGGCAGACCCCAGCCGCCGCGCCAACTCTCAACGACGCCCCGGCCCAGGCCACCCTCTCGGCGCGCTTCCAGCTCACCGAACGCGAGGTCGAGGTGCTGCGCTGGGTCGCCTGCGGCAAGACCAACCGCGACATCGGCGACATCCTCGGCTTGTCGCCACGCACTGTGAACAAGCACCTGGAGCACGTCTACGTGAAGCTCGGCGTGGAAACCCGCACCGCCGCCACCTCGGTGGCCCTGGCGGCCATGGCCGAACGCGCCTGACAACTTTGCGGCCCGCAAGCCGGCGCCAGACTGCGGAGCAGGCGCCTCTCCAGGGCTGGCGCAGGGCCGGCAAATCGCCGATGCTGCGCCCATGCGCCTGATCGACACCCACACCCACCTCGACTTTCCCGAGTTCGACGCTGATCGCGCCGAGCTGCTGCAGCGCAGCCGCGAGCTGGGTGTGGAGAAACTGGTGGTGCTCGGCGTGTATCAGGACAACTGGCAGCGCCTGTGGGACCTGGTGCAGGCGCACGACGGCCTGTATGCCGCCTTCGGCCTGCATCCGGTCTACCTCGACCAGCACCGCCCCGAACACCTGGACGAACTGCGCGCCTGGCTGCAGCGCATGGCCGGCCACCCGCGGCTGTGCGCGGTCGGCGAGTTCGGCCTGGACTACTTCATCGAGACGCTCGACCGCCAGCGTCAGCAGGAGCTGTTCGAAGCCCAGCTCAGGCTGGCGGTGGAGTTCGAGCTGCCCGCCCTGCTGCACGTGCGCCGCGCCCACGCCCCCACCATTGCCACGCTCAAGCGCCAGCGGCTCAAGCGCGGCGGCATCATCCACGCCTTCGCCGGCAGTTACGAGGAGGCCCGCGAGTACCTGCGCCTCGGCTTCAAGCTGGGCCTGGGTGGCGCGCCAACCTGGCCGCAGGCATTGCGCCTGCGCAAGGTGGTGGCGCAGTTGCCGGCCGACGCCATCGTGCTGGAAACGGACGCGCCGGACATGGCCCCGGCCATGTACCCCGGCCTGCGCAACAGCCCTGAGCATCTGCCGGACATCTGCGCGGCACTGGCCGAACTGCGCGGAGTGACGCCCGAAGAGCTGGCCGAGATCAGCAGTCGCAATGCTGCCGAACTGTTTGGCTGGAGCTGAGGTAGCCCCCAGAAACAACAAGGCCCGCCAAATGGCGGGCCTTGTGAATTAAATAGGACGGATCAGACGCGGAACGCGCTGATCAGCTCCTTGAGCCGGGCGACCTGGTCGGACAGCTGGCGGCTGGCCTGTTCGGTCTGCACCGCGCCTTCGGCGGTACGCTCGCCGGCCTGGTTGATCTCGACGATGTTCATGTCGATATCGTGAGCTACGGCGGTCTGCTGCTCGGCAGCGGCGGCGATCTGCTGGTTCTGGTCGACGATCATGCCGACCGCGCCGAGGATGTTCTCCAGCGCCTGCTGCACCTGAGCCGACTGGTTGACGGTGTTCTCCACCATCTGGTGGCTGCCGTTCATGGCGGTCACGGTGGCGCCCACGCCACTCTGCAGGCGACCGATCATCTGTTCGATCTCCTCGGTGGACTGGTGGGTGCGCTTGGCCAGGTTACGCACCTCGTCGGCTACCACGGCAAAGCCGCGGCCCTGCTCACCTGCACGCGCGGCCTCGATGGCGGCATTCAGGGCCAACAGGTTGGTCTGCCCGGCGATGCCCTTGATCACGTCCAGCACCTGACTGATAGCCGCGCTGTCGGCCGCCAGCTGGTTGATCACACCGACCGACTGATCGATCTCGCTGGCCAGGCGCTGGATGCTGCCAACCTGCGACTCGACCATGGCACGACCGCTGACCGTCTCGTCGTTGACACTCTGCGCACTGCTCACTGCAGCGGCAGCGCTGCGCGCGACCTCCTGGGCAGTGGCGGACATCTCGTTCATCGCCGTAGCGACCTGCTCGATCTGCCCACGCTGGGCGGTCACGGCCTGGCTGCTCTCGCCGGACACCAGTTCAACGCGATCCGCCTGGCGCTCCACCTCGACCACGGTCTGACCGACCAGGTCGATCAGGTCGCGGATCTTCGCCACGGTGCCATTGAAGACTTCGCCAAGCTCGCCCAGCTCGTCCTGGCTGCGCACGTTGACGCTCACCGTCATATCCCCGGCAGCCACCTTATTGAGCGTGCTGCCGAAGCCCTTGAGGGTGGCACGGGTGGAAACGTAGAACGCGCCATAGAGGTAGCCAATGGCGAGGAACACGGACACCAGGGCCACCACCAGCAGCACCATCTGCGTGCGCTTGCCTTCCAGACGCTGGCTCAGCTCGTGATCGAGGAAGCCGAGTGCCTGATCGTTGAAGGCGTAAGTCTTGTCGATGGCAGCACTGAGCTGGTCGAAGAAGCCCTGCCACGGCGCGTCCAGGCTGTCAGCCATGAGCAGCTGCTCTTCCAGCACCCCGCTGATTTCCATCAGCGTGGCACGACTGGCCTCGGCTGCAGTACCCAGCTCGTTGCGCGCACGCGCGTTGCCATCCAGCGCACTCTGCAGCTTGAAACCGTACTCGGCGTGCAGTTGCTCCAGCTGGGCGAGCATTTCGTCGAGCTTGGTGCTGTCGGAAGAACCGAGGATACCCTGACCGAGCGAGTAAGACCCCAGCGCACGCCCCTTGCTCAGCGCCTCGGTCACCGGCGGGGTGGCTGTGGTCAGCAGCTCGGCCATCTGCCTTACGGTCAGGTCGCTGTCCTGGCTGAGACCGGACTGGCTGGCGACGAATTTGATGAAGACCTCGGCGTTGTCCAGCGCCTTGACCACCAGACCGGCCTTGCTGCGCAGGGATGACTCGGCAGCAACCGCATCCAGAGCCGCCTTGATGGCATCACGCTGGGCGTTGAACTCCTCGATCTTCTGCGCGTCATCGCTGGGCGAGGTCAACGCGTCCAGGGTCTCGGAGATGCTCTTCTCCAGAGGCGCGATCAGTGCCGCGAGCTTGTCCGCCTCGCCGGACTGGCCAAGCACCGCATTGATCTCGTAAAGGTCGTTCAGGCGCTCCAGCTCCTGACGCATCTTCTGGCTCTGCTTGAGCAATTCCAGGCTCTGCAGCTCGGTGCGCGTATCGACGAAGGCGTCGTAGGATTCGCGAACGAGGTAGTAGTTGGTGACCAGCATGGGCAGGAAGAACAGTACGCTGATCAGGCTGAACTTCATGCCGAAGCTCAGGCGGTTCATCAGCGCGATGGCAGGGTACAACACGCTATTCACTAGACGTCTCCTGTTGCCATTATTGTTGTATGCCAGCCGGGAGAAGGCTGGTCGCTTGAACGGCAAGGTGTCGTGGCTTTCTGAGTTCTAGCGGGGCTGGCCATTTGCCAGGCACAGCTCCTCCACTGCTTGTATACCGGATATCGGCGCCGGTCTGTGTAACTTAAGGTTAAGAATGCGCATGTCTCTTCGCTTCGGCATTGATCTGGGCGGTACCAAGACTGAAATCATCGCCCTGCAGGGCTCCACAGAGCGGCTGCGGCGGCGCTTGCCCACCCCGCAGGGTGACTACCACGCCACGCTTCTCACCATCATGAGTCTAGTCCAGGGAGCAGAAACGGAGTTGGGCGCCAGCGGTACTGTCGGCGTCGGTATCCCCGGCACCCGCTCGCCTGACCACGGGCGAATCAAGAATGCCAACTCCACCTGCCTGATCGGTCAGGACCTGCAAGGCGACCTGGAGCGTCTGCTGGAAAGGCCGGTACGCCTGGCCAACGACGCCGACTGCTTCACCCTGTCCGAGGCCAGCGATGGCGCCGGCGCCGGCGCCGATAGCGTCTTCGGGGTGATTCTGGGTACCGGCGTCGGCGGTGGCATCGCCATCCATGGCCGGCTGCTGAACGGTCCCAACGCCATCGCCGGCGAGTGGGGCCACAATGCCCTGCCCTGGCGCAACCCGGCCGACGGCCCAGCCAGACGCTGCTACTGCGGCCTGGACGACTGCATAGAAACCTTTCTCAGCGGCCCCGGCTGGGCCGCCCGCAGCGGCCTGGGGCTGAACGCACGCGAGCTGGCAACGGCGGCGGCGGGCGGCGAGCCCGCCGCCGCTCAGGCGCTGGTGCGCTACTGCGAGCAGCTGGCGCGGGCGTTGGCCTCGGTGATCAACATGCTCGATCCGCACGTGATAGTGCTGGGCGGCGGCCTGTCTAACATCCCCGAGCTGTACAGCGCGGTACCGCCACTGCTGGTGCGCCATGTGTTCTCGGATCAGGTCAACACCCGCCTAGTCCGGGCCCGCCACGGCGACTCCAGTGGCGTGCGTGGCGCCGCCTGGCTGTGGCCCGAGTAACTAGAGCAGCAGGATCCACACAGCGAAGGCGGCATACCAGAGTACAGCGGCGCGGATCAGCAGCTGCCAAAGTTCGTCGAGGCTGGCGACACCCGCCTCGCCGGCCTGCGCCTCGCCCACCTCGGCAGCGGCGACACCGGCACGGGCCACCAGTTGCGCGGCGGGGATGTCCCAGGCGAGCAGGTCATGCAGCAGCGCATGGCTGACGGCGGAGAAATTGCCAACCAGGGCAAAACTGGCTGCCAGCACCCGCACCGGCAGCCAGTCCATGGCATGCCGCAGCTGCGCCGCGCGCTCGGCCACCGCCGTATCGCCCGCCCGCTCCGCGGTCAGCGCCAGCAGGCGATAGGCCAGTGCCGGCATCGGCCCGAGCAGCGCGTACCAGAAGATCACCGCGAAAAAGCCCTGGTAAGCCTGCCATAGCTCATAGGCGCGCACGCGCTCGAGCAACTCGGCCTCGGCATCGGCAACCAGCCCCAGGTCACGCTCGGCCACATGCAGAGCGGCCTGCTCATCACCCCGGCGCCAGGCGTCGCGGAATGGCCCCAGCTCCGCCAGCAGATCGCCACGCCCCAGGCTGTAAACCAGCACCAGCAGATGCACCGGCAACAACAGCCAGCCATAAGCTAGCGGCTCGAGCGCGAGCACCAGCAATCCGAGCAGGGCCACGGGCAGCAACACCGCCAGGGCCAGGGTGGACCAGGGCGAGCGCCCCGAACTGGCCGTCAGCCACTGCAGCCAGGGGCCGTCCTGCTGGATGCGCAGGCGCCCGGCGGAAAACTTCTCCACCCACAGCACCAGCAACAACACCAGAAAGTTCATCTTCCACTCTCCTCATGCTGCAGGGCGTCGCGCAGGCGCGCCCAGTCGAAACAGGGGCCGGGGTCGGTCTTGCGCCCCGGCGCGATATCGCTGTGACCACAGATGCGCTCGGCGCTCATGTCAGGATAGGCGCACAGCAGCGCGCGGGTCAGCTCGGTCAAGGCCCGGTACTGGGCGTCCTCGAATGGCAGCTCGTCGGTGCCCTCCAGTTCGATACCGATGGAGAAATCATTGCAGTTCTCCCGCTCGCCAAAGCGCGATACCCCGGCGTGCCAGGCGCGCTGGTTGCACGACACGAACTGAATCACACCGCCATCGCGCTCGATGAGGAAGTGCGCAGATACGGTCAACCGGGCGATGCCGGCGAAGTAGGGATGCTCGTCCACCGGCAGCTGGTTCTGGAAGAACTGCTGCACCTTGCCGGTGCCGAACTGCCCCGGCGGCAGACTGATGTTGTGCAGCACCAGCAGGGACACCTCCCCTTGCGGGCGCTCGTTGAAATTCGGCGAGGGGCAGTGACGCACGCCGTCACACCAGCCGCTGGCAGGGTCCAGCCACATAAGGGCTCCTTGATGACTGGCCGCCACTCTAGCAGAAGTGCGCTAACGAAAACGCCCGGCACAAGGCCGGGCGCTTTCAGGCAACAGCGTCTCAGGCGCCCTTGAGCTTGCGCAGGTTGCCGATTACCGACTCCAGGGCACGATCGAACAGCAGAGCATCATCGAGCAGGCGAATGGCACCACGGCGGAACTCCACGGCTAGGCCCATGCGGGTCTTCTCCATCACCTTCATGCCGGTGCGGTTGACGAAGATGTACTTGCCGGTCGGCTTGATGATGGCCGCCAGCTTGCCGCGCAGCTTGTGCTCCTCGTCTTCCTGGATTTCCACCCAGCTGCCGACGCGTAGCTCGTCCACTTTGTGCAGGGCCTCATCATCATCCGGCAAGCTGGCTTCCGGCTCCTGCAGGCGATTTTCGCCGGGCGCCAACAGAACGATCTCCTCGACCACCTCGACCATGGCAGGCGCTTCGACGACCTCCTCCATCTCCTGCGGCGGCAGTTCCAGCAGGGGACCCGCGCCCAACTCGACCACGCTGTCGGACTGCACCTCGACGGCGCCGGTGTCGACCTCGCTCGGCGGCATGGGCTGAGGCTCGGCGACCTCGCGCTTGAAGCGCTGGAAGGCCTGCACATGCACGCTCTCCAGCTTGCTGAAGAACTCGCTGGTAACGAAGGGGTCGATAGCCGCACTGGCCAGACCGTCGCGCAACGACTTGAGCAGGCTCGGCACCAGCTCCAGCAGGCGCAGGCGGTCTTCCGGCGACTCGTGGGGCTCGACACTCCAGATCAGATCGTCCATCACCGCCAAGGCGGATGCCCACTCGGCGGATTCGGCGCCATGCTTCAGGCAGGTCAGCTGCAGCACCTTGCTCCAGCCCTCCTGCAGCAGGCGCACCACCACCTCGGGCAGGACCTTGCCGAGCAGACGCGAATTGAGCGCCTGCTCAACCTGCTGACGCGCCAGCTCGGCCTTGGCGCGACCTTCCTCGGCGTCACGGGTGCGCTGCTCGAGCAGCTCGCTGCGGCGCTTCTCGTCCCCGGTGAAGGCGATGAACTCGGCGAGCACGTCGGAGAAGATCGCCGGATCATCGGTGAAATCGTTGAGCAGCCGCTGCACGACCTGCTCGATGCGCTGGTACAGAGCATCGCGCTGCTCGTCGCCCTGGGCATTCCAGCCCAGGGCGGCAGATGCAATTTCGTTGAGCAGCCGGCGGGCCGGGTGGCTGCCACGACTGAAGAAGGTCTTGTCCAGCACAGCGACCTTGAGCATCGGGATCTGCAGCCGGCCAATCAAGGCCTTGAGCGAGTCCGGCAGCGTGCGGTCGTCGAGGATGAACTCGAACAGCATCGCCACCAGATTGATCACATCCTCATCGACTTCGCCCACCACCCTGGCCTTGCCACTCTTGGCACTGACGCGGGTCAGCAGACCCTCGAGCTGGTTGCGCAGGTCGTAGTCGTCGCTGACCTGCTGGGCACCGACCGGGAAATGCTGTTGCAGGTGCGACAGCAGGCGCATCAGGTCATTGCTGGAAATCGGCACGGCATCGGCAGGAACCTCGCGCCGCGGCAGCACGGCACTGCCACGGACCTGCGACAGCAGTTCCTGCAGGGCGCCGAAGACTTCCTGAACGCCCTCGTCGGCGTAACCGGCGGCCCTCGACTCAGGCCCTTCCTCACGCGCGGTACGCGCAGCAGCCGGCGACCGGCCCGGCTGACGGCGGGCCGGCGGCGCGGACTTCAGCTCCGGCAGCACACCAGCCTCGACGAGTTGCTGATTGGCATCGGCATAGAGCTGATCGAGATCGCCCAGCACGTGCTTTTCGAAAAGTTTGAGAATGATCAGCTTGACCCGGATCTCCACCCCGAGCCCCTCGCAGGCGGCAAGGAACTGCTCGCAGAGCAGACGCGGGCCCAACGGGTTGGTTTTGTCTTCGAGCTTCCTGCTGATAACAGCATTGAGACGAGTGGTCAGGTGGCCAAGGGCAGTGCCATCACGACTCACTACGCGAGAAACCATGGCATCGAGCGCCACCGACTCCTCTAGAACATCATCCTGAACCAGCGAGAGACTCTCGAAAGACACATTTCCGAGCTGCAGCGCAGGCGTCCCTATTTCGTACTGATTCAGTGTGGCGAAACTCTCGAAAACCCGCTGCAGGAAGCCTCGCTCGATGGTCTTGCGCTTCAGACGCAGATCTCGCATCGCCTCGAAAAACGCATTCTGCTCGGCGTTGCTGGCCGCACGATCCGCCATCTCGAAAAGCGTATCGTCAGCATTGTCGAACAAACCCTGCAAGCTCAGCTTCAGCTGCTGCGCTGCCTTGTCACGTACCTGAATGAGGGCCACGGGAAGCCTTCCTGCTGGAGAAGTAGGCGATTGCTCGGGCGCCACCTTGTTCAGGTGCACCACTTTCGCGTCGGTCTTCATTGCGAGTCTCCCGCAGACTGCCAGATCAGAACAGGCCTGCTAAACGATCAGCTGGGCATCACCCAAAAACGTCAAATAGATGGCGCCAGAAAATGCAGCCACCCTCAGTATAGGGGGATGCGAAGCATGACCAAATACCCCCTATCGCAGACATGACCCAGATCACAGAGCGGAAGATCAAGGTTACGAACGGTCATTCGCAGCGACCAGACCGCACATTCTAGGGTCTAGCCAATTCTCCCGACGACGCTGCACCAGCCGTCGGCTATCCCTATAATCGCGCCACCAGCATGCGGAGGCCACGATGCCCAACCTGACCCTCGCCGAACTCGGCGCCGAAATCGAAGCCAACGCGCGTCGCGCCCTGAGCGAAGACATCGGCAGCGGCGACATTACCGCCCAATTGATCCCCGCCGAACGCCTGGCCCATGCCCGCGTGATCACCCGCGACGCCGCCGTTGTCTGCGGCAGTGCCTGGGTCGATGCGGTATTCCGCCAGCTCGACCCGCGCGTGGCCGTGCACTGGCACGTCGTCGACGGCGAACGGGCCGCGCCCAACCAGCCCCTCTTCAGCCTCGAAGGCCCGGCCCGCGCCCTGCTCAGCGGCGAACGCAGCGCCCTGAACTTCCTGCAGACCCTTTCGGCCGTCGCCACCCGCTGCCGCCATTTTGCCGACCTGGTCGAAGGCACAGGCGTGAAGCTGCTCGACACCCGCAAGACCCTGCCCGGCCTGCGCCTGGCACAGAAATATGCCGTCACCCAGGGCGGCTGCCACAACCATCGCATAGGCCTGTACGACGCCTTCCTGATCAAGGAAAACCATATCGCCGCCTGCGGCGGCATAGCCCAGGCCATCAGCGCCGCCCACGGTATCGCCCCCGGCAAGCCGGTGGAAGTCGAGGTAGAAAGCCTGGAAGAACTGCAGCAGGCGCTGGACGCGGGGGCCGATATCGTCATGCTCGACGAACTCAGCCTGGAAGACATGCGCACCGCGGTAAGACTCACCGCCGGCCGCGCCAAGCTGGAGGCCTCCGGCGGCATTAACGAAACGACCCTGCGAACGGTTGCGGAGACCGGAGTGGATTACATCTCCATCGGCAGCCTGACCAAGGACGTCAAGGCAGTCGACCTATCGATGCGACTGAGCTTGTAAACACACAAAAAACACAAAGCACCGTCAGCTGCGGGCTTTCTTTGTATGGCGCCAGAGGCAGGAGCTCAGCTGGGCGCGAGCTTACTCGAAAGCGTCCGTGCTAACGGGGTAGAACTGAATAGCCCCCGCTTTTTAAGACACTCTCTAAGCTCTGGATGAACCACCCCCGCTCCGGTAGAAATCCCCGGCCTATGCTTTGAGCATAGGAGGAAGTCTATGAGCCCCCAACGATTTACCCCGGAATTCAAGGCTGAGGCCGTCAGACAGGTCGTTGAGCGAGGATATTCCGTGGCGGAGATTGCCGCTCGCCTCGGCGTCTCTACCCACAGTCTCTACAAATGGGTGAAGGCCGTCACCCCTGATAAGTCCGAGAAGCAGGCTAGTGAGCTGCTCGAAGCCAAGAGCGAGATTCTGCGGCTGCGAGCGCAGATGCGGCGCCTGGAAGAAGAGCGGGACATCCTAAAAAAAGCCGCGCGGTACTTTGCCAGGGAGCCCGAGTGAAGTACCGCTTCATCAACGAGCATCGCCACCAACATGCAGTCACCACGATGTGTCGGGTACTGCGGATTGCTCGTGCCGGGTTCTATCAATGGCTGCACAAGCCGGTCTCCGACCGCGCACGGGAAGACGGCCGCCTGCTGCAACTGATCCGTGACTCCTATGTGGCCAATCGCGGTGCTTATGGTGCGCTCCGTGTCTTTGGCGATCTGCGGGAAGCCGGCGAAACCTGCGGCAAGCATCGTGTTGCTCGCTTGATGCGTACCCACAAGATCAAGGCGCTACGGGGCTACAAGGCGCCACGCCCAATCGCCGGGCGCCCATCAATCTTGCGCCCAATCATCTCAACCGAGAGTTCACTGTCGATGCTCCCAATAAGGCCTGGGTGACCGACATCACCTACATCCGTACCTGGCAGGGTTGGCTGTACCTAGCTGTGGTGGTGGATCTGTATGCGCGCAAGGTGGTCGGTTGGTCGATGAAACCAACCCTCGCGCGCGAATTGGCTTTGGACGCGCTGCTGATGGCCCTTTGGCGGCGCAAGCCCAAAGAACGAGTGATCGTTCACTCCGACCAGGGCAGCCAATACGGCAGTGACGACTGGAAGCGCTTCTGCGCAGCCAACAACCTGGAACCCAGCATGAGCCGGCGAGGCAACTGTTGGGATAACGCGGTGGCCGAGTCTTTTTTCAGCAGCCTGAAAAAAGAACGCATCCGCAAGCGGATCTACAAAACCCGAGACCTAGCCCGGGCTGATGTATTCGATTACATCGAAGTGTTTTACAACCGTACCCGCTGCCACAGTCATCTGGGTGGCATCAGTCCCGAGGCCTTTGAACAGGCCTCATTGTGAGGTCGGGAAATGTCTATTGGAGCGGGGGTAGTCCAAGCAGATAGTCAGTTGAGAGCACAAGAACCACCATTAGCAAGGAAACAGGTCACAACGCGATCACCCGGTGCACGAGGCGTAGCGGTAAACGTGCCAGCCAAGGTCAAGGCCGCACCTGCCCCAATATATGCCGCACACGCCCCAACACGCGCAACTGGCGCTGCTTGGGCATTATTCAAGCGCACAAGCGCATCATTCAGATAGGTCTTCGCTTCAATCAAACACGATCGATTAGCCGAATTGATTGTATACCCCTGATAGGCCGGAATCGATATAGCAGCAAGAATACCGATGATAGCCACTACTATCATCAACTCAATAAGAGTGAAGCCTCTTTCAGGATGGAACCCCATGAAAATCCCCTCCTGCTCAATTCAACTCACATTTAAATAGCAGCTAGTCCAGCTACCCAGACTCTGGCGAGAGCAAGATTAACTAATGGATTCCAACTGAACCCCAAAGCCCCGCCCTGTGCGGGGGGGGGCTTTGGGGAGCCAGAATCAGTGTTATCTTAAGGCGCGTGAGTGCAAGCGCCACCAACAGCAAGGTTACAAGTCACAGTACCGGTGCCCGGAGCCCTGGGAGTAGCGGTGAAGGAAGAAGCCAGTGTCATAGCAGGACCGGCGTTAGCATAACCCTGACAAGCACCGCCAGCGCGAGGGTTACCAGGGGCATTACCCAGATTCAGCTCGGTGATAGCGGTATTGGCGTAAGCCTTGGCCTCAATCAAGCACGAGTTACTAGCCGAGCGCGCGGTATAGTTGGTGTATGCCGGAATAGCAATGGCAGCGAGGATGCCGATGATGGCAACCACGATCATCAGTTCGATCAGAGTGAAGCCTTTTTGCATTTGATTTTTCACTAAATTTCTCCTTCGAGTGAATAGGCCTAAGCCCAAGCCTAAAAAAGCAGCTTACGCACCAACTTTCAACCCCCTTTAACAAACAACATGCAAGCACACCAAGACCTGAAAACAGCACAACCCGGCACTTACGACGTTTTTGTGCTAACAGGGGAGCAAAGAGAGAAGGGGGGGGGTAGAGCCCACTCACTTTTAAAGAACAGCTAGTCAAGCTACCCAGAACCTAACGAGAGCAAGATCAGCTAATGCATTTTCGCTACCACCCAAAAAAGCGCCCCGTGCAGGGACGCCTGTTGGAGCTTGAATCAGTTTTGGCTTACGGCGTGTGAGTGCAAGCACCACCAACAGAAAGATCACAAGTCACTGTACCGGTACCCGGAGCTCTGGGAGTAGCAGTGAAGGTAGAAGCCAGCGTCATAGCAGGACCGGCGTTAGCATAACCTTGACAAGCACCGCCAGCGCGAGGGTTACCAGGGGCGTTACCCAGATTCAGCTCGGTAATTGCAGTATTGGCGTAAGCCTTGGCCTCGATCAGGCACGAGTTACTAGCCGAGCGCGTGGTGTAGTTGGTGTATGCCGGAATGGCAATGGCAGCGAGGATGCCGATGATGGCAACCACGATCATCAGCTCGATCAGGGTGAAGCCTTTTTGCATTTGAGTTTTCATGATTCTCTCCTTCGGGTGATTAGGCCTAAGCCTGGGCTAGATAAGGCAGCTTACGTGCCAACTTCCAAAGCGCTTGCACAAGCGACTTTGCAAGCACACCACGACCTGAAAGCAGCGTAACTCAGCAACTTACGACGTTTTTTGTCACTCCTAACCTCGGCGTTTGGCAGCTCAAGCCAACTAAGCTATAAGGCTCGATGATTCGCCCTAGGCACGGACTCCTCAAATGAACGACGCGGTTTCTCTCTCCGGCTTGGCTCGCCAGGTGGCTCAGGCAGGCCTTCTCGACGAAAAAGGAGCTCAGCAGGCACAGCTGCAGGCTGCACGCAACAAACTACCGCTGATTACCTACCTCGTACAAAACAAGCTGGTTAAGGCTCGCGATCTGGCTGAACTGACGGCCGAACAGTTCGGCGTGGCGTTCTTTGACCTGAGCTCGCTCGATAAGGAAAGCCAACCACGCGACCTAGTCAGCGAGAAATTAATCCGCCAGCATCGCGTACTGCCACTGTGGCGACGCGGTAATAAACTGTATGTAGGGGTTTCCGACCCAAGCAACCATCAAGCCGTCACTGACATACAGTTCAGCACAGGCCTCAACACCGAAGGCGTGCTGGTCGAGGACGACAAGCTAGGCGAAGCGATCGAGAAATTCTTCGACACAGCCGGCGGGATGGACGACCTGGGGGACATGGATCTCGACGGACTAGACGTTGAAGCCGTCGATGAAGACAAGCAGGACAGCGGACCAGGCAACGAAGCAGACGACGCCCCAGTAGTACGCTTCGTCAACAAGATGCTTCTGGATGCCATCAAAGGAGGTTCTTCCGATCTTCACTTCGAGCCCTATGAGCGCTCCTACCGGGTTCGATTCCGCACCGACGGCATCCTGCATGAAGTGGCAAGACCGCCAGTACAGCTTGCTCCACGTATATCCGCACGCCTGAAGGTCATGGCCAGCCTGGATATCTCCGAACGACGCAGACCTCAGGACGGTCGGATCAAGATGAAGATATCCAAGACCAAGGCTATCGATTTTCGCGTCAACACCCTTCCCACCCTCTGGGGCGAGAAGATCGTGATGCGTATTCTAGACCCTTCTAGTGCTCAGATGGGTATCGACGCTCTGGGCTACGAGGAATTCCAGAAAGAACTCTACCTGACAGCACTCAAGCAACCTCAGGGCATGATTCTGGTGACCGGCCCGACCGGCTCGGGAAAAACAGTGTCCCTCTACACCGGCCTGAACATCCTCAATACCGTGGACGTGAATATCTCCACGGCAGAGGATCCAGTGGAGATCAACCTGGAGGGCATCAATCAGGTCAACGTCAACCCCAAGCAGGGCATGGACTTCTCCCAGGCGTTGCGTGCCTTCCTACGCCAGGATCCCGATGTGATCATGGTCGGAGAAATTCGCGACCTGGAAACCGCGGAGATCGCCATCAAGGCTGCGCAAACCGGCCACATGGTAATGTCCACCCTGCACACCAATAGCGCTGCCGAGACACTCACACGTTTACGCAATATGGGCGTACCCAGCTTCAACATCGCCACCTCGGTCAACCTGATCATTGCTCAGCGCCTGGCGCGCAAGCTCTGCTCCAGCTGCAAGAGGGAGGTCACGCTACCTAAGGAAGCACTCCTGGAAGAGGGCTTTACCGAGAAGGAGATCGGCACATTCAAGGTCTACGGCCCGGTCGGCTGCGAAAACTGCAAGGGTGGCTACAAGGGGCGTTTAGGTATTTATGAAGTAGTTAAAAACACACCCTCGCTACAGCGGATTATCATGGAGGACGGTAACTCCATCGATATAGCCGCACAGATGCGCAAGGACGGGTTCAACGACCTGCGCCGGTCCGGCCTGATCAAGGTAATCCAGGGCGTCACTAGCCTGGAAGAAATCAACCGCGTGACCAAGGACTAAACCATGGCGGAAAAAGCAATAAAAACCAGCACCTTCGCCTGGGAAGGCACTGATCGGCGCGGATCCAAGATGAAGGGCGAACTGAGCGGTTTAAACCCTGCGCTCGTGAAAGCCCAGCTACGTAAACAAGGCATCAATCCGACAAAGGTTCGCAAAAAATCCAGCCTAAGCATCGGCACAGGCAAAAAAATCAAACCGATGGATATCGCAATCTTCACCCGCCAAATGGCGACCATGATGAAAGCGGGCGTACCATTATTGACGTCTTTTGACATCATCAGTGAAGGCTTCGAGAATCCCAACATGCGCAAGCTGGTGGAGGGGTTGAAGGTCGACGTAGCTGCCGGCAACAGCTTCGCATCAGTCCTACGTAAAAGACCCTTATACTTCGACGATCTTTACTGCAATCTCGTCGAGTCAGGTGAGCAATCAGGTGCTTTAGAAACCCTGCTAGACCGAGTTGCCACCTACAAGGAAAAAACCGAGGCCCTGAAGTCAAAAATCAAAAAAGCCATGAACTATCCTATCGCGGTAGTAGTCGTTGCCATCATTGTTTCGGCAATTCTACTGATCAAGGTAGTTCCGCAATTTCAGAGTGTCTTCGATAGCTTTGGCGCTGAACTACCAGCATTCACTATGATGGTGGTCAATCTCTCAGAGCTACTGCAGGAGTGGTGGTTTCTATTCTTGATTGGGGTTATGGGGACAATTTTTTCATTTAAAGCAATCTATCAACGCTCGGAGCGCTTCCGCAATTGGCTGGATCGACTACTACTAAAGCTCCCAATTGTAGGAAAAATCATCTACATGTCCTCTGTTGCTCGCTTCTCTAGGACATTGGCAACAACATTCGCAGCTGGTGTCCCCCTAGTTGAGGCCTTGGATTCAGTTGCAGGCGCAACGGGTAATATTGTTTTCAAATCAGCAGTAGACAAAATAAAACAGGACGTATCCACTGGCATGCAGCTCAACTTCTCCATGCGCAGCACAGGTGTCTTCCCCTCTCTAGCCCTCCAAATGACAGCCATTGGCGAGGAGTCCGGCGCTCTAGATGAGATGCTGGACAAAGTTGCAACTTTTTACGAGGACGAAGTTGATAACATGGTAGACGGCCTCACGGCGCTGATGGAGCCCATGATCATGGCTGTACTCGGCGTATTGGTCGGTGGCTTGGTTATCGCCATGTATCTGCCAATCTTCCAACTGGGCCAAGTAGTAGGCGCCTAACCAATGCAATTCGAATATCTGGCCGGCAATCTGCCGGCCTTTGTTTTATCTGCCGCACTCTTGGGCCTGGTCATTGGCAGCTTCCTCAACGTCGTCATCTACCGCCTGCCGGTGATGATGCAGCGCGACTGGCGCAAGCAGGCGCGGGAGATTCTCGAGCTGCCGGAAGCGCCCGAGCAGGGCACTTTCAATCTGGTGCTGCCAAATTCCTGCTGCCCCCACTGCGGCCACCAGATTCGCCCCTGGGAGAATATCCCGGTGCTCAGCTATCTGTTCCTGCGCGGCAAGTGCGCAGGGTGCAAGGCACCGATCAGCAAGCGCTACCCGCTGGTCGAGCTGGCCTGTGGCCTACTGTCCGGCTACGTCGCCTTCCATTTCGGCTTCGGCTGGCAGGCGGCCGGCATGCTGCTGCTGACCTGGGGGCTGCTGGCGATGAGCATGATCGACTGCGATCATCAGCTGCTGCCCGACGCCCTGGTGCTGCCACTGCTTTGGCTGGGCCTGATCGCCAACCAGTTCGGCCTGTTTACCAGCCTCGAGGATGCGCTGTGGGGCGCCATCGCCGGTTACCTCAGCCTGTGGTCGGTGTACTGGCTGTTCAAGCTGCTGACCGGCAAGGAAGGCATGGGCTACGGCGACTTCAAGCTGCTGGCCATGCTCGGTGCCTGGGGTGGCTGGCAGGTACTGCCGCTGACCATCCTGCTGTCGTCGCTGGTCGGCGCGGTGCTCGGGGTGATCATGCTGCGCCTGCGCAATCAGGAAACCAGCACACCGATCCCCTTCGGCCCCTATCTGGCCATTGCCGGCTGGATCGCATTGCTCTGGGGTGATCAAATAACCGCGACCTATCTGCAGTTCGCCGGTTTTAGATGAGCAAACCCTGGATTCTCGGCCTCACCGGAGGCATTGGCAGCGGCAAGAGCGCCGTAGCACAGCACTTTATCGACCTTGGCGTTCACCTGGTGGATGCCGATCATGCCGCCCGCTGGGTGGTGGAGCCGGGGCGCCCGGCCCTGGCGAAGATTGCCGAACGCTTCGGCCCGCAGGTATTGCAGGCCGACGGCAGCTTGGATCGCACCGCGCTGCGCCAACTGGTTTTCCAAGATGAAGCGCAGCGCCGCTGGCTGGAAGGTCTGCTGCACCCGCTGATCTTTCAGGAAATCGCCCAGTACCTGGCTCGCGCCGAATCGCCCTATGCCATTCTGGTATCGCCGCTGCTGGTAGAGTCCGGCCAGCACCGCATCACCCAACGGGTGCTGGTGGTCGACGCCCCGGAGCAGCTACAACTGCAACGCAGCATGGCCCGCGACAACAGCTCCGAGGAGCAGATCCGCGCCATCCTCAAGGCACAGACCAGCCGCGAAGAGCGCCTACGCCATGCCCACGACGTACTGACCAACGACAAGGACCTGACCTGGCTGAAAGGCGAGGTCGAGCGTCTGCACCAGTTCTACCTGACCCTGCGCGGAGGCCAAGCATGAACGCCACTGTTGAATGCCCGACCTGCGGCGCGCCGGTCGAGTGGGGCCCGCAAAGCCCCAGCCGCCCCTTCTGCAGCGAGCGCTGCAAGCTGATCGACCTGGGCGCCTGGGCCTCCGAGGCACATGCGATTCCCGGCGACACGCTGGAGGACTCGCCCTTCTCCGGGGATCTGCCGCCGCGCGAGCACTGAGGATCAGGGCCGCATGAAGGCGTAGTCGCGCTGCGGGTCGAGATTGTCGGCGAGAAACTGCAGCTCCTGCGCCAGGTCAGCCACTTCCCGCTCCAGGCGATTCAACTCCACCGCCTCGCTGAGCAGTGCTCGCAGCGTCATCACCGGATCAAAACCCTGCGTCCGCGCCCGCTCAAGACTGCCTTCCAGCTCCTGCCGCGCCCATTGATGCACACCCATGGCCTCACCCTCTGCAATTTTCTCCAGCATGAGGGCGTGGTGCTGGCGAATCTTGATCCAGGTCAGGCCCGGCGTCGGGATAAATCCCGCTTATGGCGGGCCATCCGGACCGCCGTCCTTCCAGGGCGCAGACAGGTAGCGCGTGCGATTGAAGGTCTCCAGCCAGTCCGGATAGAACACCACCAGGCCGGTGACCAACATGCCGTTGATGAACGCCTCGGGAAACATCACCAGCCACAGGTAGCCGACGAAGTCGTCCAGCCACGGGGGCATGGCATACAGACCATCGTGCCAGAGCACAGCCAGGCCGCCGAGCAGGCAGGCCAATGCCGCCAGCGCGGCCGGGAAGAACCCGCAGCAGAAGATATAGACGAACAGGTTGCGCGGTTGCCGCCGCTCCACCTGCAGCGCGCAGAACTCGGTGATGGCAACCGGCACGGCCACGAGCAGCAGGCCGTTGACCCCCAGCGCGAACAGATCCAGGCGCCCCAGGGCAAGCAGGCCGAGCTGGGCGGCAAAACCGCCGAGCACTGCCAGAGGCCAGTCGAGCAGCAAGGTGACAGCCGTCATGCCGATGAAGTGGAACGACAACCCCGAGGCGAAGTCGCGCCGCACCAACCAGAGCAGAAACAAGGCCAGCACGGTACCGAACAGCAGATGCTGACGGCGCTGATCGCTGAACAGCTCGAGCCAGGGCGAACGCCACAGCGCCCAGCCCAGGACAGCCGCGTACAGCAGCCAGCCCAGCCACTGGCTGGCCGGCAACAGCAATTCGCTGGCGATCACCGCCCCAGCGCCTGCAAGGCCTGGCGCAACTCGCCGGCATCGGTGAACTGGCGCTGACTGCGCAGCTCGCCGTTATCCAGGTCCAGCCAGAGCAGCTCGGCCTTCTCACCCGGATAGCGACTGGCCACTCGCCCGCTGCGGTCGAGCATGACGCGATAGCCGTAATCACGCATGGCCGGCACGGCGAAAAGACTGGCAATCGGTGCTGGCATGCCGCTGATGTCGGCGAGGAACACCACCGAGTGGCGCTCAAGGTAATCGCCGCCGAGCTCGGCCAGCGCCTCGTCCAGCAGCCCGGAAGCGTCCATGCCGCGCGCGACCAGCAGCACGTGCAGGTCCGGCTCCAGGGTGTAGGGACGATCGAACTGATCGAGCAGCGTCCAGGGTGCCAGGCGTGTCGCCTCGCCCTGCGCCAGGGCAACGCCCATCCAGGTGACCAGCAGCGGGAAACAACACCAGCGCAGCAACCTCATCGCTCAACTCCTCGTGGAAAAGACTTCGATATCGTCACGCGCCAGCCACTCGCTGCGCGCACGCCAGAATGCCAGGGCCTCGGACGCCGCGCCCAGCACGAACACATGGGACTTGCGCACCCCCTGCTCCGCCAGGCGCGCCAGCACCTCGGCCAGTAGCGCACTGGCCAGCCCACGCCCGCGCCAGGCCGGCGCCACGACAAGGTGCTGCAGATAGCCGCGCCGCCCATCGTGCCCCGCCAACAGGGAGGCAATGGGCCTGCCCTCGGCCTCCACCAGCAGGCTCAATCCGGGATTGCGCTCGAGATAGCGGCAGAAGGGCCCGTACTCATCTTCAGTGCGCAGCTGAATCCCCGGCGTGCTGCGCCAGAGGGCGAAAAGGGCGGCGTGATCGGCAGGGGTCGCGGCTCGCATCAGCATGAAAAACCTCGCAATGGCCGACTCATCTTACACCGCAGCCGGCTCGCCCGGCTTTACGCTATGCTGCGCCCATGGACGACTCCGACTACCTGCGCCTGCTCACACGCCAGGCCGAAGAAGCCAACGACTTCCTCTCCAACGCCCGCAAGTGGGAGCGCGAGCGCTGGGTCTGTCAGCGCCTGCTGACGGCACTCAACGTGCGCCATCGGCAGGACGAATTCAGCACCGGCCAGGAGCCCCCGGACGTAATGTTCCGCGACGCCTGCTTCGAAGTGTTCTTCGTGCTCGACAAGGGCCGTCGCCTCAACGACGAATGGAAGGAAGAACTCGAGCGCCGGCGCAGCGCCCTGTCGCTGAGCCAGTTGCTGCGCCGCGAAGCGCGCCCCCGGCGTATTCCGGCCGTCGAGCTGCAGGCGCGTCTGAGTCCCACCCTGCGCAAGAAAGCGCACAACTATCGCGAACGCGGGCTCGACCTGGGCGAGCTGGACCTGCTCGCCTATGTCAGCCTCAAGCGCGATGTGCTCGACCTCAACAGCCATTTCCCACCGCCCGGCGAATACCTGCGCCAGGGCTGGCGCTCGCTGTCGCTGGTCGGCCCCAACTACGCCCGGGTACTGTTCGCCCACCGCGATGCCCCGGACTTCCTGCGTCACAGCCTCGGGCGCACCGTGCTGTTCGACGTTGGTATCGCCTTGTGAACACGCTGCCGGAACTGCTCGCCGACGTGCCACAACGCGGCCGGGTGCGCTGGCTCGGCGTGCGCCCGCAATCGCGCGAGGCCATGCTCGAACCCGAGGCCGTGGAGGCGCGCCGCGAAGCCGGTCTGACCGGCGACCATGCCCGCCCAGGCCCGCGCAATGCGCGCCAGGTGACCCTGATCCAGTGGGAACACCTGGCCGTGGTCAGCGCCCTGCTCGGCCGCGAGATAACCCCGGCGGACCTGCGCCGCAACATTGCAGTCAGCGGCATCAACCTGTTCAGCCTCAAGGGTCGGCGCTTCCGCATCGGCCGCGCACTGCTGGAAACCACCGGCTGGTGCCAACCCTGCGCGCGCCTGGAACAGCGCCTCGGCCCCGGCACCTTCCAGGCCATGCGCGGGCATGGCGGCATCACAGCCAGGGTGATCGAGGGCGGCATCATTCGCCTGGACGATGAGGTGCGCGTTGAGCCGGCGTGACCGGCGCGTCTAGAATGACGGCATTCTTCGAGAGGATCGCCATGTCCAGTCGCCTCAGCCCGGAAGACCAGCAGCGCGTCGAGCAGTACCTCAGCGCTCCGCAGCACCAGGTGCAACGCAAGCCGTTCCGCCCCTGGCTGCTCTTGTTGCTGGTGATCGCCGTGACGATCGGCCTCGGCTTGCTTTCCCGCCTGCTCGCCGGACTGGTGCTATGAGCTGCCTCGCGCTCGCCCAGCTGGGCCTACCGCTTTCCTTAAGCCTTGTGAGAAATCCCCATGACCCATCGCATCGTGATCGTCGGCGGCGGCGCCGGCGGCCTGGAGCTTGCTACCCGCCTGGGTAGAACCCTGGGCAAGCGCAAACGGGCCAGCATCGTGCTGGTCGATGCCACCCTCACCCATATCTGGAAGCCGCTGCTGCATGAAGTTGCCGCCGGCTCACTGAACTCCTCCGAAGACGAGCTGAACTATGTAGCCCAGGGCAAGTGGAACCACTTCGAGTTCCAGCTCGGGCGCATGAGTGGCCTCGACCGCGCGCGCCAAGTCATCAAGCTGGCCGCCACCCTCGACGAGGACGGCGGCGAGCTGCTGCCAGAGCGCGAACTGGCCTACGACAGTCTGGTGATCGCCGTCGGCAGCACCACCAACGACTTCGGCACGGCTGGCGCAGCCGAGCACTGCATCTTCCTCGACACCCGCGAGCAGGCCGAGCGTTTCCATCGCCAACTGCTCAGCCACTACCTGCGCGCCCATGCCGGCAAGCGCGACGATGGCCGCGTCAGTGTGGCAATCGTCGGCGCCGGCGCCACCGGGGTGGAGCTGGCGGCGGAACTGCACCACGCAGCGCATGAACTGGCCGCCTATGGCCTGGACCGCATTCAGCCGCAGAACATGCGCATCACCCTGATCGAGGCCGGCCCGCGCGTGCTGCCGGCGCTGCCCCAACGCATCAGTGGCCCGGTACACAAAACCCTCGAGAAGCTCGGCGTCACGGTACTGACCGGCACAGCCGTCAGCCAGGTGACCGCGGATGCGCTGCTCACCGCCCAGGGCATGGAAGTGCCGGCCAGCCTCAAGGTCTGGGCCGCCGGTATCCGCGCACCGGCCTTCCTGGGGCAACTGGACGGCCTGGAAAGCAACCGGATCAACCAGTTGCTGGTCCGCCCGACCCTGCAGACCACGCAGGACGACAACATCTTCGCCTTTGGCGACTGCGCGGCCTGCCCACTGGGTGACGGCGAGCGCACCGTACCGCCACGCGCCCAGGCGGCGCACCAGCAGGCCTCACTGCTGGCCAAGGCACTCAAACTGCGACTGGACGGCCAGGCACTGCCGGAATTCCGCTACCGCGACTATGGCTCGCTGATCTCGCTGTCGCGCTTCTCGGCCGTGGGCAATCTGATGGGCAACCTGATGGGCAACGTGAAGCTGGAAGGCTGGCTGGCGCGGATGTTCTACATCTCGCTGTACCGCATGCACCAGATGGCACTTTATGGCCTGCCGCGCACCGCTCTGCTGATGCTCGCCGACCGCCTGGGCCGCAGTACCGAGCCACGCCTGAAGCTGCACTGAAGAGGACCGGGGCGGTTCGCCGCCCCTCCCCGCAGACAACAAAAATCGCCTGGAGCGACTTTTGACGCAGTCCAGCGGAAGACGGTCCGAAGGTTGCCGCCATGGATGGCAGGCAACAAAAAGCCCGCACTAGGCGGGCTTTTCGTTTAAATAATGGTGGGTCGTGTAGGATTCGAACCTACGACCAATTGGTTAAAAGCCAACTGCTCTACCGACTGAGCTAACGACCCAAAAATGGTCGGGGTAGGGGGATTCGAACTCCCGACATCTTGCTCCCAAAGCAAGCGCGCTACCGGACTGCGCTATACCCCGATTGGAATTTGGCTCCGCGACCTGGACTCGAACCAGGGACCCAATGATTAACAGTCATTTGCTCTACCGACTGAGCTATCGCGGAACGACTCTATTCCAACCTCTTCAACGGCCGGCTTGCGCCGTTTCCCGTATCAGAGGCGCGCCATTTTACGTAGCAGGAAAACGATGTCAAGCCTGACAACGACTTATTTGATTCGCACCTTAGTGCCAAATAAACGGCTAGGATATTGCTTATCAGCTGAACCGTTTCTCAAGGCGGCCGGCCGCCGCCCCCAGGACTTTGCATGAGCTCACAGGACGCTCCACCCCCCCACGCCCCCGGCCTTGCCAGCCGCGCCATCCAGCCGCGCTTCGGCGAATTGGTGCAGGACTGCCGCAAGCTGGTGATGAACAATCTGGCCGAGCACCTCTCCGGGCTGTTCACCCAGGTCGACGACACCCTGTTCGACTGCGCGGAAAAAGCTGAGAACAACAAGGTGCAGAGCCTGTTCTTCGACGCCATGCGCGACGTACGCAAACTGCGCCCTCAGATCGAACGCAGTTACCACCAGCGGGTCGCGCAGAATTTCGCCGACTTCCTCGAAGGCAAGCTCAAGCCCAAGGCCACCCAGGTCGCCCTGGACACCGACAGCCTGACCCTGGTGCAGAACGAGGAGTACGAGGAAAGCCTGCAAGTGACCAACATGGTCAGCAAGGTCAAGGCGCGCAGCGCACGTGCCCTGTTCGCCCTGGAACAACGCCTGGCGCTGCTCAACAACGGCCAGAAGCTCGGCGAAGACTGCAATCCGTTCGGTCCGCAGGCCCTGGCCGAGGCGTTTCATGACGCACTGACGCCGCATCCGCTGCCGCTGCGCATCAAGGTGATTCTCTACACGCTGTTCGATCGCCACGTGATGCAGGGGCTGGACACCCTGTACGAGATGCTCAATCAGCGCCTGATCAACGCCGGCATCCTGCCCAACCTCAAGTTCACCGCCCAGCGCGCGCCTTCGCCCGCCGCACCACCAGCCAAGGCCGCTACGCCTGCAAGCGACGCCGGAACCTTGACCGCACCTGCCGCCCCGCCGGCTGCCGGCGCAAGCAGCGCAAGCGTCCAGGGCAGCATGCGTGCGACGGAAAGGCCCATCCACCCGCCAACAGACCTCAGCGCACCACCGCCGCAGGATCCCGGCGAGCTGCTCGGCGGCCTGGCTGCGCTGCTTGGCGAGCGCCGTCAGCAGGACCTTGACGCACCGCTGCCTGGCGGTACACGCAGCATCGCCAGCTTCGCCCCGCGCACAGCCACCAGCACCTACAGTGCCGGCGAACTGCTGCAAGCACTGACCCGCCTGCAGCAGCAGTCAGCCAGCACCCTGGCCCAGCGCCTGCAGGGGCCGCAACCGGTCGAGGAACTCAAGGTCAGCCTGCAGCAGCAGCTGGAATCGCTCAGCAGCCTGCCAGGCCAGCAGAAACTGGCCGATCAAGAAGCCGACGTCATCGATCTGGTCGGCATGCTGTTCGACTTCATTCTCGACGACGATAACCTGCCGCATGCCTGCAAGACCGCACTGTCGCACCTGCACACGCCCTACCTGAAGGTGGCGGTGCAGGACAAGGCCCTGTTCACCCAGCACCACCACCCTGCCCGCCGCCTGCTCAACGCCATGGCCCAGGCCGGCGTGCTCTACGGCGGCGAAGGCGACGAACGCGGCCTGCTGGCGAAGATCCACTGGGCGGTGGAGCGCGTGATCCATGACTTCAACGGCGACCTGCAGCTGTTCGACAGCCTGCTGGAGGAATTCAACGAATTCGTCGCCACCCTGCGGCACAAGGTCGAGCTGCGCGAACGCCGTGCCGTGGAGGCCGCCAAGGGCCGCGACCGCCTGCTCGGCGCCCGCCAGCAGGCCGTCGCGGTAATCCAGAAAGTACTCAGCGAGCGGCAGCTACCAGGGGTGATTCACAACTTCCTGGAACTGACCTGGGCCGACGTGCTGGTATTCATCCTGCTGCGCCATGGCGAACGCAGCGCCGAGTGGCACCGCGCCGGCGAAGTCGCCGAGCAGCTGGCCTGGAGCGGCGCGCCGCTGGATGCCGAAGGACGCACCCGCCTGCAGGGCCTGCGCGTCGCCCTGCTCGACGAGCTGCGCAAGGGGCTGGAGCTGCTCGGCGGCTACCACGAAGACGGCATCCGCCGCCTGTTGCAGGACATCGTCGCCTGCCAGCACGCGGTCCAGGCTCAGCAGCCGCAGCTGGCCGCGCAGATCAAGACGCAGCTGCCGGAAAGCCCGCTGGGCGCCATGCTCGGCGAAGACGCCGCGCTGGCCGAACCGATCAAGCGCGACACGCCGCTCTCGGCGCGCACCCAGGCGCTGATCAAGGAGCTGCAGCAGCTGGAGTTCGGCACCTGGTTCGAGTTCGTGCAGAACAAGGAAACGGTCACGCTCAAGCTGTCCTGGTTCAGCCCGACCACGCACAACTACATGTTCGTCGACCACAGCGGCCAGCGGGTCGCGGTCAAGCCGATCCGCCAGCTGGCCGGCGAAATGGAAAAAGGCCTGGCGCGCATCGTCGCGCCTGAACGCAGCGCCCCGTTGGTGGATCGCGCCCTCAGCGCCATCTACCGGGTTCTGCAGCGCTTCACCGGACGCGCCCAAGAAGTCGGACAAGGAGCCTGAATGGACGACCGCCGCCAGCACAGCCGCCACACCACGCAACTGAATATCGAGGCACTCGACCTGCACAGCGGACGCAGGCTCGGCAGGGTGGTCGACCTGTCCGAGGATGGCTTCATGCTAATCAGCGAGACGCCGCCGGAAGCCGACTCGGTCTGGGAGTGCCGCCTGGTGCTGGACCAGCCCCTGGACGGCATTCACGAGATCCGCGTCGGCGCCGACTGCCTGTGGAGCCGCGCGGGCGAACCGGGCCACAGCGGCTGGTGCGGCTTCCACATCATCGATCTCGCCGATGATCAGATTACCCCCCTGGCCCTGCTGCTACGCCACTTGCAGGCCTGAATGAAAAAGCCCCGGTTTCCCGGGGCTTTTGCTGAGCATCGCGATCAGGCGAAGACGATCTCCTCGCCCGCCACTCGCGCCCGGATTACCGCACCGGGCATGAACTTGCCGGCCAGGATCTGCTGCGCCAGCGGGTTCTCGATCCAGCGCTGGATTGCCCGCTTGAGCGGACGCGCACCGTAGACCGGGTCGAAACCGACCGCCACCAGCTTGTCCAGCGCCTCATCGGTCAGCTCCAGGTTCAGCTCACGCTCAGCCAGGCGCTGACGCAGGCGCGCCAGTTGGATATTGGCAATGCCGGCGATCTGCTCGCGGCCCAGCGGCTCGAACACCACCACCTCGTCGATACGGTTGACGAACTCCGGACGGAAATGGCTGCTCACCGCATCCATCACCGCCGCGCGCTGCGCCTCGCGATCACCGACCAGCTCCTGGATCTGCGCCGAACCCAGGTTGGAGGTCATCACCACCACGGCGTTCTTGAAGTCCACGGTGCGACCCTGGCTGTCGGTCAGGCGGCCGTCCTCCAGCACCTGCAGCAGTACGTTGAACACGTCCGGGTGGGCCTTCTCCACCTCGTCCATGAGGATCACCGAGTAGGGCTTGCGGCGCACCGCCTCGGTCAGGTAACCGCCCTCTTCGTAACCCACATAGCCGGGCGGCGCACCGATCAGGCGGGCCACCGAGTGCTTCTCCATGAACTCGGACATGTCGATGCGCACCATGGCCTCCTCGGTGTCGAAGAGGAACTCGGCCAGTGCCTTGCACAGCTCGGTCTTGCCCACCCCGGTGGGGCCGAGGAACAGGAAGGAGCCGCTCGGCCGGTTGGGGTCGGCCAGGCCGGCGCGCGAGCGACGCACCGCGTTGGCCACCGCCACCACGGCCTCGTGCTGGCCGATGACGCGCTTGTGCAGCTCGTCTTCCATGCGCAGCAGCTTGTCACGCTCACCCTCGAGCATCTTGCTCACCGGGATGCCGGTCCACTTGGAGACCACCTCGGCGATCTCCTCGTCAGTGACCTTGTTGCGCAGCAGCTGGTTCTCCGCCTTGCCGTGCTGGTCAACCATCTGCAGGCTGCGCTCCAGGTCCGGAATGGTCTGGTACTGGATACGCGCCATGGTTTCCAGGTCGCCTTTGCGCCGCGCGGTCTCCATCTCCTGGCGCGCCTGCTCGATCTTCTGCTGGATCTGCGCCGAGCCTTGCACCTCGGCCTTCTCCGACTTCCAGATTTCCTCCAGGTCGGCGTATTCCTTCTCCAGCTTGGCGATGTCGTCCTGCAGCTTCTCCAGGCGCTTCAGCGCGGCTTCGTCGTCTTCCTTCTTCAGCGCCTCGCGCTCGATCTTCAGCTGGATCAGACGGCGGTCGAGACGATCCAGCGCCTCCGGCTTGGAGTCGATCTCCATGCGGATGCGGCTGGCGGCCTCGTCGATCAGGTCGATGGCCTTGTCCGGCAGTTGGCGGTCGGTGATGTAGCGATGCGACAGCTTGGCCGCGGCGATGATCGCGCCGTCGGTGATGGTCACACCGTGGTGTACCTCGTAACGCTCCTTGAGGCCACGCAGAATGGCGATGGTGTCTTCCTCGGAAGGCTCGTCCACCAGCACCTTCTGGAAGCGGCGCTCCAGCGCGGCGTCCTTCTCGATGTACTGGCGATACTCGTCCAGGGTGGTGGCGCCAACGCAGTGCAGCTCGCCACGGGCCAGGGCCGGCTTGAGCATGTTGCCGGCATCCATGGCGCCCTCGGCCTTGCCGGCGCCTACCATGGTGTGCAGCTCGTCGATGAACAGGATGATGCGCCCTTCTTGCTTGCCCAGTTCGTTGAGCACGGCTTTCAGGCGCTCCTCGAACTCGCCGCGGAACTTGGCGCCGGCAATCAGCGAGCCCATGTCCAGCGCCAGCAGGCGCTTGTCCTTGAGACCATCGGGCACCTCGCCGTTGACGATACGCTGGGCCAGGCCCTCGGCGATGGCGGTCTTGCCGACGCCGGGTTCGCCGATCAGTACAGGGTTGTTCTTGGTACGGCGCTGCAGCACCTGAATGGTGCGGCGGATCTCGTCATCACGGCCGATCACCGGATCGAGCTTGCCGTCCTCGGCGCGCTTGGTCAGGTCGACGCAATACTTGTCCAGGGCCTGGCGCGACTCCTCGACATTGGGGTCGTTGACCGCCTGGCCACCGCGCAGGTTGGCGATGGCATTCTCCAGCGCCTTCTTGGAAACGCCCTGACCGAGCAGCAGCTTGCCCAGCTTGGTGCTCTCGTCCATGGCGGCGAGCAGCACCAGCTCGCTGGAGATGAACTGGTCGCCCTTCTGCTGCGACAGGCGATCGGCCTGGTTGAGCAGGCGCGCCAAGTCCTGCGACAGATTGACGTCACCGGTGGGGCTCTGCAGCTTGGGCAGCTGGTCGAGTTCCTTGGTCAGCGCCTTGCGCAGGGCTGCCACATCGAAGCCGACCTGCATCAGCAGCGGCTTGATCGAGCCGCCCTGCTGCTCCAGCAGAGCCTGCATCAGGTGCAGCGGTTCGATGGCGGAATGGTCGAGGCCCACGGCAACGGATTGGGCGTCGGAAAGCGCAAGCTGCAGCTTGCTGGTCAAACGATCGATTCGCATGAAATATGTCCTTCCTCTGTGAGCGGGCCGGAGCGCTGAACTGCTCCCAATAGTGAAGCCCGAAGTTGCTCTCTAGATGAGGACAGTTTTGACCGATTCAAGCGTCGAGCCGTTGATACGGATCAGTCGCGCGCAGATTGCAGCCAGATCAAGGCTGCGCGATCCACACCAGCGAGGCGAAGCGCCCGGTACGGGCGGCACGGCGATAGGAGAAGAAGCGCGGGTCGCTGAAGGTGTCCAGCCCGCCGCCATACACCGCCGTGACACCGTCGGCGGCCAGGCGGATACGTGCCAGCGCGTATAGGTCGGCCATGAACTTGCCGGCATTGAGACTTGGCACGAAAGCACGCTGCGCCTCGGCGTGCGCGGCGACGAAGACCTCGCGCACTTCAGCCCCGACCTCGAAGGACTGCGGCCCTATGGCCGGCCCCAGCCAGACCAGCAGCTCGGCAGGTTCGATACCCAGAGCGGCGACGGTATTCTCCAACACGCCGCCGGCCAGCCCGCGCCAGCCAGCATGGGCCGCCGCTACGCGCGTGCCGGCACGATCACAGAACAATGCCGGCAGGCAGTCGGCGGTCAGCACTGCACAGGCGGTCCCCGGCGTGGCGGACCAGCTGGCATCGGCAGTCGGCACGCAGCGGGAGTCGGCCTCGACCACATCAGGGCTGTGCACCTGCTTGAGCCAGGCCGGACGGCAACCTAGGGCATCGACCAGCACCTGGCGATTGGCGGCAACGGCCCAGGGGGCGTCCTCGACATGGTCACCGAGGTTCAGGCTGTCGAAGGGCGGCAGACTGACGCCGCCAGCACGCGTGGTGACGCAGGCGCGTACGCTGGCGGGCGCAGGCCAGTCGGGCGTCAGCCAGTCAGACGAAGGATTCATTGTCCTGGCGCAGCAGCGACAGCAGCCAGACCAGATCCTCGGGCAGCGGCGAGGTCCACTTCATGCGCTGCCCGGTGGCCGGATGCTCCAGCTCGAGGAAGCGCGCGTGCAGGGCCTGGCGCGGGAACTCCTTGAGTGTCTGCACCAGGGTCGGGCTGGCCGCCGGCGGAATGCGGAAGCGCCCGGCGTACAGGGGATCGCCTACCAGCGGGTAGCCGGCATGGGTCATGTGCACGCGAATCTGGTGGGTACGGCCGGTCTCCAGCTTGACCCGTACGTGGGTGTGCGAGCGGAAGCGCTCCAGCACGCGATAATGGGTCACGGCCGGCTTGCCGCCGTCGATCACCGCCATGCGCTGGCGGTTGGCCGAACTGCGGCCAATCGGCGCATCAATGGTGGCACCGGAGGTGATCACACCGATACAGATGCATTCATAGATGCGACTGACCGAGCGCTTCTGCAGCTGGTCAACCAGCTTGGTCTGCGCCTGCAGGGTCTTGGCCACCACCATCAGGCCCGTGGTGTCCTTGTCGAGGCGATGGACGATACCGGCACGCGGCACGTTGATGATATCCGGCACATGGTGCAGCAACGCATTGAGCAGCGTGCCGTCGGCATGCCCGGCGGCCGGGTGCACGACCAGCCCGGCCGGCTTGTCGATCACCAGAATGTGCTCGTCCTCGTAGACGATGTTCAGCGGGATGTCCTGCGCCACCCACTCGCCCTGCGCCTCCTGCTCGGCCTGCAGGCTCAGCATGGCGCCGCCGTGCACCACGTCCTTGGGCCGCAGCACGGCGTCATCGACGGTCAGGCGGCCCTCCTTGATCCAGGCGGTCAGACGCGAGCGCGAATACTCGTCGAACAGCTGAGCGGCGACTTGGTCGAGGCGCTGACCACCGAGGTCGGACGGCACTTCGGCGGTGAGTTGAATGAGCTGATCGGAATCTTCGGACATGGGCTGCTGCGGAGGGCGGTGCGGCTTTTGGTTTCGGCGGCACGCTGTGGTTAAATACGGCGTCTTTGCCCCGGCATTTTCCGGGGCGCCCATCATAACAGGACGGTAGAGGCCTAGACAGCCGCCGTCACAGGGACGCAAGCCACCATGCAAGTGAAACACCTGCTGCTGATCGCCACCCTCGTTCTGACCGCCGCGTGCTCCTCCAACAAACCGGAAGTGGATGAGAACCTGAGCGAGACCGAGCTTTACCAGCAGGCCCAGGATGACCTCGACAGCAACAGCTATAACAATGCCATCGCCAAGCTGAAGGCCCTGGAGTCGCGCTACCCCTTCGGTCGTTACGCCGAGCAGGCCCAGCTCGAGCTGATCTACGCCTACTACAAGAATGTCGAGCCGGAGGCCGCCAAGTCCGCCGCCGAGCGCTTCATCCGCCTGCACCCGCAGCACGCCAATGTCGACTACGCCTACTACCTCAAAGGCCTGGCCTCGTTCGACCAGGACCGCGGTCTGATTGCCCGCTTCCTGCCGCTGGACCTGACCAAGCGTGACCCAGGCGCAGCGCGCGACTCCTACAACGAGTTCGCCCAGCTCACCAGCCGCTACCCCAACAGCCGTTATGCGCCGGACGCCAAGGCGCGCATGATCTACCTGCGCAACCTGCTGGCCGCCTACGAGATCCACGCCGGTCGTTATTACCTGACCCGCCAGGCCTATGTGGCCGCCGCCAACCGCGGCCGTTACGTGGTGGAAAACCTCCAGGAAACACCCTCCGTCGGTGATGGCCTGGCCCTGATGGTCGAGGCCTACCAGCGCCTGGAACTGGACGACCTGGCCGCCACCAGCCTGGAAACCCTGAAGCTGAACTACCCGGATCACCCGACCCTGGTCGATGGCCAGTTCGTGCCGGTAGAAGAAGAAGCCGACAACCGCTCCTGGATGGCAAAAGCCACGCTCGGCCTGATCGAATCCGACGCTCCGCTACCGCCCGGCGAGACCCGCGCCAGCCAGGACGTGATCCGTCAGTACGAAGACGCCAAGGAAGAAATCCCGGACGAACTGCAGCCGGAAAACCAGGACGAAGTCAAAGAAGACCTGGAAAGCGAAGCTGAAGGCAATGCCGACGACCGCTCCTGGTTCAGCTACATGACCTTCGGCCTGTTCGACTGAGCCATGCAGCACCGCAAAAAGGGAGGCCTAGGCCTCCCTTTTTCATACCCCTCGCATTACCTGCTGCGCTGCGCCAGCGCACTTGGCTAAACTGCGCCTTTGCCAACAAGAAGAGCACACCATGTTCCGCCTGCTGTTCTGGATTGCCCTGATTGCCGCCGCCTTCTGGCTGTGGCGGCGCTTCAAGAAACCCGCCTCCAACGCCCAGGCCACGCCTGGGGAAGATGCCCCCGCACCTATGGTGCGTTGCGCCCAGTGCGGCGTGCATGTGCCGCGTGACAAGGCGCTGGCGCAAGGGACGCAGTGGTTCTGCAGCCAGGCTCATCTGGATCAGGGCAGCCGGTGAGCACCGAACAGCTGACCCTCGGCGGCGTCCCCGGCAGGCGCATACTGCGCCTGTACAATCTCTATCGGGTAATCATTGGCCTAGCGCTGGTGCTGCTGATTTCCAGCGACCTGGACGACCAGTTGCTGGAGCTGGCACACGCCCAGCTGTTCCGCTATGGCAGCTGGACCTACCTGATACTCAACGTGCTAGTCGCCGTACTGCTGCAACGCCCGAGCCACCTAGCCCAGGTCTTCAGCCTGGCACTGCTCGACGTGCTGCTGCTGTGCGCCCTGTTCTTCGCCGCAGGCGGCACCCCGAGCGGCATCGGCAACCTGCTGATAGTCGCGGTGGCGATCGCCAACATCCTGCTGCGCGGCCGTATCGGCCTGCTGATCGCCGCCGTCGCCGCCATCGGCATGCTGGCACTGACCTTCTATCTCAGCCTGCTGCGCAACACTCCGGCGCCCCAGTTCGTCCAGACAGGCGCCCTCGGCGCCCTGTGCTTCGCCGCCGCGATCTTCCTCCAGGGCCTGGCCAGCCGACTGCAGCAGAGCGAGTTCCTGGCCGAACAGCGCGCCGTCGACGTTGCCAGCCTGGAGGCACTCAACTCGCTGATCCTGCAACGCATGCGCACCGGCATCCTGGTCCTGGACAAGCAGCATCGCGTGTTGCTGGCCAACCAGGGAGCCCTCAGCATGCTCGGCCGCAGCAAGCTGGAACATAAACTGCTCGACCCGCACTGCCCGGAGCTGGTCCAGCGCCTACAGCAATGGCAGCACAATCCGACCCTGCGCCCGCAGAGCCTGCAGGCCATACCGGACGGCCCGCTGCTGCAGCCGAGCTTCATCCCGCTGCAACGCAGCGGCGAACAGCACACGCTGATCTTTCTCGACGACATCTCGCAGGTTACCCAGCAAGCCCAACAGCTCAAGCTGGCCTCCCTGGGTCGCCTGACCGCCGGTATCGCCCACGAAATCCGCAACCCGCTCGGCGCGATCAGCCATGCCGCCCAGCTGCTGCAGGAGTCGGAAGATCTGGAAGAGCCGGATCGCCGCCTGGCGCAGATCATCCAGGACCATTCGCGGCGCATGAATACGGTGATCGAAAACGTCCTGCAGCTGTCGCGCAGGCGCCAGGCCGAGCCTCAGCTGCTCGACCTGAAATACTGGCTGCACCGCTTCGCCAGCGAATTCCGCAGCTCCGCGCGACTCGACCAGACACTGCACCTGGAGACCCAGAGCGGCAGTCTGCAAACCCGCATGGACCCGCATCAACTGACGCAGATTCTGAGCAACCTGGTGCAGAACGGCCTGCGCTACAGCGCCCAGAAGCACCAACTGGGGCAAGTCTGGCTCAAGCTCTACCGTGACCCGGAGAGCGACCTGCCGACGCTGGAAGTACTGGACGACGGCCCTGGCGTGCCGGTCGACCAGATGCAGCACATCTTCGAACCCTTCTACACCACGGACAACAAGGGTACCGGCCTCGGCCTGTATATTTCCCGCGAACTGTGCGAGAGCAATCAAGCACGCCTCGATTACAAACTGCGCGAGGGTGGCGGCAGTTGCTTCCGCATCACCTTCGCCCACCCACGCAAGCTGAGCTGAACATGAGCACCCGGCAGAGAGCCCTGATCGTCGACGACGAGCCCGATATCCGCGAACTCCTGGAGATCACCCTGGGGCGCATGAAGCTCGATACGCGCAGCGCGCGCAACGTCAAGGAAGCTCGCGAATGGCTGGCCCGCGAGCCTTTCGACCTGTGCCTGACCGACATGCGCCTGCCCGATGGCACCGGCCTGGAACTGGTCCAGCACATCCAGCAGCGCCACGCCGAAGTACCGGTGGCCATGATCACGGCCTACGGTAGCCTGGACACCGCGATCAACGCCCTAAAGGCCGGCGCCTTCGACTTCCTCACCAAGCCGGTGGACCTCGGCCGCCTGCGCGAGCTGGTCGCCACCGCCCTGCGCCTGCGCAGTGGCGAAGCCGCTGAGGCCCCCCAGGACACCCGTTTGCTCGGCGAGTCGCCGCCAATGAAGGCGTTGCGCAACCAGATCCAGAAGCTCGCACGCAGCCAGGCCCCCGTTTACATCAGCGGCGAATCCGGTAGTGGCAAGGAGCTGGTGGCGCGCCTGATCCATGAGCAAGGGCCGCGCGCCGAAAAACCCTTCGTACCGGTCAACTGCGGCGCCATCCCATCAGAGTTGATGGAAAGCGAGTTTTTCGGCCACAAGAAGGGCAGCTTCACCGGCGCAATAGAGGACAAACAGGGCCTGTTCCAGGCCGCCAACGGCGGCACCCTGTTCCTCGACGAAGTGGCCGACTTGCCGCTGGCCATGCAGGTCAAGCTGCTGCGCGCCATTCAGGAAAAAGCTGTGCGTGCCGTCGGCGGCCAACAGGAAGTAGTGGTGGACGTGCGCATCCTCTGCGCGACGCACAAGGATCTGGCCGCCGAAGTCGCCGCAGAGCGCTTCCGCCAGGACCTGTTCTATCGCCTGAACGTCATCGAGCTGCGCGTGCCGCCACTACGCGAGCGCCGCGAAGACATCCCGTTGCTGGCTGACACCATGCTTAAACGTCTCGCCGAGGGCAGCGGCCTGCCCGCAGCCCGCCTGAGCCTGGAAGCACTGGACAAGCTCAAGTGCTATCGCTTTCCCGGCAACGTACGTGAACTGGAGAACATGCTGGAGCGCGCCTACACCCTATGCGAGAACGACCAGATCCAGGCCTCCGACCTGCGCCTGGCCGATGCCGCACCTGCCAGCGAGGGTAACGGCGAGGCTTCACTGGCGCAAATCGACAATCTGGAAGACTACCTGGAAGAGATCGAGCGCAAGCTGATCATGCAGGCCCTTGAGGAAACACGCTGGAACCGCACCGCCGCCGCCCAGCGCCTGGGCCTGACCTTCCGCTCCATGCGCTATCGACTGAAGAAGCTGGGCATCGACTGATAGAGGGATGCCCGCAGCCCCTTAGACCAGCCCCAGGCGCCGCGCAGGCGCATAAGGTGCTGGATCGACGATGGGTGTCTCACCCAGCATCAGATTCTTCAGCAGTTCGCAGGACGCCGGCGCCAGAACCAGACCATTACGGTAATGACCGCAATTCAGCCATAGACCCGGGAACTGCGGCACCTCCCCGATAAAGGGGATACCATCCGGCGAACCGGGACGTAATCCCGCCCAGTGACCAACCAGTTCAGCGTCAGCCAGCGCTGGCAGAAGCTCCTCCGCCGACGCCTTGAGACTCGCCAGCGCCTCTTCGGTGGGCGTCTTGTCAAAACCGACATGCTCCAGCGTACTCCCGACCAGGATGTGCCCATCCTTGCGCGGAATCGCGTAGCGGCCTTTGGCCAGGACAATGGCCGGCAGGAAGCCCGGCTCGCACTTGTAGAGGATCATCTGGCCTTTTACTGGCTCGACAGGGAGCTTGAGGCCAAGTTGCTTCAACAGCCCCCCACTCCAGGCGCCGGTGGTGACAACAACCTGCTGAGCACGCCACTCGCGGTCATCCGCAAGCACCCGAAAAGCGCCACTCCCAGGCACCGGCAAAACCTGGACATCCGCCCCCTCGATCACCTCAACCCCTGCGGAGCGCACTAAAGCCCGCTTCAGCGCCTCAAGCAACCTGGGATTACGAACATTCGCCACTTCTGGCATCCAGAGTGCACTTGACAAGCCCACCCCCAGCTGCGGCAATCGGCCCCGCACCAGATCCATCGGCGGCGACAGCAGTTTTCGCCCCTTACAGGCTCCCCAAGCCAATGCGCTGCCTTCATCCTCTAGATCAAACCAGTACAGCCCAGTAGTACGAACTTCTGGATCAATCCCAGTTTCCACGCGCAGCGCTTGAGCAAACTCTGGATAAAAATCCTGTGACCACGTAGCAAGCGCCCCCACGGCCTCGTCATAACGCCACGGGTAGAGAGGGGACACAATCCCGCCACCGGCCCACGATGCTTCGTGACCGATCACCAATCGCTCATACAACTTGACCACCGCACCAGCTCGGGACAACTGCAGTGCACTCAGCAGCCCCATCACGCCGCCACCAATAATTGCGACATCTAATTTGCGGTCAGTTTGCATTCTTCAAAAACCTTCTAAACTGAGCAATCGGATACCTTCACAGCATGGATGCTGAACAATGAAAACCAGCCAGGGCTTCAGCCAGGCTGAGCTACTGGCCGTATTGGTGATACTGGCCATTCTACTCAGCCTGGCACTCCCATCACTGCAAAACCAAGTCCATGAAAGCAAGAGGGTCGCGGCGCTTAACCAAATGATCGGCGCAACCAACCACGCCCGCAGCAGCGCCGTATTCTCCCGCAAGACCATGTCAATCTGCGCCGGCGACAGCGGATGCGATGGCAATAAATTGTGGCGAGGACGATTCCTTATCTTCGTCGACAAGAACCACAACGGCCGGCTAGACGCAGATGAGCGAATTGAGCGCCTGGATACTATGCCTGATGGATTCACCTGGTACTGGAGCAGCTTTCGCAAGCTGACTTACATCAGCTTTGAAAATAACGGCACTACGCGCGCCAGCAACGGCACCATGACGCTCTGTCACGAAGGCAAGCCACTGAACCAGATCGTCATCAGCCTATCTGGTCGCGTACGACACAAAACAGCTGATGCCGATGCCACATGCAGCTGAGTCACTTCATCGCCCTTTTGCTACGCCTGTCAGCGATTGGTGGATATGTCTGCAGGCGATAATTACCTTGCCACTAGGTAAAACCATGCAGAGACCGCCATGCCCAGAACCAAAAGACAATTAGCACAGCACCTGCATGCTCAGCTCGCTTTTACCCTCATAGAGCTGATGATTGTGCTGGTCATTGTTGCAATCGTGGCTCTGATCGCCATCCCCAACTACGGACCGATGATGCAGGCCAGCCGCGAGACATCCACCAGCAACGAGATGCTGGGAGCACTGCGTATCGCTCGCAGCGAGGCAGTATCTCGCCGCATCGGCGTGACCATGTGTGCTAGCAACGACCAGAGCACCTGCAGCGGAACATGGGCCAATGGTGCGGTAGTACGAGCCACCGACGGCACCGTCATCAGAGTCATTCCCCCCGTAGATGGTGTGAGTATTTCCGGTAACGGTATCTCCTTTCGCAGTGACGGCACGTCGGCAGGCGGCACCCTCACCGTAGGCACCAAGAGCGTTACCGTGAATTCCATTGGCCACGCGAGGGTCAACTAACCAATGAGCAGCGCTATGAAACACCGGATCAGAGGCTTCACCCTCATAGAAGTAATGATCGCGCTGGTAATTCTTGCCGTGGGGCTGCTCGGCATGGCCAGCCTGATGGTACGCAGTCAACAATCCAATGAGGGCGCTTACTCCCGCAGCCAGGCTTCGATACTGGCCTACGACATTATCGAACGGATGCGCGCCAACAAGGTGCAAACCTCGCCGTTGGAAACCCGCAAAGTCAGCTATGCCACGCAAGATTCGGCCTACGCCATGAGTAGCCTCCCGAGCTGCGCCACCCCCGCAAACGGCCAACAGGCAGCCGGCAACGCTCAAGCAACCCAGGATATTGCTCAGTGGTGCCAGGCTGTGCGCAACAGCCTGCCTAACGTAGACGCGACCAACACCAGCATCAGCCGAAACGGGAACCTTTACACGGTGCGCATTCAATGGGTCGATGCAACCGCAGACCAGGACAGCCAACAATTTATCCAAGTGGTAGCCGAACTATGAGCAGACAACAAGGTATGTCGCTTGTCGAAGTCATGGTAGCGGTACTCATCAGCACCATTCTGGTGCTAGGGGTCACCGATCTTTTCGGCAATTCGTTCTTCTCCAGCCGCAGCAACAACGAACTGGCACGCATGCAGGAAGCCGGACGTGTAGCACTTGAGATAATCGGTGCCGATGCTCGCCGAGCGGGATATCAGGGCTGCACTGCTGCTGACCAGGAGCATGTATTCGGCAATGGCAGAAAGTTGCCGGATGACGCTGTGACCAGCGCCAATGTCAACACAGTAACATTCCGCTTCGCGGATCCCGGCAGCGGCTGTGAAGATGCCAGCGGCAACTATCGGGAGCTGACCTGGAATCAGCCAGAAGTCACCTACAGTAGCGCCAACAACACGCTATCACGCAATGGCGACCCAATCCTCGATGGCGCCAGCCTGTCAGTAACCTTCATACCCACGGGAAATCCGGCTACCTCCAATGCGGTTCGTGTCAGCATCACGGTCAGCGACTCTCGTGGCGCCGACATTCACGCCCTCAACGCCCGAACTTTCAGCGGAACCTATGAGCTGAGGAATAAACTGCTATGACTATGCGCAAACAAAATGGAATGGTGCTGGTTGTTAGCCTTTTATTGCTGCTGATGTTAACCCTGATTGCCATCAGTGCAGCTAACCAGTCCAGTCTGCAGCTGCGCATTGCATCCAACAGCGAGCAGCAGAACGCGTCATTCCAGGCGGCTGAAAGTGGCATACAACTCTGGACAGCCAATTACTTCGCCGCCACAGACAACGCAAACTTCCCGAATGACTGGACCAGCCAACAACTGGACTCAGGCTCCAAAGAGCACTCCAGCGTAGAGACTATCTACGCTGGCCCCTGTCCCGGCAGCGGAATTGGCGGGGTCAGCCTGAATTGTTTTGATCTACGCAGTGTTGGTGAGGTTTGCGAGTCAGGTACCTGTACCGCAACCTCTATTCACCGCCAAGGCGGCCAACGCCGCCAACTCAACTAGTGCTGTGATGCGCAGCTCGCAAATCCATGGCCTCAAGGCCCAAGGAACCGCATGATGAAAACGACCCATTTTCTGCGCACGGCACTCACTTCCAGCCTTGCCTGCACACTCATTCTGCACAGCGCCCTGAGCCAGGCGGACGACACGGAAATTTTCTTTGGCGGCCCCACCGCCAACTCCGGCGTCAAACCCAATGTACTATTCATCCTCGACAACTCCGGTTCCATGGCATGGCGTCTAGACAGGGACTCAACGCCATCCCAGGCCAGCCATGGCCCGAGTCGCATGGAGGTCTTGAAGCAGTCGTTCAACGACATCATCACCAACACCAACGGAGTCAACGTTGGGGTCATGGTGCTCAACGCGCGGGCCGACTACGGCAACACCCGCACTGCCTATCCAGTCGAATTCATTGACGGCCCCGTGGGCATCGCCGCTGCCACACCGGAAATTCTTGTTTCCGCGGACGATGCCAGCCGTCTATCCGGCAGCACCAATATCAGCAACCCAACGCTGGTCATGGGTAACCTGAGTACACATGCAGGGAATACCGTGACCCGCGATCTGGGCAGTGACAGCGCCTACTCGAGCGACAACTCTAGTTACTATCTCAAGAGTGGTTACAGCTGCTCCGTGAAAATCGGCACTACGCGCGACTACTGCGATAGCGGCGTCAAGACGCAGCTGAACGCTCAGAGCAGCGGCGGCCAGACTGGGCTTTTTCTCTTCCGCAACCTGAATATTCCCCAGGGCGCGACCATCACCTCTGCGGTACTAACCCTGACAGCAGTAAATAGCCCAGGGAACAAGCCCGATATCAACATAAAGCTTGAAAACACCAAGACAGCTGCCGCCTACAACGATGCCACGACCATCTCGGATCGAGACTTCAGTCTGTCCTTGGACATTCCACGCGGTGACGCAACGCGCATGCCTGACAGCTGGACTGCCGGGAATCAGTTCCGAATTAATATCACCACACTGCTCGCAAGCCTTCAGAGTGCAGCCCCCACTACTGACCCGATTGCCGATCTCGGACTACAGCTACGAGCAACTCGCAACAATAACTACAGTTACTATGTGGGCGATAGCGTTGATGCCCCGACACTGACCGTGCAATACACTGGCGGCAATACTTCATCTCGCACAACCGGCCTCAGGTTCCAGAACGTGGCCGTTCCTCAGGGCGCCACCATCACCTCGGCCCGCATCGACTTCGTGCCAGCAAGCTCCGATGATCGACCAGTAACCTTTGCCGTCAGTGCGGAAAACTCTGCTAACGCCACCGCCTTCAGCAGCGGAGAAGACTTCACTGGGCGCAGCAAAACCTCAACCACCAGCTGGGCACCAGCCGAGTGGCGCACCGAGAACCCGCCGCGCTACATCGAGGGACCAACCGTACTCCAGCAAGCTCAGGCAATTGTCAGCAACGGCGCATGGTGCGGCAATAACGCCATGGCTTTTTTCCTGGAACCGACAGGCGGCACCGGCACTCGCACCACCTATAGCGTTGATGGCTCGTCACTCAAGCCGGTTCTGAAAATCACCTACCAGGGCGGAGATGGAGGCTGTTTCCGTCCGGTGTTCGAGGCGCGTGTCACCGCGCCCAAGAACGACGCACGCCAGTACACCAGTGAGTCATGCAACTGGTTGGGCTGCACCACCAGTAACCCTGTCGCGGTTAACGACAACAACATGAGTCTCGCCAGCCCGACCACCCACGTCGCCGCCCGCTACGAGAACATGCCCGTCTTGCGCGGGGCTCAGGTTCTGGACGCTCAGGTGATTGTCACCCGCGGCAATGGCAGCGGCAGTGCCGATGTCACAATCCACGTCGAGGACACTGCGAATTCATCCGAGTTGCTCAGCAACAACAACAACCTAGGCTCCCGTAGCCTGGTGGGGGGCAACGGTGGCGGAGTGGCATGCACCCTCAGCGGGGAACAGTCCATTTGTTCGGGTACGGCACTGAACACGGCACTACAGACTGTCTTCGCGAAAAGCGGTACAAACGGTTGGACAGATGGCAATGCACTGTCCCTCATCCTCAAGCGCACCAGTGGCAGCGACTACGGCGTAACGGCTTATGACAGCAGCCCTGCCGACTCGATCAAGCTGCGCATCAAGCTGGAAAGCGGCGGAATGGGCACCAACTATCGAACAGTACGCACACAGGTTAACAGCCTAGTGCAGGCAATGAACGCCAGCGGCGGCACACCGATAGTCCCGGCCCTGTACGAGGGCGCCCGATATCTCTCCGAGCGCTACCACAGCAACACCAACCCAAGCCCGATCACCAGTGCCTGCCAACCCACGCACATGGTATTGCTGACCGACGGCAAACCTGAGGGCACGAGCAACACGGCAACCACCGGGATTGCGGGGTTGCCAGGTGTCGGCAGTTGCAGCAACAGCGGCATCGGCTTCGCTGACGAGTTATGCGGCCGCGAGCTAACGCGGTGGCTGGCCACCACGGATCAGTCCACCTTCGAGGGCGACAATTTCGTCACCACTCACACTGTTGGCTTTGCACTCGATGCCCGTGGCGAGACAGAACGCGGCTACATTAAGACTTTCCTTCGGGATCTCGCCTCGCAGGGCGGCGGCGGCTTCTACTCCGCGGAAAACGCCTCCTCGTTGTCCAAGGCATTCAACCAGATCCTGCAGCAAGTCCAGGCGACTGACACGACCTTTGTTAGCGCTAGCGCACCAGTGAACTCCTTCAACAGGCAGGACAACAAGGACGAACTGTACTTCTCACTGTTCCAACCGTCACTTTCCGATCGCTGGACCGGGAACCTCAAGCGGTACCGCATGGAGACCGTCAACGGGCAGGCCTGGATCGTCGACCAGGACGGCCAAGCAGCCATCGATACCAACACCGGTTTTTTCCGCAAGGACGCCCGCAGCTGGTGGTCCGAGAGCAATGACGGCAATAAGGTGGCCAGTGGAGGCGCGGCTTCCCGCCTCCCCGCTCCAAACTCGCGCCGTCTCTTTACTAACGTAGGCGGCACTCTAAGTGGGCTGACAATTAATAATGCCGCCCTGACCGCCGCCAAGCTTGGGGTTACAGCAGCTCAGGAAAGAGAGGACCTGATTAACTATATCCGTGGCTATGACCCGAACGATCCAACGGTCAGCCGCCAAGCAATGGGCGATCCGATTCATGCCACACCGAGCCTGATCACCTACACAGCAACAGCTCAGAGCGCCATCATCGGCACAAACGAAGGCTTCGTGCAGATGTTCAACACTGCTACCGGGGAAGAGCAGTTTGCCTTCATGCCCGAAGTACTGCTGCCGAACATCAAGCGCCTAAGGACCAATGCCAATATTGGCACTAATACCCATATCTACGGCATGGATAACACCGTCACCGTCTGGACCAATGACGCCAACAGCAATGGCGTGGTCGATTCAGGAGAGTTCGTTTATGCCTATGCGAGCATGGGCCGCGGCGGCCGCGACATCTACGCCTTGAACATCACCAACCCGACTTCCCCCAGCCTGCTCTGGAGTATCCAAGGCGGCAGCACTACCGGATTCGAGCGCCTGGGCCAGACCTGGTCAGCACCGGTCAGAACCAAGATGAAAGTCGGAAGCACGGTTACGGACGTCCTAGTATTCGGTGGTGGCTACGATCCTGATCAAGACAATGCCATCACCCGCACTCCAGACGACCAAGGAAACGACCTGTTCGTGGTCAATGCCCGCACCGGCGCCTTGATATGGTCTGCCTCGAGGGCAGGCATCAACATGCAATACAGCGTGCCGAGTGGAGCCCGCGTGATCTCACTACAAGTCGATGCCAACAATACGCCCTATGTCGACCCCCAGGGCCTGGCAGGTCAGATCTTCGTAGGCGATATGGGCGGCCAGGTCTGGCGATTCCACGTCAACAACGGCAGCAGCGGCACAGCTCTTATCTCTGGCGGGATATTCGCCAGCATAGCCGGAACCGCAGTCGCAGATGCCCGGCGCTTCTATCACGAGCCAGAGATTGCCTTGGCAACCGTAGAAAATAAGCTCAACCTGACAGTCAACATCGGTTCAGGTTATCGTGGTCACCCGCTCAATAAAGTCATTGATGACCGCTTCTACTCATTCCGCACGGCCAACATCAGCAATACCGGCGGGATTCTGAAAGAGGACGATCTCTATGACGCGACCAGCATGACCACGGCAACCGAAGAGCAGGAAACAGCTCTGCTGGAGAAATCCGGGTGGTATATCCGCCTGACCCGTGACGGCGAAAAAGTCCTGTCGCGGCCACTGGCGATAGATGGCGAGCTCTACTTCAACACCTATGAGCCCAACGCCAACCAATCCGCCTGCCAAGCAGCAGCCGGTACCAGTCGTGCCTATGCCGTCGACCTGCTGACCTCCACCGCGCTGTACGAAACCCGCTATGCAGTCATCAAAGGAAGCAGCCTGCCCTCAAACCCGCAAGTCTACTGCGAGGGTAACAGCTGCTGGGTGTACAACGATCCGTCGCAACTGATCCCTAGCGGCGATCCCGGAATACCGCCCCCAAGCTGCGATAGCTCCCCAAACCCGGAGAAGTGCCGCTGCGATGCGAACCCCAAGTGCAAATGGGTTCCTAGTACCCCACGCACGTACTGGACTGACGAGACCACCGAGTAAAATACATGGGCATGAACATACAGAAGGGCTTCACGCTGATTGAGCTGATGATGGCAGTAATCATCCTTGCCATCTTGGCAGCAATAGCCCTACCAACCTACACGCAATACGTCGATCGCGCGGAATGTGAGGATGGCAAGGCACTCATAACCGGGGCCGCCAACTTCATGGAGCGCTATCGCGCGCAGAATGGGGGTAGTTATGCAAATGCCTCGCTAGCCAACTTCGGCACGGATAGCGAAACATTTGCGGTGGAAATCACAAACTCCACAGCCACCACCTACACACTAACAGCCACAGCCCAGGGGCGGCTTGCTGGAAATCTGACGCTCACACAGGCCAACGTCAGGGCAGGAACTCTCGCCGGCCAGTGCAACTGGTAATCAACCCAAAAGCCCGATACATGTATCGGGCTTTTTGTTCAAGCTGGGACTATAAAGATTTGACCCTAAGCTCCTTCGGCATAGAGAACGTCACGTTCTCCGGCCGACCATCCAGCTCTTCGGCACCTACCGCCCCCCATTCGCGAAGCCGGGCAACCACCCCGAGCACCAGCACCTCGGGCGCTGAGGCGCCTGCGGTAATGCCGATGCGTGCCTTGCCCTCGAACCACGCCTGACGCAGATCTTCAGCCCCATCGATGAGGTAGGCCGGGGTGCCGATGCGCTCGGCCAGCTCGCGCAGGCGGTTGGAGTTAGAGCTGTTGGGGCTGCCGACGACCAACACCACGTCGCACTCGGCGGCCAATTGCTTGACCGCATCCTGGCGGTTCTGAGTGGCATAGCAGATGTCGTCCTTGCGCGGGCCGCCGATGCTTGGGAACTTGGCACGCAGGGCGTCGATGACCCTACTGGTGTCGTCCATCGACAGGGTGGTCTGGGTCACGAAGGCCAGATTTTCGGCGTCGCGCACCTGCAGAGCAGCCACGTCGGCCTCGTCCTCGACCAGGTAGATGGCGCCGCCATTGCTGGCATCGTACTGCCCCATGGTGCCTTCGACTTCCGGGTGGCCCTCATGGCCGATCAGAATGCACTCGCGGCCGTCGCGGCTGTAGCGGGCGACTTCCATATGCACCTTGGTCACCAGCGGGCAGGTGGCGTCAAACACCTTGAGACCGCGGCGCTCGGCCTCCTGGCGTACGGCCTGGGACACGCCATGGGCGCTGAAGATGACGATGGTGTTGTCCGGCACCTGGTCCAGTTCCTCGACGAAAACTGCACCGCGGGCACGCAGGTCCTCGACCACGAACTTGTTGTGCACCACTTCGTGTCGCACGTAGATCGGCGCGCCGAACACTTCCAGCGCGCGATTGACGATCTCGATGGCGCGGTCGACGCCGGCACAGAAGCCACGGGGGTTGGCGAGTTTGATTTGCATGCTGGGAATCTCGGCGCGCGATGGAGGCTATGGGGAGAGTCTACGCCTCTCCCCGGTCAAGCAGGTCAGGCCGGACGAACCTCGATGATCTCCACATCGAAGCTCAGGGTCTTGCCGGCCAGGGGATGGTTGAAGTCGATGGTCACCTGCTGCTCGTCAAAGGCTTTGACTACCCCCGGCAGCTCCGCGTTGGCGGCATCGTTGAAAATGATCAGCAGCCCCTCGGACAGCTCCATGTCCTGAAACTGGCCGCGCGGCATCACCTGCACGTTCTGCGGGTTGGGCTGGCCGAAGGCGTTCTCCGGCTCGATCTGCAGGCTGCGCTTGTCGCCAGCCTTGAAGCCATAAAGCGCGACCTCGAAGCCTGGTAGCAGGTTGCCGTCGCCGACCTTGAAAGTCGCCGGCTGCTTGTCGAAAGTGCTGTCGACCACATCGCCGTTTTCCAGCTTGAGGGCGAAATGCAGGGTGACTTCCTTGTCCGGCCCGATACGTTGCTCAGTCATGCGCAGGCTCTCCGGACTTCTTGCTTTTGAACATATCCAACGCCAGCATCACGGCGCCGACGGTGATACCGCTGTCAGCCAGATTGAAGGCGGGGAAATAGTACTGGTCACGCCAGTGCACCAGAATAAAGTCGACCACATGACCCAGCACAACGCGGTCATAGAGGTTACCCAGTGCGCCGCCAAGTACCATGGCCAGGGCGATGGCCAGCCAGGTCTCGTCGGACTTAAGGCGCTTCATCCACACCACCAGCACCGCACTGACGCCGATAGCAATGGCGGCGAACAGCCAGCGCTGCCAGCCGGACTCACCGGCCAGGAAGCTGAAGGCGGCGCCACGGTTGTAGACGTGGACCCAGTCGAAGTAGCCGTCGATCACCGTCACGCGCTGACCATACTCCAGTACCTGCAACACGATCTGCTTGCTGCCCTGGTCAAGGATCAACACCAGCACGGCAAGCCACAACCAGGCCAGGCGGCCGAAACGCGAGGCATCAGACATGCTTGCGCACCTCGCCCGCACCCTCGATGTTGCTCACGCAGCGCTCGCACAGTTCCGGATGGGCGGCGTTGCTGCCCACATCGGCGCGGAAGTGCCAGCAGCGTCCGCACTTGGCGTGGGCTGACTTGACGATCTTCAGCTTCAGGCCGGGCACCTCTGTGGCCACCGCATCAGCCGGCGCATCGGCCAGCGGCGCGACGGTGGCGGCGGAGGTGATCAGGGCGAAACGCAGCTCGTCGTCGAGCTTGGCCAGGGACTGCTGTAGCGCCTCGTCGCCATACAGGGTGACCTCGGCTTGCAGATTGCCGCCGATGGCCTTGCTGTTGCGCAGGCTCTCCAGCTCCTTGTTCACGGCGGCGCGAACCTCGGTCAGCTGCTCCCAGTAGGCGCGATCCAGCGCGAAACCTTCCGGCAGACGATCGAGACCTTCGTACCAGGTATTCAGCATCACCGACTCATTACGCTCGCCCGGCAGGAAGGACCAGATCTCGTCGGCGGTGAAGGCCAGGATCGGCGCAATCCAGCGCACCAGCGCCTCGGCGATGTGGTACTGCGCGCTCTGGCAGGAGCGCCGCGCCGCGCTATCGGCGGCGGTGGTGTACTGGCGGTCCTTGATCACGTCCAGGTAGAAGCCACCCAGTTCCTGCACGCAGAAGTTGTGCACCTTGGAATAGACGTTCCAGAAGCGGTACTCGGCGTATGCCTCGATGATCTCGGCCTGCAGGCGCGCGGCGGCGTCCACCGCCCAGCGGTCGAGGTCGAGCATCTGCTCGGCCGGCAACAGGTCCTTGCTCGGGTCGAAGTCGCCGAGGTTGGCCAGCAGGAAGCGCATGGTGTTGCGGATACGCCGGTAGGCGTCGGCGCTGCGCTGCAGGATGACCTTGGACACGGCCATCTCGCCCGAATAGTCGGTGGAGGCGACCCACAGGCGCATGATGTCGGCGCCCAGGCTGTCGTTGACTTCCTGCGGCGCCACTACGTTGCCGAGCGACTTGGACATCTTGCGGCCGTTCTCGTCGACCACGAAACCGTGGGTCAGCAGCGCCTTGTAGGGCGCGTGGCCGTCGATGGCGCAGCCGGTCAGCAGCGAGGAATGGAACCAGCCGCGGTGCTGGTCGGAGCCTTCCAGGTACAGGTCGGCGCGCGGGCCGACTTCGTGGCCCAGCGGGTGCGAGCCGCGCAGCACGTGCCAGTGGGTGGTGCCGGAGTCGAACCAGACGTCCAGGGTGTCGCTGATCTTGTCGTAGTCGGCGGCTTCACTGCCGAGCAGCTCGGCGGCGTCCAGCTTGAACCAGGCCTCGATGCCCTGCTCCTCGACGCGCTTGGCCACGTCTTCCATCAGCTCAACGGTGCGCGGGTGCAGCTCGCCGCTGGCCTTGTGCAGGAAGAACGGGATCGGCACGCCCCAGTTGCGCTGGCGCGAAATGCACCAGTCAGGACGGCCGGCGATCATGCCGTGCAGGCGCGCCTGGCCCCAGTTCGGCACGAACTGGGTCTGCTCGATGGCACTCAGGGCGCGCTCGCGCAGGGTGGTGCCGTCGGTGGCCTGCTTGTCCATGCCGACGAACCACTGCGCAGTGGCGCGGTAGATCAGCGGGGTCTTGTGGCGCCAGCAGTGCATGTAGCTGTGCTGGATGGCCTCATGCTTGAGCAGCGCGCCGACTTCGTCGAGCTTGGCGACAATGGCCGGGTTGGCCTTCCAGATGAACTGGCCACCGAAGAACGGCAGGTCGGCCACGTACACGCCGTTGCTCTGCACCGGGCTGAGGATGTCGTCGTTGTGCATGCCGTAGCCCTTGCACGAACGGAAGTCGTCCTCGCCGTAGGCCGGCGCCGAGTGGACGATGCCGGTACCGGCGCCCAGTTCGACGTATTCGGCCAGGTAGACCGGAGAGAAGCGCTCATAGAACGGATGGCGGAAGCGGATCAGCTCCAGCGCGCGCCCTTCGGCGCGGGCGATGATCTCGCCACTCAGGCCGTAGCGCTGCAGGCAGCTTTCCACCAGCTCCTCGGCCAGTACCAGCAGACGCTCGCCGGTGTCGACCAGGGCGTAGGTGAACTCGGGATGGACGTTCAGCGCCTGGTTGGCCGGGATGGTCCAGGGCGTGGTGGTCCAGATGACGATGGCAGCGGGCTTGCCCAGCGCGCCGAGGCCGAAGGCGGCGGCCAGCTTGTCGGCGTCCTCGACCGGGAAGGCCACGTCGATGGCGTCGGACTTCTTGTCCTGGTACTCCACCTCGGCCTCGGCCAGTGCCGAGCCACAGTCGAAGCACCAGTTGACCGGCTTCAGGCCCTTGAACACGAAGCCCTGCTTGACCATCTCGGCCAGCGCACGAATCTCGCCGGCCTCGTTGGCGAAGGCCATGGTCTTGTAGGGGTTGTCCCACTCACCGAGGACGCCGAGGCGGATGAAATCGGCCTTCTGACCCTCGATCTGCTCACCGGCGTAGCTGCGGCAGCGCTCACGGGTCAGGTCGGACGGCTGGTTCTTGCCGAAGGTGGTCTCCACCTTGTGCTCGATCGGCAGGCCGTGGCAGTCCCAGCCCGGCACGTAGGGGGCGTCGAAGCCGGCCAGGGTCTTGGAACGGACGATCATGTCCTTGAGGATCTTGTTGACCGCGTGACCGATATGGATGCTGCCGTTGGCGTAGGGCGGGCCGTCGTGCAGGACGAACTTCGGCCGGGTCGCGCCGATCTCCCGCAGCTTCTGGTACAGGCCGATGCTGTCCCAGCGCGCCAGGGTCTCCGGCTCGCGCTGCGGCAGGCCGGCTTTCATCGGGAAGGCTGTTTCCGGGAGGTTCAGCGTGGCTTTGTAGTCGGTCATCTCAGGCTCTTCGATCAATCAAGCGGTTGGCCAAGCCAGTAGGCCCGGGCGGCGGCGACATCCGCGTCGATCGCCGTCTTCAGCGCCTCCAGAGAGGCGAAACGCTGCTCGTCGCGCAGCTTGTGGTGAAACTCCACTGTCAGGCGCTGGCCGTAGAGGTCGCCAGCGAATTCCAGCAAATGCACTTCCAGGTGCGGGCTGCCGTCGCCGGCCACCGTGGGGCGCTGACCTATGTTGGCCACGCCATGAAACCTGTGCCCTTCATGCAGCGCGCTGACCAGAAACACCCCGCGCAGAGGCGGCTTGCGCCGCTTGAGCTGCACGTTGGCAGTCGGCGTGCCGAGCTGGCGCGCCAGCTTCTGCCCATGCAGCACGCGGCCAGCCAGGGCGTAGGGGCGACCCAGCAGGCGCTCGGCCAATTCCAGCTCGCCGGCCTGTAGGGCCTGGCGCACGCGGGTGCTGCTGATGCGCTCGCCGTCCAGTTCGACGGTCAGCGCCGCCTCGACACTGAAGCCCTGCTGCGCGCCGGCCTGCACCAGAAAATCGAAATCACCGCTGCGACCTGCGCCGAAGCGAAAGTCGTCGCCGACCTCCAGGTGCTTGATACGCAGCCCCTCGACCAGCACCTGGCGCACGAACTCGTCGGCCGACAGCTCACGCAGGCGGCGGTTGAAGGCCAGGCACAGCACCCGATCGACACCCTGGGCGGCGAGCAGTTCGAGCTTCTCGCGCAGGCGGGTCAGGCGTGCCGGCGCGGTGTCCGGGGCAAAGAATTCACGCGGTTGCGGCTCGAAGATCACCACGCAACTCGGCACGCCCAGCTCAATCGAGCGTTCGCGCAGGCGCGCAAGAATGGCCTGGTGACCACGGTGCACGCCATCGAAATTGCCGATGGTGGCAACGCATCCCTGGGTGAGGGGTAGCAGATTGTGGAGGCCTCGAACCAGCTGCATAGCGCGCTTCTTGCTTACAAAGTGGTCGATTATACGCACAGCCGGCCAGCGGCAACAGGCAGCGCGTCCGGCTCAGTGCACAGCCCGGCGCGAGAAGTCGCGCGGGCGGAAGCCCAACAGCGCCAGCACCGCAAAATAGGCCGACGCGCCGGCGACTACCAGCACACCGAGACGCAGCAGGCGCAGCAGCATGCCGCCCTCGCCCCAGGCCGGCATGAAGTGCATCACCACCACCAATACAGCCGCCATCACCAGCACCGCCAGCGCCAGCTTGGCGAGGAACTTCGCCCAGCCCGGCTGCGGCAGGTAGATGCGCTTGCGGCACAGCTGCCAGTAGAGCAAGCCGGCATTCAGACAGGCCGCCAGGCTGATCGACAGGGCAAGACCTGCATGCTGCAGCTCAAAGATGAAAACGAACAGGGCATTCATCGCCTGGGTCGCAAGCAGACTGACGATGGCGATGCGCACGGGCGTTCTGATGTCCTGCTGGGCATAGAAGCCGGGCGCCAGAATCTTCACCAGGATCAGCGCCAGCAGGCCTACCGAGTAGGCGACCAGGGCCTGCTGAGTCATCGCCGAATCGTGGGCGGTGAACTTGCCATACTGGAACAGCGAGACGATCAGCGGCTCGGCGATGATCGCCAGCGCCAGGGTGCAGGGCAACACCAGCAGGAAGCACAGGCGCAGCCCCCAGTCGAGCAACTTGGAGTAGTCGCTACGGTCGGCACTGGCATAGGTCTTGGCCAGCGCCGGCAGCAGGATGGTTCCCAGCGCTACGCCTAACACCCCGGAGGGCAACTCCATCAGGCGGTCGGCGTAGTACATCCAGGACACCGAACCGGCGACCAGGAACGAGGCGAAGATGGTGTTGATGATCAGCGAGATCTGCCCCACCGACACACCGAAGATCGCCGGTCCCATTTGCCGGAGCACCCGCCACACGCCAGTATCACGCAGACTCAGGCGTGGCAGCACCAGCATGCCAACCTGCTTCAGCGCCGGCAGCTGCCAGAGAAACTGCGCCAGGCCACCGACCAGTACCGCCCAGCCCAGCGCCATGATCGGCGGGTCGAAATAGGGCGCCAGCCAGACAGTGAAGATGATCATGCTGACGTTCAGCAGGGTCGGCACGAAGGCGGGTACCGAGAAACGGTTCCAGGTGTTGAGCACCGCGCCGACCAGCGACGACAGGGAAATCAGCAGAATGTAGGGGAAGGTCACCCGCAGCAGGTCGACGGTCAGGGCGAAACGTTCCGGCTCGTCAGCGAAGCCCGGTGCGCTGACCCAGACGATCCAGGGCGCGGCCAGCATGCCAAGCAGCGTGACCAGCGCCAGCACCAGGGTCAGCAAGCCGGCCACATAGGCCAGGAAGGTACGGGTCGCCTCCTCGCCCTGCTGGGTCTTGTACTCGGCCAGGATCGGCACGAACGCCTGGGAGAAGGCGCCCTCAGCGAAAATGCGTCGCAGCAGGTTGGGCAGCTTGAAAGCGACGACGAAGGCGTCTGATGCCACGCCGGCACCGAAGATGCGCGCGATCAGGGTATCGCGGACGAAACCCAGCACGCGGGAAACCATGGTCAGGGAGCTGACGGCGGCCAGGGACTTGAGCAGATTCATGGAGTCTCGACGATCCGAAAGGCCGGCGCAAAAGGCCAGCACACTAGAAGGCGAGGAGTTTAACCAGCCACCGCTGGTCAGACCAGCACATGAAGGCACTTCCGCACTTGACAGGCACGCGATGCATCGGCATGATTCGCGGCCTTATTTGTTGCTATCCCCCCTAGTTTTCGAGGAGCTTGACGGTGGCCAATACACCTTCTGCCAAAAAACGCGCCAAACAGGCTGAGAAGCGTCGTAGCCATAACGCCAGCCTGCGCTCCATGGTTCGTACCTACATCAAAAACGTAGTCAAGGCTATCGACGCCAAAGACCTCGCCAAGGCACAGACCGCTTACACCCTGGCTGTTCCGGTTATCGACCGCATGGCTGACAAAGGCATCATCCACAAGAACAAGGCCGCTCGTCACAAGAGCCGCCTGAACGGCCACATCAAGGCACTGGCTACCGCCGCCTGATTGGTTGTGTTCTTGAAAAACCGGCCCCAGGGCCGGTTTTTTATTGCCTGCGATTCTGCACAACCAGCACAAAAAAGCCGGAGCATGCTCCGGCTTTTTCTTACTGCGCCGCCCAGGGCAGGATCGGAATAGCCGTCACCGCATTCTGCGGACTGCCTTCGATCACCCGGTCGCTGTACACCAGATAGACCAGGGTATTGCGCTTCTGATCGAAGAAGCGCACCACCTGCATGGTCTTGAACACCAGCGAGGTGCGCTCCTTGAACACCTCCTCGCCATCCTTGAGCTTGCCAGTGAAGCGAATCGGCCCGACCTGACGACAGGCAATCGACGCCTCGGCACGATCCTCGGCCAGCCCCAGACCACCCTTGACGCCACCAGTCTTGGCTCGCGACAGGTAACAGGTCACCCCTTCCACCCTGGGATCATCGAAGGCCTCGACCACGATCTTGTCGTTCGGACCAACCCACTTGAACACCGTGGAGACCTCGCCGATCTCCTCTGCCTGTACGACCAGCGGCAGCGCCAGACACAAACCCAGCAATCCCTTTGCAACACGCATGGCGCTCTCCCTAAACCAGAATCAGATTATCCCGATGCACCAGCTCCGGCTCATCGACATAGCCGAGCAGCTTCTCGATGGCATCGGACGGCTGCCCAACAATCTTTTGCGCCTCCACGGCACTGTAGTTGGCCAGGCCACGCGCAACCTCGCGACCATCCGGCCCCACACAGACCACCATCTCGCCACGGCGGAAACTACCCTGCACCTCGCGCACCCCGACCGGCAGCAGGCTCTTGTGATCGACCGCCAGCGCCTTCACCGCCCCCGCATCCAGCACCAGAGTGCCGCGAGTCTGCAGGTGACCCGCCAGCCACTGCTTGCGCGCCGCCAGCAGGCCGCGCTCGGGCGCCAGCAGGGTACCCAGACGCTCACCTGCCTTGAGGCGATCGAGCACGCGCTCGATGCGCCCACCCACGATCACCGTGTGCGCACCGGAACGCGCCGCCAGGCGCGCCGCGCGCAGCTTGGTCTGCATGCCGCCGCGCCCCAGGGCACCACCGGTACCGCCCGCCACGGCATCCAGCGACGGATCATCGGCACGCGCCTCGAAAATCAGCTGCGCATCGGGATTGTGCCGCGGATCGGCATCGAACATGCCGTCGCGATCGGTGAGGATCACCAGCAGGTCAGCCTCCACCAGGTTGGCCACCAGGGCGGCCAGGGTGTCGTTGTCACCGAAACGGATCTCGTCGGTGACCACGGTATCGTTCTCGTTGATCACCGGAACCACACCAAGATCAACCAGGGTGCGCAGCGTGCTGCGGGCGTTCAGGTAGCGCTTGCGATCAGACAGATCATCATGAGTCAGCAACACCTGAGCCGTGTGCTTGCCATGCTCGCCGAAGCTGGACTCCCAAGCCTGCACCAAGCCCATCTGCCCCACGGCCGCCGCCGCCTGGAGCTCATGCATGGCACTCGGTCGCGAGCTCCAGCCGAGACGACTCATGCCGGCCGCCACAGCGCCAGACGAAACCAGCACCAGCTCCACCCCTGCCTCGCGCAGGGCCACCATCTGCTCGACCCACACCGCCATGGCGGCACGATCGAGCCCACGCCCATCGGCGGTCAACAGCGCACTGCCGATCTTCACTACCCAGCGCTGCGCGCCGGTCACCTTGTCCCGCATGATGCCCTCTACCCCAGCCAGTCAGCACAACGCCGCTATAAAGCGGCGCTGCACGATACCTACTCTCAGTCCCGGACGTAAATGATCTCGGGACCGTCTTCATCATCCTCGAAGTCATCCCAGTCATCGTCGTCGCCGACATCGTCGACACTCTTCAGACCGGCCTTGCGCAGCGCGCGCTTGTCATCCAGCGCCTGCAGGCGGGCGCGCGCCTCGTCCTCGATGCGCCGATCCAGCTCAACCAGCTCAGCGGCGTAGTCCGGCTCTTCCTCGATGCGCACCGCACGCTCATCCATGTAGCGCATGATGGCCTGACTCAGCGCCTCGGTACCCTCGCGCTCCAGGGCGGAAATGACGAACACCGGACCCTGCCAGTCCAGACGTTCGACCACCGCACGCATGCGCTCCTCGCGCTCGTCATCGAGCAACTGGTCGGCCTTGTTCAGCACCAGCCAGCGCTCACGCTCGGCCAGCGCCGGGCTGAATTTCTCCAGCTCGCGAATGATCACCTCAGCCGCCTCGGCCGGATCGCTCTGGTCCAGCGGCGCCATGTCCACTAGATGCAGCAGCAGGCGGGTACGCGCCAGGTGCTTGAGGAAGCGAATACCCAGGCCGGCACCTTCGGAGGCCCCCTCGATCAAACCGGGAATGTCGGCGATGACGAAGCTCTTGTAGCGCCCGACGCTAACCACCCCCAGGTTCGGCACCAGGGTAGTGAAGGGATAGTCGGCGACCTTCGGCTTGGCCGCGGACACCGAGCGGATGAAGGTGCTCTTGCCGGCATTCGGCAAGCCGAGCAGACCGACGTCCGCCAGTACCTTGAGCTCCAGCTTGAGATCGCGCTGCTCGCCCGGCTTGCCCGGCGTGGTCTGCCGCGGCGCACGGTTGGTACTGGACTTGAAGCGGGTATTGCCCAGGCCGTGCCAACCACCCTGCGCCACCATCAGACGCTGACCGGCACGGGTCAGGTCGCCAATGACTTCCTGGGTGGAAGCGTCGATCACGGTGGTACCGACCGGTACCGGCAGGATCAGGTCCTCGCCCTTGGCACCGGTACACTCGGTACTGCCGCCCTTCTCGCCATTCTGCGCCTGGAAACGACGCGTGTAGCGGTAGTCGACCAGGGTGTTGAGGTTCTCGTCGGCCTCGAGGAATACCGAGCCGCCGTCGCCACCGTCGCCGCCGTTGGGGCCACCCTTCTCGATGAACTTCTCGCGGCGGAAGCTCATCATGCCGTTACCGCCGTCGCCGGCTTTTACAAATATCGAAACTTCGTCGACGAATTTCATTGGGTTGCCTCCCACCGCAGCGGCGGGCTAGTGAACACGGGAATACAGGATATACAGAAACAAAAAAGCCCCGTCGCAAGACAGGGCTTTTTCAGCGAGCAGCGACTTAGGCAGTCACGACGCTCACATAGCGACGGCCGAAGGCGCCCTTCACTTCGAACTTGACCACGCCGTCGACTTTAGCGAACAGGGTGTGGTCTTTGCCCATGCCAACGCCGTAACCGGCGTGGAACTGGGTGCCGCGCTGACGCACGATGATGTTGCCGGCCTTGATGGCCTGGCTGCCGTACATCTTCACGCCAAGGCGTTTACTTTCGGAATCGCGGCCGTTACGAGTACTACCGCCAGCTTTTTTGTGTGCCATGAGTCATAGCCTCCTAAAAGGGGATCAGGCCTGGATGCCGGTGATCTTGATTTCGGTGAACCACTGACGGTGGCCCTGACGCTTCATGTGGTGCTTACGACGGCGGAACTTGATGATGGTCACTTTGTCGTGACGACCCTGGGAAACCACCTCGGCAACAACCTTGGCACCATCGACTACCGGAGCGCCGATTTTCACGTCGTCACCGTTGCCGACCAGCAGAACGCGGTCGAAAGTCACGGATTCGCCAGTGGCGACTTCCAGCTTCTCGACCTTGAGGAATTCACCTTCGGCGACTTTGTACTGCTTGCCACCGGTAACAATTACTGCGTACATGGATTTTTCTCCGTTAAACCTGCTCACCCGACTCTTTATAGGAAGAGTTATTGGCCGGCATGGCTGCATGGGGCCGGACTGACACCCGTGCAATTGCGTAAGGCAGGGAGTTGCCCATAGAAGTTTGGGGCCGCGATTGTACGGAAAGCCCCGCCGCGAGGCAAGCCCCGCCTGGCCTTGCCTTGACAGCCCCCACCCCGGACCCTAGCATGCCGCGCAGCCCGGTCCGGCCCCGTCCGACCCGACCTTTCGCCGCCTCCCGCACCCGGGATGCCGGCAACGTTCCAGGAGCCCCCGTTACCGATGCAACCCCAGGCCTTCCAAAGCGTGGTCGCGGACGATTTCACCGCCGTCGACGGCATCATCCGCCAGCAGCTGAAGTCACACGTCCCCCTGGTGGAAAAGATCGGCGACTACATCATCTCCGCCGGCGGCAAGCGCCTGCGTCCGCTGCTGGTGCTGCTCAGCGGCAAGGCCCTGGGCTATCAGGCCGACGACCTGCGCCTGCTGGCTGCGACCATCGAGTTCCTGCACACCGCCACCCTGCTGCATGACGACGTGGTCGACATGTCCGGCATGCGCCGTGGCCGTGCCACCGCCAACGCGCAGTGGGGCAACGCGCCGAGCGTGCTGGTCGGCGACTTCCTCTATTCCCGCTCCTTCGAAATGATGGTCGAGCTCGGCTCCATGCCGGTGATGCGCATCCTCTCGCGCGCCACCCGGGTGATCGCCGAAGGCGAGGTGCTGCAGCTGTCCAAGGTGCGAGACGCCAGCACCACGGAAGACACCTACATGGAAGTGATCCGCGGCAAGACCGCCATGCTGTTCGAGGCCTCGACCCACAGCGCCGCTGCACTGGCAGGCGCCGCCGAGGCGCAGAGCGAGGCGCTGCGCCACTTCGGCGACCACCTGGGCATCGCCTTCCAGCTGGTCGACGACCTGCTCGACTACCAGGGCGATGCCGCCACCCTGGGCAAGAACGTCGGTGACGACCTGGCCGAGGGCAAGCCGACCCTGCCGCTGATCTACACCATGCGCGAAGGCAGTGCCGAACAGGCCGCCCTGGTGCGCACCGCAATCCAGAAAGGCGGCATCGAGGACCTGGAGAGCATCCGCGCTGCCGTGCAGGCCAGTGGCGCTCTGGACTACACCGCCCGCCTCGCCCGCCAGCACGCCGATCAGGCCATCGCCTGCCTCGACACCCTGCCGGACAGCGCCTACCGTGATGCTCTGATCGAACTCAGCCGCTTCGCCGTCGCGCGTACACACTGAGACACGCCCGGCGGCACCCGAGCCCGTCCCTGTGACGGGCTTTTTGTTGCCCGACGAAAAGCACGATTGAGGCTTGCTATTTTGATAATAGGAATTATTCTCATATCTAGCCGATTGGACGACAAGGAGATGAGCCATGACCTATTTGATCGATGCCTGGCTGGATCGCCCGCATCCCTACCTGCGCATCCTCAACCGCGAGACCGGCGAGGTCTGCGCCATGCTGCACGAGGACGCCCTCAGCGAGCTGCGCGAACAGGGTGAGCTGGATCTGCACGACTTCGGCTCCAGCGAACCCGGCGTACTGAAGGAGCTGGTGCGCGGCCTGTTTCTGTTCTGCTATGCCCGGGCGCTGCGGCCGCAGGGCGAACTGCACTGAGCGTTGCAAGGCGAGCGGCCAACGGCGGTCGCTCTGCGCATCCACCCCGGCACAGGGAGGCGCCGGGACATGGGCACGGCCCATGAGCAGAAGCAATGGCGCTTCTGCAGATGCCCGGATCGGTCAGGACGAGCGATCCGGGCATCGCTTCTTACAGGATGTCGAGCAGCTCGACGTCGAACACCAGCACGCTGTGCGGCGGGATGCTGCCGACGGCCTGGCCACCATAGGCCAGCTCGCTCGGCACGTGCAGGCGCCACTTGCTGCCGGCGTTCATCAGCTGCAGAGCCTCGACCCAGCCAGCGATCACGCCGCCGACCGGGAATTCGGCCGGCTGGCCGCGATCGTAGGAGCTGTCGAACACCGTGCCGTCGATCAGGGTGCCGTGGTAGTGGGTGCGCACGTGGTCTTCGCGCGATGGCTTGGCGCCCTCGCCGGCTACCAGCACTTCGTACTGCAGACCGGACTCGAGCACGGTCACGCCTTCGCGCTTGGCGTTCTCAACCAGATAGTCGCGGCCAGCGGCAGCGGCCTTCTCGGCCTTGGCGGCGGCTTCGGCCTGCATGATTTCGCGGATCACGCGGAAGCTGGAATTCAGTGCTTCAGGGTCAACCTGGCTGGGCTGGCCATGGAAAGCGTCGCGCAGACCGGCGACGATGGCTTCCAGGCTGGCGCCGGGCGGCGGGTTGTCACGCAGCTGGTCACCCAGCTGACGGCCGATGCCATAGCTGACGCGGGCTTGGTCGGTGGAAAGATCGAGTTCGGACATGGCCGGGCTCCACAGGGGTCAAAAGGCCGGCCAGACTAGCACAGGCGGCGACTCAAGACCCGCCGGGACGCGCGCGGTTGCGCCGGCAGCGCTCGGAGCAGTGGCGGACTTCGTCCCAGCAGGCCGCCCACTTGCGTCGCCAGACCAGCGGCCGGCCACAGGTCGCACAGGGCTTGCTGGGCAGGTCGGCCTTCTTCCTCACAGCATCTCCCCGGCATCCAGGCGCGCCAGCAGCTGTTCGCCGCGTTGCCAGAGCGCCTGCTGACGTTCCTCCGGCATGCGTTCCAGGTTGCGATAGACCATGCCCAGGCGCTGGTTGCCGCGCAGCTGGTCGCGGTGGCGCATGAGGAAGTGCCAGTACAGCGCATTGAACGGGCAGGCCGACTCGCCGGTGCTTTCGCTGACCTTGTAGGCGCAGTCGCCGCAGTAATCCGACATGCGCTTGATGTACTGGCCGCTGGCGCAGTAGGGCTTGGACCCCAGGTAGCCACCGTCGGCATGCATCACCATACCCAGTGTGTTGGGCAGCTCGACCCAGTCGAAGGCATCCATGTACACCGCCAGGTACCAGTCGCAGACCTGCTGCGGCACGATGCCGGCCAGCAGGGCGAAGTTGCCGGTGACCATCAAGCGCTGAATGTGATGGGCGTAGGCCAGTTCCAGGGTCTGGCCGATGGCCTGGCGCATGCAGTTCATGCGGGTCTGCCCGGTCCAGTAGAACTCGGGCAGCGCACGGGTATTGCCGAAGGCGTTGCGCGTGGCGTAGTCCGGCATGTGCAGCCAGTAGATGCCACGCACGTACTCGCGCCAGCCGAGCAATTGGCGGATGAAGCCCTCGGCCGCGTTGAGCGGCACCCGCCCAGCCCAGTAGGCCGACTCGACGTCGGCGCACAGCCGGCGCACGTCGAGCAGGCCGATGTTCAGCGCCGCACTGATGCGCGCGTGGAACAGATAGGGCTCGCCGCTGGCCATGGCGTCCTGAAAGTCACCGAAGGCCGGCAGGGCGACGTCGAGAAAGTGCTGCCAGAGCTGCCCGGCGTCGGCGTGGGTCACCGGGTAGTCGAAGCCGTGCAACGAACCGTAATGCGCGGAGAAGCGCTCACCAACCAGCTGCAGTACCTCGAGGGTCATGGCATCGGCGGCGAAGCCCGCGACAGCTGGCGCCTTGGTGTGCCGGGGCAAGGCCTTGCGGTTCTCCGCATCGAAATTCCAGGCGCCCCCGACCGGGGTACCGTCAGCGTTCATCAGCACGCCGTGCTTGCGCCGCATCTCCCGGTAAAAGAATTCCATCCGCAGCTGACGCTTGCCATGCGCCCAGCCGGCAAACCACTCGCGCGAACAGAAGAAACGCCGGTCGGCATGCCAGACCAGCGGCAGACCGCTGTCGCACAGCGCCTGCTGCAGGCGCCACTCGCCACACTCGGTGAGATGAATCTCGCTGGCTCCCAGCTGCTCCAGCCCACGCCGCAGCTCGCCGACGATGGAGCCGCTGTTGTTCGGATCGTCCAGGCGCGAATAAAGGACGCGCCAACCACGCTGGCGCAGGGCATCGGCGAAGTGGCGCATGGCACTGAAGATCAGCGCGATCTTCTGCGGGTGATGCAGCACGTAGGTGGCCTCTTCGACCACCTCGGCCATCAGGATCACATCACTGTCGGGATCCAGCTCACGCAGCGACGCCAGATCGAAACTCAGCTGGTCGCCCAGGACCAGCGCCAGGCGGGACGAACTCACCAGGCAGAGCGCATGGAAATCGGTACGCGCAGCGGCTCATTGGCGGCGGGCGGCATACCGCACATCTCGTCATGCACTTCGGCATGCACCAGATGGAAAGGCAGCAACGGCATGCCCTGCAGCAGATCACGGGCATGCTCCACGGAACGCAGGTGCAGGACTACGCCATTGGCATCCTTCACCGACACGCGGTGGCTACCCGTCACCGCCTCGAGGACATACGTTCCGCCTTCGAGGGAAATCAGCTCAAGCGAATCAACCTGCCCCGCCTGCGCCCGGACCAACAGCTCTTGCAGCTTCATGTCGCTCACCTCGCCGTTAAAAACTGTACAACTAGATAATGTTGTACAAATTTAGTTATCGCAAGGCGGAAATGAAACCGCCCGTCCGCTAAACAGCGGACGGGCGGCCCAATAACGCAAAGAAGGCAGCGCGGGGAATCAGTGGTCGTGCTTGGTCAGCTTATCCAGGTAGCCCATAGCGAACGCGGAGATGACGAACGTCATGTGGATGATCACGTACCACTTCAGGTACACCGGCTCGATGTTCTTGGCATCCATGAACACCTTGAGCAGATGGATGGAGGAAATCGCCACGATGGAGGCCGCCACTTTCATTTTCAGCGAACCGGAATCCATCTTGCCCAGCCAGCTGAGCTTCTCCTGGCCCTCGTCAATATCCAGCTGGGACACGAAGTTCTCGTAGCCGGAGATCATCACCATCACCAGCAGCCCACCCACCAACGCCATGTCGATCAGCGACAGCAGCACCAGAATCAGGTCGGCCTCGGCCATGTTGAACACGTTCGGGAGGATATGAAAAACCTCCTGGAAGAACTTGAGCGCCAGCGCCAGCAGCGCCAGGGACAGACCGAAGTAGATGGGCGCCAGCAACCAGCGCGAGGCGTACATAGCATTTTCGATAAAGCGTTCCATGTGATCTCGCCGAGTGGATAGAAAACTGGTCGCGAGTATACCCAGCCGCGCCCGGCGGGCAAGGTGACAAGCGCTGGCGGATTTTTATCCCCGCTTACTGTGGATAACCTTGTGGGCAGCCCCGGGAAGGATGGCTATACGCCCCTGGCTGCGGGAAGGCGCCACAGGTTGGGCAAAAAGCGTTCAGCTTTCCGGGCGGGACTGAAAATCGCCGCGCGAACGACAGCGCACACCATTGAGGCGGCGCAGTTCGGCCTGCAGATGCAGGCGCCAGATTGGCGGCTCCGCGCAGGACGCATAGCCCTGGTCGGCCAGGCAGCGGGCGATCGAAGCAAGAATCTCCTCGGCCACCAGAGGCCCGTGAAATGGGCCTTGCGCCCTGATCGCCGAGGGCTGGGCAGCGGACATGCCGGCCGCACAGAGCAGCGTCCACAAGCCTTGCTGGCCGGCCAGCGGACGGATCTCGCACTCGATGCGGGTAGTCAGGCCGAGGCACTGACGGGTAAGACAGAGGCTGCGCGGCATGACGGCGGTCCTCGCGAGGTCTGGCTTTCAGCCTACACCCGGGCACCGCACGGCGGAAGGTAAAAGTTATCCCCGCCAGCTGTGGATAACTCTGTGGAAGGAACGGGGGAAACCACCCTGCGGCGACGCCCGCCGCGGGCGCCACCGGAATGCGCAGTGACTGACCAGTTGCCGCCGTTACTCCTTGGCCGCTTTCGGTGCCGGCTTGGCGCGCGGCTTGCTCTCCTTGGGCTTGTCCTTGGCGGCCTCCTTGTCCTTCTCCTCTTCCTCCATGCCCAGCTCGGCGATGCTGCGCAGGCGCTCGACCACCCGCGCGTTGACGCTGCCCTTGGGGAACTGGCCCTTGGCATCCGGCGCGCCGGCCGGCTCGCCGAGCAGCAGGCCGAGGGCCTCGTCGACATGGCGCACGGCGTAAACATGGAACTGCCCGGCACGCACCGCCTGCAACACGCGCTCATCGAGCATCAGGTTGCTGACGTTGGAGTGCGGAATGATCACGCCCTGCTCGCCGGTCAGGCCGCGCGCCTGGCACAGGCGGAAGAAGCCCTCGATCTTCTCGTTGACGCCCCCGACTGCCTGCACCTCGCCAAACTGGTTGATCGAGCCGGTAATGGCGAAGCACTGCTTGAGCGGCGTGCGCGATAGCGCGGAAATCAGCGTGCAGACCTCGCCGAGCGAGGCGCTGTCGCCATCCACATAGCCGTAGGACTGCTCCAGGGCGATGCTGGCGGAGATTTCCAGGGGGAACTCCTGGGCGTAGCGGCTGCCGAGGAAGCCGGTGAGGATCATCACCCCCTTGGAGTGGATCGGCTGGCCCAGGCTGACCTCGCGTTCGATGTCGACGATGCCGCTGCCGCCCGGGTAGACGGTGGCGGAGATGCGCGCCGGCACGCCGAAGGCCGAGTCGCCGACCTCCAGCACGGTCAGGCCGTTGCACTTGCCGATGGCCTCGCCAGCCGTGTCGATGAGGATGATGCCGGCCAGCATGTCGTCGATGATCCGCGCCGACACCCGCCCGGTGCGGTCGGCCTTGGCCTTGAGCGCGCGCTCGATATGGCCGACGTCGGTGATCGCATCACCGGCCAGCTGGCGCACGAAGTCGGCCTCGCTGACCAGCTGGAACAAGTCGCCGATGCGCGCCGACAGGCGCCCCTGGTGCTCGGCCAGGCGCGCGCTGTAGGTGGCCAGGCGTGCCACGGCGGCCGCCGTGAGCGGCGCCATGCCCTCCTCCGAGGTACGCGTCTTGAGCAGCTGGGCGAACTGCTCGAGGCTGTCGTCGCCGACGGCAATCTCCTCGTCGAAGTCCACCAGCACGCGGAACATCTCCTGGAAGTCGGAATCCAGGTCCTGCAGCGTGTAGTACAGCTGGCGCGAGCCAATGATGATGACTTTGAGCTGCAGCGGAATGACCTGCGGGTTGAGGGTCACGGTGGCAATGCGGCCGAGATCGCCGAGCGGCGACTCCATCTTCAACTGGCGCGAATGCAGGGCGCGCTTGAGCGCATCCCAGACGAAGGGCTCGCTGAGCAGCTTTTCCGCTTCGACGATCAGGTAGCCGCCGTTGGCCCGGTGCAGGGCGCCGGGGCGCAGCTGCCGATAACTGGTGTAGAGCGCGCCCTGATCGGTGCTGTACTCGATGCGGCCGAACAGGTTGTCGTAGGTCGGGTGCGGCTCGAACACCACCGGCGCACCGCCATCGCCGTGGTGGCCGACCACCAGGCTGGGGCTGTACTGCTCCTCGAGCATCTCGCGGCGCTGCAGGTCCGGCTTGTCGTCGAGCAGCTGGTCGACCACGGTGCGCAGCAGGTTGACCTGCACCGCCTGCAGGTAGGCGCACACGCCGGCGTTCTCCGCATATTTTTCCGACAGCGGCGACAGCAGCGGCTGCAGCGCCAGGCCGATGGTCTCCTCATTGAGCTGGCGCAGCTGGTTGCTGCTCTCGCGCTTCCACTGCGGCAAGCTGGCCAGCTCCTCGTTGAGGCGTTCCTCCAGCGCGGCGATATCGTCATGGAAACGCTCACGCTCGGCCTCCGGCAGCTGGGCGAAGTCGGCCTCATCCAGCGCCTTGCCGTCCTTCATCGGGGTGAAGGCGATATTGGCGCTGTCGCGGTACAGGGCCACGTCCTTCTCCAGCGCCAGCTTCTCGATCAGGTCCAGGGCCTTGTCGTAACGCTGGTTGAACACGCGGTCGATGGCGCCCTTCTTCTGCTGGTAGGTAGGCGTCTCGAACACCGCCGGGAAGGTCGCCAGCAGGTTGTCGATCAGGTGGCCGATATCGGCGATGAAGGCAGCCGCAGTGCCTGGTGGCAGCTCCAGCGCACGCGGCTCGCGCGGCTCATCGAAATGATTGACGTAGACCCGGTCTACCGGGGTGGCCTGGCGCTTGGCCTCGGCCTTGAGGTAGCGCTGCACGAAGGAGAAGCGGCCGGTGCCCGGCTCGCCCATCACATACACGTTGTAGCCGGGACGCGGCATCGCCACGCCAAATTGCAGCGCCTCCACCGCGCGCTCCTGGCCGAGCACGCCGCGAAACGGCTCGAGGTCGTCGGTATTGGTGAAGTTGAACTGGTCGGGAGCGCAGGGACGGGTCAGGGCATCGGGCGCCAGGCGCAGGCTGGCAGCGAAGGATTCGGGCATCGGAAGTCCTTGTCAGAGCGGGCAAGCCGCAAGATGGGACCATAATGGCGCCGCCCCGCCGCCGCTGGCAAGGCGCCGATCAGACGCTCGCGCGGTCGGCACAGCTCAGACAGAACTCGGCAGCCGGCAATGCCTGCAAGCGCGCCGGCTCGATCGCCTCGCCGCAGCGCTGGCACACCCCGTAACAGCCATCGTCCAGGCGCAGACGCGCCATGCCGACCTGCCGCATCCCCGCTTCCGCCTCGGCCAGCAGAGCCTCCAGCACCTCATCGTTCTGTCGCTCGACGGCCTGCTCGGCGAAGTCGGCATTGCGCTGCAGGCCGAGGTCGCGGCGGATGGCCGTGGCGCGGCGACTGTATTCGTCGTAAAGCGTATCCAGCGCAGAACGGGGATCGACGTGGCTCATGGCGAGGCTCCTGAAGACGGTACAGACAGTTTGGCCGCAATTGGCCGCCCCACACTGACCACGATCAAACTTTGCAGCGGGGCGCGGTCCGGCTGAACGTGGCAGGTGGAAAAAGAAACGGGGCCCGCAGGCCCCGTTTTCTTTTGCTGCATGGCGCTTACTGCGCCAGCTTCTTGTAGCGCACGCGGTGCGGCTGGCTGGCCGCATCGCCGAGGCGCTTCTTGCGGTCGGCTTCGTACTCGGTGTAGTTGCCTTCGAAGAACACCACGCTGCCGTCGTCCTCGTAGGAGAGGATGTGGGTGGCAACACGGTCCAGGAACCAGCGATCGTGGGAGATCACGATGGCGGCGCCGGGGAAGTCCAGCATCGCCTCTTCGAGGGAGCGCAGGGTTTCCACGTCGAGGTCGTTGGACGGTTCGTCGAGCAGCAGCACGTTGGCGCCCTGTTTCAGGGTCAGGGCCAGGTGCAGACGGCCACGCTCACCACCGGAGAGGTCCTTGACGAACTTCTGCTGGTCGCCGCCCTTGAAGTTGAAGCGGCCGACGTAGCCGCGCGACGGCACCTCGTAGTTGCCGATCTTGATCATGTCGAGACCATCGGACACTGCTTCCCACACGGTCTTGCTGCCGTCCAGGTCATCGCGGCTCTGGTCCACGCAGGCCAGCTGCACGGTATCGCCGATCTCGATGCTGCCGGAATCCGGGGTTTCCTTGCCCATGATCATGCGGAACAGGGTCGACTTGCCGGCGCCGTTACCGCCGATCACGCCGACGATGGCGCCCTTGGGCATGCTGAAGCTGAGGTTGTCGATCAGCACGCGATCGCCATAGCCCTTGGTGACATTCTTGAACTCGATGACCTTGTCGCCCAGGCGCGGACCGGCCGGAATGTAGATCTCGTTGGTCTCGGCGCGCTTCTGGAATTCCTGCGACTGCATCTCCTCGAAGCGCTGCAGGCGGGCCTTGGACTTGGCCTGGCGGGCCTTGGCGCCCTTGCGCACCCATTCCAGCTCTTCCTTCATGGCCTTCTCGTGGGCCGACTGCTGCTTGGACTCCTGGGCCAGGCGCTCGGACTTGGCTTCCAGCCAGCCGGAGTAGTTGCCCTCGTAGGGAATGCCGGCGCCGCGGTCCAGCTCGAGAATCCAGCCGGCGACGTTGTCGAGGAAGTAGCGGTCGTGGGTGATGGCTACCACGGTGCCCGGGAAGTCATGGAGGAAACGCTCCAGCCAGGCCACCGAGTCGGCGTCCAGGTGGTTGGTCGGTTCGTCCAGCAGCAGCATGTCGGGGGCTGACAGCAGCAGGCGGCATAGCGCCACGCGGCGCTTTTCGCCACCGGACAGGTGCTCGACCTTGGCGTCCCACGGCGGCAGGCGCAGGGCGTCGGCAGCGACTTCCAGCTGGCGCTCCAGGTTGTGGCCGTCGCTGGCCTGCAGGATGGCTTCCAGCTTGGCCTGCTCGGCGGCCAGGGCATCGAAGTCGGCATCCGGCTCGGCATAGGCAGCGTATACCTGGTCCAGGCGTGCCTGGGCATCCTTGATCTGGCTGACGGCTTCTTCCACCACGTCGCGCACGCTCTTGCTCGGGTCGAGCTGCGGCTCCTGCGGCAGGTAGCCAACATTGATGCCCGGCATGGGGCGGGCTTCGCCGTCGAACTCGGTGTCGACGCCGGCCATGATGCGCAGCAGGGTCGACTTACCGGCGCCGTTGAGGCCTAGCACGCCGATCTTGGCGCCCGGGAAGAACGACAGGGAGATGTTCTTGAGGATTTCCCGCTTCGGCGGCACGACCTTGCTGAGCCGATGCATGGTATAGACGTATTGAGCCATGAAATGACCTTGGTTCCGCTTGGAGATATAAATTCGCAGGGAGGCGGCGCACGACAGGGTGGATCGCCGGTCGGAAGAGCATGATAGCCCTTGCGCCCGCGCGCGTGCGGCAAAGCTACCGGAATGGCGGGCCAGGGGCAAACCAGTCGATGAGCAGTAATGGCACTTGGCCGCATTTCCGGGCATTCTAGTCGGCTTTGCAGCCCGCTCATTGCCATCCCGTCTCGGCAGCCTTATCAGCAGGGTATATACGCTTGGCACTATCCCGACCTCCAGCTCCCGGCAAGCCCCGCGACCCGCTCGCCAGCCCCGCACGCGGCTCGCTGAAGGGCGCACTGGCCCTGCTGGTGGCGCTGATGCTCGGCCTGCTGCTGTGGCAGTTGCATCAGGAGACCCGCCAGCTGGAGAACGCGCAGCGCATGCGCAGCCAGGAGCATGCCAGCCAACTGGCCAACTACCTGAGTCTGGTGCTGCGTCTGAAGGCTGAGACCGGACGCGCTTTTCTGGCGACCCACGCCGAAATACCACCCGATAGCGCCCAACTGCCCGATTTATCACGCCGCCTGCATGGCATCTACCCGGCCCTGCACAGCCTGGCCTGGTACGACCCGCAGGGCCGACAGCTGCTCGACACAGCCCCGGGCATGCCACAACCCCAGCCACTGCCTCAGGGCGAGAGCTTTCACTACAGCTATGTGACAACCGATGGCGGGCTGATCCTGCTGCTCATCGAGCACCCAGAGGCACACGGCCATTGGCTGGTGCGCCTGCGCCCCACAGCGCTGAACAACTGGTTGCCCCAGCAAAGCTTCAACCTGCCCTGGCAGCTGCAGGACAACAGTGGCCAGACCATGTTGCGCCCGCCAATGCCGTCGCCCACCTCGGGCCGGGTCAGCCAGCTACAGCAGATCGCCACGCTGCCGCTGCGTTACAGCGACTGGCAGATCCAGGCCCTGTTCGACGCCGCCAGCCTGCGCAGCGAAATGCTGCCACTGCAGGCCGGCAAGTTGCTGCTGTTCATTCTCTGCGCGGCGCTGGCCCTGCTCGCCCTGTTCGGCCTGCTGCGCGAGCAGCGCAGCCTGCGCGCCTACCATGCGCTGTCACGTCAAGCCATGGAGGATGCCATCGGCGCCCTCGGCGCCATCGACGAGTGCGTACTGGTCACGCGCCCCGACGGCCGCCTCAGCTATCTCAACCCCCGCGCCGAACGCATGTTCGGCCTGGACCTGGCGGGCGCCAGCCAGATGCATGTGCTGGAGCTGCTACCCGCACTCAGGCCCTGGCTGAGCGATGCCCTGCATGAGCAGAGCGAGCCGATCGAACTGCTGCAGGACGGTCGCCCACGCCTGTTCGAAACCGCTTGCCATGCGCTCTACACCGACAGCGATGAACCGAGCCGGGCCTGGGTCCTGCGCGACGTTACCGAACACCGCCAGAACCTGCGCGTGCTGCAGGATACCCGCCGGCGCTACCAAGACATCTTCGAAGGCAGCGGCGTGGCCCTGTGCGTGCTCGACCTGTTCGAACTGCGCCAGTACCTGGACGCCCGTGGCCTGCGCCACAGCTCGCAATTAGGCCCCTGGCTGGCGCAGGACAATCATCGACATGCCGAGCTGATGCGGCAGATCCGCGTCAGCGAAGTCAACCGGGTCGCCCTGCAACTGCTCGGCCTGGACACCCCCCAGGAGGTCTGGCAGCACCTGATCAGCAGCTCGCCGCTACGCTCCGGCGGGGCCCGCCTGACCCTGATCACCGCCCTGCTCGACGGCGAGCGCGACATGATGGTCGAGAGCCGCATCAAGACGCCGCAGGGCCATGAGCGCTACATCTGGCTGACCCTGCAGCTGCCGCGTCGCGCCGAGGAACTGCGTGCGGTGACCCTGAGCATGCACGACATCACCAGCCGCAAGCGCGTGGAGCTGTCGCTGGTTGAGCGCGAGCGTTTCTGGTCGGATGTGCTGCGCTCGGTGCCGGACACCCTGTATGTGCATGACATGAACAGCATGCGGGTGATGTTCAGCAACAACCGCCTGGGCCCTGATCTGGGCTACAGCAAGGACGAACTGCGCCAGTTCGGCGAACGCCTGTGGGAGAAGATTCTCCACCCCGACGATGTCGAGCTGTACCAGCGCGTGCGCAACCTGCAGAAAGTGGTCGGTGATGGTCAGCTGCTGCACTGCCAGCTGCGCTGGCGCCATCGCGACGGCAACTGGCACTGGTTCGATATCCGCGAGCACGCCCTGAGCCGCGACCGCCATGGCAGGGTCAGCCGCCTGATCGGCGTGGCCAAGGACATCACCGGCGAGATCGCCGCCCAGGCCAGCCTGCGCGACAGCGAGCGGCGCTACCGCCTGCTGGCCGAAAGCATCAGCGACGTGATTCTCTCGACCAACAGTGAACTGCAACTGAACTATGTCAGCCCCTCCGCGCAAGCCTTCTTCGGCTATAGCCCGGAATGGCTGCTGGAGCATGGCCTGCTCAGCACCGTGACCAACCCGCGCCAGCTGGCCGGCCTGCTGCAGCTGGTCGAGCAGGTTCGCGATTCGCGCAACCAGACCGAGCAGCTGGCCCTGTTGCAGGAGGCGCTGACCGGGCGCACCTTCGTCTTCGACAGCCTGCGTGCAGACGGCCGCAAGATCACCGTGGAGGTGCGCCTGACCCTGATGTGGGACGAGCAGGATCACTTCGAGGGGGTGCTCGGCATCGGCCGCGACATTACCCAGCAGCGCCGTGCCGAACGCGACCTGCGCATGGCCGCGACGGTGTTCGAGCATTCCACCGCCGCCATCCTGGTGACCGATCCGGCTGGCTATATCGTGCGCATCAACGAGACGTTCCAGCGCATCACCGGTTACGCCGGCAAGGAAGTGCTGGACCAGTTGCCCGGCATGCTCACCGCCGACCGTCAGCAGGCTGCCCAGCTCAACTACATCGTCAACCGACTGAACCAGCATGGCAGCTGGGAGGGCGAGCTGTGGCTCAGGCGCCGTGATGGCGAGCAGTTCCCCGCCTGGGTGGGTATCACTGCAGTGCACGATGACGACGGCGACCTGGCCAGCTATGTGTGCTTCTTCAACGATATCAGCGAACGCAAGGCCAGCGAGCAGCGCATCCACCGCCTGGCCTACTACGACGCCCTGACCCTGCTGCCCAACCGTACGCTGTTCCAGGACCGCCTGCACACCGCCCTGCAGCACGCCGAACGGCATGAGGAATGGGTGGTACTGATGTTCCTCGACCTCGACCGCTTCAAGCCGATCAACGACTCCCTGGGCCACGCCGCCGGCGACCGCATGCTCAAGGATGTGGCCGTGCGCCTGGCCGCCTGCGTCGGCGAGGACGACACGGTGGCGCGCATGGGCGGTGACGAGTTCACTCTGCTGCTGCAGGCGCGCAACACCCGTGCCGGCGCGCTCAACCGCGCCATCCACGTGGCCGAGCAGATCCTCGCCAGCCTGGCACAGCCGTTCATCCTGCAGGGGCGTGAGTTCTTCGTCACCGCGTCCATCGGCATCGCCCTGGCGCCGCAGGATGGCGACGAGCTGAGCCAACTGATGAAGAACGCCGACACCGCCATGTACCACGCCAAGGAGCGTGGCAAGAACAACTTCCAGTTCTACCAGGCGGAGATGAACGCCACCGCCCTGCAGCGCCTGGAGCTGGAGAGCGATTTGCGCCATGCCCTGGAACAGGGCCAGTTCCTGCTGTATTACCAGCCGCAGTTCAGCGGAGACGGCAAGCGCCTGACCGGCGCCGAGGCCCTGCTGCGCTGGAAGCATCCGCGCCGCGGCCTGGTGGCACCTTCGGAGTTCATCCCGGTGCTGGAGGAACTGGGCCTGATCGTTCAGGTCGGCGACTGGGTGATCGCCGAGGCCTGCCGCCAGCTCAAGGCCTGGCACGATGCCGATGTGCGCGTGCCCAAGGTCTCGGTCAACCTGTCCGCTCGCCAGTTCGGTGACGGCCAGCTCGGCATGCGTATCTCGCGCATCCTCAATGACAGCGGCGTACCGCCGGCCAGCCTGGAGCTGGAGCTGACCGAATCGATCCTGATGCGCGATATCGGCGAGACCCTGCAGATGCTCAACAGCCTGAAGAAGCTTGGCCTGTGCATTGCGGTGGACGACTTCGGCACCGGCTACTCCTCGCTCAACTACCTCAAGCAGTTCCCCATCGACGTGCTGAAGATCGACCGCAGCTTCGTCGACGGCGTGCCCGGCGGCGAGCAGGACGCGCAGATCGCCCGCGCCATCATCGCCATGGCCCACAGCCTGAGCCTGGCGGTGATCGCCGAGGGCGTGGAGACCCAGGCGCAGCTCGACTTCCTGCGCGAGCACGACTGCGATCAGGTGCAGGGCTACCTGTTCGGTAAGCCGATGCCGGCCAGCCAGTTCGCCACCCAGTTCGGCGGCAACAGCCTGTTCGTGCTCACCTGAAAGGACACGCGGGCCGCTTGAGGCCCGCTTGTCCGGCACTTGACCGCCTTTCATGTGCCAGGGCGCGGGACATCGGTTAGAATGCGCGCCTTCCTTAGAACCTGTTGACGATCTGCCGCGCGTCGGTCCTGTGTCGTTAGACAGACTCTTACTACCGCCCGCTGATAGATCAGGTGACCACCATGTTCAGCCGTGAATTGACCATTGCCCGCTACGACGCCGAACTCTTTGCCGCCATGGAGCAGGAAGCTCAGCGCCAGGAGCACCACATCGAGCTGATCGCCTCCGAGAACTACACCAGCCCGGCGGTGATGGAAGCCCAGGGCAGCGTGCTGACCAACAAGTACGCCGAAGGCTATCCGGGCAAGCGTTACTACGGTGGCTGCGAGTACGTCGACATCGTCGAGCAGCTGGCCATCGACCGCGCCAAGCAGCTGTTCGGCGCCGACTACGCCAACGTCCAGCCGCACGCTGGCTCCCAGGCCAACGCTGCCGTATTCCAGGCGCTGGTCAAGCCGGGCGACACCGTACTGGGCATGAGCCTGGCCCACGGCGGCCACCTGACCCACGGCGCCACCGTCAACTTCTCCGGCAAGATCTACAACGCCGTGCAGTACGGCATCACCGACGCCGGCCTGATCGACTACGACGAAGTCGAGCGCCTGGCCGTCGAACACAAGCCGAAGATGATCATCGCCGGCTTCAGCGCCTACTCGCAGATCCTCGACTTCCCGCGCTTCCGCGCCATCGCCGACAAGGTCGGAGCCTACCTGTTCGTCGACATGGCCCACGTGGCTGGCCTGGTCGCCGCCGGCGTGTACCCGAACCCGGTACCCTTCGCCGACGTGGTCACCACCACCACCCACAAGACCCTGCGCGGCCCGCGCGGCGGCCTGATCCTGGCCCGCGCCAACGAGGAGATCGAGAAGAAGCTCAACTCCGCCGTTTTCCCGGGCGGCCAGGGTGGCCCGCTGGAGCACGTGATCGCAGCCAAGGCCATCTGCTTCAAGGAAGCCCTGCAGCCTGAGTTCAAGGCTTACCAGCAGCAGGTGGTGAAGAACGCCCAGGCCATGGCCGCCGTGTTCATCGAGCGCGGTTTCGACGTGGTTTCCGGTGGCACTCAGAACCACCTGTTCCTGCTGTCGCTGATCAAGCAGGACATCACCGGTAAGGACGCCGACGCCGCCCTGGGTCGCGCCTACATCACCGTGAACAAGAACAGCGTGCCGAACGACCCGCGTTCGCCGTTCGTCACCTCCGGTCTGCGCATCGGTACTCCGGCCGTCACCACCCGTGGTTTCGGCGAAGCCGAATGCCGCGAGCTGGCCGGCTGGATCTGCGACATCCTGCAGAACATGGGCGACGAGTCCGTGGTCGACGCCGTGCGCGAGAAGGTCAAGGCCATCTGCGCCAAACTGCCGGTCTACGGCAAGTAAGCGTCAGCGCTGCATGAAAAAAGCCCGGCACTCGCCGGGCTTTTTTGTTTTTCTCCCTCTCCCTCCGGGAGAGGGAGCTGCGTAGGGCGGGTGAAACCCGCGAGCGCCTAACGCGGGTTTCACCCGCCCTACATAGTTAGCTTTCCCCGCCCGCCAGCTCAACCTCGGCAAAGCCTCGGCGAATCTCGTCCTCCGGCAGGTTGTCGCCGATGAATACCAGCACGCTCTGCCGCGCTTCGCCCTCACCCCAGGGCTGGTCCCAGTCGAAGCCGTACAGGCGCAGCACGCCCTGGAACACCAGGCGGCGCTCGTCGCCGGCCACGTCGAGCACACCCTTGTAGCGCAGCAGCGCGTTGCCATGACGCTCCAGCAGGTCTTCCATGAAGGCGCTCAGGCGCGCCATGTCCAACGGCTGGTCGCTGCTCAGCACCAGGGTGCGGATACGATCCGCCGACTGGCCGACCGGCACCAGCGGACGCAGCAGCGGTGCCGGGGCGATATCGGCATTGAGGTTGAAGCCACGGATATCCAGCAGCTCGGCCAGCTCGATACGGCCATGCTCGACCACGCGCAGCGGTGCACGACGGTTGATCCGCGCCAGGCGCTGGCGCAGTGCCTCGACCTCCGCAGGTTCGGCCAGGTCGGTTTTGCTCAGCAGGATGCGGTCGGCGAAGCCGACCTGGGCCTGGGCGATGGCCTCGTGCAGGTGGCGCTCGGCGTTCACCGCGTCAACCAGGGTAATGATGCCGTCGAGCACGTAGCGCTGCGCCAGCTCCTCGTCGGCGAAGAAGGTCTGCGCCACCGGCGCCGGGTCGGCCAGGCCGGTGCACTCGATCACCAGGCGGTCGAAGGCCAGCTCGCCGGCATCCAGCTTGTCCAGCAGCAGGAACAGCGCCTTCTCCAGTTCGACATGGATGGAACAGCAGACACAGCCGTTGGCCAGGGTCAGCAGTTCGACCGGCTTGTCGCCGAGCAGCTGGCCGTCGATCGGCGTCTCGCTGAATTCGTTCTCGATCACCGCCAGCTTCAGGCCGTGCTCGGCCTGCAGCATATGGCGCAGCAGGGTGGTCTTGCCGGCCCCGAGGAAGCCGGTGAGCACGGTGACGGGAATGGGTTCGGGATACATCGCTCTCTCCAAAATGACACACGCCACGACTGAGCGTGGCGCGTGGTGGTGCGGGGAGTCTATCAACAGCAGCGGATAGGCCGCCCCTTGCCACCGCCATAACGAGCCTCCTGGCGTTCACGGAAGAACGCCTCGTAGCTCATCACCGGCTGGTCCGGGTGCTTCTTCTGCATGTGTTCCACATAGGTGTCGTAGTCGGGCATGCCGACCAGCATGCGGGCGGCCTGCCCGAGGTACTTACCCATGCGACTCAGGTCGTTGAACATGTCAGGCGTCCGGGATCGGTTGGAAGGGGGTTTCCTTGTCCGTGCGTTCCGGTTTGACCCAGGCGGCGCGGCCGACCTTGAGCGCATAGAACAGCACACTGAGCACCACGCAGAGGAACAGCACAGTCAAGGTCGCGTTGGTATACGCGTTGAAGATCACGTGGTTCATCTGCACCGCATCCTTGGCCGGGGCGAGGATCTGCCCGGCAGCCTGGGCATCGCTGTACTTCTTGGCCAGGGCCAGGAAGCCGACCGCCGGGTTGGGGTCGAGCAGCTTGATCAGACCGGCGGTGGTGGTGCAGATCAGCAGCCAGGTGGCCGGCAGCAGCGTCACCCAGACATAGCGCTGACGCTTCATCTTGATCAGCACCACGCTGCCGAGCATCAGGGCGATGCCGGCAAGCATCTGGTTGGAGATGCCGAACAGCGGCCACAGGGTGTTGATGCCGCCCAGAGGATCGATCACGCCCTGGTACAGCAGCCAACCCCACAGCGTCACGCAGCCGGCGGTGGCGATCACGTTGGCGCCCCAGGACTCGGTCTTCTTCAGCGCCGGCACGAAGTTGCCCAGCAGGTCCTGCAGCATGAAGCGCCCCGCTCGCGTTCCTGCATCCACGGCAGTCAGGATAAACAGCGCCTCGAACAGGATGGCGAAGTGGTACCAGAACGCCATGGTGTTCTCGCCCGGCAGCACCTGGTGCAGGATCTGCGCGATGCCCACGGCCAGGGTCGGCGCACCGCCGGCACGCGCCAGGATGCTGTGCTCGCCGATATCGCGGGCCACCGCCTCCAGCTGCTCGGGGGTGATCAGGAAGCCCCAGCTGCTGACGGTGGCGGCCACGGCATATACGTCGGCACCGGCCACCGCGGCCGGGCTGTTCATGGCGAAGTACACGCCCGGCTCGATCACCGAGGCGGCAACCATGGCCATGATGGCGACGAACGACTCCATCAGCATGCCGCCGTAGCCGATGTAGCGGGCGTGCGACTCGTTGGCCAGCAGCTTGGGCGTGGTACCCGAGCTGATCAGCGCATGGAAGCCGGATACGGCGCCACAGGCGATGGTGATGAACAGGAAGGGGAACAGGGTGCCCTTCCATACCGGGCCGGTGCCGTCGGTGAACTGGGTCAGCGCCGGCATCTTCAGTTCCGGCATGGTGATCAGGATGCCGATGGCCAGGCCGACGATGGTGCCGATCTTGAGGAAGGTCGACAGGTAGTCACGCGGGGCGAGGATCAGCCACACCGGCAGCACGGCGGCGACGAATCCATAGCCGATCAGCATCCAGGTGATCTGCACGCCGGTGAAGGTGAAGGCCGGCCCCCACACCGGATCGGCCGCCACCTGGCCACCCAGCCAGATCGACGCCAGCAGCAGAACCACGCCGATCACCGAGATCTCACCGATGCGGCCGGGGCGGATGTAGCGCATGTACACGCCCATGAACACCGCGATGGGAATGGTCGCCATCACCGTGAACATGCCCCAGGGGCTCTCGGCCAGGGCCTTGACCACGATCAGCGAGAGCACCGCGAGGATGATGATCATGATCAGGAAGGCGCCGAACAGGGCGATGGTGCCAGGCACCTGCCCCATCTCCTCGCGCACCAGCTCGCCGAGGGAGCGGCCGTTGCGGCGGGTGGAGATGAACAGCACCATGAAGTCCTGCACCGCACCGGCCAGTACCACGCCGGCGATCAGCCAGAGCGTGCCGGGCAGGTAGCCCATCTGCGCAGCGAGCACCGGACCGACCAGCGGTCCGGCACCGGCGATGGCGGCGAAGTGGTGGCCAAAGAGGATGTGCTTGTTGGTCGGCACATAGTCCAGACCGTCGTTATTGAGCAGCGCCGGGGTGGCGCGGTTGGGGTCCAGCTGCATCACCTTGGTGGCGATGAACAGGCTGTAATAGCGGTAGGCGACCAGATAGAGGGCGACGGCCGCCACCACTATCCACAACGCGTTGATGGCTTCGCCGCGACGCAGGGCCACGACACCCAAGGCACAGGCACCCACCACTGCCAGCACTGCCCAGGGCAGGTGGCGCAGCGGGCTGTTGTTATTGTTCATGCTCACTCCTAAGCAGTGGACAAAAAAGCTGCCGCCCCAGCTTAGACCGCGAATTGCATCGGCATTATTCGACCTTGGTCTAGTGCGCAGTCCAGAGCCGTTTCCGGGGTTACACTGGCGACCTTTTCGGCGACCGCCAGGATGCTACGCCGCATGTTGCAACGTTGTTATCGCCCCCTGATGCCCCTGCTCCTGGCCAGCCTGCTCGGCTGTGCCGAGGAGTCCGCGCCGCTGGACCAACAGCTGTATATCTGGCAGCGCCAGTGGCGCCCGGCCCACGCCGAGGCGCTGGCGCAGAGCCGCGCCGACTTCTCCACCCTGCGTGTGCTGGCCCTGCAGGCCCAGCCGCAGGCCGGCTGGAGCCGCGCGCGGATCGATGCCGAACTGCTGCGCCGCGACGCTCGTCCGCTCATCGCCGTAGTGCGCCTGGATGGCCAGTTGCCGCAGCTGGACCCGGCCGAGATCGCTCGGCAGCTGACAGCGCTGGTGCGCGACTGGCAAGCCGCCGGCCTACGCCTGACGGGTCTGGAAATCGACCACGACTGCGCCACCTCACGCCTGCCCGCCTACACCGAGCTGCTGCGTGAGGTGCGCCGGCAACTGCCGGCCGAGTTGCGCCTGAGCATCACCGCCCTGCCCGCCTGGCTGGCCAGCCCGGCGCTGGAGGAGCTGCTGGCCAGCGTCGACAGCTCGGTGCTGCAGGTGCACGCGGTGAACGATCCACAGCAGGGCCTGTTCGATCCCGAGCAGGCCCTGGACTGGGCGCAGCGCTATGGCGAGCTCAGCCACAAACCCTTCCATCTGGCTCTGCCGGCCTACGGCGTAGCACTCACCGCCAGCGGCCAGGTGGAGAGCGAGGTAATCCTGCGTCAGGGTGGCCCACGCCGGGAACTGCGCGCCGAGCCGCAACAGGTCGCCGCGCTGCTGGAAGAACTGCAGGACGCGGCGCCCGCGCGTCTCGCCGGCATCATCTGGTTCCGCCTGCCCCTGGCCGGCGACCGCCGCGCCTGGCCGATGAACACCCTGCTGGCCGTCGTGCGCGGCCAGGCGCTGACACCGGCCCTGGGCCTGCAGCGCCAGCAGCGTGACGGCTTCAGCCAGTTTCAACTATTCAATGAAGGCACCCTGGCCAGCCCGCTGCCCCGGCGCATCGAGCTGCCGGCGCAAGCCTGCGAGGCGGGCGACGCCGTGGGCGACTATCGCCTCGAACGCCAGGCGGATCGCCTGCTGTTCGTTCGCCGCCACGAAGGCCGGCTTGATGCCGGCGAACGCCGCGCTCTGGGCTGGGCGCGCTGTGCACGGATCGACCAAGGAGGCATGCATGTGCAGTTCTAGAACCCTGCTGGCCCTGGCTATCGCCAGCCTGCTACCGCTGGGCACGGCCCTGGCCTGCGGCCCGGAATTCCCCTACCGCCTGCTCAGCGACCGGGCCGGCGCACTCGGCGAACTGCCGGAGGGCAACTTCGGTTTCGAGGTCACCCGCATCGGCCAACCCGTCGCGGGCCTCGCCCAAGCGGGCAAGGCGACCCTGGAGCCTTACTGGGACGAAGACAACCAGCGCTACCTGGATGCCCGCATCGGCGTCGAAAAGGAACAGCTGAGCGCCGAGGAACATGCCCTGGTCAGCCATCTGCGCGGCCTCGTCGATGCCCGCCAGGCCGAGGCCGAGAGCGCGGCCCTGCCGGCAGAGCTGCGCCTGTACACCGCCGGCGCCGTGGCCTTCGCCCAGTCTGACATGGGCCTCGCCGCCGAGTACTTCCGCCGCGTACTGGCCCTGCCGGCCACCGAGCGGGCGCGACGCAGCACCTGGGCCGCCTATTCACTCGGGCGCGCCCTCGCCGTGCTGGCGGTCAGCGCGCCGGAGCAGGCCCTGAGCGAAGACGCCGCCCTGCAGCGCCAGCACGAGCTACGCCGGCAGGCGCGCGCAGCATTCCAGCAGGCCCGCGAACTCAGCATCGCTGGCCTCGATGATCCATTGGACCTGGGCGTGGCCAGCCTCGGCGAAGAGGCGCGGCTGGCCCTCGACGAGGGCGACTGGAACAGCGCCATCACGCTCTATGCCAGCCAGGCCAACCAGGCCTCCCCCACCGGCTACAGCTCGTTGCGCCAGCTGACCTGGACATTGGCGCGCATGGACGACGAACTGCTGCGCCCCTTGCTGGAGGGCCCGGCCGTCCAGCAACTGCTGGTGGCCCAGCTGTTCAGCCGCCTGGACGTTCACGACAAGGACAGCCCGCGCCTGCTCGACATGCTGCGCCAGGCTCCGGTGCAACCCGAGATCGCCGATCGTCTAGCCGCGCTGAGCTACCAGCGCGGCGACTACGTCAGTACCCGCACGTTTCTCGAGCGCGCCGGCGACAGCGGCCTGGCCTGGTGGCTTCGCGCCAAGCTGGCCCTGCAGGCCGGTGACAAGGCGGCCGCTGCAAGTGCCTATGCCAGGGCGGCCAAGGCATTCCCCGCCGAGGAAGACTGGGGCATGCGCCGCACCGAGAACTGGGACTACGAAACACTCAAGCCGCGCTGCCGCATCGAAGGCGAGATGGCCATCCTCGCGCTGGAGCGCGGCGACTATCGGGAGGCGTTCGATCAGCTCTACCGCAGCGGCGACATCTACTGGCAGGACGCCGCCGAAGTCGCCGAGCGGGTGCTGAGCCTGGACGAGCTGAAGCGCTACGTGGATGCCGAGGTCCCGGCCCCACCACCTCTCAAACCGGGTGAGACCCAGTACCTGTGGGAGCGCCCGCCCGCCACGCGCCTGCGCGAGCTGCTCGGCCGGCGCCTGCTGCGCGAAGGCCGCTATGCCGACGCCGTGCCCTACTTCATCAGCGCGGAGCTGCAACAGGCGGCTCGCGAGTATGGCGCGGCCCGCGAGCAGGCCGACAACGCATGGACCGCCATCGGTCGTGCCGAAGGCTATTACCAGGCGGCCCGACTGGCGCGCACCCAGGGTATGGAACTGCTCGGCTACGAGCTGGGCCCGGACCAGGCATGGAACGGTGGCAACTACGGCGGCGAGTTCGATAAACCGGTGCAGGCCGCTGGCCTGCTCACCGCCGAAGAGGCCCGGCTGCAGAATGCCAGCGCCGCCCAGCCAAACCGCCGCTATCACTATCGTTGGGTCGCCGCTGACCTGGCCAACCGCGCCGCCGACCTGCTGCCACCGCGCAGCCAGGCCTTCGCCGCCGTCCTGTGCAAGGCCAGTGGCTGGATCAACTACCGCGACCTCGACGGCGCCCGACGCTATTACCAGCGCTACGTGAAACAGGGCCCCTACGTGGAATGGGCCGGCAACTTCGGCTTCGACTGCCAGGAGCCTGACTTCGAGCGAGCCCGCGAGTTGGCCTGGGAACAACGCGAGCAGGCCGTGCGCCAGGCGCTGCGCCCGTTCAAGTATGTCTTGCCGCTGGTCCTGCTGGCGCTGATCGCCTCAGGCATCTACTGGCAGCGCCGGCGGCGTACCTTGGCTATAGTGGACAAAACCGCAGAGGAAACCCGTCATGAGTGATACGACCACCGAGCGTCGGCGCTTCCAGCGCATCGCCTTCGACGCCGCCACCGAGCTTGCCCAGGGCGAGCGGAGCTGGACGGTTGCGCTGCACGATGTTTCGCTCAAAGGCCTGCTGGTCAAGCGCCCACGCGACTGGAACGGCGACCCTGACCAGTCCTTCACCGCCACCATCAACCTGGATGACGGCACCCGCCTGCAGATGGAGGTGGTGCTGACCCGCACACGCAACGAACTGCTCGGCTTCGTCTGCCGGCATATCGACCTGGATTCCATCAGCCACCTGCGCCGCCTGGTCGAGCTCAACCTCGGCGACGAAAGCCTGCTGGAGCGCGAACTGGCCGCCCTCGGCGAAGAGGACGACTGATCCCGTAGGGCGCCGTACGGCGCCCTCGCTCTGTGCGGGAGCGCAACGCGCCCCCGCATGGTGATTCAGCGCTTGCGCGCTTTCTCCGCCTGACGCTGGCGCGCCTGTACCCGCCGTGCGCCCATGCTCGCCTCGCGGCGCTCCTCGGCAAGATCGCGCGGGCGACCCGGTTCGTAGTTGAGGGTTCTGGCGAAGAAATCGAAGAACAGGAACATGAGGCCATCTCCATTTATGGACTGGATTCCATGCTCCTCCCACGCGGTTAGCAAAAGATTGATCTGCGACAAGCCGTGCACGTCCCGCCCAGCGGCAGAGCGCCGCAGGGGCTCACTCGAACAGCGCGTCCAGGGCCTGTTCCAAGCGTGTCACGGCGATCACCTGCAGGCCTTTCGGCGACTCCTTGGGCGCATTGCCCTTGGGCACGATGGCGCGTTTGAAGCCGTGCTTGGCAGCTTCTTTCAGTCGCTCCTGACCGCTCGGCACCGGGCGGATCTCGCCGGACAGGCCGATCTCGCCGAACACCAGCAGGTCATGCGGCAGCGGCTTGTTGCGCAGGCTGGAGATCACAGCCGCCATCAGCGCCAGGTCCGACGCCGTTTCCAGCACCTTCACCCCGCCGACCACGTTGAGGAACACATCCTGGTCGTAGGTGGGGATGCCGCCGTGGCGGTGCAACACGGCCAGCAGCATGGCCAGGCGGTTCTGATCCAGGCCCAGGGTGACGCGCTTGGGGTTGGCCATATGGCTGGTGTCGACCAGCGCCTGCACCTCCACCAGCATCGGCCGGGTGCCTTCCCAGGTGGCCATCACCACGCTGCCGGGCACCGCCTCCTGAGCGCGGGTGAGAAAGATCGCCGAGGGGTTGGTGACTTCCTTGAGGCCCTTGTCGGTCATGCCGAACACGCCCAGCTCGTTGACCGCGCCGAAGCGGTTCTTCACCGCGCGCAGCAGGCGCAGGCGACCATCCGACTCGCCCTCGAAGTAGAGAACCGTATCGACCATATGCTCCAGCACGCGCGGGCCGGCCAGGGCGCCCTCCTTGGTGACGTGGCCGACCAGGAAGATCGCCGTACCGCTCTGCTTGGCGAAGCGCACCAAGAGCGCAGCACTCTCGCGTACCTGGGCCACGCCGCCAGGGGCGGACTGCAGCTGCTCGGTGAAGATGGTCTGGATCGAGTCGATCACCATCACCTTGGGCTGCTCGCGGCGCGCCACCTCGATGATCGATTCGATACAGGTCTCGGTCATCACCTTGAGCTTGTCCTGCGGCAGCTCCAGGCGCCGGGCACGCATGGCCACCTGTTGCTGCGATTCCTCGCCGGTGACATACAGAGCCGGCAGGCGCTGGGCGATGTTGCACAGGGTCTGCAGCAGGATGGTCGACTTGCCGATGCCGGGATCGCCACCGATCAGCACCACCGAGCCATCCACCAGGCCGCCGCCGAGCACCCGGTCCAGCTCGCCGGAAACCGTGGAGAAACGCGGTACCTCCTCGACGCTGACTTCGGCCAGGGTCTTGATCTGCGCCTGCTGCCCGGCCCAGCCGCCGCGCCCGCTGGGGGTGGCGGCGCCGGCTTCGAGCATGGTCTCGGTCAGGGTGTTCCAGGCCCCGCATTCACCACACTGCCCGGCCCACTTGGGAAAGGTGGCGCCGCACTCGGTGCAGCCATACATGCGCTTGGCCTTGGCCATGGAACTCTCCGCCCGCTGGAAAAGCGCCGATCATAGCGCGCGGCGCTCAGCCGCGCTCGGCCGGGGCGGCGGCCTTGCGCTCGCGCAGCTTGTGCGCGGCCAGCTTGTACACCACGTAGTACTTGTAGATGTTGCCCACGTAATCCACCGTCTCGCACCCGACGATGCGCGCGGCAGCCTGCTCGACATTGCCGAACCAGACATTCGGGTCCAGCCCGGACTTCTCCGCCAGGCGGCGGAACTTCATCAGGTTGCCGGGGCCGGCGTTGTAGGCAGCGAAACTGAGTAGCAGGCGGTTGACCGGGGTGATCTCCTCGTCATCCAGGTAGGTGTCGGAGATCAGCCGCAGGTACTTGCTGCCGGCCTCGATATTGCGGTCGGCACTGCCCTCGACGCCCTGGATGCCCAGCTCCTTGGCCGTGCTCGGCAACAGCTGCATCACCCCAACCGCGCCGGCGCGGCTGCGTGCCGCCTGATCCAGCTGCGACTCCTGAAAGCCCTGGGCCATCAGCAGCAGGTGGTCGAACTCATAGGTGTCGGCATGCTTCTCGAACAGCCCCACCAGCGCATTGAACTTGCGCATCTCCCCTTCGGAGGTGGCATTGAGGATGCGCTTGCTGTCCTTGAAGTAGCGCCGCAGCATGATATTGCCGAACTCGCTGCCGATCTTGTGCTCCTTGTTGAAGGCATTCAGCGCCGCCTTCAGCTGCGGGCTGTTCTTGCGCAGCGCCCAGCCCAGCTGACCACCAGTGTGCAGGTAGAACCCCTCATGAATCTTCAGGTCGCTGTACAGCGGTTGCCATAGTCGGGCGATGTAGCGATCCGCCACGGTAATGCCGAACAACCCGGCATTGACCATCTGCAGCAGATCCTCGGTTTCCAGGTTCTCGCTGGCAGGCATTACCTTGATCGGCTCGAGCCCCTGCTCGCGGAAGCGCCGATTGAGCGCCAGCAGATGCTCGAAGTAACTGCTTGAGGGTCGCGCGTAGACCTCCTGGCCGGCCAGGTCCTCGATGCGCTCGAGCTTGGGCGCCCCCGGACCGCTGACGAACACCTCGTGCACGTCACCATAGCTCGGGTCGCTGAAGTCCACCGTCTGCAGGCGCACCTCGGTCCGGGTCAGACCGCCGGCGGCAATATCACCGTGCCCGGACAACAATCTGGGCAGCAGCTCGTTGCGCGCGGTCGGAATCAACATGACCTGCCAGCGCTGCGACGACTTACCCAGCGGGTGGTGCTGGTTGAGCCACTTCTCGAAGGCCTTGCCGTACTCGTAGACCACGCCCTTCTGGTGGCCGCGATCCACCTGATAGAACGTCTTGCTGAACGGCACCAGGATGCGCACCGTGCGACTGGCGCGCATGCCCTCCAGGTCACCGATCCAGGCTCCCGGCACCGGCAGCACCATGGCATCCACCTCGGACTTCTCGACAGCACTCAGCTGCGCCGGCGGCAGGCTGTCGACGGCATTCTGCGCCAGCACCGGCCAAGCCAGCAGGCACAACAGCGCAAACGCAAACCTCTTCATCACTGGTCTCCCTCGGGCTGCCGCAGCGGGCGATAATGACCCTACCTGAGCGAGGGCCGCGCATTGCACATCGAACTCCTGCCTACCAGCATCGACCAGCTATCGCTGATCGCCAACCTCTACCAGTTTTACGCGTACGAGAGTTCCGACTGGGAGCTGGAGGATGTCGAGACGGATGGGCGCTTCTACCTGCACGAACCTCATCTGAGGCGCTACTGGAGCGAGCCGGACTGGAGCGCCCAGCTGATCCTGGCGGACGGCTTCATCGCCGGTTTCCTGCTGATCGAGCGCAGCGAACTGCCCGGCATCGACGCGCTGGAGCTGGCCGACCTGTTCATCCTGAAGAAATACCGCCGCCGTGGCATCGGCCGCGCCCTGGCTCGAGAGGTACTGGGCAGCGGTGGCAGTTGGCTGGTGCGGTTCTACAGCCAGGACGAGCAGGCAACGGCTTTCTGGCGGGAAATCCTGGCCGACCTGCCGCCAGGCTGGCGGCAAATCTGGCCGGACGATGAAGCGGAACTGTTGAGCTACCTGATCAACCCGCCGCTGCACTAGCCCGACGGGCGGCAAAGCGCCCGGAGCGTGACCTCCAGCGCCTGGAGCGGCGCGACGATCGAAGATCAGTGCGGCGTAATCAGGTACAGCGCGCTAGCCGGCACAGCCATTACCGCAGCCACAGCATTGCCCGGCGGCGCGCTTGAGCTGACGCGCCAGGTCATCCTTGAGTACCACGCGCTCCTGCTTGAGCTGGCTCAGGGCTTCTCCATCGAGGAGTTCGATGCCGTCCTCGACACGACAGATGCGCTTGTCCAGTGCCTCGTAGGCCTCCGCCTGCTTGGCGAAATGATGGTCTTCCTGACGCAGACGCTGCAGCTCGGCGCGGAGCTCGGGAAAATCCTGAATCAGCGGATGGTGATCGACATGCATGGTGTGCTTCCTGGTGGGGTTGATGTCTCGACACTATCCGGAAGCCCCGGCAGAACCATTGACTCCGATCAAGCGGATGCGCTGTAGCTCACCTGCGCTCGACAGCACCGGACGCCCAGCCGAATCAGGAGGCATAGCGGCACACGCGGCCCCACAGCTATCGCGCCCCGCAACTCAACAAACCTGAGCGTCGCGACGGGATCGCACGAGACAGCTCGGGCGTTTTTTGCTTAGCTTGGCGCAAACCCCATGAGAATCGTTCCATGAGCGCAAAACCAGGATGTTCCGCTTGCCGTGACGGCAAGGGACTGGACTTCCCCATCAGCATGGCCTTCCAGCCCATTGTCGACCTGCCACGCCGCCAGGTCTTCGCGCACGAGGCCCTCGTACGCGGCAGTGCCGGCGAGTCGGCCGGCAGCCTGCTGGCACGCGTCGACAACTACAACCGCTATGCATTCGACCAGAGCTGCCGGATCAAGGCCGTGGAGTGGGCAGCGCGCCTGCAGGTGCCGGCCATGGTCTCGATCAACTTCATGCCCAATGCCGTGTACCGCGCGGAAACCTGCATCCGCGCCACCCTGGAGGCGGCCGCACGCTGTAACTTCCCGCTCGACCGGATCATCTTCGAGGTCACCGAACAGGAGCAGGTGCTCGACATCGAACACCTGACCGGCATCCTGCGCGCCTACCGCAAGCAGGGCTTCATGACCGCCATCGACGACTTCGGCGCTGGCTATGCCGGGCTCAACCTGCTGGCCGACTTCCAGCCCGATCTGATCAAGCTGGACATGCAACTGATCCGGGGCGTGGATGGCGACCGGGTACGCCAGGTACTGGTCGAAACCACCCTGGAGATGTGCCGCAAACTCGGCATCCGCGTCATCGCCGAAGGCATCGAGACCGGCGCCGAACTGCAGTGCCTGAGCCAGATGGGGGTGGAGCTATTCCAGGGTTACCTGCTGGCCAAACCCGGCTTTGAGAGCCTGCCGGACGTGCATTACCCCGAATAGCCCTTACACTGCGCGACACAATCAGAAACCAGGGAGTGAAACATGAGCATCCTCAGTGAATTCAAGGCTTTCGCGGTCAAGGGCAACGTGGTCGACATGGCCGTCGGGATCATCATCGGCGCCGCCTTCGGCAAGATCGTCAGCTCCTTCGTCGGCGACGTGGTGATGCCACCGATCGGCCTGCTGATCGGCGGGGTCGACTTCAGCGACCTGGCCATCACCCTCAAGGCCGCCGAAGGCGATATCCCCGCCGTGGTACTGAGCTACGGCAAGTTCATCCAGACCGTGCTGGACTTCGTCATCGTCGCCTTCGCCATCTTCATGGGGGTCAAGGTGATCAACCGCCTCAAGCGCGAGGAAGCCGCCGCCCCGGCCGAGCCGCCGGCGCCGACCAAGGACCAGGAGCTGCTCACGGAAATCCGCGACCTGCTGAAGAACCAGCAGAAGCAGTAAAGAAAAACGGCGCCCAAGAGCGCCGTTTTGCATTGCCGGGGTCTACCCTGGCCTAAGCCTGCACCAGCAGCAGGCGGTTGACCCGCCGCTCGTGCACTTCCTCGACGCGCATGCGCCAGCCGGCGAACTCCACCTCGTCGCCCACCACCGGCAGGCGGTCGAGCAGGCTCATCACCAGCCCGGCCAGGGTCTGGTAGTCCTCGGTGGCCTGGACCTGCAGGCCGATGCGCGCGCGCAGCAGGGCCAGGTTGAGCGCGCCGCTGACACGGAAACCCGCACCGTCCGGCTCGATGTCCGGGCCATCCACTTCGCTGGCGTCCGGCAGTTCGCCAGCGATGGCCTCAAGGATGTCGGTCAGGGTCAGCAGGCCCTCGAAACCACCGAACTCGTTGACCACGAAGGCCACGTGGGTCGAGGCTTGGCGCATCTGCTCCAGGGCACCGAGCACCGCGCAGCTGTCCGGCAGGTTCAGCGGCCGGCGCAGCAGGCCTTCGATATCCGGCTCACGCTGTTCCAGCAGCTCCTTGAGCAGCTCCTTCTTGTGCACGAAGCCCAGCGGCTCGTCGACCTGACCATCCTTGATCACCAGCAGGCGCGAGTGCGGCGAGGCCAGCAGGGCCTGGCGAATCTGCTCGGGCTCATGGGCCAGGTCGATATGGTCGACCTGCACGCGGTCGGTCATCACCGTCTTGATCGACTGCTCGGCCAGGCCCAGCACGCCGCGGATCATCACGCGCTCGCGGCGGTCGAACAGCGCGGCCTCGCCGGCACCGCCCTCAAGCATGTCGGCGATCTCTTCGCCCACCTCATCGGCCTCGATCTTGCCACCGAGCAGGCGCAGCACGGCATGCGCGGTGCGCTCACGCATGCCACGGCCGTTCTGCAGCTGGCGCTTGCGCTTGTGTCGCACCAGCTGGTTGGCCAGCTCGATGAGGATGGAGAAGCCGATGGCCGCGTACAGGTAGCCCTTGGGAATATGGAAGCCCAGGCCCTCGGCGGTGAGGCTGAAGCCGATCATCATCAAAAAGCCCAGACACAGCATGATCACCGTGGGGTGGGCGTTGACGAAGGCGGTCAGCGGCTTGCTGGCGACGATCATCAGACCGATGGAGATGATCACCGCGATCATCATCACTTCCAGGTGTTCGACCATGCCCACGGCGGTGATCACCGCATCCAGCGAAAACACCGCGTCGAGCACCACGATCTGCGCCACAACCGGCCAGAATCGGGCATAAGTGCGGCTGCCGCCGGGTTGATGGCTGCGCCCCTCGAGGCGTTCGTGCAACTCCATGGTGGCCTTGAACAAGAGGAAGACACCACCGAACAACATGATCAGGTCACGTCCGGAGAAACTCTTGCCGAACACCTCGATCAACGGCTCGGTCAGGGTCACCAGCCAGGAAATGCTGGCCAGCAGGCCCAGGCGCATCAGCAGGGCCAGACTCAGGCCGATCAGCCGCGCGCGGTCACGCAAGTGCGGCGGCAGCTTGTCGGCGAGGATGGCGATGAACACCAGGTTGTCGATGCCCAGGACGATTTCCAGGACGATCAGTGTCAGCAGGCCGAGCCAGGCGGTGGGGTCGGCCATCCATTCGAACATCATGCGCGCCTCCGGGCAGCTATAGACGCTGCGTGGGCGCGGACATGGCGGCGCAGGGCGTGGCTATCGAAGGCGTTCGGGGAAAGGTGCGCGCGGGCACCGGAGAAGAGGTGGCCGCTTTGGGGCGGCTGGCAACAATCGCTGTCCATGAGGTCCGTTGGATTCAAAAGGGCCGACCATCCTACCGGCTTGCCCGCGCAAGCCAAACCAGAAAAAGTTACCAATTCTTTTACAGCCGCCCTACCAGTAGTTCTCCACGGCCACCTGGCCGGGCCTGCGGGTCAGCGCCAGATTGAGGTTGCGCGCCTTGAGCACGGCACGGGTGTCCTCGATCATCTGCGGGTTGCCGCAAAGCATGATGCGCGAGTGCTCGGGTTCCAGCGCCAGACCGGCGGCACGCTCCAGCTCACCGTTCTCGATCAGCGTGGTGACGCGCGCGTGCAGTACGCCGGGCACCTGCTCGCGGGTCACCAGCGGGATGTACTGCAACTTGTGCCCGGCCCCCTCCAGCCACTCGCGCTGCGGCAGCTCGGCGATCAGCTCCTGATAGGCCAGCTCGCCACGGTCGCGGGCGCTGTACACCAGCACGATGCGCTCGAAGCGCTGCCAGGCTTCCAGGTCCTGGAGGATCGACAGGAAGGGCGCCAGGCCCGTGCCGGTACCGATCAGCCACAGGTCGCGGCCATCAGGGAAGCGGTCGAGGGTGAGAAACCCGGTGGCCTGCTTCTCCACCAGCAGCTCGTCGCCGGCACGCAGGCGGCTCAGTTCGCAGGTGAACTCGCCGCCGGGCACCACGATGGAGAAGAACTCCAGGTAGTCGTCATGCGGCGCCGACACCACCGAGTAGGCGCGCCAGACGATGCAGCCGCTGGCCTTGCGCACGCCGAGGCGGACGAACTGCCCGGCGCGGAAACGAAATCCGGCGTCGCGGGTGCAACGCAGGCTGAACAGGCTGGGCGACCAGCTGCGCACCTCGGTGAGGGTCTGGCGGGTGAACTTCTCTTCGCTGACGGTCATGCGGCCCCCTTCTGGCTGGTCTGCAGTTTCGCGCAAAGCGCCGCGAACAAACACCGTCAGTTAGCAGGGATTAGCGCCGATTGACGATCTGCGCGGCACGCAGCACGTCGGCACCGATCTGCGCTTCGTACTGTTTCCACAGCGGCTGCATGGCGCTGCGCCAGGCCTCGCGCTCGGCCGGGCTGAGGCTGAGCAGGCGCGCCTGACCGGCGGCCAGCAGTTGCTCGCGACCACGACGATTGAGCGCCTCGGCGTCCTCGTTGACCTGGGCGGTGACCTCTTCGACGATCGCCTCCAGCTCGCTGCGGGTGGCGTAGGGAATGCTCTGCCAGAACGACGAGCTGCTGATCAGCATGTAGTTGAGCGAGCCGTGGTTGGTCTCGGTGATGAACGGCTGAGCGCGGTCGAAGCCGGCCGCCGCCATGTTCGACCAGACATTCTCGGTGCCCTGCACGGTTCCTGCCTGCAGCGCCTTGAGCGACTCGCCGAAGGGAATGCGCTTGGCCTGCGCGCCGAGCGCGGCGAACTGGGCCTCCAGCACGCTGGACGACTGGATGCGGAAGGCCAGGCCCTTGGCTTCGGCCGGGGCGCGCAGCTCGCGGGTGGCGGAAAGCTGCTTCATGCCGTTGTTCCAGAACGCCAGACCGTAGATGTTCTGCCCGGCCATGGAGCGCAGCAGCTCACGGCTCTTCTCGCGGCGCTGGAAGCGTTTGACCGCCTCGAGGTCATCGAACAGGAACGGCAGGTCGAACACCTGCAGCTGCTTGGTATAGGCCTCGAACTTGGACACCGACGGCGCCAGCATCTGCACCTCGCCGCGCTGCAGGGCGGCCATCTCGTCGGCGTCGCCGAACAGGCTGGAGTTGGGGTAGACCTCGACCTTCACCGCGCCCCCCAGGCGCTCGGCCACCAGGCGCTGGAACAGCAGGGCACCACGCCCCTTGGGGGAGTCCTCGGCGACCACGTGGGAGAACTTGATGACGATCGGCTCGGCGTGCGCCGTGGTGCCGAACAGCAGAGAAAGGGCAAGGCAGGCGGAAAACAGGTACTTCATGGACATCCTTGAGGCAATGCAATAGCGACGCCCCACAGGAATGCGGGGCGCAGGGTGGTTTTCGATGTGTTCGGCCGCAGCGGCCTTGGGGTTCGGGAGGTACCGGCGGCGGCCACCCGATTTGTTGTTGGACATGCCACCCATTGCGGAACTTCGGCGGCGGCAAGTGACTGCATATTCTCCGGGTTGCACCCAGTGGTCACAAGCCGCCTGCTTCTCACTTCGAGACATTTCCCTGTGCATCTAGGACAATGCACCCGCTCTGCCCACCTGATCCTGCCGCCATGCCGACCCTCGCCACGCCCTTCGCCCAGCTCGACCTGATCCGCCAGCCCGAGATGGCCAACGAGCCGCTACAGGCCTTCGACGCCGCCGACGAGTACCTGCTGGCCCACCTGCACGAGCAGGGCCTCGGGGCTGACAGCCGGGTCCTGCTGCTCAACGACGGCTTCGGCGCCCTGGCCTGCTCGCTGGCGGCCCACTGCCAGGTGACCAGCAGCGGCGATTCGCACCTGGGCTACCTGGCCCTGCAGAAGAACCAGGCGCGCAACGGCCTGGCCACTGACCGTGTGAACTTCGTACCGGCCAGCGCGACGGCGGAAGGCCCGTTCGACTGGGTACTGGTGCGCGTGCCCAAGACCCTGGCCCTGCTGGAGGAGCAGCTGATCCGCCTGCACGGCCAGCTCGCCCCCGGTGCCCGGGTGATCGCCGCTGCCATGATCAAGCACCTGCCGCGTGCCGCCGGCGACCTGCTGGAGCAGTACATCGGCCCGGTGCAGGCCTCGCTGGCGGTGAAGAAGGCGCGCCTGCTGACGGCCACCCCCGAGGCCCGGCCGGCGCCGGTGTCGCCCTATCCCACGCGCTATCAGTTGGACAAACCGGCCATCGAGCTGCTCAACCACGCCAATGTGTTCTGCCGCGAGAGTCTGGATATCGGCACCCGCGCCTTCCTGCCGCACCTGCCGAAATCACTGGTGCAGCAACGGGTGGCCGACCTCGGCTGCGGCAATGGCGTACTGGCCATCGCCTTCGCCCTGGCCAATCCGCAGGCCGAGCTGACCCTGCTGGACGAGTCCTACATGGCCGTGCAGTCGGCCGAAGCGAACTGGCGCGCGGCACTCGGTGAGCGCCCGGCGACCTTCCGCGCCGCCGACGGCCTGGCCGACCAGCCCAGGGACTCGCTGGATCTGGTGCTGTGCAACCCGCCCTTCCATCAGCAGCAGGTGGTCGGCGACTTCCTTGCCTGGCGCATGTTCCAGCAGGCCCGCGCGGCGCTGGTCACCGGCGGCGAGCTGTGGATAGTCGGCAACCGCCATCTGGGTTACCACGCCAAGCTGGGCCGGCTATTCCGTGGCGTGCAGCAGGTGGCCGCCAACCCCAAGTTCGTGGTGCTCAGGGCCACCAAGTAGGCGGTAGACCACGCTGCGCCGGGCCTTGTGGTCACTGCGACATATTGCCCAATGCGACAATCCGCCGACTACGACCCAGGTCCGGCTTGACGGAATATTGATCCAGATCAATTTCCGGAGTGGCCCATCATGTTTGGCCTCGATGCACTGGAGCTGGGGCGACTGCAGTTCGCCTTCACCATCTCCTTCCACATCATCTTCCCCGCCATCAGCATCGGCCTGGCCAGTTACCTGGCCGTGCTCGAAGGCCTGTGGCTGAAAACCAAGCGCGAGGTCTACTACGACCTCTACCGCTTCTGGCTGCAGATCTTCGCCGTGACCTTCGGCATGGGCGTGGTCTCCGGCGTGGTGATGAGCTACCAGTTCGGCACCAACTGGGCCGGGCTGTCCACCGCCGCCGGCAGCATCATGGGCCCGCTGCTGACCTACGAGGTGCTCACCGCCTTCTTCCTTGAAGCCGGCTTCCTCGGAATCATGCTGTTCGGCATGAACAAGGTCGGCCGCGGCCTGCACTTCTTCGCCACCCTGATGGTGGCGATCGGCACGCTGATCTCGACCTTCTGGATCCTCTCCTCGAACAGCTGGATGCAGACCCCCCAGGGCCACAGCCTGGTCGACGGGGTGTTCTATCCGGAAAGCTGGTGGGACATCGTGTTCAACCCGTCCTTCCCCTACCGCCTGGCGCACATGGCGGTGGCGGCCTTCCTCAGCACCGCCTTCGTGGTCGGCGCCACGGCGGCCTGGCATCTGCTCAAGGGCAAGCGCGACGAGGCCACCCGCATGATGTTCTCCATGGCGCTGTGGATGGCGCTGCTGGTGGCGCCGGTGCAGGCCTTCATCGGCGACCTGCACGGCCTCAACACCCTGAAATACCAGCCGGCCAAGGTGGCGGCGATGGAGGGTCACTGGGAAACCTCCCGCGGCGTGCCGCTGCTGCTGTTCGGCATCCCCGACATGGAAGCGGAAACCACCCACTACGCCATCGGCATCCCGCGCCTGGCCAGCCTGATCCTCACCCATGACCTCGACGGCGAGATCAAGGGCCTCAAGGAGTGGGCGCCCGAAGACCGGCCCAATGTACCGATCGTGTTCTGGAGCTTCCGCGTGATGGTCGGCCTGGGCCTGGCGATGATTCTCTGCGGCGTCATCGGCCTGTGGCTGCGCCGTGGCGGCAGGCTCTATGAAGCGCGCGGCTTCCAGCGCCTGATGCTGCTGATGGGCCCGTCCGGGCTGATCGCCATCCTCGCCGGCTGGGTGACCACCGAAGTCGGCCGCCAGCCCTGGGTGATCTACGGCCTGCTGCGCACCTCGGACGCGGTGTCCAACCACAGCGCCACGCAGATGGGCGTGTCGCTGAGCATCTTCGTGGTGGTGTACCTCGCTGTGTTCGGCGTCGGCATCACCTATCTGCTGCGCATGATGCGCAAGGGCCCGGTGCTGGGCCTGCTGCATGCCCACGCGCCCGCCGAGGCCGGTGGTCCGGGCCACTCGCGTACGCCGTCGCGCCCGCTGTCGGCCGCCGAAGACAGTGTCGAAGACGAACAGGAGCAACGCCCATGAGCATCGACCTGCCGCTGATCTGGGCCGGGGTGATCGCCTTCGGCATCTTCATGTACGTGGTGATGGATGGCTTCGATCTGGGTATCGGCATCCTCTACCCCTTCTTCCGTGACAAGGACGAGCGCGACGCCATGATGAACACCGTGGCGCCGATCTGGGACGGCAACGAGACCTGGCTGGTGCTGGGCGGCGCCGGACTGTTCGCCGCCTTCCCGCTGGCCTACTCGGTGGTGCTCACGGCGCTCTACCTGCCGCTGCTGATCATGCTGATCGCGCTGATCTTCCGCGGCGTGGCCTTCGAGTTCCGCTTCAAGGCCAAGCGCACCCGCCATGTGTGGGACGCCGCCTTCATCTGGGGTTCGATCGTCGCCACCTTCGCCCAGGGCGTGGTGCTCGGCGCCTTTATCGAGGGGATCAAGGTGGAGAACCGGCAGTTCGCCGGGGGCGCCTTCGATTGGCTGGCGCCCTTCCCGCTGTTCTGCGGCGCGGGCCTGGTGGCCGGTTACGCCATGCTCGGCTGCGCCTGGCTGCTGATGAAGACCGAGGGCAAGCTGCGCCACAAGATGTACAAGCTGATGTTGCCGCTGACCAGCCTGTTGCTGCTCTTTATCGCCGTGGTCAGCATCTGGACGCCGCTGGCCCACGAGAGCATCGCCCAGCGCTGGTTCACCCTGCCCAACCTGTTCTACTTCATCCCGGTGCCTACCCTGGTGGCGGTGACCATCCTCGGCATCGTCCGCGCCGTGCACCTGAAGATCGACTGGCAGCCCTTCGTACTGACCTTGGTGCTGATCGCCCTGGCCTACACGGGCCTGGCCATCAGCCTGTGGCCGAACATCATCCCACCGGCGGTGAGCATCTGGGAGGCCTCGGCGCCTGCCAGCAGCCAGGCCTTCGCCCTGGTCGGCGTGGTATTCATGGTGCCGATCATCCTGATCTACACCGCCTACAGCTATTGGGTGTTCCGCGGCAAGGTCAAGGTCGGCGAGGGGTATCACTGATGCACGAAGTCAAACAGCCACTGGCCAAGCGCCTGGCCTGGTTCGTACTGCTCTGGCTGGGCGGCGTGACGGCCGTCGGCCTGCTCGCCTACGCCATCAAGTGGGGCATGGGGCTGACCTGAGCCAGAAACGGGTGGATGGCTGCGGCCATCCCCCCCACAACAGCGGAGCACTGCGTAGGGTGGAAAACCGCGAAGCGTTTTCCACCATAACTACCTATTCCAACAACCGCTTCAGCTCCTCGCTGAGCGGCATCGGCTGGAACGCACTGACCCGCGCCCGCCCGCTGTTGCCCAGCGGCACCCACAGGCGCGAGAACAGCAGCGCGGCGAGTATGCGCGGCAGCTGCCCGGCCACCTCGCGCCAGTCGCGTTCCTGCCAGCCGGCGCGCAGCATCAGCCAGTGCGAGCCGGCGTGGCGCAGCGGCATGCGCTGGCTGAGGATATGGGCGCGCTCCAGCCAGGCGTAGGCCGCGTCCGTATCGTTGCGCTCCAGCGCCCGGCGCCCTTCGGCGAACGCCTGCGCCTGCTGCAGTTCAGTGCGCATGCTCGTGCCTACCATTGAGCTCGCCATCGGCATGACGCAGCACCGCGATGGCCGAATGCACGGCCAGGCTGGCCATGATGCCGGCCACGATCAGGTCCGGCCAGGCACTGCCGGTGCCGAACACACCCAGCGCCGCAGCCAGCACGGCCAGGTTGCCAAGCGCATCGTTGCGGGTGCATAGCCACACGCTGCGCATGTTGCTGTCGCCCTCGCGGTACGCGTACAACAACACCGCCACGCCGACATTGGCCAACAACGCCAGGCTGCCCACCAGGCCCATGGTCGGCGCGCTGGGCACGCCACCCTGCCAGGCATGCCACAACGCCGCGCCGAGCACGCCAAGACCGAACACCAGCATGCTGACGGCCTTGAGCTGGGCGGCGCGGGCGCGCCAGGCCAGGGCCATGCCCAGCACCCAGAGGCTGATGCCGTAGTTGGCGGCATCGCCGAGGAAGTCCAGCGAGTCGGCCAGCAGCGATACCGAGCCAGCCTTGAGGCCAGCGCCGATCTCGACCAGGAACATCGCCAGGTTGACCAGCAGCGCAATCCACAGGATGCGCCGGTAGCGGCCATCGTCGTGGCGCGGAGCGGAGTCGTGGTTGCAGCAGTTAGCGCCCATTTGGCATCTCCTTGTTTGGAATGCAGACTAGGCTAAACCCTGTAGTTACTACGGAGTCAACATGAGCAAGCCACTCACCATCGGCGTGCTGGCGCGCGACAGCGGCGTGAACCTGGAAACCATCCGTTTCTACGAGCGCAGCGGCCTGCTGCCGGCGCCACAGCGCAGTCCTTCGGGCTATCGCCACTACCAGGAACAGGACGTGCGGCGCCTGCGGTTTATTCGGCGCGGTCGCGAACTGGGCTTCAGTCTGGAGGAAATCCGCAGCCTGCTCGATCTCGCCGCCCACCCCGAGAGCCCCTGCGCTAGCGCCGACCAGATGGTGCGCGAGCACCTGGACGCCATCGAAACGCGCATCCGCGACCTGCAGAACATGCGTGCCGAGCTGAGCAAACTGGCCGGCTGCCACAGCGGCCATGCCGAGCATTGTCGGCTGCTGGAGGCACTGGATGATCGCGACTGCTGTCACTGAGTCCAGCCCGGACGCACTCCGGGAAACAGGGCTCAGTGGCTCCAGTCGCGCACCAGCGCTTGCGCTTCCTGCAGCGAGTCGAAACCGGTCAGGGCGACGCGGCCGTCGAGCACGGGCTCCTCGACGATGGGCGCCAGGCGCAGCTCGCCATCGACCACAAAGGCCAGCGGCTGCCCCAGATGGCGACGGGTCAGTTCGGCCAGGGTGGCGCGCCCGACATCGTTCAGGGTCAGCACCACCGCCGGCTCGCCCGCGGGGGTAAAGGCCATTTCCGCCTGCTGCACGTCCGCCTCGGTCAGCGCCGCCTGCGGCGCCACCCACAGACGTACGCCGCTGTGACGGTCGCGCATGACCTGCAGCCCCTCGGCGCTGGCCGAGCGCGCGGGATGGATACCCAGCTGATGCACGGCACTGGGCAAGTGCGCCTCGCGGGCACAGCCGGCCAGCAGGGTCAGGGCGAGCGCCGCCAGCAGCGCCCTCATGCCGGCACCAGCATGGCCTCGGCCACGGACTTGCGCGCGGCCTTGCCCAACAGCTGTTCGACCAGAGTCAGGGCGAACAACAACGCGGTGGCCGGGCCCTGGCTGGTGATGCAGTTGCCATCGACCACCACCGGCTGATCGACGAAGGTGCAGCCGGACAGGCGCTCGCTGAACGCCGGGTAGCAGGTCATGCGCCGCTGCTTGAGCACGCCATAGCCTTGCAATGCCAGGGCCGGCGCCGCGCAGATGGCGGCGAACAGCCGGCCGGCCGCGGCCTGCTCACGCACCTTGGCGGCCAGCGGCGCGTGGTCCGCCAGCGCCTGGGCGCCGGGCATGCCGCCCGGTAGCACGATCAGGTCGAAGTCCTGGGCCAGCACGTCGACCAGCATGGTGTCGGCGGTGACACGGGTACCGCGGGCACAGGTGAACATGCGCCGATTCTCGATGCTGGCCACTACCACCTCCACCTCGGCGCGGCGCAACACGTCGATCAGGGTCACGGTTTCGATGTCTTCGACACCGTCGGCGACGGCGATCAGAGCGCGGGTTGTCATGCTCATTCTCCTTGCCTGACGGAAACTGATGCTGTCAGTCCGGTCATAAATTCACCGTTCGGGGGTGAGCTGGTATAGTGCGCGGCTTTTCCGGATCTGCCACGAATTCGCCCTCGTCTTCCATCGAGCTGGCAGCCTTTGTGCTTTGCTTTCGCGCAGTCCAACACCCATGCCGCACCAGCCCAACGGGAGCCCCACCATGCTGGAAAAGCTGTTCCAACTCAAGGCGCACAACACCAACGTGCGCACCGAAGTCCTGGCCGGTGTCACCACCTTCCTGACCATGGCCTACATCCTCTTCGTCAACCCGGCGATCCTCGGCGAGACCGGCATGGACAAGGGGGCGATCTTCGTCGCCACCTGCCTGGCCGCTGCCATCGGCTCGGCGCTGATGGGGCTGATCGCCAACTATCCGATCGCCCTGGCGCCCGGCATGGGCCTCAACGCCTTCTTCACCTACACCGTAGTGCTGCACATGGGCCACACCTGGCAGGTGGCGCTGGGCGCGGTGTTCATCTCCGCCACCCTGTTCTTCCTGCTGTCGATCTTCCGCATCCGCGAATGGATCGTGAACAGCATCCCGCTGCCGCTGCGCTCAGCCATTGCCGCCGGCATCGGCCTGTTCCTGGCGCTGATCGCGCTCAAGGAAGCCGGCCTGGTGGTGGACAACCCGGCCACCCTGGTCGGCCTCGGTGATCTGCATAGCCCGGGCCCGCTGCTGGCGATCCTCGGGTTCTTCCTGATCGTCGCCCTGGAAGCCCGTCGCGTCACCGGCGCGGTGATGATCGGCATCCTAGTGGTCACCGCCATCGCCATCGGCCTGGGTGTGACCCCGTTCGGCGGCATCGTCTCCATGCCACCGTCGCTGGCGCCGACCTTCCTCGAACTGGACATCATGGGCGCGCTGGACGTGGGCATGATCAGCGTGATCTTCGCCTTCCTGTTCGTCGACCTGTTCGACAACACCGGCACCCTGATCGGCGTGGCCAAGCGCGCCGGCCTGATGAGCAAGGATGGCCACCTGCCGAAAATGGGCCGCGCCCTGATCGCTGACAGCACCGCCGCCATGGGCGGTTCGCTGCTGGGCACCAGCACCACCACCAGCTACATCGAATCCGCCTCGGGCGTGGCCGCTGGCGGCCGCACCGGCCTGACTGCCATCGTGGTCGCCGGGCTGTTCCTGCTGGCGCTGTTCTTCGCGCCGCTGGCCGGCACCGTGCCGGCGTTTGCCACCGCGCCGGCGCTGCTGTTCGTTGCCGTGCTGATGACCTCCGGCCTGGCCGAAATCGAATGGGACGACATCACCGTCGCCGCGCCGGTGGTGATCACCGCCCTGGCCATGCCGCTGACCTTCTCGATCGCCAATGGCATCGCCTTCGGCTTCATCGCCTGGGTACTGATCAAGGCCCTGGCCGGTCGCTTCAAGGAGCTGAACCCGGCGCTGGTGATTCTGGCTGCGATCTTCATCGCCAAGTTCGCCTTCGGCGTCAACGCATGACCCAGGTACGCGACGCGGTGTCCTATGCCGCCCAGCTGGACGCCAAGGTCGCCCGCCTGCGCGAGCTGCTGGCGCCCTTCGCTGCGCCCGAGCCGGCGGTATTCGACTCGCCGGCCGAGCACTATCGCCTGCGCGCCGAGTTCCGCCTGTGGCGCGAGCAGGAGCAGCGCCACTACGCGATGTTCGAGACCGGCGACAAGCACACGCCGATCCTGATCGACGAGTTCCCCATCGCCAGCCAGCGCATCAACGTGCTGATGCCGCAGCTCAAGGCCGCCTGGCAGGCCAGCCGGGTGCTGTCGTTCAAGCTGTTCCAGGTCGAGTTCCTCACCACCCTGGCCGGCGATGCGCTGATCACCCTGTGCTACCACCGTCCGCTCGACGCCGAGTGGCAGGCCGAGGCCGAGCAGCTTGCCGCCAGGCTGGGTGTCAGCCTGGTCGGCCGTTCGCGCGGCCAGCGCCTGGTGATTGGCCGCGATTACGTCGAAGAAGAAATGACCGTGGCCGGGCGCACCTTCCGCTACCGCCAGCCGGAAGGCGCTTTCACCCAGCCCAACGGCAAGGTCTGCCAGAAGATGCTGCAGTGGGCCTATGACGCCCTCGGCGAGCGCAACGACGACCTGCTGGAACTGTACTGCGGCAATGGCAACTTCACCCTGCCGCTGTCCACCCGGGTCAGGAAGGTGCTGGCCACCGAGATCAGCAAGACCTCGGTGAATGCCGCCCTGGCCAACCTGGCCGACAACGGCATCGACACGATCGAGCTGGTGCGTCTGAGCGCCGAGGAGCTGACCCAGGCCCTCAACGAAGTGCGCCCGTTCCGCCGCCTGGCCGGCATCGACCTGAAGGCCTACGACTTCGGCAGCGTATTCGTCGACCCGCCGCGCGCCGGCATGGACCCGGACACCTGCGAGCTGACCCGGCGCTTCGACAATATCCTGTACATCTCCTGCAACCCGGAGACCCTGGCCGCCAACATCGCCCAGCTCAACGATACCCACCGTATCGAGCGCTGCGCGCTGTTCGACCAGTTTCCCTGGACCCACCACATGGAAGCAGGCGTGCTGCTGGTACGGCGATAGTCGCGCCCAGGCCCCTCTACCGCGACGGCAGGGCGCGCAGGCACCAGAACGCCAGCCCTGCCGAAGCGCCCTCGAACAGCATGGCGTAGAGATTGAAAGTCTGCTGCGCGCCGCCGTCCAGCCACATCCCTCCCAGGCGGGCGAGGAACAATGCGCTGTAGAGCAGCACCAGCAGCATCAGCACCGGGCGCAACAAGTCACTGCGCAGCAGCGCCAATCCCAGCCAAGCCGCCAGGCCAAGCTGCAGACCGCCGTAGTACGCCCGGACATCGGTGATCGCCGCCGGCGCCATCAGCAGCATGCCACTGAGGTTCGCCAGCTCGTGCGGACGGACGAAGTAGGCCAGGCCGAAGCCGGCGAGGATCAGGCTCTGGACGATCAGGAACAGGCGGATAGGCAGCATCGACACTCTCCATCGCGGTGGCAGGCAGCGAGCATAGGCGCTGGCGACTCAATCGGAAACAGTTGCAAGCTGGGACACCAGCAACCGCAGGTTTACCCTTTTTGCTTTTGACGTTCGAGGACACTCCCATGCGCCTTCTGCCTCTCGCCGCCCTGCTTTTTGCCGCCACCGCGCAAGGTGCCGAGCCCATCACCATGGACGTGCATCGCGACGCCAACTGTGGCTGCTGCAAAGACTGGATCAGCCACCTGGAAGCCAATGGCATCCAGGTCAACGACCTGGTCGAGACTGATATGAATGCCGTCAAACAACGCCTGGGCGTGCCGCCGCGTCTGGCCTCGTGCCACACCGGGGTGATCGACGGCAAGTTCGTCGAAGGTCATGTGCCGGCCCGTGATGTGCTTGCCCTGCAGGGCCGCTCCGACCTGCTCGGCGCCGCTGTGCCGGGCATGCCGCATGGCTCGCCGGGCATGGAAACCGGCCGTGTGGATGCCTACCAGGTGATCGGCCTGGACAAGAACGGCCAGGAAAGCGTGCTGGCCGACTATCCGGCCGAGTAACGCCCCGCTGGCGCGCCGCCCGTGCGGGGACGACACTGTCAGCCCCGGACGGAGAAAAGGAGCGCGGTCATGCGCTGGGAACGCGGCAGACGCAGCGACAACGTGGTGGATGCGCGCGGTGGCGGCAGACGCTTCGGCGGCGGCAAGGGCCTGAGCCTGGGCGGCATCGCCGTGATCGTGGTGATCGGCCTGCTGATGGGCCAGGACCCGCTGACCATCCTCGGCAGCGTGGTCAACCAGGGCCTGCAGCAGGGCGCGCCGGTGCAGGAACAGCGTGCGCCGGCCGCCGATGATCCGCAGCGCGAATTCGTCAGGGCCGTGCTCGGCGATACCGAGGACACCTGGCGCGCCATCTTCCAGGCCTCCGGCAAGCAGTACCAGGACCCGAAACTCATCCTCTTCAGCGGCGGCGTGCGTTCGGCCTGCGGCTTCGCCGACGCCGCCGTCGGTCCGTTTTACTGTCCCGGCGACCAGCAGGTGTATCTCGACCTGTCGTTCTTCCGCGAGATGGAAACCCGCTTCGCCGCCGCCGGCGACTTCGCCCAGGCCTATGTGATCGCCCACGAGGTCGGCCACCACGTGCAGACCCTGCTCGGTGTCTCGGCCAAGGTCAACGCGGCACGTCAGCGCGGCGAGCGGGTGGCGGGCGACAACGGCCTGCTGGTGCGCCAGGAGCTGCAGGCCGACTGCCTGGCCGGCGTGTGGGCACACCACGCCCAGCAGCGCCTCGACTGGCTGGAGCCGGGCGACCTGGAAGAAGCACTGAATGCCGCCAACGCCATCGGTGACGACCGCCTGCAGCAACAGTCGCGTGGCACCGTGATGCCGGACTCCTTCACCCACGGCACTTCGGCGCAGCGCGTGCGCTGGTTCCGCACAGGCTTCGACAACGGCGAGCCGGGCCGCTGCGATACCTTCAAGGCAGCGAAACTGTAGGGCGGGTGAAACCCGCGTCGATGTGGCGTGTCAGGCAATCCGCAGGCGCGGGTTTCACCCGCCCTACCGGCTTTCCTGATAGGCCTTGGGCGACACGCCGAACCAGCCCTTGAACGCCTTGTAGAAGGCACTCGGTTCGGCGAAGCCCAGCTCGCGGCTGAGTTGCTCGATGCGGCAGTCGACCTGGCGCAGACGCCGCAGCGCGTGCTCGCGGCGCACCTCGGCGAGCAGTTCGGAAAAGCTGCAGCCCTCCTCGCGCAGGTGACGGTGCAGGGTCTGCCGGCTGGTATGCAGACGCCGCGCGACTTCCTCCACCGACAGCGCACCGTCGATCAACCCCAGTTCGATCAACTGCTGTACCTGCTGACGCAGGCTTTGCCGGCTGGGCAGTTGCGCCTGCATGTCACTGACCCGCTGCAGCAGCAGGCCCTTGATGTAATCGTTGCCGCCGAGCAGTGGCAAGCGCATGTCCGCCGCAGCCATCTCGATATAGTCCAGCGGCTCGCCGAAGCGCACCGGGCAACCGAGAATCTGCCGGTAGCAGGCGGAGCCGGCCAGCGGCCTATGGCGAAAGCCCACCTGCAGCGGTACCAGACGCGTGCCGCTCATTTGCCGGCCCCAGCACAGCGCCGAGCTGAGGCTGTACTCGCAGGCAGGCGGATGACCTGCCAGTGGTGCGGTGAACAGGAAGTGGATACGCACGCGATCAGCACCCTGCTCGACTCGCAGGTTCTCGCACTCGCTCATCACCGGACTGTGCCGGCGGAACAGTTCCAGCGCCTCGCCGAGGGTGGCACTCATCGCCGCCAGATTGGCTACCGGACCACGACTGTGCAGGCCGCGTTGCTGGCCCAACTGCAGGCCGAGATCGGCCGGCGCGCCGCGCTCGGCCGCCAGCTGCCACAGGCGCAACAGCCAGGCCACCGGGATGCGCGCCTCCAGATCCAGCGGCGTGTTCGGTGCCAGACCAAGCGCGACAAGATCGGCCGGCTCAGCCAGCTGCAGGCGGCGCAGGCTCTGGTACAGGTCGAGGAGTAGCGAGGCGGTGGCGCTGGGTACGGTGTGCAGCATGACGGTAAATCCTTTCACCGACGAGATGACCGATTGTGCGGCCCCCTTGAGACGAAATGCCAGTCCGCTGCGACATTCGGCTATCAACCGCTCGTGCCGGCCTTGCGTAGATTGCGCCGAATAACAACAACATCGCAGGCCCCGCCATGAACCGTGCCGCCGTTCTCACCTTGCCACACCTGTTGTCCCGCGTGCCCTACCTGCTCGCCGGCCTGCCCGGCATCCTCCGAGGCCTGCGCCTGGCCAGCCGCGCACGCGGCAGCGCCGTCGGCGGCCTGGCCGACTGTGTGGAGCGCGCCGCCAGCATTAACCCGCAGGGTGTTGCCTTGATCCAGGGCGACGAGCGCATCCGCTACGCCGAGCTGGACCAGTGGGCCAATCGCCTGGCCCATCGCCTGCGCGCCGGCGGTCTGGCCCAGGGCGACTGCGCCGTGCTGCTGCTGGAGAATCGTCTGGAGCTGCTGGCCTGCGTCATCGCCTGTGCCAAGCTCGGTGCCGTCGCCGCACTGCTCAACAGCAGCCAGCGCGGCCAGGTGCTGGCGCACAGCATCAACCTGGTGAAACCACGCGTCGCCCTGGTCGGCGAGGAACTGCTGGCCGCGTTCGAGGAAGTCCAGGGGCAGCTGCAGCTGCCGGCCGACGGCCGCTACTACTTTGCCGACCGCCCGACATGGCGTGATCCCGGCCAGGCCCCGGCCGGCTGGCAGCACCCGGCGGCCGAGCTGACCGCGCAGCCGGATACGCCGCCCCCGCTGGCGCGCCCGGTGCAGGCCGAGGATCCCTGCTTCTACATCTACACCTCCGGCACCACCGGCCTGCCCAAAGCCGTGGTGTTCAACCACGGACGCTTCCTCAAGGGCTACGGCATCTTCGGCTTCGGTGCCGTACGCCTGGGCCGCGACGACCGCCTGTACTGCAGCCTGCCCTTCTACCACGCGACCGCCATGGTGGTGTGCTGGGGCTCGGTGCTGTCCGCCGGGGCAGCCATGATCATGGTGCGCAAGTTCAGCGCCAGCCGCTTCCTCGACGAAGTGCGCCGCCACGGCGCCACCGCCTTCGGCTATGTCGGCGAGCTGTGTCGCTACCTGCTGGACCGCCCGGCGCGCCCGGATGATGCCGACAACCCGCTGCGCATCATGGTCGGCAACGGCATGCGCCCGGCCATCTGGGGCAGCTTCAAGCAGCGTTTCGGCATTGAGCGAGTGGTCGAGTTCTACGCCTCCAGCGAGGGCAATATCGGCTTCACCAACCTGCTCAACCTGGACAACACAGTGGGCTTCACCCCCTACCCCTACGCCATCGTCCGCTACGACCGTGACAGCGAGGCGCCGCTGCGCGATGCCCAGGGCCGCCTGCAGCGGGTGAAACCCGGCGAGCCCGGACTGCTGATCGGCGAGATCACCGCGAAGACGCCGTTCCACGGCTACACCGACCCGGCCAAGACCGAAAGCTGCATCCTGCGTGACGTGTTCAAGCCGGGCGACGCCTGGTTCAACACCGGCGACCTGATGCTGCACCAGGGCTGGCGCCACGCCCAGTTCGTCGACCGACTCGGCGACACCTTCCGCTGGAAGGGCGAGAACGTCTCCACCACCGAGGTGGAAGCGGTGCTCGATGGCATTGAGGGGGTCGGCGAGGCGGTGGTCTATGGCGTCGAGATCGCCGGCACCAACGGCCGTGCCGGCATGGCCTGTATCCGTCTGGACCGCGATCCGGCCGATTTCGACTTCCAGGGTTTGCTCGTCGAACTGCGCCGCGAGCTGCCGCACTACGCGGTGCCGTTGTTCCTGCGCCTGAGCGAGAAGATGGAGACCACCGGCACCTTCAAGCACAAGAAGGCGCCGCTCAAGGACCAGGGCTTCGACCCGACGCGCTGCGCCGACCCGCTGTATGCCTGGCTGCCGGGCGAGGAGCGCTATGTACCGGTGGATGCCGGACTGCATGCGGCGATTCAGGGTGGCGAGTACCGCTATTGAAGGGTGGAGGGGCCTGAGGGTCCCACCCTAAGCGGGCCGCCCTACCCCAGAGCGGCCTGCTGTATTACCCCTCTCCCTCCGGGAGAGGGGCTAGGGGTGAGGGCGCTGCGACCGCTTGGTAGATTCGCTCCAACACAGCTGGTAGCTCCAGCAGCACATCCCGATTGCTGAAGCGCAGCAGGCGAACACCCTGATAAAGCAGGCAACCTGCACGCTGTCGATCATGCTCCGCGCCTTCATTCTGGTAGTGCTGCCCACCATCCAACTCGATGCCGAGGCGCAGCGCCTCGCAATAGAAATCCAAGACATAGGGTGGCAGCGGATGCTGGCGGCGGAACTTGTGCCCAGACAACTGACGACCACGCAGATGGCGCCAGAGCAGCGTCTCAGCATCGGTGGCTTCGCGCCTGAGCTGGCGAGCGAATTTGAGTTGATCGGGTTCTAGCGGGTACTTGTGTCGCGGCATGGCAGGAGTCCTTTCCTGATGGTCCGTGCAGCCTAGCAGCCCCTCACCCCTGCCCCTTTCCCAGAGGGAGAGGGGTGATATGCGCCAGCAGCGCCGCACAGTCCACCGCGTGGTGGTCAGTTAGCTCCGGCCAGGGATTGTCCGGCAGATTGACCAGCACGCCCCGGGCGCCGGCGGCGCGGGCGCAGTCGAGGTCGAAGCGGTAGTCGCCGACCATCACCAGCGCACCGGGCTGCACCTGCCAACACGCCGCCAGATGCAGCAGGCCACCGGGATGCGGCTTGGGCGGCGCCTCGTCTCGGCCGATCACATCGCGCGTCTCGAAACAGTGACCCAGTCCGATGGCCTCCAGGGTCAGCAGTGCCAGTTCGTGGGCGTTGCGGGTGAGGATGCCGAGGCGGCAGCCGCGCCCATGCAGATGGCGCACCAGCTCGACGGCACCGGGAGCAGCCACCGAGCCAAGCGCCAGCTCGCGTTCGTGCTCCAGCAGCCAGGCATGCTTGGCCGCAGCCTCGTCCGCCGGTAACGCGGCGAGGTGATGGAGGATGTCATCTTCCTGGGGAATGCCCAGCGCGCGCTTGATCGCCGGAAAGTCGTGAACGGCCACCGTCAGGGTACCGTCCATGTCGAACACCCAGTGGCGGCAGCTCTGCAGGGTGGGTGCAGCCCACTCCGTCACTTCCAGTCCTCGCGCAGACGGGTAAGCCCCTCCTGTGCCGACGAAGCCACCAGACGGCCGCTGCGGTCGAAGATGCTGGCGCGGGAGAAGCCCCGGGCATTGCCCGACCAGGGACTGTCCATGGCGTACAGCAGCCAGTCGTCCATGCGCAGGTCGCCGTGGAACCACAGCGAGTGGTCGAGGCTGGCCACCTGCATGAACTTCTGGAACACCGACACACCATGCGGCTGCATCGAGGTGGTGAGCAGGTTGAAGTCGCTGGCGTAAGCCAGCAGCAGCTTGTGCAGCTGCGGCTCGGCGGGCAGCTCGCCGGCGGCGCGGAACCACACGTACTTGACCGGCTCGCAGGGCTGCGGGGCGAAAGGGTTGATACGCGTTACCGGACGAATCTCGATCGGCTTGTCGCTGGTCATGCGCTCGCGCATGCGCTCGGGAATCAGGTGCGCCACCTGGCGCGCCAGCTCGGTTTCCGAGGGCAGGCCTTCGGGGCCGGGCACCTCGGGCATCGCCAGCTGGTGGTGGAAGCCCTCCTCGTCGGCCTGGAAGGAGGCGGCGCAGGTGAAGATCGGCTGGCCCTTCTGGATCGCCGTGACGCGCCGGGTGCTGAAGCTGCCGCCGTCGCGCACCCGGTCGACGCTGTACACCACCGGCAGGCCGGCATCGCCGGGGCGCAGGAAGTAGCCGTGCAGCGAGTGCACATGGCGCGCCGGCTCGACCGTCTGGTTGGCGGCGGAGACGCACTGGCCGAGCACCTGGCCGCCGAACAGCTGGCGGAAGCCCAGATCCTGGCTGCGCCCACGGAACAGGTTCTCCTCGATCTGCTCCATGCTCAGCAGGGACACCAGATCATCCAGCACTTGGCTCATACATCGCTCCTCGGCGGCACACGCAATTCGTCATAGGCCGGCGCGCTGGTGAGGCGTGCATCCCACACCGCGCGGCCGATGGTGAAATGGTAAAGGCTTTGCCAGCGGCTGTCGGCCAGTTCCAGCAATTCGTGTACCTGATCGTCGAAGAAACAGCCGATGCCGGTGCCGGACAACCCCGCCGCCTCGGCCTCCAGATAGAGCAGCTGACCGATCTGCCCGCACTCCCAGTACAGCCGCGGGTAGCTCCACGGCCCCGCAGCCAGTGCGGCGTCAAACCGCGCCAGCATGGCCAGGGCCACGCAGCCGTCGCTGGCGATGTCCTGGCCGCAGGAGAGGAAGCCGGCCAGGCCACGCGCATCGCCTTCGAGCAGGCGGTACAGTGGCAGCTCCTCATGCACGCGCTGCCAGGTGAAGTCGCCACGCAACCCTTGCGGCTGCGGCTGGCCATCGCAACGCGCCAGCCAGTAAAGCCCCGGAGCCAGGCCCTGCACGCGATGGACGAACAGCAACAGGTCGACCTGCGCCAGCTCGCCGCTCAACGCAAATGGCACCGGCGAGTTGGCCGGCAGCAGACGGCGCAGCCAGGCGCACAACAGCTCGGCCTGGATGCCAGAGCGGCCATCGAAGGCCTGGGCGCTGCGCCGCCGATGCAGGATCGGGCGCAACGGCAGGCCGGGATTGTCGCTGCCGCTATGCCCACTCGGCGCCTGCCAGCCCGGCGCCGGCAAGGACGGTGCCCGGCATAACGCATGCACCCGCGCCAGCTCAGGCCACTCGCGGTACTGTCGCGACAGGCGATTGGGCGTGCCATGCAGCTCCAGCGCCGCCAGCCCGCGCAGCAGTCCCTCGGCTAGAACAAACTCGTCCGTCTGTGCAGGGCCAACCCACAGCAGGCAGTCGCCATGTTCGGCCTCGTGGAAGCCCTCGCGCTCCAGCCCCAGCAGGCCATCCAGCCGCGCCTCGTCGACGCCGCGCAGCAGGCGCACCTGCCAGCCCTGAATCGCCGCGGCGATGCCCACACAGGCCAGGGCATGGCCGAGGTCGTGTTGGCAGTAGCGATAAGCGCGCTCGCCGTACTTCCAGGCCTCGCGCCAGGGAATGCTGGCCAGGCCGAGCAGAAAGCCGCCGGCCGGCAACGCCGCCGCCAGCTGCTCGCCCAGCACCGTCGGCAGCTCGGCGCGCACCTCCAGGCCGTGTGCATCCGCTGCGTAGTGCGCCAGCAGCCCCGCCTCCTCGAGGCTGCCCGGCGGCAACAGCAGATACGCCTCGGTCGGGTGCAGGTTGCCGGACGACGGATTGACCCGCAGCGCCCAGCGATTGCCGCCGGCTTCCTTCCAGGCCGACAGGGCCAGGCTGTCGTACAGCAGCTGCGAAAGGCTGGCGCGGTTGAGCGGCTGCGGCGTGCCGATGGGGCCGGCGAAGGGCGTGTCGTAGCCTGGCGTCTCCTCCAGCGGGCGCTGCCACAGCTCGATCAGGCGAGCCCCGGCATAACGTCGGAACGGCACCGGCTGGGTCGCCCAGTCGAGATGGCCGGGCCCCGGCGCATAGGCGTTCGGCGCATGCTTGCTCAGCGCGTGATAGGCGCGCACCTGTCGTTCAGCGTCCATACCAGGCCTCCCGGCTGATGCGATAGAGCCAGTGCGGGCGCAGCGGGTGGCCGACCGGCAGGTTGGGATGCTCGAAGTCGCCGGCCGCATCGCGGCGCATGCCCAGGCGCTGCATCAGGCCCCAGGAACGCTGGTTGGCGGGTACGGTAAAGGCCACCACTTCGTCCAACGCCAAATCCTCGAAGGCGAACTGCAGCGCACGCCGCGCTGCCTCCAGGGCATAACCCTGCCCCCAGTGGGGCCGAGCCAGGCGCCAACCGATCTCCACCGCCGGCACGAAGTGCGCCACGAAACTGACCCGCGCCAGGCCGGCCAAACCGATCACACCGGCGGTGTCCCGACACTCCAGCGCCCAGAAGGTGAAGCCATGCTCGGCCTGGTGCGCCATCAGCTTGCCGAGCAGCTCGGCACTGCCGGCGCGGTCCAGAGGCGCGGGGAAATGCGCCATAACCTCGGGGTCAGCGCACAGCGGCGCCAGGGCATCGAGATCGTCCTCGCGCCAGGGCCGCAGGATCAGGCGTTCGCTGCTCAGGGTTGTGCTCATATACTGGGCTCGCCTCGTTTTTCAAATGGCTGCGAGAGTTGTTCATTATGCTGCCGCTGGTCTACCACGACGACTACAGCCCGCCCTTCCCGGCCAACCATCGCTTCCCCATGGAGAAGTTCCGCCTGCTGCGCGACCACCTGGTGGACAGCGGCCTGGTGCGCGACGAAGCGCTGCATCGTCCCGATATCTGCCCGCCGGAGGTGCTCGCCCTGGCCCACTGCCCGGCCTATATCGAGCGCTTCGCCAGCGGCGAGCTGACCTACCAGGAGCAGCGCCGCCTCGGCCTGCCCTGGAGCGAGCCGCTGGCCCGGCGTACCGTGCGCGCGGTCGGTGGCTCGCTGTTGGCCACCGAGCTGGCGCTCAAGCATGGAGTGGCCTGCCACCTGGCCGGCGGCACCCACCACGCACACTTCGACGAGGCCTCCGGCTTCTGCATCTTCAACGACCTGGCCGTGGTCGCTCGCTACCTGCTGGAGAGCGGGCGCGCCGGGCGGGTGCTGATCTACGATTGCGACGTGCACCAGGGCGACGGTACCGCACGCCTGCTGGAGAACGTGCCGGATGCCATCACCGTGTCCCTGCACTGCGAGAAGAACTTCCCGGCGCGCAAGGCCAAAAGCGACTGGGACATCGGCCTGCCGATCGGCATGGGCGACGCCGACTACCTCAAGGTGGTGCAAGACAGCCTGGGCTACCTGCTGGCCCTGTACCAGCCGGATATCGTCCTCTATGACGGCGGCGTCGACGTGCACAAGGATGACGCCCTCGGCTATCTGCAACTGAGCGACGCCGGCATCGCCGCCCGCGACGAGGCGGTGTTCCGTCATTGCCTGGAGCGCGACATCCCGGTGGTCGGCCTGATCGGCGGCGGCTACGACAAGGACCGCGCCGTCCTCGCCCGCCGCCACGGCATCCTCCATCACAGCGCGGCGCGGGTCCTGGCGCAGCTGCGCTAGAATGCGCACCCGCCCTCGCCGCCGAACCGCCATGTCCGCTCGTCCCGCCTCTACGTCTCCCCTGGTCGCCATCATCGGCGGCGGCCCTGCCGGGCTGATGGCCGCCGAAGTGATGGCCAACGCCGGCGTGCGGGTCGAGCTGTTCGACGCCATGCCTTCGGTCGGGCGCAAGTTCCTCCTGGCCGGCGTCGGCGGCATGAACATCACCCATTCCGAGGCCAAGGCGCCTTTCCTCGCCCGCTACCGCGAGCGCGAGCCGGAGATCGCAGCGCTGCTGGCAGACTTCGACGCGGAAACCCTGCGCGCCTGGATTCACGGTCTGGGCATCGACACCTTCGTCGGCACCTCCGGTCGGGTGTTCCCCACCGACATGAAGGCAGCACCGCTGCTGCGAGCCTGGCTCAAGCGCCTGCGCGAGTCCGGCGTGGCCATCCACACCCGCAGCCGCTGGCTGGGCTGGGACGACGCGGGCGCGCTGCGCGTCGCCACGCCGGAGGGTGAGCGCGTGGTTACAGCCGACGCCTGCGTGCTGGCCCTGGGCGGCGGCAGCTGGGCACGCCTCGGCTCGGACGGCGCCTGGGTGCCGCTGCTGAAGGCGCGCGGAGTCGAGGTGTCGCCGCTGCGCCCGGCCAACAGCGGCTTCGAGGTGGCCGGCTGGAGCGAGCACCTGCGCGGCAAGTTCGCCGGCGCGCCGCTGAAAAACGTCACTCTGGCATTGGACGGCGAGGCGCCACGGCGTGGCGAGTTCGTCCTCACCGAGCACGGCATCGAGGGCAGCCTGGTCTATGCGCTGTCCGCCGCCATCCGCCAGTGCCTCGAGCAGCACGGCAGCGCACAGGTGTATCTGGATCTGCAGCCGGATCGCTCGCAGGAGAAGGTCACTGCGCTGCTGAGCAAGCCGCGCGGCTCGGCCTCCATGGCCAAGCACCTGCACCGCCAGCTCGGCCTGGACGGCGCCAAGGCGGCATTGCTGCGCGAGCTGACCACGCCTGCGGATTTCGCCGATATGAGCCGCCTAGCCCGCGCGATCAAGGCACTGCCGATCGAGCTGCTGCGCGCCCGCCCGCTGGACGAGGCCATCTCCAGCGCCGGCGGCGTGACCTTCGAGGCGCTGGATCAGAAGCTGATGCTGCGCGCCCTGCCCGGCACCTTCTGCGCCGGCGAGATGCTCGACTGGGAAGCACCGACTGGCGGCTACCTGCTCACCGCCTGTTTCGCCAGTGGCCGCGCCGCTGGGCTGGGCGCGCTGGCGTGGCTGCGCAGTGCCGCATCAGAACAGTCTTAAGATCTCCTTAAGGCCCGTCCTAGAAGGGTTCAGCTTCGCTTAAGTGAAGCCCGCTAAGGTCGTCTCCAGCACTTCTGGAGGACCTTGAAATGAACAAGACCGCACTCTCTTTCGCCCTGGCGGGCATCTCGGCATTGCCGGCCATCAGCCAGGCCCGCGAGATCAACCTGACCACCACCCTGCAGGAATACCGCGGCAACGAAGCCTACCTGGCCATCTATGTCACCGATGCCCAGGGCACCTACCAGCGCACCCTCTGGGTGGCCGGCAAGAAGGCCAAGTACTACCGGCATCTGCGTGACTGGGCCCAGGGCGGCGGCAATCGGCCGGCGGAGTTCGACGGGCTGACCGGCGCCAGCGTCGGCAGCGGCGAAACCCTGGAGGTTGCCGTCGAGCTGGAAGACGCCCTGATCGATGCCGGCTACCAGATCCGCATCGACACCGCCGTGGAAGACAAGCGCGACAACCGCGGCGAAATCCAGGTACCGCTGTCCAGCCAGGCGACCAGCATCAAGGGTGGCGGGCAGGGCTACATCGACAGCTTCGGCTACAGCTTCTGACCCCGGAGCCCGCCCATGTCGCAGCGCATCCATCTGTATCTCAGCCTGGCCCTCGGCCTCCTCCTCATGCTCTCGGCGGCCAGCGGTCTGGTGCTGTCCGCCAGCGTGCTGAGCGGGTACCTGCAGGCCCCCGCGAGCGATACGCAGTCGGTCGGCCAGGTCGCCGAGCGCCTGGTGCAACAGTTGCCGAACATCGAGCGCCTGGAACGGGCGCCCGACGGTGAACTGCGGGCCACCCTGGCTACGGCCGAGGGCAGCGATCAGGTACGGGTCGACCCGCTCACGGCGGCGGTCATCGGCCCGTACCAGCCTTCGGCAACCCTGAGCTGGGTCCGTGACCTGCATCGCGAGCTGTTGCTGGGTTCCGCCGGGCGCTGGCTCAGCGGCCTTGCCGCGCTGGCCCTGCTGGCGCTGGCCGTGAGCGGCGCCTGGCTGCTGGCCCGGCGCCTGGGCGGCTGGCATCGGTTGCTGCTGCCGATCAAGCCGGGCCAGGGCCTGGCGCACTGGCACAGCGTGGTGGCGCGCTGGGCGCTGCCGGTGCTGCTGGTCAGCGCCGGCAGTGGCCTCTATCTCGCCGGCAGCAGCCAGGGCTGGATCAGCGACGGCCAGGACGTGGAGCTGGCCTACCCCGAGACCGTCGACGCCGTGCCGGCGGCGGCGCCGGGCACCCTGTCGGCGCTGCGTAACTTGGAGCTACAGGACCTGCGCGAACTGGAGTTCCCCAGCGCCAACCAGGCCAGCTACTTCACAGTCCGCACGGCGACCGGCGAGGGCTTCGTCAACGCCGGCAGCGGCAACTGGATCAGCTACCAGCCCCATGGGCCGGCGCGCCAGCTGTACGAGACGATGTACGAGCTGCATACCGCCGCCGGCTCGCCGATGTGGTCGCTGATCCTCGGCACCGCCAGCCTGGCGTGCCTGTTCCTCGGCATCACCGGCACCTTTGCCTGGTGGCGGCGCCAACGTCAGTCGCGGAGCGTTGCCGGCAACAGCCCGGCACAGCAGGCCGAGGCCATCATTCTGGTCGGCAGCCAGGGCGGCAGCACCTGGGACTATGCCCGCCAGCTGCACGAACAACTGGCGGCCAGCGGCATGCCGGTGCACAGCGCCAGCATGAACCAGCTGCAACCCAGCTACCCGCAAGCCAGATACCTGCTGATCCTTACTGCCACCCATGGCGATGGCCAGGCACCGCAATCGGCCTCGACATTCCTCCAGCGCCTTGCCCAGAGCCGGCTGACGCCGGAACTGCAGGCGGCGGTCCTGGGCCTTGGCGATAGCCGCTTCCAGCACTTCTGCGGCTATGCCGAGCAGGTCGAGGAACAGCTGGGCGCGCGAGGCATCAAGCCGCTCCTGGCGCTGCACAAGGTCGATCGCGGTAATCCTGGCGACCTCGAGCTGTGGGCTCAGCGCCTGGGCCGCGCGCTGGGCACCGACCTCAAGCTGACACCGGTGCAGTCCACCCCGGCCCTGCAGCCGCTGCGCCTACTGAGCCGCGAAGTCTTTGGCGAAGCCGACGAGGCGCCGGCTGCCATCCTGCGCTTTGCGCTCGATGCCGGGCAGCCGCCGGCACGCTTCGCCCCCGGTGATCTGCTGGCGGTCAGCCCGGGCCCCGGACTGGCGCCACGCTACTACTCGATCGCCAGCGCCGATGAAGACGGCGCGGTGGAAATCTGCGTACGCCGGCAGCCACAGGGGCTCTGCTCCCAGCTGCTGCATGAGCTGCCGGTCGGCGCGTGCGTCCAGGGCTCCCTCCAGCCGCACCCGGACTTCCGCCCCGATGCCGGCCAGCATCCGCTGATCCTGGTAGGTGCCGGCACCGGCCTGGCACCGCTGATCGGCTTCGCTCGCAAGAACCTCGCGCAGCGTCCGTTGCACCTCTACTGGGGTGGTCGCCATGCGCAGGCGGGCTTCCCCTACCAGACCGAACTGCAGGAGTGCCTGGCCGATGGCCGCTTGACCCGGCTGGGCCTGGCCTTCTCCCAGGGCCCCGCGGCGATGTATGTGCAGGATCGCCTGCGCCAGGACGCGGCCGAACTGCAGCGTTTGCTGGCCCAGGGCGCGCAGATACTGGTATGCGGCTCCAGAGAGATGGCCGCCGGCGTGCGCGCCGTCATGGAAGCGCTGCTGGCGGGCCAGGGCGGCAGCGTCGAACAACTGAAGCAACAGGGCAGGTACCGCGAAGATGTCTACTGAGCTGCGCTACAACCTCAGCGGCGCGACCATGGGCACGCGCTACAGCGCCGTGTTCTATGCCGCAGAGAGCATCGACCAGTGCGCCCTACAGGCCGAGCTGCAACAGGCGGTCGACCGCGTCGACCGGCAGATGTCGACCTGGCAAGCCGACTCCGACCTGATGCGCCTCAACGCCGCGCCGCCGGGCCAATGGGTCGAGCTGCCAGAGGAACTGCTGTGGGTGCTGGCCACCGCTCTGCAGATTGGCGAACAGTCCGGCGGCGCCTTCGATATCGGTGTCGGCGCTCTGGTCAGCGCCTGCGGCTTCGGTCCGCAGGCCGCCGCCGAGCAGCTACCGCCGCGGCCACCGCGCGCGCGGGATGCGCTGGAGCTGGATGTGCCTCGGCGCGCGGCGCGCACGCACAGCCGCATCAGCCTGGACCTCAACGGTATCGCCAAGGGCTTCGGCGTCGACCAGCTGGCGCGCTGCCTGCGAGAACACGGCGTGCGCGACTTCCTGGTGGGCATCGACGGCGAGATGCGTGCCGCCGGGCACAAGCCCGACGGCAGCGCCTGGGCGGTAGCCCTGGAGAAGCCGCTGCGCGGCCGCCGCGAAGTGCTCGGAGCCCTGGAGCTGACGGATGCCTCGATTGCCACCTCCGGCGACTACCGGCACTGGCGCGAACGCGACGGCACCAGCGTCTCGCACACCATGGACCCGCACAGCGGCGCACCGCTGCTGTCGCCGCTGACCTCGGTCTCGGTCATCTGCACCAGCTGCATGCATGCCGACGCCTGGGCTACCGCGCTATTGGTGCTGGGCGTCGAAGCCGGCTCGCGGATGGCGCGTGCGCGGGGCCTGAGCGCGATCTTCGTGGTGCGTGAAGGCGATGCACTGCGCGAGGTGCTGGTCGGCTTCTGAGCCGCGGCGTTCAGGCCCGGACACCCGCCCCTAGGCGGGAGAGAGTACCACTGTAGGCTTGCGGGCAAGACGGCTTCCAAGACGCATCGCGGGCTGCTCAACCCAGCGATAGGTGAGAGCCGAGACAGCCACTATGCCAGGCAGGGTCATGACCATGTAAAGCCAGAGCGGCCATCCCCGTAGAAGGCCAGACGCATCGTGCTTCACCAACCACAGCAGGGGATACATGACCACAGGATGGAACAGGTAGATGGAGTAACTGATGGTACCGAGCCAGACCAATAGCCGACCACGCAGCCGCACCCATTGCGCCAGGACCAGGAAGCCGAAAATCCCCAGTCCATAGGGAACATACAAACGGAAAAGTCCCTCGTTCGGCTCAATCATCCGGTCATATGCCACCACCAGTCCCGCCAGCGACAACCACCCCAGGGCAAAGCCGAAGACCAGCACGGCCAAGAACAACGACCCCTTTTCCAGGTCATGCCAGCATCGATAGAGCGCTCCCCAGAACATAATGCCGAGGTGCAACAGCAGGAAATTCATAACCGGGCTGAGTTCGAAGGGCGCGGGCAGACCGAGGAAGCCCAGGACCAGGGGCATAAGGAAGGTCCCGTGACAGACGAATACCAGCACCGCCAGCACCAGCGGAGAACGCAAACCGCCCGACAGAAACAACAGGACGCATAACCCGTAAAACACCAGCTCGGTCTGCAGCGTCCAGTACAGCCCCTGGATCGAGACAAAGCCTGCTGCCTCCTGAACCATGGTCAGGTTCCACAGGATGGTCTGCAGCGACACCTCCTTGCCCCAGAGGTACCAGGTGGTCAGCAGTCCGAACGGAATGCACAGCCAGTACAGCGGATAGAGCCGGAAGAAGCGCTTGATGGCAAAAGAGAGGCTTCCCGACAGGCGGTCTCCCGAGAGGCTGCTGGGGATGACGAAGCCACTGACGGCAAAGAAGGCCACCACACCGACGCGCCCGAAGTCTACCGTATGGGCAATGCTGAACAGGCTGTTGGAAATCCCCGGCGCAGCCACCTTCACGAAGATTTCCGAGGTGTGCATCCACACGACCAGCAGAGCGGCAATTGCCCGCAGGCTATCAATATGGGCGTAGCGCGAACTGCTTTGCGACATCGATGCCACCAGGAAGAGAGAGGGTGCGCGCACCATACAGAGGCCGACCGGAATTTTGAAGATCACCCGGTGCGCGCTCAGCGACTCATCCCGTGGCCGGCAATGGTGCCTCCAACGGCGTCACTGTCACCCGCACGTCCGGATCGTGGCTGCCGCCGCCGAGGATCACGCCGCGCAGCGGCGAGACATCGGCGAAGTCGCGGCCCCAGCCGAGGGTGATGTGTTCCAGGTTGGGCAGCAGGTTGTTGGTCGGGTCGAAGTCGACCCAGCCCTGGCGTGGGCAGTACAGCGAGATCCACGCGTGCGAGGCGTCGGCGCCGATCAGGCGGGGCTGGCCGGGTGGCGGCTGGGTCAGCAGGTAGCCACTGACATAGCGCGCGGCCAGGCCCTGCGAGCGGAGGCAGGCGAGCATCAGGTGGGCGAAGTCCTGGCACACGCCACGGCGCTGTTCCAGCACCTGCACCAGCGGCGTCGCCACCTGGGTGGCGGCGGCATCGAAGGTGAATTCGCGGAAGATCTTCTGCATCAGCAGCTGCGCCGCACGCAGCAGCGGCCGGCCGGGCGCGAAGCAGTCGGCGGCGTAGTCGGCGAACAGCCGCTTGAGGTGCACGTAGGGCGACTGGAAGCGGTAGCGCGCGGCCTCCAGCAGCTCCGGGGCCAGCGGCTGGCCGGAGTAGCCGAGCGCCGCTACCACGCTTTCCCAGGCCGGCGAGTCGTCCAGCACCAGGCTGTCGCGGGCCAGGACCTCGACGCGCAGGCTGGCAATTACCCGCAACTGCTCGTGCGGGCGCTCGAAGACCAGGCGGGTCAGCGGATTGCCAAACGTATCGAGGCCGTCCTGGCGCGCGGTCGGCTGCGGGGTGACGGTCAGGTGCCGCTCCTGGCACAGCTGCCGGGCGCAGTCGCGCGGCCACAGGTGGGCCAGCTGCTGGGCCAGGGACACCGGCGCCGAGTAGCGGTAGTGGGTATCGTGCAGAACCTGATAGAGAGCGCGCTTCATGACGATTGCGTCCTCTGGCTGGCATCGACATGCACGAAGAAGCGCAGCGCCAGCTGGTCGGAAACCCGCCCGGATACCTCGGCGATCTGCAGCAGCAGGTCGGCCAGGCCACCGAGCACCGCGCGCTGCCCGGAACTGCCGAACAGCGGGCTCTCCAGGCTGCCCAGGCGGAAGGCGGCGAGCTTGCTCGCCAGCTCGCCCAGGGTGGGGCCGGCGCGGAAGTCGAAGCCCTCCTCCAGGCGCTCCAGCGAGCGCAGCAACTGGCGCAGCTGGAACAGCACCGCATGCGGGTTCTGCTCGTCGAGCAGCAGCAGGTCGAGCACTGGGATCAGCTGCGGCGCGGCCAGGTAGCGGGTGCGGTAGGTGATGATGCTGTTGCCCAGCTCCAGCAGCCATTCCAGCGCCGACTGGTCCTGTGCCGCGTGGCTGCGCAGCAGCCCGGCGACGCTCTCGCAGAGGAACTGCAGGCGCTCGATGCAGCGGCCGATCATGAGGAAGCGCCAGCCGTCGTCGCGGGTCATGTCATCCAGGGCGAAGCCGGACAGCGCCGCCAGCGACATCAGCAGGCGATCGAGAAAATCCAGCAGCTCGCCGAAGTCGGCGGGCTGCCCCTCCAATGCCTGGGCCTCGCGCTGCAGCTCCACCAGCGCCTGCCAGTTGGCCTGGGACAGCTTGCCGCGCACGCTGCCGGCAGCCCACTGCAGGCGCTGTAGGTTGGCGCGCAGGCTGGTCGGCCAGTCGGCGCCGAACAACGCCTGCTGCAGGCGGGCCTGCAGCGAGCCGCTGGCCGCACCGGGCAACAGGCCGAGGGCTTCGGCCAGGGCCAGCGCAGCCTGCAGGGCCTGCGGGTCATCGTCATCGTCGACATAGCGCTCCAGCAGGATGCGCAGCAGGCGCGCGCTGTCCTCGCAGCGCTCGCCGTAGCGGCCGAACCAGAACAGGTTCTCCACCACCCGCGATGGCAGGTAGGGGTCGCTGCGCACCAGGTCGGCCACCCCGAGCGGACGCAGCCATTGCCAGGGCTCGCCGCCAGGGTGGCGCTCGCCGAGCACCCAGGTGTCCTTGCTCGCCCCGCCGCGCTGCATCGACACCACCTCGGCATCGGCATCGGCGGCCACCCGCGTCAGGCCGCCGGGCAGCACCCGGTAACCTTCGGCGCTGGCCACAGCGAACACGCGCATGCCGATGGCGCGCGACGCCAGGCCGCCCTCCTCGGCCAGCCACACCGGCGCCTGCGACAGCTGGGCGCGAGCCTGTGCCACGTAGGCATAGGGACGGCTGCGGATGCGCTCGGCCAGCGCGCTGCGCTGCGCCTCGTCGAGGTCGCGGGCGAACACCGGAGCGAAGCTCTGCGAGGGGAAGCTGGGGCGCACCAGCAGCTCGTCGAGCTTGTCCAGCGCCTCGTCCAGCACCGGCGCCTCGCCGCACCACCAGCTGGCGATGGACGGCAGCAGCAGCTCCTCACCGAGCAGTTTCTCGGCAATCGCCGGCAGGAAGCCGGGCAGGCCCGGCGACTCCAGCACGCCGCTGCCGAGGGCGTTGGCCACCAGCACGTTGCCCTGGCGCACCGCCTCCAGCAGGCCGGGCACGCCGAGGGCGGAGTCGGTGCGCAGCTCCAGCGGGTCGCAGTAGTCGTCGTCCAGCCGGCGCAGCACGGCATGCACGCGGCGCAGGCCGGCCAGGGTCTTGAGGTAGAGCTTGGCGTCGCGCACGGTCAGGTCGCTGCCCTCGACCAGCGGATAGCCGAGCTGGCGCGCCAGGTACAGGTGCTCGAAATAGCTCTCGTTGAAACGCCCGGGGGTGAGCAGCACCACCAGCGGCGTCTCGCCGCCATCTACCGGCGCCTGCCGGGCCAGGGTGTCCTGCAGGGTGCGGAAGAAACCGGCCAGGTACTGCACACGCAGGTCGCGGTACAGCTCGGGGAAGGCGCGCGAGAGGATCTGCCGGTTCTCCAGCGCATAGCCGGCACCCGACGGCGCCTGGGTACGGTCGGCGGTGACCCACCAGCGGCCGTCCGGCGCGCGGGCCAGGTCCACCGCATACAGGTGCAGGAAGGTACCGCCCGGCGGCTGCACACCCTGGCAGGGCCAGAGGAAGTTGTCGTGGCCGAACACCAGCTCGCTCGGTAGCAGGCCTTCGGCGAGCAGCTGCTGCGGGCCGTACAGGTCGGCCAGCACGGCGTTGAGCAGGCCGGCACGCTGGGCCACGCCGGCGGCGATCTGCTGCCACTCGTCAGCGGGGATCAGGTTGGGCAGCAGGTCCAGTTCCCAGGGACGGTCTGCGCCCTCCGGGTCGGCGTAGACGTTGTAGGTCACGCCGTTTTCCTGAATCTGCCGCGCCAGCGTGGCCTGGCGCTGCTGCAGCTGCGCCGGGGTGCTGCGCTGCAGCTGGTCGAGCAGGCGGCGCCAGTGCGGGCGCACCTGGCCCTGGGCGTCGAGCAGTTCGTGGTAGGCCGCGTGGGGGCGCGGGTAATCGGCAAGCAGGTCAGGCATGGACATCTCGGCAGTTGGCGCGCTTCGCCCCCTCTCCCTGTGGGAGAGGGCCGGGGTGAGGGAGCTTGTCCCTCATCCGCCCCTACGGGGCACCTTCTCCCGGCGGGAGAAGGATTCAGGTACGGCGCAAATCCAAAGTCATGGGCAGTTCATTATTGTTGATGGGCTCGCTCAGCGTCTGCTCGCCCGGGCTGTGCCCGTGGCGGAAGAACCGCGCCAGGCGCCGGCTCTCGGCCGCGTAGGCATTCACCGGCAGGGCCTCGAAATTGCGCCCGCCGGGATGCGCCACATGGTACTGGCAACCGCCAAGCGAGCGCTGCATCCAGGTATCCACCAGATCGAACACCAGCGGCGCGTGCACGCCGATGGTCGGCTGCAGGCAGCTGGCCGGCTGCCAGGCGCGGTAGCGCACACCGCCGACGAACTCGCCGACCTTGCCAGTGGGGCGCAGCGGTACCGGCACACCATTGCAGGTCAGCAGGTAGCGGTCCGGGGCCAGGCCGGCGAGGCGCACCTGCACCCGCTCCAGCGAGGAATCCACATAGCGCACGGTCCCGCCGACGGCGCCCTCCTCGCCCAGCACATGCCAGGGCTCCAGGGCCTGGCGCAGCTCCAGGTCGATGCCCTTCACCGCATAGTCGCCCAGCTTGGGGAAACGGAACTCCAGGTGCGGGGCGAACCACTCGGCGCGTAGCGGGTAGCCGGCGGCATTCAACTCCTGGATGACGTCGGCGAAGTCCTGCTCGACGAAATGTGGCAGCAGGAAGCGGTCGTGCAGCTCGGTGCCCCAGCGCGCCAGGCGCGGCGGACGGTAAGGCTCGTGCCAGAAGCGCGCGACCAGGGCGCGCAACAGCAGTTGCTGGGCCAGGCTCATGCGTGCATGCGGCGGCATCTCGAAGGCGCGCAGTTCGAGCAGGCCGAGGCGGCCGCTGGCGCTGTCCGGCGAGTACAGCTTGTCGATGCAGAACTCGGCGCGGTGGGTATTGCCGGTGACGTCCACCAGCAAGTGGCGCAGCAGGCGGTCGACCAGCCAGGGCGGGCACTCGCGGCCCGGCTCGGGCATCTGCGCGAAGGCGATCTCCAGTTCGTACAACGCATCGTTGCGCGCCTCGTCGACACGCGGCGCCTGCGAAGTCGGACCGATAAACAGACCGCTGAACAGGTAGGACAGCGACGGGTGGTTGTGCCAGTAGCTGATCAGGCTGCGCAGCAGGTCCGGACGGCGCAGGAACGGCGATTCCGCCGGGGTGGCGCCACCGAGGACGAAGTGGTTGCCGCCGCCGGTGCCGGTATGGCGGCCGTCGAGCATGAACTTCTCGCTGGACAGACGCGACAGCCGCGCCGCCTCATAGAGGAACTCGGTACGTTCGACCAACTCGTCCCAGCTCGCCGCCGGGTGGATGTTCACCTCGATCACGCCCGGGTCCGGGGTAACGCGGAAATGGGTCAGGCGCGGGTCGGCCGGCGGCTCGTAGCCCTCCAGCAGCACCGGGCAGCGCAGCTCACGGGCGGTGGCCTCGATGGCGGCGACCAGCTCCAGGTAGTCATCCAGGCGCTGCAGCGGCGGCATGAACAGGTACAGGCGACCGTCGCGTGGCTCTGCGCACAGCGCGGTACGCACCACGCCGCCGGCCGACTCGAACGGACCCGGCGCCGCCGGCCCCTCGCCCTCGGCCGGCTTGCCGTGGCCATTGCCCGGGTGCAGCGGGGTGCGCAGCTGCTGCTGGATGCTCTGCCGGCTGGGCAGCGGCGGGAAAGGCTGGTGCGGGTCCTGCGGCGTGACGTAGGGGTAGTCCAGCTCACCGACCCAGGGTTGCGAGTCCAACGGCAGGCGGTAGCCCAGCGGCGAATCGCCAGGGATCAGCCGGCAGTGCTCGTCGCGCAGGAACCAAGGGCCGGTCAGCCAGGCGTCATCGCCGGCGCTGCGCATCAGCGGCAGGACCTGGCCGACCACCTCGCCGAGGCCACGGCAGAACACCTTGCGCAGGCGCTCGCGCTCCAGCGGGTCACTCAGGCGCGCATCCTCCGGAGTGACGTTGGCCGGCAGGCGGCGCTCGCGCCACAGGTAATAGAGCCAGTCCTCGTAGGCCGGGAACACATGCTCGGCGGACAGCCCCAGGCGCCCTGCCAGGCTGGCCAGGAAGCGCGCGGCCAGGCGTGCATCGGCGCCGTAGTAGCGGGTTTCATCGGCATACAGCGCCGGGTCCTGCCAGATCGGCTCGCCGTCCTTGCGCCAAAAGCAGTTGAGCGACCAGCGTGGCAGCTGCTCGCCCGGATACCACTTGCCCTGACCGAAATGCACCAGGGCGTGCGGCGCATAGTGCGCGCGCAGGCGATGGAACAGCTCGGCGGCCAGGCGGCGCTTGTTCGGCCCCATGGCGGCGGTGTTCCACTCGGCGTCATCCGGGTAGTCGAGCGCGACGAAGGTCGGTTCGCCGCCCATGGTCAGGCGCACATCGCCGTAGGCCAGCTCGGCATCGACCTGGCGGCCGACGCTGAGGATGTCGTGCCACTGCTCGTCGCTGTAGGGCTTGGTGACCCGCGGCGCCTCCCAGATGCGCTGCACGCGCATGTCGTGCTCGAACTCGCACTCGCATTCGTCGAGTACTCCGCTGATCGGCGCCGCCGAGGACGGCTCCGGGCTGCAGGCCAGCGGCACATGCCCTTCGCCGGCGAAAAGGCCGGAGGTCGGGTCGAGACCGATCCAGCCAGCGCCGGGCAGGTAGACCTCGCACCAGGCGTGCAGGTCGGTGAAATCCTGCTCGGTGCCGCTGGGACCGTCGAGGGCTTTGACGTCGGCCGTAAGCTGGATCAGGTAGCCGGAGACGAAACGCGCCGCCAGCCCCAGGTGGCGCAGTAGCTGCACCAGCAGCCAGGCAGAATCGCGGCACGAGCCGGAAGCCAGCTGCAGCGTCTCTTCCGGGGTCTGCACGCCCGGCTCCATGCGGATCAGGTAGCGGATGTCCTGCGCCACGCGCTGGTTGAGCGCCACCAGAAAATCGACACTGGGCGTGGGCTTGCGTTCGATGCCGGCCAGGTAGCGGGCAAACAGCGGCCCGCCGGCCTCCGTGACCAGGTAGGGCGCCAGCTCGCGCTGCTCGGCCTCGACATAGGCGAAGGGGATCTTCTCGGCATGCGGTTCGAGGAAGAAGTCGAAGGGGTTGAACACCGCCATCTCGGCGACCAGGTCGACCGTGACCTTGAGCTCTTCGGTCTTCTCGGGGAACACCAGGCGCGCCAGGTAGTTGCCCTGCGGGTCCTGCTGCCAGTTGACGAAGTGCTCGCCAGGCCAGACCTGCAGGGCATAGGACAGGATGCGCGTGCGGCTGTGCGGCGCCGGGCGCAGACGAACCACCTGCGGGCCGAGGTTGATCGGGCGATCGTAGCGGTAATGCGTGACGTGCTGCAGTGCGACATGAATCGACACGGCGTGCCTCCTGCTAGCCAGGGCGATACCAGCAAGGGGCAAGACTTGTGCCACCGCCATTGACCGGGATCAACGAGGCCCCGACCGTGGCGGGCAAGATCGGCAAAAATAACGAAGGGAGCAGGACCGCATGACCTTCATGCCGTGGACGCAAGCGCTCGAGGTGGGGATAGCGGAGATCGACGAACAGCACCGCTGGCTGGTGGAACAGACCAACGCGCTGCACCAGGCGCTACAGGGCGAAGCCCCGCGGGAGCAGGTGGGCGCGCTGCTGGAGGGGCTGATGGATTACGTGATGAACCACTTCATCGTCGAGGAGCACCTGTTCATACGCCTGGGCTACCCGGACACCGAGGCCCACCAGGCGCAGCACAACCTGTTCAGCGGCCAGGTGATGAGCCTGCTGTCACGCCACGACTGCGGCGAAACGGTCGGCGCGGAAACCCTGGAGCTGCTCAAGGACTGGCTGACGCACCACATTCTCCAAGTGGACAAGGCCTACGTGGCACACTTCCGCGCCCACGGCCTGGGCCGAGGGCAGCGCGCACCATAAAGGTGCGCGCATTCGCCATCAGACTCAGCGCGGGGCAACCGGACGCTTGCTCGGCTTCTTGCTGACTGGCTTGCCGGCGCCGGCCTTCTCCGCCTTGCGCCGTGCCTCGGCGGCGGCCTTGGCCTGCTCGCGCTTGTCCCAGCTCTTGCTGCCGTCGCTGCCGCGCGGCGGCAGGCCGGTGTGCTGGGTGAGGATGCGCCCGACCGTCTTGCCCTTGTCGCTACCACCGACCTTTTTACTACCCGCCGGCGTCGAGTTCTTGCGCCGCGCACTCTGGTACTCGTCGGTCTGCGGCTGGTAGGTCGGGATCAGCTGGTGCTTGCCGTTGCCGATCAGGTCGCTGCGGCCCATGCGCTCCAGCGCCTCACGCAGCAGCGGCCAGTTCTTCGGATCGTGGTAGCGCAGGAAGGCCTTGTGCAGGCGGCGCTGCTGCTCGCTCTTAACGATGGTCACGCCGTCGCTCTTGTAGGTGACCTTGCGCAGCGGGTTCTTGCCCGAGTGGTACATGGCGGTGGCCGACGCCATCGGCGACGGGTAGAAGGCCTGCACCTGGTCGGCGCGGAAGTCATTGCGCTTAAGCCACAGGGCGAGGTTCATCATGTCCTCGTCGGTGGTGCCCGGGTGCGCCGCGATAAAGTACGGGATCAGGTACTGCTCCTTGCCCGCCTCCTTCGAGTACTTCTCGAACATGCGCTTGAACTTGTCGTAGCTGCCGATACCCGGCTTCATCATCTGATTCAGCGGGCCTTCCTCGGTGTGCTCCGGGGCGATCTTCAGGTAACCACCGACATGGTGGGTGACCAGCTCCTTGACGTACTCCGGCGACTCCACGGCGAGGTCGTAGCGCAGGCCAGAGGCGATCAGGATCTTCTTCACCCCCGGCAGGGCACGGGCCTTGCGGTACAGCTCGATCAAGGAGCTGTGGTCAGTGTTCAGGTTCGGGCAGATGCCGGGGAACACGCAGGACGGCTTGCGGCAGGCGGATTCGATTTCCGGGCTCTTGCAGGCGATCCGGTACATATTGGCGGTCGGCCCGCCGAGGTCGGAGACCACGCCGGTAAAGCCGGGCACCTTGTCGCGCATCTCCTCGATCTCGCGAATGATCGACTCGTGCGAGCGGTTCTGGATGATGCGGCCCTCGTGCTCGGTGATCGAGCAGAATGTGCAGCCACCGAAGCAGCCACGCATGATGTTGACCGAGAAGCGAATCATCTCGTAGGCCGGGATCTTCGCCTTGCCATAGGCCGGGTGTGGCACGCGCGCATAGGGCATGCCGAACACGTAGTCCATTTCCTCGGTGGTCATCGGGATGGGCGGCGGGTTGAACCACACATCCACCTCACCGTGCTTCTGAACCAGGGCGCGCGCGTTGCCCGGGTTGGTCTCCAGGTGCAGCACGCGGTTGGCGTGGGCGTAGAGCACCGGGTCGTTGCGCACCTTCTCGAAGGACGGCAGGCGGATCACGGTCTTGGCGCGGGTCATCTTCGGGCTGGGCAGCAGCTCGACCACCTTGGCCTCGTTGGGATCCTCGGCCGCCGCTTCGCCTTTCTGCTGCTCGATGGCGCAGGCGGCGGTGTCCTGGGTGTTCACATAGGGGTTGATGATCTTGTCGACCTTGCCCGGACGGTCGATGCGGGTGGAGTCCACCTCGTACCAGCCTTCCGGCGTATCGCGGCGGATAAAGGCGGTGCCGCGCACGTCGGTGATCTGCTCGACCTTCTCGCCGAAAGCCAGGCGCTGGGCGATCTCGACCACGGCGCGCTCGGCGTTGCCATACAGCAGGATGTCGGCGGTGGCGTCCATCAGGATCGAGCGACGCACCTTGTCCTGCCAATAGTCGTAGTGGGCGATGCGGCGCAAGGAGGCCTCGATGCCGCCGAGGATCACCGGGGTCTCGCTGTAGGCTTCCTTGCAGCGCTGGCTATAGACCAGGCTGGCGCGGTCCGGGCGTTTGCCGGCGACGCCGCCCGGGGTGTAGGCGTCGTCGCTGCGGATCTTCTTGTCCGCGGTGTAGCGGTTGATCATCGAGTCCATGTTGCCCGCCGCCACGCCGAAGAACAGGTTGGGCTGGCCGAGCTTCATGAAGTCGTCTTTCGAGCGCCAGTCCGGCTGCGCGATGATGCCGACACGGAAGCCCTGGGCCTCCAGCAGGCGACCGATGATGGCCATGCCGAAGGACGGGTGATCGACATAGGCATCACCGGTGACGATGATGATGTCGCAACTGTCCCAGCCGAGTTGATCCATCTCTTCCCGGCTCATCGGCAGGAAAGGTGCGGGACCGAAACACTCGGCCCAGTACTTCGGGTAGTCGAACAGCGGCTTGGCGGCTTGCATATTTTTTGATCAGATGAGCTCTCACGGGGGCGCGGAATATAGCACAAAAAATATACAGAGTCCGACCGAAACACTCTGGTGTTTATCGACTTTGCTCACTTCATATTTGTGATCACAGTCACTTCCGTGGCTATACTCCAGCATGATTGCCAATTGCCAGCCACCAGGGCCAACAAGGAGTCACCATGGTGCGTTTCCCCGTTCTGCGTGCGCTGCTCATGCTGCTGTGCATCAGCCTGGCCGCCGGCCAGTTGCGCGCCGCGCCAATAGAGCTGCGGAGTGACGCCAGCGGGCAATCGCTGAACGGGCAGATCGAGCTGCTGGAGGATGTTGACGGCACGCTGAGCATCGCCGACATGGCCGACCCGGCCATCCAGCAGCGCTTCACTCCGGCCAATGGCCGCGCCAGCGTCGGTCAGAATCCCAACCCCTGGTGGATCAAGCTGCAATTGCAGCGCGGCGCCGAGGCGCCTGCGCGCTGGTGGCTGGAAATCGGCGCAGTGACCCAGCTCGACCTGCAGTTGTACAGCCCCGACGGCCAGGGGGGCTGGGTACAGCGGCAGTCCGGCGAACGGGTCAGCTTCGCCGAAGGGCGCGACCACCCCTATCGACGCATTGTGCTGGAACTGCCGGAGCTGGGCACGACACCCACCACCTTCTACCTGCGCAGCTTTGACCCGGCCGGCAACTCCTTTCCGCTGCGGGTCTGGCAACCGGAAGACCTGGACCACCAGGCGATCAACGAAAACCTGGGCCTGGGCCTGATCTACGGCATCATCGCCGCACTGCTGCTGTACAACCTGTTCATCTACTTCACCCTGCGCGACAAGGCCTACTTCTGGTACGTACTGACCACCGCCGGCGCCCTGCTGATGATCGTCAGCATGAGCGGTCATGGCTTCCAGTACCTGTGGCCAGAGGGCCCGGTGCCATTCTGGCTGGACCGCGTCACCCTGCCTTCGCTGTGGGGCTTCTGTGCCTGCCGCTTCACCCAGACGCTGCTGCAGACCCGCCAGCACGTGCGCTGGGCGCATCATCTGCTGAGCTTTGCCTGTGTCAGCTATGTCATCGCCGTGACCCTGGAAGGTTTCGGCCAGCGCAACATGGCCGCCTGGCTGATCGCGCTGTTGTCACTCACCAGCATCCCGGCGGCACTCGGCTCGGCACTGGTGCGCTGGCGCCAGGGCTACTTCCCAGCCCTGCTCTACCTGTGCGGCTACGGCCTGATCCTGGGCAGCATCAGCTTGGCGCTGATGCGCTCTACCGGCCTGGTCCAGCCGGCCACCTGGAACGCCTACGTATTCCCGCTGGCCGTGGCGGCGGAGTCGATCCTGTTCTCCTTCGCCCTGGCCTACCGCATTCAGATGCTCAAGCAGGAGAAGGCCGAGGCCTTGCAGCAGGCCGATCGCGAAAAAGGCGCACGCCTGGCGCAGATGCAGGCCAGCGCCGATGACCTGCAGGAGGCGGTGCGCCTGCGTACCGCCGAGCTGGCCCAGGCCAATCAGCAGCTGTGCGAACGCGAACAGCGCCTGCAACATGCCGCCTTCCATGATCCGCTGACCGAGCTGCCAAACCGCCGCTACCTGATCGAGCGCGCCGAAGTGGCGCTGGCCGATGCCCAGCGCCGTGGTGAGTCGGTAGCGCTGATGCTGGTCGACCTGGATCATTTCAAGCCGATCAACGACCGCTACGGCCACGATGCCGGCGACCTGATGCTGCGCACCATCGGCCATCGCCTGCGCGAGCACGTACGCACCAACGACATGGTGGCACGCCTGGGTGGAGATGAGTTCGCTGTGCTGGTCTGCGGCCCCGACGCCCAGCAACACACGCAGGAAATCGCCAACCGCCTACTCGCCGAGCTGTCACGGCCGGTACTCTACGGCGCCAACCGCCTGGCAGTGACCATCAGCATCGGCGCCGCCTTCTATCCCCAGCATGCACTGCAGTTTACCGGCCTCTACAAGGCTGCCGACGAGGCCATGTACCGGGCCAAGCAGAAGGGCCGTTCGGGCTTCGTGCTGCAGGGCTGCGACGGCGAGCTGAGCCCGCAGACCTGCCTGATGCTGGACGTGCTCAAGGTGCCCAGCGGACTGAGCTGAACGCAATCAGGCCATGTAGCGGCGCGGCACGCGCGCCGTGACCTTGGTCAGCAGCTCATAGCCGATGGTGCCGGCGGCGTGCGCCACTTCATCGACCGACAGATTGGCCCCCCACAACTCCACGGCGTCGCCCACGGCAGCCTCGGGCAGGTCGGTCAGGTCGACACTGAGCATGTCCATCGACACGCGCCCGGCCAGCGGCGCGCGGCGACCACCGACGTACAACGGCGTACCACTCGGCGCATGCCGCGGATAGCCATCGGCATAGCCGCAGCTGACAGTGCCAATGCGCGACGGCCGCTCGGCAAACCAGGTAGCCCCATAACCGACGCTCTCGCCCGGCGCGACTTCGCGTATGGCGATCAGTTGGGCGCTCAGCGTCATCGCCGGCTTCAGGCCCAGCTCGGCGGCGCCCAGGTCGGCGAAGGGGCTGGCGCCATACAGCATGATGCCGGGACGCAGCCAATCCATATGCGCCGCCGGAATCATCAGCACGGCGGCCGAGTTGGCCAGGCTGCGCTGGTCAAAGTCCAGGTCGAGCAGGTCGAGGAAGCACTCCAGCTGCACCTCGGTCAGCGAGTGGCCGCGCTCATCGGCACAGGCGAAGTGGCTGAGCAGATTCAGCTCGGCCACCTGGGTCGCACCGCGCAGGCGCGGGAACAGCTCGCGCAGAGCCGCCGGCGTGAGACCCAGGCGGTGCATGCCGGAGTCCAGCTTGAGCCATACATTCAGCGGACGCGCCAGTTCGGCGACGAGCAGCGCTTCGATCTGCTCCACGCCCTGCACCACCAGATCGAGGCCCAGGTGTGCGGCCATCGGCAACTCGTCGGCGGCGAAGCAGCCTTCCAGCAGCAGGATGCGCGCCTCGCCATGCATGGCACGGACCTCGGCGGCCTCCTCCAGGCTGGCCACGGCGAAACCGTCAGCCTCCTCATGCAGCGCACTAACCACCTCGCGCACGCCATGCCCGTAGGCATTCGCCTTGACCACCGCGAAGGCCTGGCGACCCGGAGCGCAGCGCTTGGCAACGGCATAGTTGTGGCGAATGGCGGCCAGATCAATGGTGGCGACGAGGGGACGCATGACGAGCTTCCGAATAGAAAACGGGCGCCCATCTTAACCGCTGGGCGCCCGTTTTCATTGAGCAGGATCAGCCTGGTACGGGGTTAATCCTCTTCGAAGTTGTAGAGCCCCGGCGCCAGGTTGTCGAAGCGCGTGTACTTGCCGATGAAGGCCAGGCGGCAGGTGCCGATGGGGCCGTTACGCTGCTTGCCGATGATGATCTCGGCCACGCCCTTGTACTCGGTCTCCGGGTGATAGACCTCGTCGCGGTAGACGAACATGATGATGTCGGCGTCCTGCTCGATCGCCCCGGATTCACGCAGGTCGGAGTTGACCGGGCGCTTGTTGGGGCGCTGTTCCAGCGAGCGGTTGAGCTGCGACAGGGCGATCACCGGGCAATTGAATTCCTTGGCCAGGGCCTTGAGCGAACGCGAGATCTCGGAAATCTCGTTGGTGCGGTTGTCGCCGCTGGAGCCAGGGATGCGCATCAGCTGCAGGTAGTCGACCATGATCATGCCGATCTCACCGTGCTCGCGGGCGAGGCGGCGGGCGCGGGCGCGCATTTCGGTCGGCGAGATGCCGGCGGTATCGTCGATGAACAACTTGCGCTCGTTGAGCAGGTTGACCGCCGAGGTCAGGCGCGGCCAGTCATCGTCGTCCAGCTTGCCGGAACGCACCTTGGTCTGGTCGATGCGGCCGAGCGAAGAGAGCATACGCATCACGATCGAGTCGCTGGGCATCTCCAGGGAGAACACCAGGATCACCTTGTCGGAGCGCAGCACCGCGTTCTCCACCAGGTTCATGGCGAAGGTGGTCTTACCCATGGACGGACGGCCGGCGACGATCACCAGGTCGGCCGGCTGCAGGCCGCTGGTCATGCCGTCCAGGTCGGTGAAGCCGGTGGAGATACCGGTCAGGCCTTCGTTGGTGTTGAACAGCTCGTCGATGCGGTCGATGGTCTTGACCAGGATCTCGTTGATCCCCACCGGGCCGCCGGCCTTGGGCCGCGCTTCGGCGATCTGGAAGATCTGCCGCTCGGCCTCGTCGAGCACTTCCACGGCGCTCTTGCCCTGCGGAGCGTAGGCCATGTCGGCGATGTCGTTGCTGATGCCGATCAGCTGACGCAGGGTGGCGCGCTCGCGAATGATCTGCGCATAGGCCTTGATGTTGGCCACCGAGGGAGTGTTCTTGGCCAGCTCGCCGAGGTAGCCGAGACCACCGGCCTGGCTCAGGTGGCCCTCCTTGTCCAGCTGCTCGGACAGGGTCACCACGTCGAACGGCGAGTTGCGCTCGGCCAAGGTGTAGATGGCGCGGAAGATAAGCCGGTGGTCATGGCGGTAGAAGTCGCCATCGGAGACCGCGTCGGAGACCCGTTCCCAGGCGTTGTTGTCGAGCATCAGGCCGCCCAGCACGGCCTGTTCGGCCTCGATGGAATGCGGCGGCACTTTGAGTGCGGCGGTTTCCAGGTCGTATTGCTGAGGGACGCTGATATCGTTCATGGCACCTGTGATTCCAAAAGCTCAGAGGCCTTGGCGAAGCCTGGAGGCTTGGCCAAAGGCTCTACAAAAAACAACGGGCACGCACCGCAAAACGGTGAGTGCCCGATTGTCGGCAGGCTCGCACCTTCGTGCAAGCCCACAGGTCGCTGCCCTTAGGCGGCTACCACGATCACCTTGACGGTGGCTTCAACGTCGGTGTGCAGGTGCACAGCTACGTCGAACTCGCCAACCTGGCGAATGGTGCCGTTCGGCAGACGCACTTCGGCCTTGGCTACTTCAACACCGGAAGCGGTCAGAGCTTCGGCGATGTCGTGAGTACCGATGGAACCGAACAGCTTGCCTTCGTCACCGGCCACGGCAGTGATGGTGACTTCCAGCTCGGCCAGCTGAGCAGCGCGCGCTTCGGCCGAAGCCTTCTTCGCGGCAGCGGCAGCTTCCAGCTCGGCGCGACGGGCTTCGAACGCAGCAACGTTCTCGGCGGTAGCGGCGGTGGCCTTGCCCTGCGGCAGCAGGTAGTTACGGCCGTAACCGGCCTTGACGTTCACCTTGTCGCCCAGGTTGCCCAGGTTGGCGATTTTTTCCAGCAGGATAACTTCCATTTGGGTCTTACCTCTTAACTTTTAACCTTCACCGTTCGCGGGGCCTGCGCCATTTTTACGCGCCAGGCGACCACGAAAATCAAACAGCCCGTCGATAACCGCCAACAAACAGATCAAGTTCCCCAGCAGCAGCACCGCCACGTACAGGCCGAACACCCAGAAGCTGGACAACCGCTTCATGGCAATCAGCCCATGCCCGAGCGCCACACCTGCGAACAGCAGCGGCACCGTGAACACGGTCGCCAGCATCGCAGCCTGCGGGCCAAGGCTCGGAGCGAACAGCATCCCGAGCAACAGCGCCACACTCGCCACTGGCGACAGGCGTATGGCCCGGAACTCCTGTCCGAAGCCTCCGGGGTTGTACAGCGCCGCCTGCCAGTAGCGTGCGAGTGCCAGACAGAGCAGGGAGGTCACCTGCAACGAGGAGGCCATCGCCCCTGTCAGAGCCGGTATCAGCGACTCCTGCACCGCAGCGAGTTCCTCGGCCGACGCGTTGCCCAACAGCTGCGGCAACGATGACCGGATACGCTCGGCCAACGGTTCGATGAACTCTCCGGACACCGTGCTCAGTACCAAGACGAACACCGCACCCAGCAACACACTGGACAACAGCACCCAAGTCCAGGACGCGGTCGAGCGCAGAACCTGCGCCAGAACCACCGTACCGGCCATGATCAGGAAGACACTCGAGTTACCGAGATACCACCAGAGCAAGGCGGGCAACGATGCCCAGAAAAGGATGCCCGAAGCATCTGCCAGCCCCCGCCGGAGCAGCACCAGGCTGCCCCCTGCGGCACTTAACCAGCACAACAGCGGAAACGCCGCCGAACCGACCACCCCGAGAGTGGCCTGCATGCGGCCGCGCATCACAAACTCGGCAAAGGCACGCATGCGATCTATCTCTTAACGCTTATCGACAATCCGCTATCAACGGCCGTGGCTGTCGGTGTAGGGCAGCAGGGCCAGGTAGCGGGCGCGCTTGATGGCGACGGCCAGCTGACGCTGGTACTTGGCCTTGGTACCGGTGATACGGCTCGGAACGATCTTGCCGGTTTCGGAGATGTAGGCCTTCAGGGTGTTGAGATCCTTGAAGTCGATCTCTTTCACGCCTTCAGCGGTGAAACGGCAGAATTTACGACGACGGAAGAAACGTGCCATGAATGTGGCTCCTCAATAGATCCGTGGATTACTCGTCAGCGTTGTCGCTGTTGTCACCGTCTTCGCCTTCGGCGGATTCGGTTTCAACGCGCTCACGGCGCTCGCGGCGCTCGCTGCGGTTTTCTTCGGCCTTGAGCATCTCGGACTGGCCGGTAACGGCTTCGTCGCGACGGATGACCAGGTTACGGATCACGGCGTCGTTGTAGCGGAAGTTGTCTTCCAGCTCGGCCAGGGCTTTGCCGCTGCACTCAACGTTCAGCATCACGTAGTGAGCCTTGTGAACGTTGTTGATGGCGTAGGCCAGCTGGCGACGACCCCAGTCTTCCAGGCGGTGTACTTTGCCGCCGTCTTCTTCGATCAGCTTGGTGTAACGCTCGACCATGCCGCCGACTTGCTCGCTCTGGTCCGGGTGAACCAGGAAGATGATTTCGTAATGACGCATGAATGCTCCTTACGGGTTGCAGCCTGCCAACGGAAAGTGGTCAGGCAAGGAGTGAATGACTCGTTTGAGCTTGCCGAAGCGAAGGCGCGAATACGCCTGCCGTCACGGCAAGGGGCGACATCATAGAGAAGCCCCTGGCCGCACGCAAGGCGAATTGGCGATTATTTGATCAGGCCTTGCCCGCCGCACGGCGCTGGCGCACCGCCTCGAACAGGCAGACGCCGGTGGCGACCGAGACGTTGAGACTGCTGACGCTGCCGCCCATGGGCAGCTTCACCAGATAGTCGCAGTGCTCGCGGGTCAGGCGGCGCATGCCCTTACCCTCGGCTCCCATGACCAGCACCGTGGGGCCGGTCATATCCAGCTGATACAGCTCCTGGTCGACCTCGCCGGCGGTGCCGACAACCCACAGGCCCTTCTTCTGCAGCTTTTCCAGGGTACGCGCCAGGTTGGTCACCGCCACCAGCGGAATCACCTCGGCGGCGCCGCAGGCCACCTTGCGCACGGTGGCGTTGAGGGTGGCCGACTTGTCCTTGGGCACGATCACCGCCTGGGCGCCAGCGGCGTCGGCGGTGCGCAGGCAGGCGCCAAGGTTATGCGGGTCGGTCACACCGTCCAGCACCAGCAACAGCGCCGGCCCCTCGCCACGCTCGAGCAGCTCGTCGAGCATGTTTTCGCCCCATACCTGGCTGGGGCTGACCTCGGCGACCACGCCCTGGTGCACGCCCTCAGCCCACTCGTCCAGCTCCTGGCGCTCCTTGTGGCCGACCGCAACGCGGTTCTGCGCAGCCAGCTCGAGCAACGCCTGCACCCGCGGAGCCTGCCGGCTTTCGGCCAGCCACAGCTGCTTGACCCGCTTGGGGTGATGACGCAGCAGCGCCTCGACGGCGTGTACGCCGTAGACCTTCTCCAGCTGACTCATCGCTTGGCCTTACGCCCGCTCGGCTTGCCGCCCGCCGGCGCCGCGCCGGACTTGGGCGCGCCCTTGCGGTGCGCGGACGGCTTTTTGCCTGCCGGCGCCTTGCCGGCGCCCTTCTTGGCCCCGTCGAGCAGAGCCTTCTTCACATCGCGACTCTTCTGCACATCGGTATTGCCCGTCACGGCGGACTTGGCCGGCGACTTCTTGCGACTGTCACCGCCACGGCCACGCCCCGCAGAAGCCTGATCGGTCTTGCCTTCGCTCAGCTCGAACTCGATCTTGCGCTCGTCGAGATCGACGCGCATGACCTTCACCGCCACGCTGTCGCCCAGACGGAAACTGCGCCCGCTGCGCTCGCCAGCCAGGCGATGATGGACCGGATCGAAGTGGTAGTAGTCGGCCGGCAGCGCGGTGACATGCACCAGGCCCTCGACATAGATGTCCTTCAGCTCGACGAAGATGCCGAAGCCGGTCGCCGCGGTGATCACACCTTCGAAGATCTCGCCGACCCGATCCTGCATGAACTCGCACTTGAGCCAGTTCACCACGTCACGCGTGGCCTCGTCGGCACGCCGCTCGGTCATCGAGCATTGCTCGCCGAGCTTCTCCAGCGCCGCCTCGTCGTAGGGATAGATACGCGCCTTGGGCATGCTCGCGGCACCGGCACGCTGCACATGTTTGGTCTCGCGCTTGGAGCGAATCACGCTACGAATGGCGCGATGCACCAGCAGGTCCGGATAACGACGAATCGGCGAGGTGAAGTGGGTGTAGGCCTCGTAGTTCAGGCCGAAGTGGCCGTTGTTCTCGGCGCTGTACACCGCCTGGCTCAGCGAGCGCAGCATCACGGTCTGGATCAGGTGGAAATCCGGGCGCCCCTGAATGCTGGCCAGCAGCTTCTGGTAATCCTTCGGCACCGGCCCCAGCTTGCCCTTGTGCAGCGCCAGTCCCAGTTCACCGAGGAAGGCCTTGAGCTTCTCCACCCGCTCGGCCGGCGGGCCGTCATGCACGCGGTAGAGCGACGGCATGTCGTGATCAAGCATGAAGCGCGCAGTCGCCACGTTGGCCGCCAGCATGCACTCCTCGATCAGCTTGTGCGCGTCATTGCGCTGGGTCGGGCGGATCTCGGCGATCTTGCGCCCGGCACCGAAGACGATACGCGTCTCCTGGGTTTCGAAGTCGATGGCACCACGCTCGTGACGAGCCGCCAGCAGCGCCTGGTACAGCGCGTAGAGCTGCTTGAGGTGCGGCAGGACCTCCTGATACTCCTCGCGCAGGGCCTTGCCCTCGCTGCTCTTGGGCTGCTCCAGCATGTAGCTGACCTTGTTGTAGGTCAGGCGCGCATGGGAGTGGATCACCGCCTCGTAGAACTGGTAGTCGAGCAGCTCGCCGGACTTGGACATGTTCATTTCGCAGACCATGGCCAGGCGATCGACATGCGGGTTCAGCGAGCACAGGCCATTGGACAGCTCCTCCGGCAGCATCGGCACTACGCGCTCGGGGAAGTACACCGAGTTGCCGCGCTTCTGCGCCTCCTCGTCTAGCGCCGAGCCGACCTTGACGTAGTGCGACACGTCGGCGATAGCGACATAGAGCTTCCAGCCACCGGAAAACAGCTTCCAGCGACCGCTGTTCTTCTCGCAATAGACGGCGTCGTCGAAGTCGCGGGCGTCCTCGCCATCGATGGTGACGAACGGCAGGTGGCGCAGGTCGACCCGGTGCTCCTTGTCCTTCTCCTCCACCTCGGGCTTGAGCTTGCGTGCTTCCTTGACCACGGCCTCGGGCCAGACATGCGGGATGTCATAGCTGCGCAGGGCGACGTCGATCTCCATGCCCGGCGCCATGTAGTTGCCGATGACCTCGACGATGTCGCCCTGCGGCTGGAACCGTGCGGTCGGCCAGTGAGTGATCTTGATCGCGACGAACTGGCCGACCCGGGCACCACCGGTGCGCCCCGGTGTGACCAGCACTTCCTGTTGGATCTTCGGGTTGTCGGCCTCGACGAAGCCGATACCGGCCTCCTCGAAATAACGCCCGACGATGGTCTCGTGAGCACGCTCGATCACCTCAACGATCGCACCTTCGCGGCGACCACGGCGATCGAGACCGGAAACGCGGGCGAGCACGCGGTCGCCGTCGAACACCAGGCGCATCTGTGCCGGGCTGAGGAACAGGTCGTCGCTGCCATCGTCCGGCACCATGAAGCCGAAGCCGTCACGGTGACCGCTGATGCGGCCGCGAATCAGGTCAAGCTTGTCCACCGGGGCGTAGGTGCCACGGCGGGTGTAGATGAGCTGGCCGTCGCGTTCCATGGCGCGTAGGCGGCGCCGCAGCGCCTCGAGTTGCTCATCGGTGGTCAGGCCGAACTCGGCCACCAGCTCCTCGCGAGCAGCGGGTGAACCACGCTCGGACAGGTGCTGCAGAATCAGCTCACGGCTGGGGATGGGGTTGTCGTATTTTTCCGCCTCGCGGGCGGCCTCAGGATCGAGGGATTGCCAATCGGCCATTAAGTGAAATCACCTTTACTCATATATAGACGGCTTGCCATATGCCTATTGAAGCGCGAAACGGCGGTTGGGTCTGCTCCCGTTTCGCTCTCGTGCCACGCCAAGACGCCCAATGGCGCCCGCTCGGACTGCGATCCGCTAGGCGCGGAACGCAGGCAACAGTAGATCCGCTGGCAAGTCCCGCAACGACGCATGGTGCGATTGTGCACGCAACCCATAGGAACGGGCCAGTTTTTGCGCAGACGGCCAGGAGACTGTCCCCTTGGCGGGCGGCTGAAAGCCGCCGCGAACTGAACGTCAGCAACCCGATAGCGGCGCAATAATTTTTTTGCCGTCAGGGGTTTACAAGCAAAAACCGCATCCGTATAGTTCGCGGCCACAACGTTGCTGAGACGTTGTAACACGGAAACGACTGATTCATCATTGTTTCCCGTGCCCAGGTGGCGGAATTGGTAGACGCACTAGGTTCAGGTCCTAGCGGTGGCAACACCGTGGAAGTTCGAGTCTTCTCCTGGGCACCACTCTTCAGAAACCGAGCTGATAGCTCGGTTTCGCTTTTAACGGAGCAGCTTCCGTACCGCCAAAAACGGTGAATGCTGCAAAAAGTCGGCGAGCAATCGTCGCAATGTGCCCAGGTGGCGGAATTGGTAGACGCACTAGGTTCAGGTCCTAGCGGTGGCAACACCGTGGAAGTTCGAGTCTTCTCCTGGGCACCACTCTTCAAAACAGAACCGAGCCAATGGCTCGGTTTTGTCTTTTCTGACTTCCGGAAATCCTTGCCCCGACCGCAGCCCATAGGGCTGCGGCTGCCGCATCCGGCCGTCAGACCTTGAACTGGGCGAAGCTGGCCTTGAGCTGACTGACCAGGCCATCGACCACTCGACCACTGGCCGCCGTCTCGCTGACCGCCTGCGCCGCACGCTGAGCCTCGCTGTGAATCACTTCGACCCGACCGCGCACCGCCGAGGCGCCATCGGCCTGGTGGGCGGCGGAGCGGGTGGCGGTATCGATGGCACCATGCACCTCATCCACCGACGCCTGTACAGACTGCTGCAGGCGCGCACTGTCGCGCAGCGCCTGCAGCCCTTCAGCTGCCTGACCACCCGCCTGACCGATCACCGCCACCGCCTCACGCGCACCTTGCTGCAGGGCGGTGATATGGGCCTGGATATCGCCAGTGGACTGCTGGGTCTTGCTGGCCAGGGCGCGCACCTCATCGGCCACCACGGCGAAGCCGCGACCGCTCTCCCCCGCCCGCGCCGCCTCGATGGCCGCGTTCAGGGCCAGCAGGTTGGTCTGTTCGGCGATCGACTGGATCACCGTCAATACCACCTCGATCTGCTCGCTCTGCTTGGCCAGCTTCTCGATCACCGCAGAGCCGCTGTCGACCCTGGCCACCAGCGCCTCGATCAGGCTGCCGACCTTGGCGGCGATCGCCGCATTCTCGTGCGCCGCCTGACGGATGGCCGCCACCCGCTGCTGGGCGTCATGCATGGCCTGGCTTTCGGCGTGGGCCGCTGCCGCCATTTCCTCCAGGGCCTGCAGGCTACCCGCCACCTCGTCGCGCTGACGCCCGGCCGCAGCCTCCGCCGCCGCACTGCGCTTGGCCAGGCTGCGAATTTCCTCGCCGGTACGCTGCGCCACCTCACCGGCCTCGCGAATGATCGGCTGCAGCTTGGCGATGAAGCGGTTGACCGCATCCGCCATCTCGCCGACCTCGTCGTCGCTGTCCAGTTGCACCCGCCGCGTCAGATCCCCCTCACCTGCCGCCAAATCCTGCAGTGCGGCGATCAGCAGCTGCAGACGGCTGAGCACCCGCCAACCGAGCACAAGGGCCACCACTGCAAGCGTCAGCAAGCCGACCACCAGCAGGCCAGAGGCTATCCGCCAGCGCAGGCTGTCGGCCGCCTGCTGCACAGTCTCGCTGCCATTACGCGCCATGTCGGTAGTGGCTTGCTCGGCCAGCTGCAGACGTTGCTGCAGAGCCTGCGTGCTCTCCTGAGCAGCGCCAGTCAGGCTTTTGTCGACCAATTCGCCGGCACTGCCGACCAGGGTGGCGAAACGGCTATCCAGCGCGGCCAGCTCCTGCTCCACACCGTCCAGCGACATGCCCAGCTGCACCTTGCCGATCGAGGCCCCCATCGGATTGATATCGACCTCGACCATGTGCACCTTCGGGTCGCGCGAAGCGGCATCGACCAGCTTGGCCAGCGCCGTGTCACCCTGCCCGGCCGCCACCAGCTCACGCACCCGCGGGCTGCTGCGGTTGAAGTTGCGAGTCAGGCGCTGGCCCTGGGCGTCATAAAACACCGCGAAGAGCACCGCCGGATCACGCTGAACGATGCGGGTCAGCGCCGTCAGCGCCGGGGTATCGTTGTCCCAGATGGCCTTGGGCGCCACACCGGCCAGCAGCTGGGCCATGGAGTTGCCGGACTGTTTGAGATTCTCCTCCAGCACTTTGCGCAGCTGGGCCTGCTCGTCCTTGAGCTGCCCGGTCAGGCCGCCGGAGAGGCGCTCGCGGGTGTTGGCGGAGAGAGCGGCGAGACCGGCGCTCATCTCCTCCTCGGCACTGCCAAGCTCAGCCGCCAGGCGCTGGCTTTCGCCACCGAGACGCTGGGTAAGGTCATTGACCAGACCGTCCACCGTGGCACGCGTCAGCCAGACGGCAAGACCGACCTGGACCAGCATGGCCAGGCCGAGGGCAATGAACACGGGGCGCAGCAAGCGACTGCGCAACAGCGAAAACAGGACGGACACAACGAAACTCCTTCCGGTCGGGCGACCATGTGACAGTGCATCGGCCGCATTGCGTAAAGCTGTAGATAAGCAAGGTATAGGTCATTTGCCGGCATAAAAAAAACCCCGCAGATGCGGGGTTTTCTTGGCGAGCGACTCAGAAGTTCGAGTTGCCCTTGAGCTGCGCTTCCGCAGCCTTGGCCAGGTCCTGCGGCAGGAAGTCACGATCCGGGTCGTAGTCCGGCTTGAGGAAACGCGACAGGGCTTCCAGGTCGCTGGGCGCCAACGTACCGGCGGCCTGCTTCAGGCGCAGGTTGTTAAGGATGTAGTCATAGCGTGCATCGTTGTAGTTGCGCACCGAGCTGTACAGCTGGCGCTGGGCGTCGAGCACATCGACGATGTTGCGGGTACCGACCTGATAGCCGATTTCGGTGGCTTCCAGGGCACTCTGGTTGGAGATGATCGACTGGCGACGGGCCTGCACGGTTTCCACGTCGGTATTCACCGCGCGATGCAGGTTACGGGTGTTCTCCACCACCTTGCGGCGCAGGCTCTCGCGCTCCTGCTCGCTCTGATTCAGGCGCTGGTAGGCCTCGCGCACCTGCGAGCTGGTCAGGCCGCCGCTGTAGATCGGGATGTTCAACTGCAGGCCAATGCTGGTCTGTTCAGCGTCACCGTTATAGGGCGACAGGGCATCGTTATTGGAGAAGCCGAGGTTGTCGTTGTCACCCTTCTGGTATTGAGCGACGGCGTCCAGGGTCGGCGCATGGCCAGCCTTGTTCTGGCGCAGGGTTTCCTCGGCCGCATTGACCGCGTAGTTGCTGGCCTGCAGGTTGAGGTTCTGCTGGGCGGCGGTATCGACCCAGGCCTTGGCGTCGTTCGGCGTCGGTTCCAACACCGGCAGGCTGTGCAGAATGCCTTCGATGGAGGCGTACTCGCGGTTGGTCAGGGTGACCAGGGCCTGGAACGCGTCATCCACGGCGCGCTCAGCGAGAATGCGGTTGGCGCGGGCGGTGTCGTAACCGGCCTGGGCTTCGAGCACGTCGGTCTTGTCCGACAGGCCCACGTCGAAACGCTCGTTGGCCTGATCCAGCTGGCGCTTGAACGCCGCTTCCTCGGCCTTGGTCGAGGCCAGAGTGTCCTGGGCGCGCAGCACGGCGAAGTAGGTTTCAGCGCTCTGCAGAATCAGGTTCTGCTCGGTGGCCGAGAGCTGCAGGGCGTACTGCTGATCGGTGGCCTTGGCCGCCTGGAACTGGAACCAGCGGTCGGCGCGGAACAGCGGTTGGCTCAGATTGGCGCGATAGGACAGACCACTGCGCGAGCTGTCGATGTCACCCGTGCGGGTGTCCACCTTGGTATCGGTATTCGTGCTGTCGGCGCCGGCCGACAGGTTCGGCAACAAACCGGCTCGGGCCTGCGGCACCACTTCCTTGATCGCCGCGTAGTTGGCACGCGCAGCAGCGAGGTCGGCGTTGTTCTTCACCGCTTCGTTGTAGACGGTGACCAGATCGGTCTTGCTTGCCAGGGGGGCTTCTTCGGCCCAGGCCATTCCTGTGGTGGCAGCAGCTACTGCGAGCGCCAGAGAGAGTCTGCGTAGCATGATCAGTCCTAGATGCGGGGTAATCGGGCAAGGCTAAGGCTGCGACCGGCGGCGGTCAAGGCGCGCACGGAGCAACACCGGGCCAGTTTGCGACAAGCTTTGTTTCTTCACCGCAACAATGCACATGACAGGGCCGATTCCCGACGAAACGTCGCTCGGGCGCCGCATAGCGGTTGGTGTTCCACCGCGCGCTTGATTAGACTGCCGGCAGTTCTTGTCGGGGTGCCCAGAGTCGTGGGCTGAGATCGGAGAGTTCCGGATCCCGTTGAACCTGATCAGGTTAAGGCCTGCGTAGGGAACAAGATGTCCTCGCCTCTTTGTGGCGAGTCCTCTCGCACCAGCCATGGTGCACCTTGCGCCATCAGGTTCGCTCCGACATTCAGCCAGGAGCCGTGCCGATGAGCGTCAAACAACAGAAGAATCTCAGTGAGAGCGCCCAGGTCGACCAGCAGTCGATCCAGCCCTTCCCGCGTTCGCAGAAGGTCTACGTGCAGGGTTCGCGCCCGGACATCCGCGTGCCGATGCGCGAAATCAGCCTGGACGTCACCCCCACCGCCTTCGGTGGCGAGATCAACGCCCCGGTCACCGTCTACGACACCTCCGGCCCCTACACCGATCCGACTGTGCAGATCGACGTCCGCCAGGGCCTGCCGGACGTACGCAGCAGCTGGATCGATGACCGTGGCGACACCGAGAAGCTGCCGGGCCTGTCCTCCGAGTTCGGCCAGCGCCGCCTGAAAGACGCCGAGCTGTCCGCCATGCGCTTCGCCCACGTGCGCAACCCGCGCCGCGCCAAGGCCGGGCAGAACGTCAGCCAGATGCACTACGCCAAGAAGGGCATCATCACGCCCGAGATGGAATACGTTGCCATCCGCGAGAACATGAAGCTGGCCGAGGCCCGTGAGGCCGGTCTGCTGAAAGAACAGCATGCCGGGCAGAGCTTCGGCGCCTCGATTCCGAAAGAGATCACCCCCGAGTTCGTGCGCAGCGAGATCGCCCGCGGCCGCGCCATCATCCCGGCCAACATCAACCACGTGGAGCTGGAGCCGATGATCATCGGCCGCAACTTCCTGGTGAAGATCAACGGCAACATCGGCAACTCGGCGCTGGGCTCCTCCATCGAAGAAGAAGTGGCCAAGCTGACCTGGGGCATCCGCTGGGGCTCGGACACGGTCATGGACCTGTCCACCGGCAAGCACATCCACGAGACCCGCGAGTGGATCATCCGCAACTCGCCGGTGCCGATCGGCACCGTGCCGGTTTACCAGGCTCTGGAGAAGGTCGGCGGCATCGCCGAGGACCTGACCTGGGAGCTGTTCCGCGACACCCTGATCGAGCAGGCCGAGCAGGGCGTGGATTACTTCACCATCCACGCCGGCGTGCTGCTGCGCTATGTGCCGCTGACCGCCAAGCGCGTCACCGGCATCGTCAGCCGCGGCGGCTCGATCATGGCCAAGTGGTGCCTGGCGCATCACAAGGAGAATTTCCTCTACACGAACTTCGAGGAAATCTGCGAAATCATGAAGGCCTACGACGTCAGCTTCTCGCTGGGCGATGGCCTGCGTCCGGGTTCGATTGCCGACGCCAACGACGCCGCGCAGTTCGGCGAGTTGGAGACCCTCGGCGAGCTGACCAAGATCGCCTGGAAGCACGACGTGCAGACTATGATCGAAGGCCCCGGCCACGTGCCGATGCAGCTGATCAAGGAGAACATGGACAAGCAGCTGGAATGCTGCGACGAGGCGCCCTTCTACACCCTCGGCCCGCTGACCACCGATATCGCCCCCGGCTACGATCACATCACCAGCGGCATCGGCGCCGCGATGATCGGCTGGTTCGGCTGCGCCATGCTCTGCTACGTGACTCCCAAGGAGCACCTGGGCCTGCCGAACAAGGATGACGTGAAGACCGGCATCATCACCTACAAGATCGCCGCGCACGCCGCCGACCTCGCCAAGGGCCACCCGGGCGCGCAGATCCGCGACAACGCACTATCCAAGGCGCGCTTCGAGTTCCGCTGGGAAGACCAGTTCAACCTTGGCCTGGATCCGGACACCGCGCGCAGCTACCACGACGAGACCCTGCCCAAGGAGTCGGCCAAGGTGGCGCACTTCTGCTCCATGTGCGGGCCGAAGTTCTGCTCTATGAAGATCACCCAGGAGGTACGCGAGTACGCCGCCGAACATGGCCTGACCGACGAGCAGAAGGCCATCGAGGCCGGCTTCGCCGAGCAGTCCGAGCGCTTCAAGGAAGAAGGCGCGGTGATCTACAAGCAGGTCTGAGCCGCGCTGCAGAGGTGAAAAAGCCGGGCATGCCCGGCTTTTTCATGTGCGCCGTTCAGCGCGACGAGGGAAAGTAGATGGACTTGAGGATGCCGTTCAGCCGCGCGTAGGGAATACGTAACTCAGGGTGGCCGCTGGCATAGGGGGCGATACGCCCGACCTCGTACTTGAGCATGACCGAGTCGCGCAACAGGGCGACGTTGGCGGTGCGCACGAAGGGCCACTCGGCCTGGTACTGCAGATCCTGATCCAGGCCATTGGCCTTGAGCCAGGCCTGGTAGGCCAGCTCGGCCTGCTGCCAGAAGGCGGTCTCGCCATCCGGCAGCAGCAGGTCGTCCAGGCTCAGCAGGCGGCCCTTGTCGCGGTCATAGTTGAGGTAGGCACGCCCGGGAATGCCGTGGGCACCACCATTGAAGCGATAACTGGACAGCTCGATCACCGCCAGGCGACCGTGCTGCTGCAGCACCTTGGACTGCAGGTAGCTCATCCAGCCCGGCTGGGCGCTGGCCAGGAACTCCTGCTCATAGACCGCCAACGAGGGCGGCGATGGATCACCTGGCAGCTCGATGGTCAGCCTGAGCAGCTCCTGCTCGATGCGCACATTCAGCTCCGGCAGGTCGTCAAAGGTCTGCAGGTCGATATTGACCAACGCGCAATCCTTGCCCTCGCAGCCCGGCGCGCGATGCTCCCAGGCCTGGCGACTGACAGCCAGCCCCGACTCGGGCTTGGCGGCAAGCAGCAAGGCCTGGCAACCACTGAGCAGCAGCGACAGGGACAGCAGGCCGGCAACGGCGATGGCACGCATGGATTCTCCTCGGGACGGCGACGGGCGGTTCGACTGCGCACCGCCCCGGGTGTTCCCGGGCACGGCGGCAGCCATTGTCGCCGCCCGCGCGGCGCCATCCAAGTGGCAGGAATCACAGGCTGAAGTCGCGACGCACCTGCAGGTAGAGACGATCACGGTTGTCGAACTGGCCGTACTGGGTGCTCTGCCCACCGCTGAAGGCGATGTAGCCGCCCTCCAGGTACCACTGGTTCCAAGGCCGGTAGCCGAGGTTGGCCTTGACCATGTGGCTGCTCTGCACCTCGCGGTTGTACAGCCAGAGGATGCCGGCATTGAGGCGCTGCTTGGACCAGTCCTTGAGCAGCGCCGCTGACGCCTCCCAGCCGGTCTCGCGCGACAGGCTGTCCGGCGCGCCATGGCGATGGCTGACCGTGGCCTGCAGGTTGACCGTCCATTCGTTGCGGGTCAGATCGAGGCCGAGCAGCGCCGCCGACTTGGGTACGTTTTCCGCACCTTCCGGGGTCTGCAACGGCTCGTTGAACAGGTGCACCAGGTCGCCACGCACCACCCAGTCACTGGCCGGGCGGGCGAACGAGGCTCCGACCAGGCTACGCCGGCGCTGTTGCTCGATCATCTGACCCTCCTCCACCACGTACAGCGGATCGGGGCTGAGGCCGTCGAACAGGTAAAAATCCAGGTCGGTGCCGTCGACCAGCATCTTGCCGCGCCAGCCAATATCCGGGCGCTCGTGTTCGTCGTCCTCGTCCAGCCCCTCCGGCCGCCCGGCCACGGCGAAATCGGCGCCGGCCGGGGCGTAGCGGGTGGTCTTGGCCTTGGGCGCGACGACGAACTGCTGCTCCAGGCTGTCGCCATAGATTTCCATCACCGCCATCGGCCGGGTTTGCCGGCCGAGGGAGTAGTCGTCGATGTAGGGCAGCAGGAACTCGCGCAGGTCCAGCGGGTTGAGCACGTCGACCAGGCGGAAGTAGTCGCCGCGCCCCCAGGCGATCTGCTGCTGACCGAGGCGCCACTGCCAGTTGTCGCCGGCCCAGGTGAGATAGAGCTCGCGCAGGTCCTGGTCGGATTCCATGCGATCCTCCAGCTTGCCGCCGGCATCGTCGTACTGGCTGCGGTAGCGACCGAGCAGCACGCTGTCGAGGGTCCAGTTGCCCTGGCTGATGCGGCTCTCCAGCAAGGCCTCGACGCGGTGGCCGGAGCTGCTGGCGCCGGTGGTGTCGTGGTGGTAGCCGTCCTCCACGTGACCGCGACTGCTGAGGGTCGCCGCAGCCAGCGGCAGGCTGGTCAGGCCCAGCAGGCCGATAAGCACTGTACGCATCAGCGAATCCCGTTGCGCAGGGCGCGCTCGCTGAAGTTCTGGTCGCCCAGGTCCAGGTTGTAGTCGGCGGCGGTGCGCAGCAGGCGGGTCTGGCCACCCTCGACCAGGTTGCTCATCAGCGATTCGTTGACCGTCCAGAAGCCTTCCACCTGACTCACATCGACCACTTCGAAGGTCTTGATCTGGCGGCCGCCCCGGAAGAACTCGTCACGCAGGATCAGCTGGCGCTCGCGGTCGACATAGACCAGGCGCTGGCTGTAGCCGGTGCGCGGATTCTCCAGACCGTCGACGGTGCGCGCCTCGATCACGTAGACCGGGCGCCCCTTGTACTCCTCCTCGCGCAGCAGCCGGTACTGGTAGTCGTCGACGCGCATGCGCTCGATGTCAGCGAAGGAGAAGTCGGTGCCGAGGAACGGGCCCTCCTTGGAGTTGGTGGCGATGCGCCGGGTCTTGCGCAGAGCCGGCAGGTACAGCCACTGGTCGTCCTCGCGGGCAGCGGCCTCGGCGTAGCTGTGCATGAGGATGCCGGTGCCAGCGGTGTCGCTGGGCGCGGTGAAGTACAGGGTGGCCTTGCGCTCCTCGCCGTACTCCTTCTCCAGCATCAGCAGCTTGCGTTCGCGGACGAAGCCATCGGCCATGGTCTGCACCAGGGTCACTTCGGAGCGGCGGTCCTGGCCTTCGTCGCGGTCGCGCACGGCGCGCATGATGGCGGCGGGGTCGAGAGCCTCGGCGAGAGCCGGGAAACTGAGCAGCAGGCCGAGAGCAAGCAGGGAAATACGCATGGGAAACTCCTTAAGGACAGTCGACTGTCAGGTAGCTGTTCGGGGTGGATGACCACTGCGCGGTGGCCTCCAGGCGGTAGCCGGGCAGATTCGGCGCGCTGCTGCGCTGGCGCCCCAGGGCGACCAACTTGAGGCGCTGGAAGTCGGGCCGTGCCAGGTCCTGCAGGTCGCGACTGCGCAGGCTCTCGGCGATCAGGTAGAGCTGAGCCACTTCGTCATCGCTGGCCGGCAGGCCGGACTCGCCGTTGAGCACCTGGCGCAGGTAGGCCAGGATGTCGGCGGCCGAATAGGCCTGCAGGCTGCGCTGACGTAGTGCCGTGGCGGCCTGCTGCAGGCCCTGCAGGGTGGTGGTACGCGGCGGCACCGGACCGGCGGCCTGCAGCGTCCACTCCTGCAGGGTGTATCCCTGCAATGCGCCCTGGGCGCCGCTGGCTACCTGGCAGCCGGGAGCGAAGTCGACGGCCAGGCGCTTGGCATAGCTCAGCAGCAGTTCGGCCTTGTCCGCTTCCGCGTAGGGCCGCGCCAGGCGCAGCCAGAAGTGCGTGCCGTCGCCGGCGGCGGTGACCAGGCGCGGGCCAAGCAGCGGATGCCGCTCGACCAGCCCGGCCAGAGTCTTGAGACCTGCGGGTGTCAGCTCGCGGGTCTCGATCAGGCGACGGAAGCGCACGTCGTCGCCCTGGACGGCAATGGCATTGGTGCTGGCCAGGCTGTCCAGGGACTGGATCGGCGTGTGCCCCTGGGCATCCTTCACTTGCCACAGATTCTGCGTGGCGCCGACCAGACGTTGCAGGTGCTCGGCCTGGTACAGCTCGCCGCCCGGGTAGAGCGTCAGCGCCAGCCAGTCCTGGGCACCGGCTGGCAGGGCCACGCACAGCAGCCAGAGCAGATGCTTACGCATTGGCCGGCTCCAGCTGCGCGGCGGCCTCTGGCTGCTGGCGGGTGCGCACGAATACCGGCAGCACCAGCAGAGCGAACAGCGCGGAGAACAGCATGGTCAGCGAGATGAAGATGCCCAGGTTGACCAGCGACTGGTAGCCCGACAGGCACAGCACCAGGAAGCCCAGACCGAGCGCCAGGGTGTTGATCAGGATCGGCTTGCCGGTATGCCGCAGGGCGTACTGGGTGGCCTGCTGGGCCGTGCCCGGACTGTGGCGCATGGCGGCGATCACATGAATCGCGTAGTCGATGCCGATGCCGAAGGAGATCGCCGCGATAATCGAGGTGCCGATATCCAGGTCGGTGCCGCTCAGCGCCATCAGCGCGCTGATGCCCACCAGGGTGAACAGCAGCGGCAGCAGGGCGACGAAGCCCAGGCGCACCGAGTGGAACATGGCCATGACCATCAGCACGATCAGCGCCGGCGAAGACAGGATGCTGTTGACCTGGCCCCAGACCACCGCATCGGTGGTGGCCACCAGCACTTCGCCATAGCCGGAAACACGTACGGTCATGCCGACCGGCAGCACCTCACGGGCATAGTCCAGAGCATCACGCATCAACGCGCCGACTTCCGAGGAGCGGTCGGTGTGCAGGATGGCCAGGACCCGGCCGCTCTGGAAGCGGCGGTCGACCACATCGAACAGATCGCGGCCGTTGGCGTTCTCGTACAGCAGGTAATACTGCGCCAGCAGGCTGGCGCTGATGTCGTCCGGCAGGCGGTACTGCTCGGCGGCGAACTGATCCTGGGTCACCTGGTGCAGGCGCTTGACGAAGTCGGCCGGCGAGTAGGTGAAGCCGACCAGCGGCTGCTGGCGCAGATGCTCCTGCAGCCTGGCCACACCCTGGATCACCGCCGGGTCCTTGAAGGCGTCGGCCCTGTCGCTCTCGATCATGATGCTGATCGGCGTGGTGCCGCCGAACTTGGCGTTGATCGCCGCGTCGTCCTGGCGGATACGGCTGTCCTCCTCGAAGTAGCCGATCACCTGGTTGTCGATGCTGAGGTTCTCCACCACGTACCAGCTGCACAGCACGATGGCCACCAGCATGCCGAAGGCCAGGCGCCTGCCGTAGCGGGCGAAGTGGCCGAGGGCGGCGATCATGCGGTCCAGGCGGTCGCTGACCAGCAGGCCGTGGCGCGGCGGCTCGGCCTTCCACAGGATGACGATGGCCGGCAGGAAGACGATGGTGATCAGCCAGGCGAAGAAGATACCAAAGCCGGTGAAGATGCCGAACTCGCGGATGAAGGTGACGTCGGTCCAGATCAGCGAGAAGAAGCCGACCAGGGTGGTCATGCAGGTCACGAACATCGGCCAGAACAGCTGCTGCATCACCTTGAAGGCGGTGTCGATGCGCGCCTGGCGATCCGGGTTGGGCGGCAGGTTGCGGTAGTAGTCGGCGAGGAAGTGGATGGCGTCGCACACCGCGATGGAGATGATGAACACCGGCATGATCGAGGTGATGATGTTCTGCTTTACCCCGCAGGCGGCCATCAGGCCCAGGGTCCAGATCAGACTGAAGATGGCGATCAGCAGCGGCGCCACCACGCCCTGCATACGGCCGAAGCTGACGAACAGCACCAGCAGGATCACCAGCAACACCGCCGGCAGCAGGGTCTGGTTGTCCTGCTCCATGTTCGACGCAGTCTGCGCGGCGATCATCGGCGGGCCGCTGAGGTAGATGCGGTCGTCGCCCTGCACCTGGTCGGTGATCGCGACTATCGCCTGGTACACCTGCAGCATGGCCGGCGAATCATCCTGGGCGATGTTGAACTCGACCTGGATGGTGGTGGCGCTGCCGTCACGCGAGACCAGGCTGTCGAGGAACAGCGGGTTGCCCATGGCCTCGGCGCGCAGGGCGTCGAGCCCGGCTTTGTCCTGCGGCACGCGCGGCATCAGCGCATGCACGTCGAGCGCCTCGTCGATGGTCAGCAGGTTCTCGATGGTCACCAGGCTGCGCACCTTGCGGATCGGCACCAGACGGGTGTGCAGGCTGTCCAGCCAGGCTTCCTGGGTATGGCTGAGCTCGCCAGCCTCGGCCAGGCGCTGCTTGAGCGCAGCCAGGAGCGGCTGGTCGGCCGGGGTCAGGCCGCCTTCGAGGATGGCCTCGACATCGGCCTGCAGGCGCGGGTCTTCGGCCAGCGCGCGCAGCTTGTCGCTGTCGCCCGGCAGGACCATCTCGATGGCCTGGAAGGCACGGGTCAGCTCGGCCACCCGCTGCAGGCTGCCCGGGTTGAAGATATTGCCCTGGGGGTTTTCCAGGGCGACGAAGGCCTGCTCGCCGGTGTTGGAGAACAGCCGTTTGTTGTCGGCATCGGCCATACGGCTGGGGTGGCTCTTGTCGATCATGTAAGGAGTGCTGTTGATCTCCAGGCGACCCAGCGCGACCACCGCCACAGCGGTAATCAGCAGCAGGATGGCGAGCATCAGCCAGGGCCGATGCAGCATCCAGGAGAGCAGCGCGACGGCGCGGGGCTTCATGCGGCGGCTCCTGCGCCGGTGTAGGCGTCCAGGCGCAGGTCGTCCTTGGCCTTGCTGCGGTTCTGCGCCTCGGCCACCAGGTTGGCCCAGATCACCGTCTTGTGGATCTCGCTGGTGCCGCCGGCGAAGAACAGGCCGATGGAGTCGCGCAGCAGGCGCTCGAAGTGGAAGTCGCGGCGGTAGCCGTAGTTGCCGTGGATGCGCATGGCGTTGAGGCAGGCCTCGTGCATCGCCTCGCTGGCCAGCATCTTGATGATCGAGGCCAGGGTCGAGCAGTCCTGCCCTTTTTCCAGGGCGGCCAGGCCGCGCACCACCACGCTGCGCAACAGCTCCAGCTGGGTGTAGGCCTGGACGATGTGGCCCTGCACATACTGGTTATCGCTGATCGGCCGGCCGAAGGCCTCACGCTTGAGGCTGTACTGCAGGCACTCGTCGATCACCGGCTGCATGCAGCCGACGATGGAGACGCCGGTGAAGATGCGCTCGACCAGGAAGCCGAAGTACAGCACGCGCAGGCCCTGTCCTTCACTGCCAACCAGGCTGTCGGAGTCCAGCGCCACGTTATCGAAGGTCAGGCTGCCGATCGGCGTGCCGCGGTTGCCCATCAGGTCGAACGGCACCGACTGGGTTAGGCCGGGTGCGGCGGTTTCGGTGATGAAGCAGGAAATGGCGTTGGGGCCGGACTCCTCAAGGCGGGCGAAGGTCATGCAGATGTCCGCCACCGGGGCGTTGGTGATGTTCCACTTCATGCCGTTGAGGCGGTAGCCGCTGCCATCGCGGCTGGCCGCCAGCTTCAGCGAGCGCACGTCGGAGCCGCAGCCCTGCTCGGTGATGGCGAAGCAGCCGATCTTCTCGCCGCTGATCAGCGGCGGTAGCCAGCGCTGCAGCTGCTCCTCGCTGCCGTAGCTGAGCAGCGCGGCCTGCACCAGCGCCACCTGGGCGACGAAGGAGACCAGCACGCCCATGTCCTGGCAGCCCTCGGAGAACCCCTCCAGCGCAGCGGAGAACTCCCACACGCCAAGCCCCTGGCCGCCGAACCGCTCGGGCATGTGCACGCCGAACAGCCCGGTTGCGCCCAGGGCGCGCCACAGCTCGCGGTCGAAGCCCAGCGCCTGGTCGCGCTCAGCCGAGGTCGGGCGCACCAGGTCGCGGCCGACGGCCAGGTAGTGGGTACGGATCGCCTGCTGCTGTTGGTTCCAGATACCGTTCATGTTCATGCTCCTATGTGCAGGGTGTTCTGCTGCTTGGCGTCACGCAGCCGGGAAAGGAATTCGTCGCCGTCGAGCTCGATCAGCGCCTCGATCTGCGCCACCCGCTCGTGGTCGATGGCGTCCAGGCGCAGCCAGAACGGATGCACCTCGCGGCCCTGGTAGCGATTGGCATAGAGGTGCTGGGGCGGGATGCAGGCGATACGCGCCGGCAGGATCTGCGGACGGAAGCCGAAGAAGCTGAGGTTGCGCAGGGTGACCTGGCGTTCGCCGTCGCCGACCATCGCCGCCACGCCGCTGTCGGCCTGGCACAGCAGGCGGCCGTAGGCGCTGAGCAGCAGCATGCCGGCCTTGGCCTCCAGCACCGGGTCGCCGATCTGCGCCTTGGTCACCCGACCGATCTCGCGCACCTGCTCCACCGGCAGGTCCTGCAGTTCACCTATCTGCGCGTAAAGGTCCCGACCGAAGGCGGTTTCCACGCCGAAGGACGGCCGCTGGCTGTCGTCGAAGCGCTTGCCGCGGGCGATCGGCGCCTTGAGGGTGGAATAGGCCAGCAACTGCTGGTCGCAGGCGCGCACCAGGACGATGTGCACGTCTTCCGGGGCCAGATGCTCCATCGGTTCGGCATGCAACTGGCGCATTGCCGCGGCCTGCGGATTGATGAAGCCGACCTTGGCGTAGTGCACGAAGGCGAAGCGCAGCAGCTGGCGGCTCAGGTTGTTGTCCAGCTGGTAGTTGGGAATCGCGTAGGTAGCGACGCCAGCGCGACGGTCGATACAGAACTGCTGGTAGCCCTGCAGACCATTCAGCAACGGCGCCTGGTAGTGCTTCACCGAACGCTCGAGGAAGAACGCATCGGGCCGCTCCGGCGGCAGCTGGCGCCACTGCGCCAGGGCCTGACGTCCCTGATCGAGCAGCCGCTGGTGCTCGCGCTCAGCCTGGGCGTCGCGGCGCCGGGTCAGTTCCCAGACGTCGACATAGACGGCGTCGCGCACCGGGCGGCCATTGAGCAGGTCGATGATCAGCGCGGTGGCCAGGGTGCCGAACAGGTGCGCGGCGATGCCCAGCTGCGAGGTGTAGTCCTTGCCGGCCAGATGGCGGTCCAGCTCGGCGTACATTTCCAGCGGCACGCACTCCACCGGGATCAGGTAGGAGCAGGCCTGCATTGGATCGAGGGTGGCGACCTGCTCGGCACTGAGCTGGTTGTCCAGCACCTGCAGATCGGGGTTACGGTAGTCGAAGACCGGAATGTATTGCGCGGCGGCCATGTCGTAGCCGCATACCACCGGCTTGTACTGGCGCTGGCAGACACGGTGTAGCAGGTACTTCATCTCCAGGCCGGCACGGCCGGTGACGTCGATGGCGTCCACCACCACGTCGGCCTGGGCGACCATGGCCTCGACGTTGTCCGGAGTGACGCCGTGGCCATGCAGCTCCAGCTTGATATAGGGGTTGATCTGCCGTACGCGCTCGGCAAACACCTCCACCTTGGCCCGGCCGATATCGCTGACCACCATGTTCTGACGGTTGGCGTTGTTCAGCTCGTAGCTGCCGTTGTCAGCCAGGATCAGGTGTTCGGCACCGCTGCGCACCAGCAGCTCGATCACGCTGCCGCCAGTGGAGCCGCAGCCGGCGATGAGAATCACCGCCTCGCGCAGACCGCACTGGTCGTCGCTGCTGATGAACCCGGCATTGCGCAGGGTGAGTTCGCGATAAAACTGATCGTGATCCTGGGGAGGCGTCATGGTTGCGTCCTGCTGAGTAGGGAGGCGGGCATCCTATTCAGCGCTTTAATGGCACAACAAGGACCAATTCAGCCCCGCTGCCATTAACCACGACATCTATAAATATATGATTTATATGTATTTTTTATATGTGATCACAGACCAGTGAGTTCTCAAATGCAAACCGCCCCGAAATGGGGCGGCCTGTCATGGAACTGTCATTGGAAAAAGCCTGTGGGCGGTTCTAGCCCACCAGTTTGCGCTGGTCCTGCGGCACCCTGGCCAGCTCCCAGAGAAAGCTGTCGAGCTTGAACGTGGAGCTGCGGATCTTCTCCTCGATATCCTGCAGTTCGCGACATACCTCCTGGTAGCGTTGCTCGCGGCGCACGGCGGCCAGTGCCTCGTTGATCCGCTCCGGCTGCGCGCCGATGTATTCACGCACGCGCTTGCCATCCTTTTGCGGGCGCACCAGATAGAGGTAGCGCTGCTGGTGCCAGTAAGGCGTGGCGGCGATGCGCGGCGAATCCTGCAGCACCTCGAATTCGGCCAGCAGGTTGACCCGCAGCGACTTGAGGCTGTCCAGCTGCTCGGAGATGCGCCAGACCTTCTGGCCCAGGCTTTCCTGGTCGGCGAGCTTGTGCGCATGGGCTTCACGGTGGGAGATGTCGGTGATGGTCAGCAGGCTGCCGCGGTCGCTGCCGTCGATACTGGGAATCGGCGCCGCGCTCATCTGCACCCAGCGCACCTGGCCATCGCGGGCCTGGATGCGCATTGGGTAGCGCTCGGCCGTCGGGCCCTGGCAGCGCTGCTTGAGCACGACTTCCACCAGGTCGGCGGAGATCACCTGAGCCAGCGACCGACCCAGGGCTTCAGCCGGGGGATAGCCAAGAAAATGCTGCATGAACGGATTCATGTAGGTAATGCGCCCGCGCGGGTCGAGCACCACCAGCCCCTCCTGCGCCTGCTCGACCAGATTCTGGTAACAGCGCGTGTCGCCCGCGCTGTAGCAGCTGGCTACCTGCACGCCGGGCTGGCCGCCGAAATCTGCGTCGGTGTAGGCCACCGGGATATCCGTGTCCGGGTCATACTGCCGAAGCAGATCGATCAGCTCTGCAGCGCGCATCCATCCAACCTCCCTGTTAAGTCGTAACAGACGTGCCGAGTATACTCAGCGGCAGCCTATGAAATAGGCTGCTATTTAGGATAGGTGCAGTCGCACTCCACTGGCGCCAACGTCTGCGAGACGGGCGCCGGCGCTTGCCAAAGCAAGGCCGCGACGCGCACATTCATCAACACCACAACGGATTCTGCGCGGAGCTTTGCCGCGCCACGAGGGGGATTGCATGTCACAGGCCGATGTCGAAGTGCTGCAGCGGGAAACCTGCTTCAAGGGTTTCTACCGCCTGGATCGCCTGCAGCTGCGCCATCGCCAGTTCGCCGGCGGCATGGGCCCGCAGCTCAGCCGCGAACTGTTCGTGCGCCACGATGCGGTGTGCGTACTGCCTTACGACCCGCAACGCGACAGCGTGGTGCTGATCGAGCAGTTCCGCATCGGTGCCATGGACAAGAGCAGCAACCCCTGGTTGCTGGAGCTGGTCGCCGGGCTCATCGACAAGGACGAGCAACCCGAGGAGGTGGCGCGTCGCGAGGCCGTGGAAGAAGCCGATCTGGAGTTGACCGCGCTGTGGCCGATCACCCAGTACTACCCCTCCCCCGGCGGCTCTGACGAGCGCGTGCACCTCTATATCGGCCGTTGCGACAGCGAGGGCGCCGGCGGCGTGCATGGCCTGGCCGAGGAAGGCGAGGACATCCGCGTGCATGTCTGGCCGCTGGAGGACGCGTTGCAGGCGGTGAAGGACGGTCGCATCGACAACGCCGCCAGCATCATCGCCCTGCAATGGCTGGCGCTGAACCGTGCCGAAGTGCGGGGGCTGTGGTCATGAACCTGCTGCGCGAGCGCTACCGGGTCGACCTGGTCGAACTGCAGGCCGCTTGCGAAGCCAACTACGCGCGCCTGCTGCGCCTGCTGCCGGACATGCGCGAGGCCCAGGGCGAGCGGCGTGTGGCGCTGAGCCAGGGCGACCTGCTGCTCGGCGTATTGCTGCTGCGCGTGACCGAGAACTGCCCCTACACCACCACCCTGGAAGTGCGCCAGGAACACAGCCTGCCGTGGCTGCCGGTACCGCGCCTGGAAGTGCGCGCCTACCACGACGCGCGTATGGCCGAGGTCATTGGCGCGGAGAACGCGCGGCGTTTTCGCGGCATCTATCCCTACCCCAATGCCGCCATGCACCAGCCGGACGAGAAGACCCAGCTCAACCTGTTCCTCGGTGAGTGGCTGAGCCACTGCATCGCCTGCGGCCACGAGCTGACGCCGGTGTTGTGATCACAACCTCGCAAATGTGACGGGTTCACGTTTGCCGGGTTTACCGAATCGCATTTCACCCACCATAATCCTGAAACCCTGTTCAGGAGTTGGCCCTTGTCGCGCCCGTCGTCTCTTGCCTCCGATCGCCCGGTGCTGCTGGTTCAGCTCTCGGACAGTCACCTATTTGCCGAGGAAGACGGCAAGTTGCTCGGCATGGACACCTGCGACAGCCTGGCCAAGGTCATCGAGCGGGTACAGACGGAACAGCCGCAGATCGACCTGATCCTCGCCAGCGGCGACCTCTCGCAAGACGGCAGCCTGGCTTCCTATCAGCGTTTTCGCGACCTCAGCGCGCAGCTCAACGCGCCGACGCGCTGGTTCCCCGGCAATCACGACGAACTACCGGCCATGCAGCAGGCCTGCGCCGGCAGCGATCTGCTGCAGCCAGTCGTGGATCTGGGCCACTGGCGCATCATCCTGCTCGACTCCTCGATTCCCGGCGCCGTGCCCGGCTACCTGGCCGACGATCAGCTCGAGCTGCTGGAGCGCGCGCTGAGCGAAGCGCCCGACCGTCACCATCTGGTGTGCTTCCACCACCACCCGGTCTCCATCGGCTGCCGCTGGATGGAGCCGATCGGCCTGCGCAATCCGGAAGCCCTGTTCGCCGTGCTGGAGCGCCATGCTCAAGTGCGCGCCGTGCTCTGGGGCCATATCCATCAGGAATTCGACCAGCAGCGCGGCGGCATTCGCCTGCTCGCCTCGCCCTCGACCTGCGTGCAGTTCGCCCCCGGCAGCGAGGAATTCCAGGTCGATACCACTGCCCCCGGCTACCGCTGGCTGCGCCTGCACGCCGACGGACGGCTGGAGACCGGCGTGTCGCGGGTCACCGGCATCCACTTCGAAGTCGACTACAGCGTCAAAGGCTACTAACTCCGCACCGCCGGATGTCAATGCTTGCGGCTGGCGCCGCCTAGCTTGTAGCCTCCCGCTCCATGACTCCCAGCATCCTCTATATCCACGGCCTCAACAGCTCGCCGACCTCGACCAAGGCCAGTCAGCTGCTCAAGGTGGCCGAACACTGTGGCATCGCCCGGCAGCTGCGCGTGCCAGCCCTGCACCATCACCCGCGCCAGGCCATGCTTCAGCTGCAAGCGGCCGTCGCCGAGCTGGGCCGGCCATTGCTGGTCGGCAGCTCTCTCGGCGGCTTCTATGCCACCTACCTCGCCGAGCAGCATGGCCTCGATGCCCTGCTGATCAACCCGGCCGTGCGCCCGCACCGCCTGTTCGGCGGCAAGGAAGAGCTGCAGACCAACTACTACACCGGCGAAACCTGGCTGCTGACCCACGACCACGCCGCCGCCCTGGCCGAGCTGGAAGTGCCCGAGCCGCGTGACGCCAAGCGCTACCGGGTGTGGCTGCAGACGGCCGACGAGACCCTCGACTACCGCCAGGCCGAGGCCTTCTACGCCGGCTGCAGCCTGGACATCCAGGAAGGCGGTGACCACAGCTACCAGGGTTTTGCCCAACGCATTCCGGAAATCCTCGAGCAGGCCGGCTTCGCCCCGGCACTCTGGGCCGATTTCGATTTCTCCACCCTTTGAAGAAGACCTGAACCGCTTATGGCCCAGCAGAACGCCTACAACGCCGATGCCATCGAAGTACTATCCGGTCTGGACCCGGTGCGCAAGCGCCCGGGCATGTACACCGACACGGCGCGGCCCAACCACCTGGCCCAGGAAGTCATCGACAACAGCGTCGACGAAGCGCTGGCCGGCCACGCCAAGACCATCCAGGTGATCCTCCACGCCGACAACTCGCTGGAAGTGATCGACGACGGCCGCGGCATGCCGGTGGACATCCACCCGGAAGAAGGCATCCCCGGCGTCGAGCTGATCCTCACCAAGCTGCACGCCGGCGGCAAGTTCTCCAACAAGAACTACCAGTTCTCCGGCGGCCTGCACGGCGTGGGTATCTCGGTGGTCAACGCCCTGTCCAACCAGGTCGAGGTCAAGGTCAAGCGTGACGGCAGCGAGTACCGCATGACCTTCGCCGACGGTTTCAAGGCCACCGACCTGGAAGTGATCGGCACGGTCGGCAAGCGCAACACCGGCACCAGCGTGCGCTTCTGGCCCGATCCGCAGTACTTCGACTCGCCTAAGTTCTCCATCAGCCGCCTCAAGCATGTGCTCAAGGCCAAGGCCGTACTCTGCCCGGGCCTGGAAGTCACCTTCACCGACAAGAACCTCGACGAGACCACCCGCTGGTACTTCGAGGACGGCCTGCGCTCCTACCTCACCGATGCGGTGAGCGAGTACGTGCGCCTGCCCGACGAGCCGTTCTGCGGCTCGCTGGCCGGCAACCAGGAAGCGGTGGACTGGGCCCTGCTGTGGCTGCCGGAAGGCGGCGAGTCGCTGCAGGAAAGCTACGTCAACCTGATCCCCACCGCGCAGGGCGGTACCCACGTCAACGGCCTGCGCCAAGGCCTGCTGGACGCCATGCGCGAGTTCTGTGAATTCCGCAACCTGCTGCCGCGCGGGGTCAAGCTGGCCCCGGAAGACGTCTGGGAACGCATCGCCTTCGTCCTCTCGATGAAGATGCAGGAGGCGCAGTTCTCCGGGCAGACCAAGGAGCGCCTGTCCTCGCGCGAGGCAGCCGCCTTCGTGTCGGGCGTGGTGAAAGACGCCTTCAGCCTGTGGCTCAACGCCCACCCGGAGACCGGCCTGCTGCTGGCCGAGCAGGCCATCGGCAACGCCGGTCGCCGTCTCAAGGCCGGCAAGAAAGTCGAGCGCAAGAAGATCACCCAGGGCCCGGCGCTGCCCGGCAAGCTGGCCGACTGCGCAGGGCAAGACCCGATGCGCGCCGAGCTGTTCCTGGTGGAAGGTGACTCCGCCGGCGGCTCGGCCAAGCAAGCGCGCGACAAAGAGTTCCAGGCGATCATGCCGCTGCGCGGCAAGATCCTGAACACCTGGGAAGTGGACGGCGGCGAAGTACTGGCCTCGCAAGAAGTCCACGACATCGCCGTGGCCATCGGCATCGACCCGGGCTCCAGCGACCTGTCGCAGCTGCGCTACGGCAAGATCTGCATCCTCGCCGACGCCGACTCCGACGGCCTGCATATCGCCACCCTGCTTTGCGCCCTGTTCGTCCGCCACTTCCGCCCGCTGGTGGAAGCCGGCCACGTCTACGTGGCGATGCCGCCGCTGTACCGCATCGACCTGGGCAAGGAAGTCTTCTACGCCCTCGACGAGGCCGAGCGCGATGGCATCCTCGATCGCCTGGTGGCCGAGAAACGCCGTGGCAAGCCGCAGGTCACCCGCTTCAAGGGCCTCGGCGAGATGAACCCGCCGCAGCTGCGCGAAACCACCATGGACCCCAACACCCGGCGCCTGGTGCAACTGAGCCTGGACGACTTCCAGGCGACCCACGAAGTGATGGATATGCTGCTGGCGAAGAAACGCGCCGGCGACCGCAAGAGCTGGCTGGAAAGCAAGGGCAACCTGGCCGAGGTGCTGGCGTGAGGCTGAGCCTCGCCCTGGCCGGCCTGCTGCTGGCAGCTACGGCCGCTGCCGCCGACCAGCCTGCCGCGCTGGCGGAACTGGAGCTGCTGACCGAGCACCCGGTAGCCGGCATGGCCGCCGGCAACCTGTCCGGCCTGACCCGCTGCGGCGATGAATGGCTGGCGCTGTCCGACCGCGAGGACGACCGCCTGTACCGCCTGCAGCCGGGCGATGGCGCCTGGCAAGCCGAGGCCGAGACCTTCGATGCCCCGCAAGTACCGCCCAGCGCCCTGCCCTGGGGCCTGCGCATGCGCACCTGGGCCACCAACCTGGTGCGCGGCGGCAAGCTCGACTTCGAAAGCATCAGCTGCGACGCCAAGGGCAACCGCTACCTGCTCAGCGAGGCGCACGTCGCCCTGCTGCAGGTGGGTCCCAGCGGCATGGCCGAATGGCTGTCGCTGCCGGAAGGCCTGGTCCGCCAGGCCCGCGCCAGCGGTATGCTGCTGCGCCACAACGCCCTGCTCGAGGGTCTGGCCATCGACCCGAGCGGCACGCGCCTGTGGCTGGCCGCCGAGCGTGAGCGCCGTGGTCTGCTGGTGCTGCACCTGGAGAAGGGCCGCTGGCGCTGCACCGGCGGCTGCATCCTGATGTCCGAGGCCGGCCAGCGGCGCTCGCCGCTCACCCCGCAGAGCGATGCGCGCTACCCGCGCAGCTTTGGCGATCTGGCCTACTTCGACGGCAAGCTGTTCAGCCTGGAACGCCTGGAACACCGCATCTGTCGCCGCGACCCGGCGACCGGCGCGGAAGAAAAATGCTGGTCGTTCGTGGCAGCCGCCCTGGCCGAGGGGCGCGGTTACCCCGAACCCTACGGCGCCGCCGAGGCCCTGTGGCTGGATCAGGAGGGTGCCTGGCTGGGCCTGGACAACAACGACCTGGCCCGCGCCGACGGCGAACGCCGCCCGCTGCTCTGGCAGTTCAAGGCCCCGGCCGGCGGCTGGAGCGCGCCATGAGCGAGCGTCCGGCCGGCCAGCGCGCCGCCCGCATCATGCTGGTGCTGGCCTGGGTCGCCGCCCTGGCCCTGGCCACCCACTGGTTCGGCAACTGGGAAGAGCAGCAGGCCAACCCCAATCGCCAGCCGCAGTCGGTACATGGTGATGGCTACATCGAAGTCAGCCTGGCCAGCAGCCGCGGCGGCCACTATCTGCTGGACGGCAAGATCGACGGCCACACCGTGACCTTCCTCCTCGATACCGGCGCCAGCGCCGTGGCCATTCCGCAGCAACTGGCCAAGGAGCTCGGCCTGCAGCCCGGCGCTCCTGTACAGATCCGCACCGCCAACGGCACCGTGACCGGCTGGCGCACCCGCCTCGGCCTGCTGCAACTCGGCGATATCCAGCTGCGCGAGGTGGCGGCACTGATCACCCCCGGCATGGAAGGCCACGAGGTGCTGCTCGGCATGAGCGCCCTCAAGCAACTCGAATTCACTCAGAAGGGCGGCACCCTGGTGCTGCGCCAATCAACACGATAATGAGGCACGCATGAGCGACTCCCTCGATTTGAGCCTGGAAGGCGTGGAACGCCGTTCCCTCGCCGATTTCACCGAGCAGGCTTATCTCAACTACTCCATGTACGTGATCATGGACCGCGCCCTGCCGCATATCGGCGATGGCTTGAAACCGGTGCAACGGCGCATCGTCTATGCCATGAGCGAGCTGGGCCTGGACGCCGACGCCAAGCACAAGAAGTCGGCGCGTACCGTCGGTGACGTGCTTGGCAAGTTCCACCCGCACGGCGACAGCGCCTGCTACGAGGCCATGGTGCTGATGGCTCAGCCGTTCAGCTACCGCTACACCCTGGTCGATGGCCAGGGTAACTGGGGTGCGCCGGACGATCCCAAGTCCTTCGCCGCCATGCGTTACACCGAGGCACGCCTGTCACGCTACTCCGAGGTGCTGCTGTCCGAGCTGGGCCAGGGCACTGTGGACTGGGTGCCGAACTTCGACGGCACCCTCGACGAGCCGGCCACCTTGCCGGCGCGCCTGCCCAACCTCTTGTTGAATGGCACCACCGGCATCGCCGTGGGCATGGCCACCGACGTGCCGCCGCACAACCTGCGCGAGGTGGCTACTGCCTGCGTGCGTCTGCTCGATGAGCCGGGCGCCACGGTCGAACAGCTGTGCGAACACATCCAGGGCCCGGACTTCCCGACTGAGGCCGAGGTCATCACGCCCAAGGCCGACCTGCTGAAGATCTACGAGACCGGCCGTGGTTCGGTGCGCATGCGCGCCGTGTACCGCGTGGAAGACGGCGACATTGTGGTCACCGCCCTGCCGCACCAGGTCTCCGGAGCCAAGGTGCTGGAGCAGATCGCCGCGCAGATGCAGACCAAGAAGCTGCCGATGGTCGCCGACCTGCGCGACGAGTCGGACCACGAGAACCCCTGCCGCATCGTCATCATCCCGCGCTCCAACCGCGTGGATGCCGACGAGCTGATGACCCACCTGTTCGCCACCACCGATCTGGAAAGCTCCTACCGGGTCAACACCAACGTCATCGGCCTCGATGGCAAGCCACAGGTGAAAGACCTGCGCACCCTGCTCACCGAGTGGCTGGTCTACCGCGTCGGCACCGTGCGCCGCCGCCTGCAGTTCCGCCTGGACAAGGTGGAGAAGCGCCTGCACCTGTTGGAAGGCTTGCTGGTTGCCTTCCTCAACCTGGACGAAGTGATCCACATCATCCGCACCGAGGACCAGCCCAAGCCGGTGCTGATGGCGCGCTTCGGTCTGACCGACGTACAGGCCGACTACATCCTCGACACCCGCCTGCGTCAGCTGGCGCGTCTGGAAGAGATGAAGATCCGCGGCGAGCAGGACGAGCTGGCCAAGGAGCGCGACAAGCTGCTGGCCCTGCTCGGCAGCGAAGCCAAGCTGAAAAAACTGGTGCGCCAGGAAATCCTCGACGACGCCGAGAAATACGGCGACAACCGCCGCTCGCCGATCGTCGCCCGCGCCGAAGCCCGTGCCCTGTCGGAAACCGAGCTGATGCCGACCGAGCCGGTGACCGTGGTGCTCTCGGAAAAAGGCTGGGTACGCTGCGCCAAGGGCCACGATATCGACGCCACCGGCCTGTCCTACAAGGCCGGCGACGGCTTCAAGGCCGCCGCGCCGGGCCGCTCGAATCAGTACGCGGTGTTTATCGACTCCACCGGGCGCAGCTACTCGCTGGCCGCGCACTCGCTGCCGTCGGCCCGTGGCCAGGGCGAGCCGCTCACCGGCCGTCTGACCCCGCCACCGGGCGCCACCTTCGACTGCGTGCTGCTGCCGGACGACAACGCCCTGTACGTGATCGCCTCCGACGCCGGCTACGGCTTCGTGGTCAAGGGCGAGGACCTGCAGGCCAAGAACAAGGCCGGCAAGGCCCTGCTGACCCTACCCAACGGCTCGCTGGTGGTGCCGCCCAAGCCGGTGGCCAGCGTCGAGGACAACTGGCTGGCGGCAGTGACCACCGAAGGTCGCCTGCTGCTGTTCCCGGTGCGCGATCTGCCGCAACTGGGCAAAGGCAAGGGCAACAAGATCATCGGCATCCCCGGTGAGCGCGTGGCCAGCCGCGAGGAATACCTCACCGACCTGGCCGTGCTGCCCAGCGGCGCCGCGCTGGTGCTGCAGGCCGGCAAGCGCACCCTGACACTCAAGGCCGATGATCTAGAGCACTACAAAGGTGAGCGCGGCCGTCGCGGCAACAAGCTGCCGCGTGGTTTCCAGCGGGTCGACCAGCTGCTGGTCGAGGTGCCCGGCGCCTGAGCGCGCGGCAGGCAAGGAGACGCACCATGGACGCCGCCGAACTGCGCTGGCAACAGGACACCCAGGGCCGCACGCATCTTTGCGTCAGCGGCCACTGGACCCTGGCCACGCGCAAGCCGGACCTGCAGGCGGTGTTCGAGGCTTTCGCCGGCCATAGCGCCGAGCTGCCGGTACGGGTAACGGTCGCGGCCTGGGACAGCAGCCTGCTGGCCCTGCTGCGGCGCCTGCAACGCCTGGCCACGGAGCGCCAGCTGCAACTGCGCTGGCTGGAACTGCCGGAGGGCGTCGAGCGCCTGCTGCAGATGGGCAGCGCCCACCCGATCCAGCCCGGCAGCAGCGGCCAGACGCGCGGCGGGCCGCTGACCCGCCTGGGACTGATGGCCATGGCGGCACTGGCCAGCCTGACCACTGCGGCCACCTTCATCGGCGAAGTCTGCCTGGCCCTGCTCAACCTGTTGCGCGGTCGCGCGCGCCTGCGTGGCCGCGACTTCTGGCTGGCCCTGCAGCAGTGCGGCCCCGGCGCCCTGCCCATCGTCGCGCTGATCGCCACCCTGGTCGGCCTGATCCTCGCCTTCGTCGGTGCCGCCCAGCTGGAAGCCTTCGGCGCCCAGCTGTACATCGCCAACATGGTGGCCATCGGCATGACCCGCGAGATGGGCGCGCTGATGACCGCAGTGATCATGGCCGGGCGCACCGGCGCCGCCTATGCCGCCGAACTGGGCAGCATGCAGGCCAACGAGGAGATCGACGCGCTGAAGACCTTCGGCTTCCCGCCGCTCGAATTCCTGGTGCTGCCGCGCCTGCTGGCCCTATTGGTAGCCATGCCGCTGCTGTGTGTGTTCGCCGACGCCCTCGGCATCCTTGGCGGCTTCGTCATCGGCGCCGGCCTGTTCGACATCTCCGCCGCGCAGTACCTCCACCAGAGCCTGGAGATGCTCAACCTCACTGACTTTTTCCTCGGTATCTTCAAGAGCCTGGTGTTCGCCGTGCTGATCGGTCTGATCGGCTGCCACTACGGCCTGGCCTGCGGCCGCAACGCCCAGGCGGTGGGCCAGGCGACGACCCGCGCGGTGGTCAGCATCATCGTTGCGCTGGTGGTCAGCGATGCGCTGATCACGCTGATCTGCACACAACTGGGAATCTGAGATGAGCGATGCCGTGCTGATCGCCGAAAACCTCTCCGCCGGCTACGGCAAGCGGGTGATCCAGCGCGACCTGAACTTCCGCATCGCGCGCGGTGAGGTGTTCGTCATCATGGGCGGCAGCGGCTGCGGCAAGAGCACCCTGCTGCGCCACCTGATCGGCCTGCAGGCGCCGCTGGCCGGGCGCATGCTGTTCAACGGCGAGGACTTCTGGGCGCAGTCCGAGGCGCGCCGCGCCGAGCTGCAGCAGGAGTTCGGCGTGCTCTACCAGAACGGCGCGCTGTGGGGATCGATGACCCTGCGCGAGAACATCTGCCTGCCGCTGGAAACCTACCGCCCCAACCTCGGCCGCGCCGAACTGGACGAGCTGGCCGCGCTCAAACTGGCCCTGGTCGGCCTCGGCGGCTGCGACGAGCTGTACCCGGCCGAGCTGTCTGGCGGCATGCGCAAGCGCGCCGCACTGGCCCGCGCGCTGGCGCTGGACCCGCAGGTGTTGTTCTTCGACGAACCCTCGGCCGGCCTCGACCCGATCAGCTCCATGGCTCTGGACGAGCTGATCCTGCAGCTGCGCGACAGCCTCGGCTCCAGTATCGTGCTGGTCACCCACGAGCTGCCGAGCATCTTCACCGTCGCCGATACCTGCCTGTTCCTCGACGGCCAGGCCGGCACACAGCTGGCCCTCGGCCCGCCCGACGAATTGCTCGCCCATGGCCCGGAGGCGGTGCGCCGCTTCCTCGGCCGCAGCCGGCACCCGGCCAAGGAGGCCCCATGAGTGAATCCCGCAAGCCCTTGCTGATCGGCAGCTTCCTGCTCAGCGGCCTGTTCCTGCTGGTCGCCGGCACCCTGTTGCTGTCGCGTGACAGCTGGTTCAGCCAGCCCAGCGAGTACGTGGTGTACTTCAAGGGCGCGCTGGACGGCCTCGACGTCGGCGCCGACGTCACCTACCGCGGGGTGAAGGTCGGCAGCGTGCGCGAGATCCGCCTGTCCTACGACCGCAACATCCAGGATGTGGTGATGCCGGTGATCCTGCGCATCGACCCGCGGCCGGCCACCAGCAAGCACAGTTTCGACCAGGCCCTCGAACAGCTGGTGCAGCGCGGCCTGCGCGCCCAGCTGCAGACCCCCAGCCTGCTCACCGGCAAGGCCATCGTCGCGCTGGACATTTTCCCCGACCAGCGCGGCTATGTGCGCGACCCCAGCGAAGTGGATCTGCCCGCCATCCCCAGTGTGCCGTCACGCATCGACCAGGCGGCCAACCTGCTCAACGACCTGGTCGCCGAAATCCGCGAACTGCCCTTGCTCGAACTGATCGACTCGGCCACCCAGGCTATGCGCGGCATCGAGCGACTGAGCCGCTCCGACGACCTGAACAACGGCCTGCACAGCCTGGCAGCCACCCTGGCCAACCTCGACCGCCTCAGCCAGCGCCTAGACGCCCAGCTGCCGGCGCTGCTCGCCTCGGCGCAGCGCAGCAGCGGCGAACTCGATGCCACCCTCGGCGAGATCCGCCAGGCCTCCGCCGGCCTGCGCCAGACGCTGGAGCAGACCAACGCCCTGCTCGGTGACAGCCGCCGCAGCCTGGGGCCGGAATCCGAACTGCAATACCAGCTGGGCAGCGCGCTGCAGGAACTCAGCCGCGCCAGCAAGGCGCTGCAGCGCACCGCCGAGAGCCTGGAACAGCAGCCACAATCGCTGATCTTCGGGAAGCCCAAACCATGAACCGCTACCTGCTACCCCTGGCCCTCCTGTTGCTGGGCGGCTGCGCCGCCGGTACGCCGCAGGCGTTCTACCAGCTGCCCGCGCCCGCCGCCCAGCTGCCGGCCAACGCCGCCGGCCCGGCCGTGCTGCTCGGCCCGCTGCAGCTGGCCGACTACCTGCAGCGCGAGAACCTGATGCAGCGGCAGAGCGACCAGCGTCTCAGCGTCAGCCCCAGCGGGCGTTGGGCCGGCAGCCTGCAGGACGACATCGGCAACCTGCTGCTCGCCACCCTGGCCACGCACCTGCACAGCAGCGACCTGGCGCTCTACCCCGACCGCGTCGGCTTCAGCGCCCAGGCGCAGATCATCCTCAACATTTCCCGCCTGGACTCCGGCCCGCAGCAGGCGGCGGTGCTGGAAGCGCGCTGGCGTCTGCTCGACGCCCGGGGCCAGCAGCGTGCCGGCGACCTGCTGCAGCTGCGCGAAGAGCACGACGGCAGCCTGGAAGGCCAGGTCGCCGCCCAGGGCCGCCTGGTCGAACGCCTCGGCCAGCGCCTGGCCGAGGCCGTACAGAAGCTGCCAGCCGGCAGCTGAGCTGGAGTCCGTACGCGCTTTGACGGATGATACGCGGCCGTTTCGCACACGATTCCGGCTGCCGCGGCGGCCCAGGGTAGAGAGAATGAAACCGCTGTACCTCGTTTCCGTCCTGCTGCTGTCCGGCCTGCTCGGCCTGACGGGCTGTTCCGTGCACCAGCCGGTGCCGCTGTACCAGCTGGACAACGGCAACGCGCCGCTGCCGACGCAGGCCCAGGGCGTGGCCGTGCTGCTCGGCCCGGTGTCGATCGCCGACTACCTGCAGCGCGAAGCCTTCCTGCAGCGCCAGACCGACGGCAGCCTGCTGGTCGCCGACGACGCGCGCTGGGCCGGCAGCCTGGCCACCGACATCGACCAGGTGCTGCTGCGCCAGCTGGCCTCGCGCCTGGACAGCCAGCGCACCGTGCTGGCCCCGACCAACGCCGAGTTCAAGGCCGACGTGCAGGTGCTGCTGAACATCATCCGCCTGGACTCCGGCCCGCAGCTGCCGGCCGTACTGGAAGCGCAATGGCGCCTGCTCGACCGCAACGGCCAGCTGCGCGACAGCCGCCTGCTGCGCCTGGAAGAGGCGCACAGCGGCACCGTCGCCGACCAGGTACAGGCACAGAGCCGCCTGCTGCGCCAGCTGACCCAGCAACTGGCCGCGGCCATCGAACCGCTGCGCGATCAGCCGATAGCCGAAGCGAGCAAACCGGCGCCAACGCCCAAGCGCCCGGCGCGCGCACCGCAGCAGCCGGGGCCGAAGATCCCCATGGTCGGCCCGACGCCGGGCGGCGGCGAAGTGCTGCGCTTCTGATCACCGGCCCCGCCGTCGCGGGGCAGTCCATTTGCCCCGCTGCGCGCCGCTCTGCTAGTGTCGCGCCCGTTCCAACCCCGCCGAGACCCTGCACATGGCCCGCAAGAAAGCCGCCGACTTCGAAACCTCCCTCGCCGAACTGCAAACCCTGGTCGAGCGCCTGGAGAGCGGCGAGCTGTCGCTGGAAGACTCCCTTGGCGCCTTCGAACAGGGCATCCGCCTGACCCGCGACTGCCAGGCCTCCCTGGCCCAGGCCGAGCAGAAGGTGCAGCAACTGCTCGAACGCGACGGCGAGTTGCAGGAAGTCCCGTTCGACGCGGACGACCAGGCATGATCGGCGAGTACCAGCAGCGCTGCGCCGCGCGCGTCGACGCGGCCCTGGCCGAACTGTTCGAGGCCCCGCGCGACGAGCTGGCGCGCCTGTACCAGGCCATGCGCTACAGCGTGGTGAACGGTGGCAAGCGCGTGCGCCCGCTGCTGGTCTACGCCGCCTGCGAAGCGCTGGATGGCGACCTCGACCGCGCCGATGGCGCCGCCTGTGCGGTGGAGCTGATCCATGCCTATTCGCTGGTGCACGACGACCTGCCGGCGATGGACGACGACGACCTGCGTCGCGGCCAGCCGACCACCCACATCGCCTATGACGAGGCCTGCGCGATTCTTGCCGGCGACGGCCTGCAGAGCCTGGCTTTCGCGGTGCTGGCCGATGCCCGGCGCAACCCGGCGGATGCCCACCTGCGCCTGTCCATGGTCATGGGCCTGGCCCGCGCCGCCGGCCCGGCCGGGATGGTCGGCGGCCAGGCCATCGACCTTGAGTCGGTCGGTCGCCAGCTCGACCAGCAGGCCCTGGAAACCATGCACCGGCACAAGACCGGGGCCCTGATCGAGGCCAGCGTGCAGCTCGGCGCGCTGGCCAGCGGCAACGCCGATGAGCAGGCCCTGCGCTCACTGCAGCAGTACGCCAGAGCTATCGGCCTGGCCTTCCAGGTGCAGGACGACATCCTCGACGTGGAAAGCGACACCGCCACCCTGGGCAAGACCCAAGGCAAAGACGAAGCCAACGACAAGCCCACCTATCCCGCCCTGCTCGGCATGGAGGCCGCCAAGGCCTATGCCCTGGAACTGCGCGACCAGGCCCTGCATGCCCTGCGCCCGTTCGGCGACAGCGCCGAGCCGCTGCGCGAGCTGGCCCGCTACATCGTCGAACGGCGCAGCTAGCCTGTATACGATCTGCTGCGCGTCGGCCATGCGTCGTTAAAAGCAGGCCGGGACGCGGCGTCTCGGAATGCTCATTTACCATTCGTAAACTCCGCTTCCTCGCCTGCTTTTGCCTAGCCTGGCTCTAGCTCGCGAGATCGTTGCCGATTCAAGCGCTGTAGGGCGGGTGAAGCCCGCGCGCCCTGCAGAATTCCATCAGGCCACCACACCGACCGGCAGCGCCGACGCATCCCGCCGCACTGCCACCAGCAGCCCCATGCGCACCAGCAGCCAGGGCATCAGCCAGGCCACGAACAGCCCCATCGCCAGGCCACGCAGGCCCTGCCAGGCCAGCGGCTCCCACGGCCAGGCGGCCCCGGCCAGCTTCAACCCCTTCTGCAGCAGGATAAACGCCAGCGCGCCCAGTACCGCGGCCGCCAGCCGACGCCACAGCACTACCTCGGCGGAGAAGGCCAGTTGGCGGTAGCCGAACAGCACCCCGAGCAGCATGCCCGCCAGCAGCGGCACGTAACTGGGCGCCGCGCCCGGCCAGCTCAGCCAGGCGCAGGAGAACGCCAGCAGGATCAGCACCAGGTGCCAACCGGCATGGGCCTCGCGCCACCAGTCCCAGCGGCGCACCCATTCGAATACCAGCAGCGTGGCGATACCCAGCAACGCGCCGCCGAGCACGTCCTCGACATCATGGGCGCCCAGATACAGACGGCTGAAGATGATGCCCGCCGCGATCACACCGGCGACCAGCCAGGCCCAGGCCCGGCGCAGCTCCCAGGCCAGCCACAGCCAGATGACGATGGCGATCTGCGCATGGCCGCTGGGCAGGCCGAAGCTGTCGCCCACCTGGTGATCCATGCGCAGGGCGACAGGCGGCCGCGGGTCCTGCCAGAAGTCCTTGAGCCAGGCATTGAGCAGCGCAGTGAACGCCACTAGCACCAGCAGGCGCAGGAACACGCCGCGGTGCCAGGCCCAGTAGCCCAGCGGCAGGAAGAACAGGATGAACTTCTCGTAGCCCAGCAGGGTGAAGAAGCGCATCAGCGGGGTCAGCTCGTCGCTGCGTAGCGGCAGCACCCAATCCAGGCTGTGGAGCAATTCGTTCATGGCGGTCCTTGCGAAAAGTGACGAAGCGCCACTGATACTGCCCGCGCGCATGGCCGGCAAGGGCCGATTCGGACAAACCGCGCAACCGATCATCAACCACCCTGAGTGGTCGGTATTCGGCGCGGCACAGTTGGCTGCGGTAGGCAGCGGCGACTGCCTAAGATGACGAATCACAAGAACGACACCGGAGCGGTGCGCATGCCCTTCACCTCCCTGCTGATCGCCAATCGCGGCGAGATCGCCATCCGCATCGCCCAGGCCTGTGCCGACCTCGGCATCCGCTCGGTCGCGGTGTACGCCGAGGACGACGGCGCCTGCCTGCACACACGCAAGGCCGACCTCGCCGTGCCGCTCGCCGGGCGTGGCGTGCCGGCCTACCTGGACATGCATCAGCTGATCGCCATCGCCCGCGCGCAGGGCTGCGCGGCGATCCACCCCGGCTATGGCTTTCTCGCCGAGAACGCCGAGTTCGCCCGCCGCTGCCAGGCCGCCGGGCTGACCTTCATCGGCCCGGCGCCGGAGGTGCTCGAACTGTTCGGCGACAAGGCCGCGGCCCGCGCCCTGGCCGAGCGTTGCGGCGCGCCGCTGGTGGCCGGACTCAACCAGGCGGTAAGCCTGGAGCAGGCACGAGCCTTCCAGGCCGAACACGGCGCGGTGATGCTCAAGGCCCTGGCCGGCGGCGGCGGGCGAGGCATGCGTGCGATTCATGCTGCCACCGAGCTGGACGAGGCCTACGCGCGCTGCCAGTCCGAGGCACAGCACGCCTTCGGCAACGGCGCGCTGTACATCGAGCAGCTGGTGCGCGGCGCCCGCCATATCGAGGTGCAGGTGCTGGGTGACGGCAGCGCGGTCAGCCACCTGTGGGAACGCGACTGCAGCCTGCAGCGCCGCCACCAGAAACTGCTGGAAATCGCCCCCAGCCCGGACCTGCCGAGCGCCACCCGCGAGGCCATCATCGCCTGCGCCCTGCGCCTGGCCGCCGCGGTGAACTACCGCGGCATCGGCACCTTCGAGTTCCTCCTCGAGGGCGAGCGCTTCTACTTCATGGAAGCCAACCCGCGGGTGCAGGTGGAACACACGGTGACCGAGCAGGTCACTGGCATCGACCTGCTGCACACCCAGCTGCGCCTGGCCGCTGGCAGCAGCCTGGAGCAGCTCGGCCTGCGCCAGCCGCCGAGCGTGCAGGGTTGCGCCGTGCAGCTGCGGATCAACCTGGAAACCCTGCATGCGGACGGCAGCGCGCACCCGGCCGCCGGCCTACTAAGCGCCTACCAGCCGCCCTCCGGCCCCGGCCTGCGGGTGGACGGCCATGGCTATGCCGGTTACTCGGTGAGCCCGGCCTATGATTCGCTGCTGGCCAAGCTGATCGCCACCGCCGCCGACTACCCGAGCGCCCTGCGCCGCGCCTACCGCGCCCTCTGCGAATTCCGCCTGGAGGGCGTGGCGAGCAACCTGCACCTGCTGCAGAACCTGCTACAACGCGAAGAGGTCATCGGTAACCGCGTCGACACCCGCTTTATCGAGCAGCACCTGGCCGAGCTGCTCGGCGCCCGCGGCGAAGCCCACCCGCACCGCTACTTCGCCGCCAGCGCCAGCGGGCAGGACAGCGCGCGGCAGGCCATCGATGCGCCGCCCGGCACCCTCGCCTGCCACGCGCCGAGCAGCGGCGTGCTGGTCGCCCTGACGGTGGCCGAGGGCGACGCCGTGGCCGCCGGCCAGATCATCGCCGTGCTGGAAGCGATGAAGATGGAGTTCGAGGTGCGCGCCGAATGTGGTGGCATCGTCCGCGCTCTGGCGGCCGCCCCCGGCGATGCCCTGGCCGAGGGCCAGGCCCTGCTGTTCCTCGAGCCAGCCGAAGTGGCCGGCGCTGGCGACGCCAGCGAGGAGAGCCGTGACCTCGAACATATCCGCGCCGACCTCGCCGAAGTGCTGGAACGCCAGGCACGCCTGAGCGATGCACGGCGTCCCGAGGCGGTGGCCAAGCGGCGCAAGACCGGCCAGCGCACCACCCGCGAGAACCTCGCCGACCTGCTCGACGAAGGCAGTTTCAACGAGTACGGCGCCATGGCCCTGGCCGCCCAGCGCCGCCGGCGCTCGCCGGAAGAACTGCTGGAGCTGAGCCCGGCCGACGGCCTGGTAGCCGGCACCGGCACGGTCAACGCCGGGCTGTTCGGCGAACAGGCCGCGCGCTGCCTGGCCATCGCCTACGACTACACGGTGTTCGCCGGCACCCAGGGGGTGATGAACCACAAGAAGACCGACCGCATGCTGGCCCTGGCCGAGCAGTGGCGCCTGCCCGTGGTGCTGTTTGCCGAGGGCGGCGGCGGCCGGCCGGGCGATACCGACTTCGTCGGCGTGGCCGGGCTGGACTGCCACACCTTCGTCGGCATGGCCAGGCTGTCCGGCCTGGTGCCGACCGTGGGCGTGGTTTCCGGCCGCTGCTTCGCCGGCAACGCCGCGCTGCTCGGCTGCTGCGATGTGATCATCGCCACGCAGAACGCGACCATCGGCATGGCCGGCCCGGCGATGATCGAAGGCGGCGGCCTGGGCAGCTACAAGCCGGAGGAAGTCGGCCCCACCAGCGTGCAAGGCCCCAACGGGGTGATCGACGTGCTGGTGGCCGACGAATCCGAGGCAGTGCGGGTGGCCAAGCAGTACCTGAGCTACTTCCAGGGGCCACTGGCCGACTGGCAGTGCAGCGACCCACGCGAGCTGCGCCATGTAATCCCCGAGAACCGCCTGCGCGTCTACGACATCCGCAAGGTCATCGAGCTGCTGGCCGACAACGGCAGCGTGCTGGAGCTGCGCCGCCAGTTTGCCCCCGGGCTGATCACCGCGCTGATCCGCATCGAGGGCAAGCCCTTCGGCCTGATCGCCAACAACCCGGCCCACCTCGGCGGCGCCATCGACGCGCTGGCGGGCGACAAGGCCGCGCGCTTCCTGCAGCTGTGCGATGCCTTCGATATCCCCATGGTTTCGCTGTGCGACACCCCCGGTTTCATGGTCGGTCCGGAGGCGGAGAAACAGGCCACGGTGCGCCATGTCTCGCGCCTGTTCGTCGCCGCCGCCAGCCTGTCCGTGCCCTTCTTCACCCTGGTGCTGCGCAAGGGCTACGGCCTCGGCGCCCAGGCCATGGCCGCCGGCAGCTTCCACTCGCCGCTATTCACCGCCGCCTGGCCTAGTGGCGAGTTCGGCGCCATGGGCCTGGAGGGCGCGGTGCGCCTGGGCTTCGCCAAGGAGCTGGCGGCCCAGGCGGACGACGCCAGCCGCCAGGCGCTGTTCGACAAGCTGGTGGCCAAGGCCTATGACAACGGCAAGGCGCTGAACATGGCCAGCTACCTGGAAATCGATGCCGTCATCGACCCGGCCGAAAGCCGCGCCTGGCTGCTGCGCGGGCTCAATGCCACGCCGGTACCGGCGCCACGCAGCGGCAAGAAGCGCCCCTTCGTCGACACCTGGTAAGGAGCACGACATGCCTATCGAGCATCAGCTGCTGGCGGTCAACGGCATCGACCTCAGCCTCTACAGCGCCGGCCCGGCCGATGGCCGCCCGGTGTGGCTGCTGCACGGCTTTCCCGAGTGCTGGTACGCCTGGCATCCGCAGATCGAGGCGCTGAGCCAGGCCGGTTACCGGGTATTCGCCCCGGAAATGCGCGGCTACGGCCAGAGCAGCGCGCCGCGCGACCCGGCCGCCTATGACCTGCTGACCCTGTGCGGCGATATCCAGGCCGCCATGGACGCCCTCGGCCAGACCCGCGTCGCCGTGGTCGGCCACGACTGGGGCGCGCCGGTGGCCTGGCACCTGGCCCTGCTGGAGCCCGCGCGGGTGCAGGCGCTCGGTGCGCTCTCCGTGCCCTTCGGCGGGCGGCCGAAACGCCCGGCCATCGAGATGATGCGCGCGGCCTACGCCGGGCGCTTCCACTACATCCTCTACTTCCAGCAGCCGGGCCTGGCCGAGGCCGAACTGGACGCCGACATCGGCCGCAGCCTGCGCCTGCTGCTCGGCGGCCTGGGCGGCGCGCTGCTGGCCGACAAGGCGGCAGACGCCAAGCTGTTCGACGGTCTCGCCGACCTGCCGCTGCCGGCCTGGTGCTCGCCCGAACTGTTCGCCATCTACGAGCGCACCTTCGCCGGCCGCGGCTTTTACGGCGCCCTCAACTGGTACCGCAACTTCGAGCGCAACTGGCAGCGCACCGAGCCACTGGCCGAACTGCAGGTACAGCAGCCAACCCTGTTCCTGCTCGGCGAACACGACCCGGTCGGCCGTTTCGAGGCGCCGACCCTGGCACGCATGGCGGCCAAGGTGCCTCAGCTGGAGCAGCACCTGCTGCCCGGCTGCGGCCACTGGCTGCAGAGCGAGGACGGCCCTGGGGTCAACGCGCTGCTGCTGGAATTCCTCGGCCGCCATTACCCCGCCGCCTGATCACATTACAGGTCGTTTGGGCTGTTCCCGGCGCTTCGGGTAAACTGCCGCATCTCTTGTACACCTATAACGATCAGCCTGATGCCGACCACCTTCCACGAAATCCCCCGCGAGCGGCCCGCCACGCCACTGCTCGACCGCGCCGACACCCCGGACGGTCTGCGTCGCCTGGCGGAAAGCGAGCTGGAAAGCCTTGCCGACGAGCTGCGCCAGTACTTGCTGTACAGCGTCGGGCAGACCGGCGGGCACTTCGGTGCCGGCCTCGGCGTGGTCGAGCTGACCATCGCCCTGCATTACATCTTCGATACGCCGGATGACCGTCTGGTGTGGGACGTGGGCCACCAGGCCTACCCGCACAAGATCCTCACCGGCCGCCGCGAGCGCATGGGCAGCCTGCGCCAGAAGGACGGCCTGGCCGCCTTCCCGCGCCGCAGCGAGAGCGAGTACGACACCTTCGGCGTCGGCCACTCCAGCACCAGCATCAGCGCCGCGCTGGGCATGGCCATCGCCGCGCGCCTGCAGGGCAGCAAGCGCAAGGCGGTGGCGGTGATCGGCGACGGCGCGCTGACCGCCGGCATGGCCTTCGAGGCGCTCAACCACGCCTCCGACGTCAAGGCCAACATGCTGGTCGTGCTCAACGACAATGACATGTCGATCTCCAAGAACGTCGGCGGCCTGTCCAACTACCTAGCCAAGATCATCTCCAGCCGCACCTATTCGAGCATGCGCGAAGGCAGCAAGAAGATCCTCTCGCGCCTGCCCGGCGCCTGGGAGATCGCGCGCAAGGTCGAGGAACACGCCAAGGGCATGCTAGTGCCCGGCACCCTGTTCGAGGAGCTGGGCTGGAACTACGTCGGCCCCATCGACGGTCATGACCTGCCCACCCTGCTCGCCACCCTGCGCAATATGCGCGACCTGGAGGGCCCGCAGTTCCTCCACGTGGTGACCAAGAAGGGCAAAGGCTTCGCCCCGGCCGAGGCCGACCCGATCGGCTACCACGCCATCACCAAGCTGGAGCCGATCAACGCCCCGGTGGCGCCCAAGCAGCCGTCCGGGCCCAAGTATTCCGGTGTGTTCGGTCAGTGGCTGTGCGATATGGCCGCCGCAGATCCGCGCCTGGTCGGTATCACCCCGGCGATGAAGGAAGGCTCGGACCTGGTGGCCTTCAGCGAGCGCTTCCCCGAGCGCTACTTCGACGTGGCCATCGCCGAACAGCACGCGGTGACCCTGGCCGCGGGCATGGCCTGCGACGGCGCCAAGCCGGTGGTGGCGATCTACTCCACCTTCCTGCAGCGTGCCTACGACCAGTTGATCCACGACGTGGCGGTGCAGAACCTCGATGTACTGTTCGCCATCGACCGCGCCGGCCTGGTCGGCGAAGACGGTCCGACCCACGCCGGCAGCTTCGACATCTCCTACCTGCGCTGCATCCCCGGCATGCTCATCGCCACGCCCAGCGACGAGAACGAGCTGCGCCTGCTGCTGACCACCGGCTATCACTTCCAGGGCCCGGCGGCCGTGCGCTACCCGCGCGGCAGCGGCCCCAACGCGCCCATAGACCCAGCACTGGACAGTGTAGAGATCGGCAAGGCGGTAGTGCGCCGCCAGGGCCAGGGCGTCGCCCTGCTGGTCTTCGGCGTGCAGCTGGCCGAGGCCCTGCGCATCGGCGAAAGCCTGGATGCCACGGTGGTCGACATGCGCTTCGTCAAACCCCTGGACGAAGCCCTGCTGCGCGAACTGGCGGCCAGCCATGCGCTGCTGGTGACCATCGAGGAAAACGCCGTGATGGGTGGCGCAGGCAGCGCGGTCAGCGAGTTCCTCGCCGCCGAGAACCTGGTCAAGCCACTGCTGCACCTGGGCCTGCCCGATTACTACGTGGAGCACGCCAAACCGGCGCAGATGCTCGCCGAGTGCGGCCTGGACCAGGCCGGCATCGAAGCGGCCGTCCGTCGCCGCCTGCAGCAACTTGAGCAAAGCTCAAGCTGAGCCACGCTAAACTTGCTTGAGCTTCAACACGCCGTGCACTAAGGTGCGCGGCGTTTTGTTATCCATCAGGTGCGCCGGTCAATGCCGGCGATAATCGGGAAGCCGGTGCGCTCCATGAGCAATCCCGGCGCTGCCCCCGCAACGGTAATCGATCGCAGCCCTGCTGCAGGTCCGCGTAACAGCCACTGGGTCAACCGGGAAGGCGCGCGGAGCGGAATCGAGAGCCCGGAGACCGGCCTGAAGGATTCGACTGGTGTTGCGGAGGGCCGCACCGTCAGGTGCCGCCACGCGCCTGCTTTCTGCCCTCCTCGAAGTCTCTGTCTTTGAGGAAACCCGATGAAACTGTCCCACAGCCTGCCCCTCTCGGCCCTGAGCCTGGCCCTGCTGCCTGCCGGTCTCGCTCTGGCCGCCGGCCAGGACGCCGCGCTCAAGCTGCCCGAGACGCTGATCAGCGCCAACCGCGACGTGCAGCAACGCGAAGCCAGCAGCACGACGAGCACCGTGTTCACCCGCGCCGACATCGAACGCCTGCAGCCGGCCTCGGTCAGCGACCTGCTGCGCCGCGTGCCCGGCGTGCAGGTGACCGACAATGGCGCCGGCAGCCTGACCAGCCTGTATATCCGCGGCACCAAGTCGGCACAGAGCCTGGTGCTGGTGGATGGCATGCGCATCGCGTCGGCCAGCTCCGGCGACAGCAGCCTGCAGTACCTCAATGTCGACCAGATCGAACGTGTCGAAGTGCTGCGCGGCCCGCGTTCGGCCGTGTACGGGGCCGACGCCATTGGTGGCGTGGTGCAGATCTTCACCCGCCGCAGCGCCGGTGAAGGTCTGCAGCCCTTCGTGCGCATGGGCTACGGCAGCAACGCCAGCTGGCGCCGCAGTGCCGGGATCTCCGGCGGCGACGCGCAGACTCGCTTCAGCCTGGCCGGCAGCCTCGACGAGACCGACGGCATCGACCGTACCGGCCCCTCCTACGACTCCGACCAGGATCACGACGCCTACCGCAACAAGGCCTTCAGCCTCAGCCTCAGCCACCGCTTCAGCGACAGCCTGGAAGCCGGCGTCAATGTGCTCGACCAGCGCGGCCGTACCGAGTTCGACAATCCCTTCGGCCGTTACGACATGACCACCTTCGAGTCGGTCGGTCAGGAGCCCTACAGCGACTTCACCCTCAGCAGCGTTTCCAGCTACCTGGAGGCGCAGATCAATGACCTGTGGAGCAGCCGCCTGGAAGTCGGTCACAGCGAGAACCGCGAGGAGAGCCTGGACAAGCTCAGTGACGAGCGCGGCGTGTTCAATACCTACCGCGACTCGCTCAACTGGCTCAACACCCTGGCCCTGAGCGACAGCCACAGCCTGCTGGTGGGCGCTGACTGGTACGAGGACCAGCTCAACAGCAACACCGCTTTTGCCGAGCAGCAGCGCTGGAACCAGGCCGCCTTCATCCAGCACCGCTATGACGGCGAGGGCTTCTCCACCGAAGTGGGCGTGCGCCACGACAAGAACGAACAGTTCGGCAGCGAAAACACCTGGAGCGGCGCCCTGACCCTGCCGCTGAACGCCACCAATGACCTGATCCTGTCGTACAGCGAGGGCTTCCGCGCACCGACCTTCAACGACCTCTACTACCCCGACTACAGCAACCCGGACCTCAAGCCCGAGCACTCGAAGAGTTATGAGCTGCAGTGGCGCAGCCAACTGGCCGAACGCACACGCCTGGAGGCCTCGCTGTACCGCACCGATATCGAAGACGCGATCGCCAACGACCAGAACTTCATCCCGCAGAACATTGCCAAAGCCCGTATCCACGGTTTCGAGGCCAACCTGCAGCAGGAGCTGTTCGGCTGGCAGGGGCAGCTCGGCATCGCCTTCGTCGACCCGCGCGACCGTAACAGCGGCCACACCCTGAACCGCCGTGCCCGCCGCACCCTGAGCCTGGATATGGACCGCAGCTTTGGCGACTTCGCCGTCGGCGCCACCTGGCAACTGGCGAGCAGCAGCTACGACGACCCGAACAACCAGTACGAGCTGGGCGGCTACGGCGTGCTCGGTCTGCGTGGCAGCTGGCAGGCCAGTGACGAGCTGAAACTGGAAGCGAAGATCGACAACCTGCTGGACAAGGACTACCAGCGCGCTCTGTACGAACACGAAGGCGAACGCTACGGCTACCGCCAGGAAGGCCGCACGGCAATGCTCGGGTTCGTCTGGACGCCCAGGCTGTAAACGAACAAGGCCCCGCGAGGGGCCTTTTGTTTAATGCGTCAACGGGCCTTGGCCAGCCGTTCGCAGAGCTGCTCGGTGGCCGCCAGCATCTGGAAACTGGGCCGTTCCAAACCCTTGTCCGGTACCGTCCACAGCTGGCCCAGACGTACCGCCGGCAACTGCGGCCAGGCTTGCCAGCGCTGCAGTTCGGCATCGCTGCCACCGAGAATCACCTCCGGCGCGCGCCCCAGCACCGCTTCGACATTGACCTGAGGTGCCGGCAACTGCAGATCGGCGAACACGTTGCGCGCGCCACACACCCGCAGCGCGTCACTGACGATCTGCCGCCCGCCAAGCGTGTACAGCGGCTCATTCCAGACCTGATAGAACACCGCCAACGGCGGCTCGCGGCGATAGCGCTGACGCAGCTCGGCCAGACGCGTGGTGAAGCGGTCGCGCAGCTCCCGCCCCCGAGCCTCGGCACCAACCTGCCGGCCCACTTCGATGAACTGCTCGGCCAGCGCCTGCAGATCATGGGGCTCGCCAACGTAAAGGGGGATACCAAAGGCACGCAACTGCGCCTGCTGGGCCTCGGGCACGCTACCGGGCCAGAGCAGCAGCAGGTCAGGCTTGAGCGCCAGCAACGTCTCCAGCTCGACCTGGCCATAGCGCCCCACCGACGGCACGTCCGCCAGCGCCGCAGGGCGCGGGCCGCCATCGAGCAGGCCGACCAGGCGCTGCTCGGCGCCCAGCTCCAGCATGATTTCCGACATCGAGGGAGCCAGGCTGACCACCCGTTCGGCCGCCGTCAGCGCCGGGCTGAGGGCAAGCAGGCAGGCGGCCAGCAGCGCGCGCATCAGCCCAACTGGCGAGGGATGCGGTACAGGCAGAGCAACACCACGCTGCTCAGGGACAGCAGGATCAGCGCGACGGCATTGAGCCCGCTGAACAGGGCGATGGCGGCGATCCAGGCCGGCAGGCCAGCACCGAGGAAGGCCTTGCGCCGCTGCACAGCCAGCGCCAGCCAGGCCTCGCGCTCATGCTCGCCATCCAGCGCCGCCTGGGTGGCGATCAGCGCGCGCTTGTAGGCGGAGAACAGCGGCAGGCTGACGAACATAGAAGCCACGCCAGCGATGAACAAGGGCATCTCCAGCACGCTACTCAGCGCCTGGCTGCCACCGAACAGCAGGTTGAGGAAGAACAACGGGGCCAGGGCAAAACCCAGCCAGCGCCACCATTCCAGGGCCAGACGACGACGCACCTCGGCGCGGGTCATCACTCTTCTTCCTGGTGCTTGAGACCCAGCATATGACCAAGCTTGCCGGCCTTGGTCGCCAGGTACTTGCGATTGTGCGGGTTGAGCGCGATTTCCAGAGGGCGGCGCTCGGCGACGCGTACGCCGAAACCTTCCAGCGCCTTGACCTTGCGCGGGTTGTTGGTCATCAGCTGGACCGCCCGGATACCCAGGTGGTCGAGCATCGGCTGGCAGATCGAGTAGTCACGCTGGTCGGCGGCAAAGCCCAGGCGCTCGTTGGCCTCGACGGTGTCGGCGCCGCCATCCTGCAGCTCGTAGGCGCGGATCTTATTCAGCAGACCGATGCCACGGCCTTCCTGGCGCAGGTACAGGAGCACACCACGGCCCTCGGCCGCGATGGCGCGCAGGGCAGCTTCGAGCTGGGCACCACAGTCGCAGCGCTGGCTGAACAGGGCATCGCCGGTGAGGCACTCGGAGTGCAGACGGCCCAGCACCGGCTGGCCGTCGGCGACGTCGCCCAGGGTCAGGGCTACGTGCTCCTTGCCGCTCTCCTCATCAAGGAAACCGTGCATGGTGAAGACCGCGAAAGGTGTGGGCAGCTGGGAGGCGGCGACGAAGACGACGGACACCGGGAGCTCCTGTGAGGTTCGGCAGAAAGGCCGGCATTGTACCAGCCGCGACGCCGCCCGGCGCAGCCTGAATTGTCGGGGATAAGGATCGAGGCGGCTGATGAATCGGCCGGCGCCGCCCTACAGCTTGGACTCCAGCTGCAATACGCCGTTTTCCTCACGCCAGCGCACCCGACTGAGGAAACTCATGCCCAGCAGCACCTCGGTGGGCGAATCCCCCTCCAGCACCGCCGCCTCGACCCCCAGAACCTCGAGGGCACCAACTTTGACGCTGTCGAGCTTGATCTGCCAGGCCTTGACGTTGCCACCGGCCGTGCTGGCCACCATGGCCCGCCCCTTGACCCGGTAGTCGATGCCGAGCATGCGCGCCTGGCCCTCGTTCATCGCCACCGAAGTGGCTCCGGTGTCGACCAGGAACTGGACCGGATGGCCCTCGATGGAGCCGGCCACCCAGTAGTGATTGCCCGCGCCACGGCTGATGCTGAGCTGAGCCTTCTGCGGCTCCGAGCTGCCGGCCTGGTTGTATTCCCGGGTCATGGCGTAACTGCGCTGCACGCCATCGACCTCCAGCACCGCCCCCTTGCTGTCGGCACTGATCACTTTGACGCCGGCGGGGCCGACCTGGCCGGCCCGCACCAGCTTGCGCTGACCGTCGACCAGCAACACCGCCGCATTGGGGAACAGCCCCACCACCTGTACCTGGGTCTCGGCCTGCAGCACGGGGCACAGGGCCAGCAGCACACTGGCAGCGAACAGCTCAAGGCGACGCATCGGGGATCTCCATGTCCTCGTCAAAGGGGTAGGGCTGCTGCCAGCGGCGGAAGATCGGGCGCAGTTCGCCACCGCGCAGCAGCTCGGCCATGCGCCGATCGAACAGTTCGGCCAGGGCGTGACCGCGGGCAGTATCGGCAAAGCCAGCATAGAGGGGCAAGCGGATCAGCTCGGTAGTGCGAAAAAGCGCAGGGTCCGAACCCTCGCGCAACACATCCTCGACTTCGGTGGAGGCATCCAGATAAAAGTCGGCGTGTCCGAACTCGAGCATGCGCAGGATGCCGATTCGGCGCTCAACCTCCTTGAAGTGCTGCAGGCCGGGCAGATAGCGCTGGTACTCATAGCCGCGCATCCAGGCCAAACGGTACTGGCCGATGGTCTGCAGGGTAGGTTCCGGCGTACTGCGCAAGGACAGGGCAACGATGCGGTCGGCATCGTAGGGGCTAGCCGGATAAATGATGCTCTCCGTGATTTCGTTGCGATAAGAACCCAGCCAGGCATCGGCCTCGGCTCGCTGGACCAGCCCTACAGCTCGCGTGTAGGGCACCAGCCTATGATTCATCTTCACGCCCGCGGGCTCGAACACCGCGCGCATGATCTCCCAGGCCAGGCCGCTGCCATCGGCATTGGTGTGCCCGGCCCAGTACTCGCTGACCAGGTTCACCTGCGCGGGCAGGGGCTCGCCAGCCTGTGCGCCGACGCCCCCCAGACACAACAGCAACCCCAGCAGCCAGGCACGCATCTACAGCCTCCGAGTCAGGCCAGCCCCCACACCAACACCTGCATGGCCAGCCAGGCGAATACCCCCGCCAGGATGTCATCCAGCATGATGCCGATACCACCATGTACATGCCGGTCGATCCAGCGGATCGGCCAGGGCTTGAGAATGTCGAACACCCTGAATACCAGAAAGCCTAGCAGCAACCAGTACCAACCCTCGGGCACCAGCCACAGGGTGATCCACATGCCGACCATCTCGTCCCAGACGATACCCTCGTGGTCGTGCACTCCCATGTCTTCCGCCACCCGACCACAGAGCCAGAAACCGAACAGCATGGTGACGCCGAGCATCAGCCAGTAGCCCCAGTCCGGCAGTTGCTGCCACAGCGGGATGAATGGCAAGGCCACCAGCGAGCCCCAGGTGCCAGGCGCCTTGGGCATCAGCCCGGAACCGAAGCCAAAGGCGAGGAAATGCCAGGGATTACGCCATACCTGCGGCGCGACTTTCACGACTTCAGTCACCACGACTCCCGAAATGTTGGTAGCCCGCGCTGGGCGGGTCGAGACGGCGACCCGCGCCGTCCAGCAGTTGTACACCCTGCCCTGCCACGGCCCGGCCGATCACCACCGCCTCGGGCCATTGCGCCTGCAGTACCGGCAGGTATTGCGCCGACAGGGTAAAGGCCAGGCGATAATCGTCGCCGCCGCTCAATGCGCAATCCAATGCCCGCTCGCCCGCCAGGGTGCGCAGGGCAGCTGACAGCGGCAGGCTATCGCGCTCGATCTGCAGTGCCACGGCGGAGGCCTGGGCGATATGCCCGCAGTCGGCCAGCAGGCCGTCGGAAATATCCAGCGCCGCCGTGGCTCGGCCACGCAGCCACTGCCCCAGGGCCAGCTGCGGTTGCGGAGCCCAATAGCGCTGCAGCAGATAGTTGGCAGACGCAGGCTCATCTGCGGCCGGCTGCTGGCCCAGCACCAGCGGCAGCGCTCCGGCCGCATCGCCGAGGCTGCCACCGACGCAGAGCAGGTCGCCCGGACGGGCACCCGCACGGGTCAGTGCCTGGCCGGCCGGCAACTGGCCGAAGACGCTGAGGGTCAGGCTCAGAGGCCCACGAGTGGTGTCGCCACCGACCAGGGCGATGGCGCACTGCCCGGCCATCTGCGACAAACCAAGGGCGAAGCCTTCCAGCCAGGCCGGCTCGGCTTCGGGCAGGGTCAGCGCCAGGGTGAAGCCCAGTGGCTCGGCACCCATGGCAGCCAGGTCACTGACGCTCACCGCAAGGGCACGCTGGCCGAGCAGAAACGGATCGCAGGGTTGGGGGAAATGTACGCCGGCCACCAGGGTATCGGTGGACAGCGCCAGCTGCATGCCGGGCGCCGGCTGCAGCAGGGCGCAGTCGTCGCCAATGCCGAGGACGATGCCTTCGGCCGCCTGCGCACAGGGCGCGGCGGCGAAGTAGCGACGGATCAGCTCGAACTCACCCACGACGGGCTTGCCGGCTCAGCGCTTGGCGGCCTTGACCTCGGCCGCGCGCAGTACCGGGGCCAGCTTGTCCAGCACGCCGTTGACGAACTTGTGCCCGTCGGTGGCGCCGAACACCTTGGCCAGCTCGATGCCCTCATTGATGACTACCTTGTAGGGCACATCGATGCGACTGGTCAGCTCCCAGGCGGACAGGCGCAGGATGGCCAGCTCGACCGGGTCCAACTCTTCCAGCGGAATGCTCAGGAAGGGCACGAAGGACGCATCCAGCTCGGTCTTCTGCCGGGCCACGCCGGTGAGGATATCGTGGAAGTAGGCGCCGTCGACGCCGCTGAAGTCGTTATCGACGCGGAACTGCGCTTCGATCTCGTTCAGCGACTGACCGGCCATGTGCCACTGATACAACGCCTGCATGGCCAGGCTGCGGGCCACGCGGCGCTGCGCGATCTTGCCCTTGGCCTTGGGCTGCGGAGCGTCCTGGCTGTCGTCGTGATTCAGGCTCACTTGGCCTCCAGGGCCGCCAGCAGGCTGACCATTTCCAGGGCGGACAGGGCGGCTTCGGCGCCTTTGTTGCCGGCCTTGGTGCCGGAGCGCTCGATGGCCTGCTCGATGGAGTCGACGGTCAGTACGCCGAAGGCGACCGGTACGCCGTATTCCATGGACACCTGGGCCAGGCCCTTGGTGCACTCGCCGGCCACGTATTCGAAGTGCGGGGTGCCGCCACGGATCACCGCGCCGAGGGCGATGATGGCGGCGAACTCGCCGCGCTGGGCGACTTTCTGGGTGACCAGCGGGATCTCGAAGGCACCCGGCGCGCGGATGATGGTGATGTCGCTTTCCTTCACGCCGTGGCGGACCAGGGCGTCGACGGCGCCGCTGACCAGGCTCTCGACGACGAAGCTGTTGAAGCGGCCAACCACCAGGGCGTATTTGCCTTGCGGGGCGATGAAGGTACCTTCGATGGTCTTCAGGGTCATGGGCGAGTCTCGATCTGTATAAAGAGCCGGGGCGCGAGGGGCACCCCGATAACATTAGTTTTAGCTCCCCTCTCCCGTTTACGGGAGAGGGGCTGGGGGAGAGGGAGCCACATGGGCACAGCCCTCTCCCGCCCTTCGGGCACCCTCTCCCGCTGGCGAGAGAGGGGCAACGGATGCGGCCCCTAAAGGACCGCCCCTTATTCAGCGGGCAAGTATTCTACAACTTCCAGGTCAAAGCCGGATATGGCGTTGAACTTCATCGGCGCGCTCATCAGGCGCATCTTGCGCACGCCGAGGTCACGCAGGATCTGCGAACCGGCACCGACGGTGCTGTAGGTGGCCGGGCTCGGCGCCGGCTGCTTGCCGCCCAGGTGCGCCAGCAGCTCGGGGCCGGTGAGCGGATTGCCGAGCAGCAGCACCACGCCGCTGCCGGCCTTGGCCACCTCGGCCATCGCCGCGCGCAGGCTCCAGCGCCCGGGCTGCTTGACCAGGAACAGGTCGCGCAGCGGCTCCATGTTGTGCACGCGCACCAGGGTCGGCTCCTCGGCGCACACCTTGCCCAGGGTCAGAGCCATGTGCGCGGTGTTCTCCACGCCGTCCCGGTAGGTGACCAGGGTGAACTGGCCCAGCTCGGTATCCAATGGCTGCTCGCTGACGCGCTCGACGGTGCGCTCGTGGATCAAGCGGTAGTGGATCAGGTCGGCGATGGTGCCGATCTTGAGATTATGCTCGGCGGCGAACTTCTCCAGCTCCGGACGGCGAGCCATGGTGCCATCGTCGTTCATGATCTCGCAGATCACCCCGGACGGTTCGAAGCCGGCCATGCGCGCCAGGTCGCAGGCCGCCTCGGTGTGGCCGGCGCGGGCCAGCACGCCGCCGGGCTGGGCCATCAGCGGGAAGATATGACCGGGACTGACGATGTCGTCGGCCACCGCGTTGCGCGCCACCGCGGCCTGCACGGTGCGCGCGCGGTCAGCGGCGGAGATGCCGGTGGTGACGCCCTCGGCGGCCTCGATGGAAACGGTGAACTTGGTGCCGAAACCGGAGCCATTGCGCGGGGCCATCAGCGGCAGCTTGAGCAGCTCGCAGCGCTCGCGGGTCATCGGCATGCAGATCAGGCCGCGGGCGAAGCGGGCCATGAAGTTGATGTGCTCGGCGGTGGTGCATTCGGAGGCGATGATGATGTCGCCTTCGTTCTCGCGATCCTCGTCATCCATGAGGATGACCATCTTGCCGGCGCGGATGTCTTCGATCAGTTCTTCTGCGGTATTCAGGGCCATGGCGGCGCGTCTCACTTGTTCAGGTAGCCGTGTTCGGCCAGGAAAGCTTCGCTGATGCCGGAAGCGCTGGGCTCGGCGGCCTTGTCGCCAAGCAGCAGGCGCTCCAGGTAGCGCGCCAGCAGGTCCACTTCGAGGTTGACCCGACGTCCCGGCCGGTAGTCGGCCATGATGGTCTCGACCAGGGTGTGCGGCACGATGGTCAGCTCGAACTCGGCGCCATTGACGGCGTTGACCGTCAGGCTGGTGCCGTCGACGGTGATCGAGCCCTTCAGGGCGATGTACTTGGCCAGCTCGCGCGGTGCGCGCACGCTGAACTGGATGGCGCGGGCGTTATCCTCGCGCTTGACGATCTCGCCGACGCCGTCGACATGGCCGCTGACCAGATGGCCACCGAGGCGGGTGGTCGGGGTCAGGGCCTTCTCCAGGTTGACGCGGCTGCCGGCCTTCAAGTCGACGAAGGCGGTGCGGGTCAGGGTCTCGCGACTGACGTCGGCCCAGAAGCCGTCGCCGGGCAGCTCGACCGCGGTCAGGCACACGCCGTTGACCGCGATGCTGTCACCCAGTTTGACGTCGCCGAGGTCCAGCTTGCCGGTCTCGACGTAGACGCGCACGTCGCCGCCCTTGGGCGTGATCGCGCGGATGGTACCGATGGATTCGATTATGCCGGTGAACATGCGTCCTCCCGGTAAGTGGTGCAATGCAGCATGGACGAACTCCTGTTTTGGTCAAAAACAGGGCAATGCCGATCGATAGGGATTTTCGCGGGCGCAGACGGACGGCGCCCCGGAAGGGAATCCCGCTCTCTCTTTATCCGGACTATACCGTCGGCCCCGGAATCACACCGGGTCTGCTGTCCCTTTCGCTGGAAAGGCGCTCGCGGGCTAGACGCAGCGCGTCATTACCGCCGGTGGGGAATTTCGCCCCGCCCTGAGAACGTTGCGGCCACTAGCGTGGCCGCGCGCCTTTTTATCACAAAATCGCCACATCCAGCCATGAACAGGTTGATTTGAGGCAGGCCGCACCGATACCCGGCTGCGACCTGAAAAGCCAAGCTCACGCCTGCACCGCCTCTGCCTCGCTCAACCTACGCTGCACGGCGATGATGGGACAGTCGACATGCCCCACACCAACATCACAGCTTGAGGTTCAGCGACAGGTAGGCACTGCGTCCTGGCGCAGGCGAGAACATTGCCTGATTGTCGCCGCCCCAGAAAAATTCGTCATACCAGACATACTCGTATTCGCGGTCTGTAAGGTTCTTCACCTGCACATCCACGCTGGTAGTCGCGGAAATACGGTACTCCACGCTGGCATCCAGCACGGCAAAACCGCCGTATTTACCCTGCTCGTTCAGACTGTCGATGTAGTAATCACCCTGAGCCCGGGCCTGTAGGCCAAAGCGCCAGTCCTGGGTCAGCTGATAGTCGGTACCGATGTTACTGATGTGGCGGGGCGTCGCGAACACCTCCTTGCCGGCCAGGGACTGCCCGCTTGAGGTATAGGCACTTCTGACCTTGGCCTCCTGGTAGGCATGAGAAGCCCATACGCTCCAGCGCTCGGAGATATTCGCATTGATCTGCAGGTCGACTCCGCGCCGGCGGGTTTCCCCAAGCCCGTAAGTGAACTCGGCGGCAGGCAGGTTAGCCACTTCGTCAGTGGCATCCTGCTGCCAGACGGCAATACGGGCTTCAGTCCCGTCAAGCGGGGTGAACTTGACTCCCACCTCCCTACCGGTATTGATCGACGGGTCAAAACTCTCTGTCCCTGCGGTCATATAAGCAGGAGAAGAGGAACCGGTGAGGATCTGAAACGTACGCCCCCAATTCGCATACAGGCTGATGCTTGGCGTCAGGCTGTAGATAACGCTCAGCTTAGGCTGCTGAATGGTGCCGTAATCCTGCAGGTCAGCCTCGACACCGCTTGCCAGGTCGGTCTCGCCATAGAATCGATCCACCCGAAAAGCCGGAATGATCTTCAACTTATCGATCGGCTGGATCACCGCCTGCAGGTAGGCACCGACATTGTCGAGACTGTAAGAATCGTCGTTCTGGATGCGCGCCGGCGTCGTATCAAAGTCGGTCGGCACGCTGTAGTCGTAGCGGTAACGGCGGTACTGGTTATCCTGGTGCTCGAAGTTGATACCACCGTCCAGCGTCAGCCATTCGGTGCTGACCCAGCTGAGATTGCTCAGCAGCCCCGTCTGACGCTCATCCCACTGCCGACGCTGGCGCGGGGCATTGCCCACGGCATAGCGGGTGTAGGTCACCTTCCGGTCGTCTTCGTAGTCGTTGTAATACAGCCTGTTGCTGAGGCTCAGATCGTCACGCACCTGCCAGTCGAGGTGCAGCGCCACTTGCTGCATGTCGCGATCATCGCCGTCGTTGGCGTTCTTCGCCGCGGAGTTGGTGCGGCTGGCCTCCAACTCCTCACGAGTCAGATAACCCGCGCCTTCGGCCTCGTGATGATAGAGACGGGTCACCAGCCCCAGGCTCAGCAATCCGGCATCGTCGGTATAGAACCACTTGCCGCCGAGGGAGTACTTGTCGGACTCGTCGTGGTCACGATAGCCATCGGAATCCTGCTTGGCGATGAAGTAGTTCTGCGCGAAGTTACCTTCTTCGCGGCCGATGGCCAGTTGCAGCTCGCGCGTGTTGAAGCTGCCGTAGGTCAGACGCGCATCGCTGTAGTTGCCGCCCTGGCGGGTCACGAAATTGATGTTGCCACCAATGTTATGCAGGCCATAGCGCGGGTCGTTGGTACCGCGTACCACCTCGATGTAGTCGAGCTCGAGGGGGAAGACCATGTCGATGAAGCGCTGGTTGCCACTGTTGACGTTGCTGGGCACGCCATCGATCAAAGTCTTGATGCCGTTGATGTAGCCCTCACCGTTGAATGCACGGAATGTCGCTTTGCCGGACTCGGCTCCCTGGCGGGTCTCGGTGAGCTGGATGCCGGGCATCTGCCCTAGAAGCTCCCAGCTGCTCTGCACGTTTTGCTGCTCGATCTTGTCGGCGCCGAGCACGTCCACCGACGTGAGCACATTGCCTACGCCACCGCTGACTGCGGTCGCGCTTGAAGAAACTTCGGTTTCACCAAGAACGAGCGTGGAGTCGCCACTCTGTGCGGCATGACTGACGCCGCTGGCGAGCGTCACCAGCAGAGCCATAGGGATCAGTTTTTGCTTCTTGTAGCCGATCATGTATCTATCACCTGTCGCCAAAGGCGCCCAGCAGCAAACCTGTGCCTGACTGGGCGCAAATTTCGTATCTATCGCTGCCGCCAGAACGGACGGCAAAGACAAGGCTGTGCGAGATCAGGTGTGGAGCGGAGGGGCGCGGGGATGTCCCGGCGGCCAGACATGGCAGAAACAAAGACGGTCGGCCCCCCTGGGCCAGGTCGAAACGACCTTCAGCACCAGCGATAAGCCGAACAAAGCGGCCAGCAGCTGGGCAGAGAAACTGGCGCAGAGCACACACTCGAAACCGCTCGAGTGCAGCCCCGCCAAGTCCGCCATATCGCCAGTCTGCCCGCCCTCGCCGCCAGACGAGCAGAACGCGCCATCCAAGCCACTGAGAGCAAGACCGGCCATCTGCCCATGCCCGACAGCACAGACGATGGATGCCAGCAGCAGGCTGGCATAGAGCAGCCAGACGACAGACGCCCGTTTTTTGCGACTCGGCTTCATCGAACGATTAGCAGGCAGAGAAAAGGGGGCGCATCTTAATCAAAAATCCCCAGTCGCACGTGCACACCAATTGTCGCAGGGCGCGCTCTAGCGCGGCACGGCAGTGATGCGCCAGTCGCGACCCACGGCGCGGATATCGCGAATCTCCAGTTCCTGCGCCTCGGCCATGCGCGCCAGCGGCCAGTCCAGCAGCGGGCGGGCGCTGGAGCCGAGGAACTTGGGCGCGACGAACAGCTGAAACTCGTCGACCAGCCCGGCACGCGCGAAAGCCCCGGCCAGCTTGGGGCCGGCCTCTACCAGGACCTCGTTGGCACCGCGCGCGGCCAGCTCCAGCAGCAGCTTGCGCAGGTCGACATGGCCGTTGCTGCCGGGCATCGCCAGCAGTTCGTGGCGCTCCTCGCTGAAACGTTCGCGGGCGGCGGCGGCCGCGCAGGTGGCGACCAGCGCCGGGCCGACCTGGAAGAATGGCGCGCTCAGCGGTACACGCAGGCGCCCGTCGACCAGCACGCGCAGCGGCGGGCGGTCGATGGCCAGCGCGGTCAGCTCGGCGTTCAGGCCCAGTTCTTCGGCACGCACGGTCAGGCGAGCCTGGTCGGTGAGCACCGTATCGGCGCCAGTGATGATCACGCTGGCGCGGGCGCGCAGGCGCTGCACGGCGGCACGCGCCTCGGGCCCGGTGATCCACTGGCTCTCGCCGTTGGCCATCGCGGTGCGGCCGTCCAGGCTCATGGCCAGCTTGGCCCGCACATAGGGCAGGCCCTGCTCCATGCGCTTGATGAAACCGGCATTCAGCGCCCTGGCCTCGGCCTCCAGCACGCCACTGTGCACGGCAATGCCGGCATGCATCAGGCGCAGCAGGCCCTTGCCGGAAACCTCGGGATTGGGGTCCTGCATGGCGGCCACCACCCGCGCCACGCCGGCAGCTACCAGGGCATCGGCGCAGGGCGGGGTACGGCCGTGATGACTGCAGGGTTCCAGAGTCACATAGGCGGTGGCGCCGCGCGCCTTGTCGCCGGCCTGGCGCAGGGCATGCACCTCGGCGTGCGGCTCGCCGGCCTTGGCGTGCCAGCCTTCGCCGACGATCCTGCCGTCCTTCACGATGACGCAACCGACGCGCGGGTTGGGATGAGTGGAATACAACCCTTTGCGCGCCAGCTCCAGCGCGCGGGCCATGAACTGCTGGTCGGCGGCGCTCATTCTTTCGAAGGCTCGCGGGCCAGGCGCTCGATCTCCTCGCGGAACTCGTTGAGGTCCTGGAAGCGCCGGTACACTGAGGCGAAGCGGATATAGGCGACCTCGTCGAGCTTCTGCAGCTCGGTCATCACCAGCTCACCGAGCACCCTCGACTTGATCTCGCGCTCGCCGGTGGCGCGCAGACGGTGCTTGATGTGGGCAATGGCCTCTTCCAGGCGCTCGACGCTCACCGGGCGCTTTTCCAGTGCGCGCTGCATGCCGGCGCGCAGCTTGTCCTCGTCGAACGGCTGACGGCTGCCGTCGGACTTGATCAGGCGCGGCATCACCAGCTCGGCGGTCTCGAAGGTAGTGAAACGCTCGCCACAGGCCACGCATTCGCGGCGGCGGCGTACCTGTTCGCCCTCGGCGACCAGGCGGGAGTCAATGACCTTGGTGTCGTTGGCGGAGCAGAACGGACAGTGCATGAAGAAAAAGGCCCTACGAAACGGTGGCCCATGGTAGCGCATGGTCCCGGCAAGACAAGCCGCAGGCTTTGCGGTATACAGGCGCGCGTTTTTTGCGCTATTCCAGAATCATCTGCCGCATCGGATGCCGCCATGCCCCGCCGCCCCCTTATCGCCTGCCTGTTCCTGCTGCTGGCCGCCTGCGCCGGCGAAGCGCCCAAGCCCGTGACACCGCCCGCTCCGGCCAGGCCCGAAGTGGCGATCAAACCAGCCGCGCCCATCGCGCAGCCGCTGCCCGCCCATCTGCGCGAGCTGCGTGGCAGCCTGCTGACCCCGCCGGCCGGCAGCGACGTGGAGCTGGCCCTGCTGGTGGTGGACGAGCGCGATCGCCCGCAGCGCCTGCTGGCCAGCCAAACGCTGGCGGGTACCGGCAACGCCCTGCCCTTTCGCCTGCGCTTCGATCCGCAACAGTTTCCCGGTGGCGCGCGGATCGAGCTGCGCGCGCGCATCAGCCAGTCCGGCCGCCTGATCCTGCGCCTGCCGCCGCAGCGGGTGCTGCAGGCCGACAGCCGCGATTTCGGCGCCCTGCCGCTGGTGAGCGCACCATGAACGCCCCTGCCGAACTGCAGAACGTCCTGCAACAGCTGCTCGGCGACGCCCGCCTGAGCGCCGAGACCCTGCCCGGCACCGACATCCGCCTGTGGCTGGTCGACCCGAGCAACATGGACCGCAGCTTCAGCCCGGAAGAAACCCGGCGCATCCTCGAGGAGCCGCCCTACTGGAGCTTCTGCTGGGCCAGCGGCCTGGCCCTGGCGCGCTGGCTGGCGGAACGTCCCGAGTGGGTACGCGGCAAGCGCGTGCTGGACTTTGGCGCAGGCTCCGGCGTGGCGGCCATCGCCGCGGCCAAGGCCGGCGCGACCGAGGTGGTGGCCTGTGACCTCGACCCGCTGGCCATCGAATCCTGCCGCGCCAACGCCGCGCTGAACGGCGTCGAGCTGGGCTACTCGCTGGACTTCTTCAGCGAGGAAGACCGTTTCGACCTGATCATCGTCGCCGACGTGCTCTACGACCGCGCCAACCTGCCGCTGCTCGACACCTTCCTCAGCCGTGGCCGGGAGGCCCTGGTGGCCGACTCGCGGGTCAAGGATTTCCAGCACCCGCGCTACACCCGCCTGGGCCTGCTGGAAGCCTGCACCTGGCCGGACCTGGCCGAGCCGGCGGAATTCCGTAATGTCAGCCTGTACCACGCCAAGCGCGGCTAACACACCCCTCGCCCACTTGTGGGAGAGGGGACTGCTTGTATCCGAGCCCTACCACCCGCATTTATAGTTCCAGCCTTTCGCCTCTCCGAGAACAGCCATGAGCGATACCCCCTACATCTTCGACGTCTCCGGTGCCGCCAATTTCGAGCAGCTGGTGATCCAGAACTCCTTCCACAAGCCGGTGCTGGTCGACTTCTGGGCCGAGTGGTGCGCGCCATGCAAGGCGCTGATGCCGCTGCTGGCGAAGATCACCGAGGAGTTCCGCGGTGAACTGCTGCTGGCCAAGGTCGACTGCGACGCCGAGCAGGACATCGTCATGCGCTTCGGCATCCGCAGCCTGCCGACCGTGGTGCTGTTCAAGGATGGCCAGCCGGTCGACGGTTTCGCTGGCGCCCAGCCGGAATCGGCCATCCGCGAAATGCTCAAGCCGCATGTGGCGGAGCCGGCGCCACTGGCCGCCGATCCGCTGGAGACGGCCCAGGCACTGTTCGCCGGGGAGCGCTTCGGCGAGGCCGAGGCCCTGCTCAAGCAGGTGCTGACCGAGAATAACGAGAACGGCGCGGCGCTGATCCTCTACGCCCGCTGCCTGGCCGAGCGCGGCGAGCTGGGCGAAGCCGAGGCGGTGCTGAACGCGGTCAAGGGCGACGAGCACAAGCAAGCCCTAGCGGCTGCCCGCGCGCAGCTGACCTTCCTGCGCCAGGCCGCCAGCCTGCCGGACGCTGCCGAACTGAAGAGCCGCCTGGCGCAGAATCCGGACGACGACGAGGCCAGCTACCAGCTGGCGGTGCAGCAGCTGGCACGCCAGCAGTACGAGGCGGCGCTGGACGGCCTGCTCAAGTTGTTCGTGCGCAACCGCAGCTTCCAGGAGGGTCTGCCGCACAAGACCCTGCTGCAGGTATTCGACCTGCTCGGCAACGACCACCCGCTGGTCACCCTGTACCGCCGCAAGCTCTATCAGGCCATCTACTGATGGCGCCCTTCCGCCTGCTGCTGCGCGTGCGCTACGGCGAATGCGACGCCCAGCAGGTGGTGTTCAATGCCCGCTACGGTGACTACGTGGACGTGGCGGCCACCGAGTTCTACCGCGCCGTGTTCGGCAGCTACCAGGCCCTGCTGGAGCAGGGCCTGGACAGCCAGGTGGTGCGCATGGTCACGGACTGGAGCGCGCCGGCGCGCTTCGACGACGTGCTGCAGCTGGAGGTGCGCACCCTACGCCTGGGCAACAGCTCGTTCACCCTGGAAGTGGACATCCGCCGTCAGGCCGACCAAGCCGCCATCGCCCGCGCCGAGGTCACCTACGTGATGGTCGATGCCCGGGCCTTCACCAAGGTCGCCATCCCCGAGGCCATCCGCGCCCGGCTGGAGCGTGGCGCACCGGGCGTGACGGTCAACCAGGCCGGTTAGCGGTAGCGCAACGCAGCCCGCGCCTAGCCGATCCAGCGATATAACGGCGCCGCATCACCACTTTCCACCTGTACCTGCGGACAATGGCGCAGGCGCACCAGCAGACGCTTGCCAGCCGCCTCATTGCCAGCCAGGGCGGCCAGCTCGCCGAGCAACTGCGGCCCCTCAAGGCAACCTGCGGCCTGTAGCAGCTGCAGCGCCTGCAACCATAGGTCGTCGGCTACTTGAGCCGCCGACTGCATACGGGGGGCTCCCGCCGCTAACTCCTGCTGCGGCAGGTGCGCCGCCAGTTGCACCCAGTCCTCGGCATCCATCTCCACCGTCAGGTCTACCGGCCAGTCGCCGACACGCCCCTTGATTCGCAGCATTTTCACTCTCCCGAACATCCAGCCCGCATGCTGCCACGCGCACCGAGGCTGGCCAATCGCCGCGCACAAGTGTTACAACATAACCTAACAATCCATCACCGGAGTCCGCCCCATGCGCCGTATCCTGCTCGCCCTGCCTCTCGCCCTGCTGCCGCTGACCATCGCCCAGGCCGCCAGCCACGAGCATGATCACGATCACGCCCATGAGGAACACGGCAGCCTGGGCAAGCATGAGCACGGCGTGGCGAGCCTCAACGTGGCGCTGGATGGCCAGACCCTGGAGATCCAGCTGGAAAGCCCAGCCATGAACCTGGTCGGTTTCGAACACGAGGCCAAGAGCGACGCCGACAAGGCCAAGGTCGCTGCCGCACGCCAGCACCTGGAGCAGCCGCAGGCACTGTTTGCCCTGCCCGCCGAGGCCAAGTGCGTGGTGCAGGAAAGCACACTGGAGAGCCCGCTGTTCGCCGAGCACGAGCACGAGCATCATGACCACGGCGACGAACATGGCCATAGCGATATCGATGCCAGCTACCGCTTCGTTTGCGCCAATGCCGGAGCATTGCAGACCCTGGACCTGGGCAGCTTCTTCAGCACCTTCCCGGCCACGGAAAAACTGGAGGTGCAACTGATCGGCCCGAGCGGCCAGCAGGGCACTCAGCTGACGCCGAAGCAGTCGCGCCTGAGTTTCTGAAACACTCCGGCGCATCCTTGCGGGTGCGCCACCGCTCTCCTTGCCTTTAAGCTGTCGCCTTCTCCGACTCGCGGATCGTCCATGTCCGACGCACTGATCGAACTCACCGACCTCGGCTTTGCCTGGCCCGGCCAGGCCGAGCTGCTGGATATCCCCAGCTTCACCCTGCGCCGTGGCGAAAGCCTGTTCCTCAAGGGCCCCAGCGGCAGTGGCAAGACCACCCTGCTCGGCCTGCTCGGCGGCGTGCAGAAGCCTGGCCGCGGCTGCCTGAAGCTGCTCGGCCAGGAGCTGGCGCAGATGTCCTCCGGCGCGCGCGACCGTTTCCGCGTCGACCATACCGGCTACATCTTCCAGCAGTTCAACCTGCTGCCCTTCCTCTCGGTACGCGAGAACGTCGAGCTGCCCTGCCGCTTCTCGCAGAGCCGCGCCCGCCGCGCCAGCGAGCGCCACGGCAGCATCGATAACGCAGCCACGCAGTTGCTGCAGCACCTGGGTCTCAAGGCCGAACTGCTGGAGCGGCGCGCCGACTCGCTGTCCATCGGCCAGCAGCAGCGGGTGGCCGCTGCCCGCGCGCTGATCGGCCAGCCGGAGCTGGTGATCGCCGACGAACCCACCTCGGCGCTGGATCATGACGCCCGCGAGGCCTTCCTCCAGCTGCTGTTCGCCGAATGCCGTGCCGCGGGCGCCAGCCTGCTGTTCGTCAGCCACGACCAGAGCCTGGCGCCGCTGTTCGACCGTAGTCTCTCGCTGGCCGAGCTGAACCGCGCCAGCAAAGCGGCGGAGGTCTGACATGCATTTGCTACGTATCGCCCTGGCCAGCCTGGCCAACCGCCGCTTCACCGCCCTGCTCACGGTGTTCGCCATCGCCCTCTCGGTGTGCCTGCTGCTGGCCGTCGAGCGGGTACGTACCGAGGCGCGGGCCAGCTTCGCCAGCACCATCAGCGGCACCGACCTGATCGTCGGCGCCCGTTCGGGCAGCGTGAACCTGCTGCTGTACTCGGTGTTCCGCATCGGCAACGCCACCAACAACATCCGCTGGGACAGCTTCGAGACGCTGGCCAAACACCCGCAGGTGAAATGGGCCATCCCGCTGTCGCTGGGCGACTCGCACCGAGGCTACCGGGTACTCGGCACCGACACTGGCTACTTCGAACACTACCGCTACGGCCGTGGCCAGCCGCTGCAGCTGGCGCAGGGCAAGCCCTTCGCCGACCTGTTCGATGTCGTGCTCGGCGCCGAAGTGGCCGAAGCACTCAAGTACCAGCTCGGCGAGCAGATTGTCCTGGCCCACGGCGTGGCCACCGTCAGCCTGACGCAGCACGACGACAAGCCGTTCCGCGTGGTCGGCATTCTCGCCCGCACCGGCACGCCGGTGGACCGTACCCTGCACATCTCGCTGGCCGGCATGGAGGCGCTGCACGTCGACTGGCAGAACGGCATGCCCGCGCGCGGCAACGCCAAGGTCAGTGCCGAGCAGGCGCGCGACATGCACCTGCAACCGAAAGCCATTACCGCCGTGCTGCTCGGTCTGAAAAGCAAGGTCGCCACCTTCGCCGTGCAGCGCCAGGTCAACGAGTACCGTGGCGAGCCGCTGCTGGCGATCCTCCCCGGCGTAGCCCTGCAGGAGCTGTGGAGCCTGATGGGCACGGCGGAGAAGGCGCTGTTCGTGGTCTCGCTGTTCGTCGTGCTGACCGGCCTGATCGGCATGCTCACGGCCATCCTCACCAGCCTCAACGAGCGCCGCCGCGAGATGGCTATCCTGCGCTCGGTCGGCGCGCGCCCCTGGCATATCGCCGGGCTGCTGGTGCTGGAGGCCCTGACCCTGGCCCTGGCCGGCGCGGCGCTAGGCCTGGCCCTGCTGTATGGTGGCATCGCCGCCAGCCAGGGTTGGGTACAGGCGCAGTACGGCCTGTACCTGCCACTGGCATTGCCCAGCGCCTATGAGTGGAGCCTGCTCGGCGCTATTCTGGGCGCCGCCCTGCTGATGGGCGCAGTGCCCGCCTGGCGCGCCTATCGGCAGTCGCTGGCCGACGGCCTGTCCATTCGTCTGTGAGGTTACCCATGCGTCGACTGCTGTTCGCCCTGCTGCTCGCCTTCACTTCCCCGTTGTGGGCGGCGGAGCCCCGCGAACTGACCTGGATGCAGATGGTTCCGCCAGACGCACCGCCGCCGCAGATGCAACAGGCCCCGATGCACGACCTGTCGCAGCTGGCCGATGCGCTGGCTGCCGAGAATGCCCCGGCAGCCCAGCAGGCCGAGCCTGATGCGCCAGTGGTCAGTGAGCTCGACGGCCAGCAGATCAAGCTGCCCGGCTACATCGTGCCACTGAACGTGACCGAGGAAGGCCGGGTCACGGAGTTCCTCTTCGTTCCCTATTTCGGCGCCTGCATCCACGTGCCGCCACCACCCTCCAACCAGATCGTGCATGTCACCAGCGAGCTGGGCGTGCTGATGGATGCGCTCTACCAGCCCTTCTGGATCGAGGGTCCGCTGCAGGTCGAAGCGGTCAGCAGCGAGATGGGTAACGCCGGCTACCAGATGGCCGCCGAGAAGATCTACCCCTACGAAATGTAGCGCGCAGGTGCGCCAGATTGCCGCACCTAGAAACCCAACAACAACCCAGGCTATTGAGCTGGGTCAAGAAGTTCACAGGCAACCTTGCCGACAATCCACTCAGCCAACACATCCTATAACTGATTGGAGCACACCATGCGTAAGTCCCTGCTGACCGCATCCCTTCTCGCCCTTGCCGTTGCGGCGCCGATGGCGCAGGCCTTCGAGGCGGGTGACATCATCGTTCGTGCCGGCGCCATCACCGTCGACCCGCAAGAAGACAGCAGCGAGCTGAAAGTCGGCGGCGCCGACGTCGCTGGCACCAAGGCCACGCTGGACAGCGACACCCAGCTGGGCCTGAACTTCGCCTACATGATCACCAACAACATCGGCATCGAGCTGCTGGCCGCTACCCCGTTCAGCCACAGCGTGGGCCTGAAGGGCGTCGACGCCGCCCTGGGCACCCCGGCCGGCACCATCGACGGCAGCTTCGGCGACATCAAGCACCTGCCGCCGACCCTGAGCGCCGTGTACTACCCGCTGGACAGCCAGTCGGCCTTCCAGCCCTATGTGGGCCTGGGTATCAACTACACCATCTTCTTCGACGAAGAGCTGAGCAGCCGCCAGAAGGACAACGGTTTCAGCAACCTGGAACTGGATGATTCCTGGGGTCTGGCCTACCAGATCGGCATGGACTACATGCTCAGCGACAACCTGCTGCTCAACGCCCAGGTGCGTTACATCGACATCGACACCGAAGCCACCGTTGAGCACAACGCGCTGGGCAAGGTGAAAGTCGACGTCGACGTCGACCCGTTCGTCTACATGGTTGGTCTGGGCTACAAGTTCTAAGCCGCCCCCCACAAAAAAGCCCCGCCAGTGCGGGGCTTTTTTATGCGCGAGGTTCAGCGTCCCAGCAGCTGCGCCAGGCCCTGCGCCAGCGGCGTGGCCGCGCCCAGCTGAAAACGCTGACGCAGCAGCGTGCTGTCCGCCCGGGAATGGCGGATATCGCCTGGACGCGCCTCGCCGTAGGTCACGTCCGGCAGGCTGCCGAGCACCTGGCGCACGGCCTCCAGCAGTTGATTGAGGCTAATCGACTGACTGTGGCCCACGTTCACCGCGCCGGGCTGCACCTCCTCATTGAACAGCCCCTGCACCAGCAGCGGCACCAGGTCGTCGATGTAGAAGAAATCACGGGTCTGCTCACCGTCGCCGAAGACGGTGATCGGCCGACCGGCCAGGGCCCTCTCGGTGAAGATGCTGATCACCCCGGAATACGGCGAAGACGGGTCCTGACGCGGGCCGAAGATGTTGAAGAAACGGAAGATCGCCGGCTCCAGCCCATGTTGGCGGCGGTAGAAGTCCAGGTAGTACTCGCTGGCCAGCTTGTCCGAGGCATAGGGCGTGAGCGGCGCCTTGGGCGTGTCCTCGGTCACCGCCACGCCTTCACCGTTGTTGCCGTACACCGCCGCGCTGGAAGCGAACAGTACTCGGCGCAGACCATTTTCACGCATGGCCTCACAGATGTTCAGGGTGCCGACGAAGTTGCTCTGGTGCGTGCTTACCGGATCGTCCACCGAGGCCTGCACCGAGGCCACGGCGGCCAGGTGCGCCACCGCGCTGCAACCGATCACGGCACGGCGTACCAGCGCCGCATCGGCCACGTCACCCTCGATCAGTTCGACACGCGGGTCCTGCAGCGGCAGGTTGGCGGACTTGCCGGTGGACAGGTTGTCCAGCACGCGCACCCGGTGGCCGGCGGCCAGCAGGGCATCGCACAGGTGGGAGCCAATGAAGCCGGCGCCGCCGGTAACCAGGATCAGGGAGTCGGACATGCGGTTCTCGAAAAACGTATCAGGCGTGGCGGTAGTAGCGATCGAGCAGGGCCGGCAACCCTGAACGCCAGGCCCGGGGCTTGATGCCGAAGGTATGCAGGATCTTCTTGCAGGCCAGCACGGCGTGCTGCGGCTCGTCGGCGGCGTCGCTACGGGCGGCGTGCGCCTGAGCGCCCACCTCCTGTACCTGCAGCGCCTGCAGCTGGCGTGCTTCGGCCAGCACGGCCTGGCCCAGGGCCAGGGGCGTGGTGGCTTCATGGCCACCGTAATGATAGATGCCCCACAGCGGCGTCTCGCAATCCAGTTGCTTGAGCACCGCGAGTATCACCCGCGCGGCATCGTCCACCGGCGTCGGGTTGCCGCGCCGGTCATCGGCCATCAGCAGCTCCTGGTCTCGCTCGGCGCGACGCAGGAAGCGGCCCAGCACGCCCTCGGCGCTGCTGTCGAGCAGCCAGCCGAAGCGCAGCAGCACATGCCGCGGGCAGGTGGCGCGCACGCACTGTTCGATGCGCAGCAGGGCCTGGCCACGCAGCCCCAGTGGCACGGGCTCGTCCTTCTCGCTGTAGGCGGTGGCCCGCGAGCCATCGAAGACACGGTAACTGGAGGGCTGCAGCAGAATCACGCCATGGTGCTGGCACAGCTCGGCCAGACGCTCGACAGCACGCTCCTGGCGGGCAAAGCGTTGCGCATCGAATCCCTCGGCCTGGAACCAGTCGAAGTAGTAGGCCAGGTTGATCACCGCATCGGGACGGGTGTCATCGAGCAGCAACGTCAGGCTGGCGGTGTCCCAGCCCCCTTCAGGCGGGCGTGGCGCCAGAAAGCCGATGTCCTCCTCGGCACCCTGACGCACCAACGCCTGACCCAGGGCATTACCCCCACCCAGCAACAACAGCCGCATTCGCATAGTTCAGAACAGGCCCCGAGAGACTGACCAAGGCCCCGGCCGCCGGGGCGGCGGGGCGAAAGTCGGCATTCTGCGGGTTTCGCGGCGGCACGTCACTACCGCACGGGGCCGGCTACTGGACGATGAAGCTGCGGCTGGCGCCGGAGAAGGCGCTGATCTTGCCGGTGACCGGCGCCTTGCTGTCGCCATAGTGGACCAGACGGTACTCGCCGGCCGGCGTGCCGACGGGAATGGTCCAGCGCAGCGTGGCCTGCGAGGTGCCCCAGAAGCCGTCCTTGCGCAGCCAGTGGTACTGGGTGCTCCAGTCGTTGTCGCGGGCCACCACCTGCCAGGCGCCGTTCACCTTGCGCTGCACTTCGAGGAAGGTGCTCTCGGTACGCAGGTTGTTGCGCGGGTGCCCGGTCCAGAACACCGCCTGCACCGTATCACCGATGCGGTACTGGGCATTCGCGTCGCTGACCACCTGGCCGAAGCGTTTGCCCACGGGCGGGTTGTCGTAGACCACGCCGGTGACGAAGTTGTGCTGGTCGTTGCGCAGGTCACGCGGCACCAGGGTATTGATCACCGCCTGCTGGTCGCGCAGCGCCACCGCCAGGTCGTGGAACACCTGCTGGTAGGCGGCCAGGGTCCAGCGCCCGAAGTGGGTGGAGCCACCCTCGTAATGCTGCTTGTCGTACTCCTCGGCCGTGGTGACATAGCCGGCGTAGGCATTGGACAGCCCGGCCACTACCAGCAGCTGGTCATTGCCCAGCACCCCGCGCACCGTCTCGCGCAGACGCCGGCCGGACATCACGGTGAATTCGCCGGGCACCGCCAGCAGGGAGAACTGGCCGATACGCAGAATCGAGGTGGGCAATACCTCGGGACTCCAGGGGTAGGGCTTGAACGCGCTTTGCTGAAGGATGATCGGCTTGGGCGCCTGGCAGGCGATATCCGCCTCGGTCGGCGGCGTCAGCACCTGGGTGATCAGGTTGAGCAGCGGATTGGTCTCCACCGTACCCTCGCCGACGTCCTCCAGCCCTCGCCCATCCTCGGTGCCGGCGGCGAAGGCATAGCCCAGCGCGGCGTTGCAGGTCTGCCGCGACTGGCCTCCACCGAACTCCGGGCGCACGCGGATTTTCGAGTAATCGTTGTACTGGTGGCGGAAGTCGACACCACCGATCAGTTGCTGGCTGGCCCCCTGGTACAGCTGCAGCGCCTTGTCGAACTGGCGGTCGCCGATGATCTCGGTGTTGCGCAGCTGGTCCTGGGTCGGGCCGGTACCGTCGAGGTTGAGGTTGGGTGTGGTGTCGGCATGGTTGCTCTGGGCGAAGGAGGCGACGAAGTCGGGATTGCCCTGGGCCCTGGCCAGCTCCTCGAAGCGCCACTCCGCACGCCCCTTGTTGTCGCTGGTGAGCAGGGTGTTGCTCTTGTTCATCGACACCGGGTGTACGGCGAACCAGCTGATCATGCCGGCATCCCGCTCGCCCTGGCGCATGCGCAGCACGATCATCTCCGGGTCCACCGAGGTGCCGTAGCGGGCGCGCTCCTCGGCCGGGTTGTTGTCGTAGGCCGGTTGCGAGCGGTTGATGCTGGCATTGTGCAGCTCGCCGCGATTGACCAGCACATGGCCGGGCTGCAGGTTGGCATGCGCCTCGGCAATGGCGGCCACGATACCGTTCACCTGCGCCTCGAAGTTCTCCTTGATGAAGCCGAAGATGGTCACGTTGTACAGCGCATAGTGCGACTGACCTCCGGCGGCGCCGTGGGTATGAGTGGCGCTGAGGACCACGTTGCCCTCGTTGTAGCGCTCGCCGAAGCGCCGACGCAGGCGCTCGATCACCGCCTGGTTGACCGACTGGAACAGCGCGCCGGCGTCCACGTTGACGAACACCACGGCACGTTCGCTGCCAGGCTCGGCAACGATGTAGGCACGCGCGTACTGGCGGTTGTGGATGCCGCTGCTTTTCTGCGCGGGGTCGGCATAGCCCATCATGCCGACCTCGGCGGCGGCACCGGTGACGTCATGCTTGCCGACGCCAATCAGGTAGTTGTCGCTGTAGGCCTGGACGGCCAGGGACAGAATGCTGCCCAGAAACGCGAGCAGCAGTGTGGCGATTCTCCTTGTTTTCATGTTTCAGCACCTCGAGCCAGAGGCTCTTGCAAGAACTGCAATCGGTGGCTTGAACTCAGCCGGTGGGTTTCTCGGTCGGCCCGGTTTGCGACGGCAATGCTCCGCCCTGCGGCGAGGCCGCAAGCCCGAACCCCCAAGGTGGAAAACGTCGAGTCCCCTCTCCCGTTAACGGGAGAGGGGAGAAACAGTTACTGCGTGCCTTTGCGGCGCAGACTGGCCGGGGTGAAGTAGCTCTCCGGCGGTGCCGCCAGGAGGAACTGGCGCGGCGCCTTTTCGTTGTTGCGCAGGCCCAGGGCCGAATAGCTGCGGGCGATCAGGTCATGGAATACCAGGTTGACCGGCGCGATGGTCGGCACCTCATAGGCGTTCTTGCTGAAGGCCAGGTTGACGTGCCACAGCTCGCCACGCGCATCGTAGTTTTCCACCATCAGGGCGTACCAGCTGTCCTCGTCTAGGTAGAAGCGGCGCTTGGCATGCACATGGCGCTGGCCCGGACGCAGGGTGGCCTCGACCACCCAGACACGGTGCATCTCCCAGCGGGTCAGGTCGGGGTTGAGGTGGCCAGGCTTGATCAGCTCCTCCAGCTTGCGCCCCGGCTGCTCCATCGCATAGTTGTGGTAGGGCACCAGCAGCGCCTGCTTGCCGACCAGCTTCCAGTCGTAGCGGTCGGTGGCGCCGTTGTACATGTCGGTGTCGTCGGCGTAGATGCCGTCGATCGGCGTGTCGTAGGCCAGGGTCGGCGCACGCCGCACGCGGCGCTGGCCGGGGTTGTAGATCCACGCTGAACGCGGTTCGGCCACCTGGTCGATGGGCTCGTGCACCAGCAGCGCGCGGCCGACATCACGCGACGGCGGCAACAGCTCGCTGGCATAGGCGTACAGCTGGTTGTCCAGGCTGCCGGCGTCCTTCTGCGGGTTGTAGTAGTTGGACAGCAGCTGGATGCGCTCGCGCAGGATCGAGTAGCTGCCGCTGGCGGTGACCTGGGCGGTGATGGCCACCTCGTCGATGTAGCGCCCCTGCCAGCGGGCGATGTGGTTCCAGATCGCCTCGCGACCGTCCGCCGGAATCGGGAAGGGAATGCCGGCATAGGCGCCCTGCAGGCCATTGCCGCCAGCGGCCAGGGTGGCCTGCTCGGCGTTGCGCCGAGTGTTGGCGTAGATCTCCTGCGGCGCCGCAAAGCTGCGGTGGCTGGGGTAGACCGGCACCTTGAAAGTCTGCGGGTAGGCCTTGAGCAGCGCCTTGACCCCCTGGCTGAGGTTGGCCTCGTCGGCCGCCATGCTCTGTACATCAATCACCCGCAGCGGCTGCTCGCCGGCAAAGGGGTCGACATGGAAGCTGCCCGGTCCGCCGTAGCCGGCCGGCGCCTGGGTCAGGCCCCCCGTCCAGTCGGGAATGCCCTTGGCGGGGTCGCCCTGGCGCTCGGCACCGAAGGGTGTCAGAGGGCCGTCCAGCTGGGCGGCCTGCTCGGCACTCACTTTGGCCTGGGCGGCCAGGGGCAGCAGGGCGAATAGAAGGGTCGCGGCGCTCAAAGCGGTTCTAGTCATGGTGATCCCTGCCATCAGAAGGAGTAGGAGACATTGAGGGCGACGTGGTCGCGGTCGATCAGCGCGTTGTCCTTGCGCGCGCCCCAGAACGAGGTGTAGGCCAGCTTGCCAGCCAGCTTCTGGCCGTACTTGGCGCCCAGCTCGAGGGTGGCCGACTTGCGCCCCTGGATGAAGTTCTCGTTGAGCGAGGGCGAAGTGCCGGAGACGTCCTGGCGGAAGGTGATGCCCGGCAGCAGGTCGAAGTTCGGCTGCACATCCTGGATCAGGCCGGAGACGTTCAGCGTGTAGCCCCAGGCGAAGGAATCCAGGTACTCGTAGTTGACCGAGTCCAGCAGACTGCCCGGCACATGGTTGAAGGCCGCCTCGCCCAGCACGATGAGATCGTCCAGACCGACCACCGGGCCGAAGCTGTGGATGGCCGAGATTGAGCCGGTATACAGCTCGTCACGCTTGTACAGGTCGATGCTGCGCCGTGGGTCGTTGGCCGAGCCGTCGCCGAACTCGCCCAGGTCGATGCTGCCACCGCTGGCGCCGCCACCGCCCAGGGCACTGCCGGCCAGGGTCTCCAGCTCGTAGATCATCGACGGCTCGAGCGGCGCGTTGGGCCGGTAGGTCAGCTCACCGGCCAGGCTGGTGTCGCCCACGGTGCCGGATACGCTGAGGCCGAACAGGCGGATGTCCTCGGGGTAGACGAAGTCGTAGTAGGTGCTGTCGAGCAGGGCCAGGCCATCGACCGTGGAGTCGAGCCCAAAGCCACAGAGCTCGCTGAACTGCCCGGCCTGGCCAGTGCTGCAGGCAAAGGAGCGCCCCTTCTGGATGCGCAGGAAGGGCACCTTGCTGTGGTAGTTGAGGTAATAGAGGCTGAACTCGGTGTTGTTCCAGTCCTCCATCAGGTAGCGCAGCGCCACGCCGAACTGGCCATCGTCGCGCGCGTCATGCGCGCTACCGTAACGAGCGCCAGCGACGATGCCGTTTTCACCGTTGATCCCGGGCACCAGCTCGGCCAGGTCGCCCAGCTCGCTGCGCAGGTCCACCAGCACGCCGTTGCTGCCCTTGCCGAAGTAGTCCTGGTTGTTGAGGAAGGCGCCGGTGGGAATCAGCTCGTGGCCTTTCCACTCCAGACCGTAGAAGGCCTCGATGTTGAAGGCATCGGTCAGGCCGAGCTGACCGGAGATCATGTTGGTCGGCAGCAGCGCGTCCTTCAGGCTGGCGTTGGGCAACACCACGCGGCCGATGTCCACCGGGTTGATCACGTTGATGCCGTCGGCGTAGTAGATGCCCTCGCCCCAGTTGATCACCTGGCGGCCGAAACGCAGGCTGTAGGGCATCTCGCCGGCATAGCGGTTGGTGTAGAGGTAGGCGTCGAGCAGGCGAGCACGATGGCCGGCGCGGTTCCTCAGGTCCGAGGGGTAGCGCTCGTCGCTGTCGGTGTTGTGGGTGGCGAAGCGATCCCCGCTGGGATCGTTGTCCATGATCTGGGTGTCGTACCAGGCGGTGCCGCGCACGAACAGGCCGTCCTGCTCGGTGCGCACGTGCAGCTCGGAAGTCAGCTTGAACTCATTGGAAACGAAACCGGTGTCGTAGTACTCGCTGCCATCGTTGTTGTTGGCAAAGATGTTCTGCCCGCCGCGCTCAATGCGCTCGGGCGAGGAGGTGCGATACACCGAGGTGAACTCGGCGACGCTCTCCAGCGAGGTGGTGACATTGGGCCCGGTATCGATCTCGAAGGCCTGGGCCTGCATCCCCCAGATTCCTATCCCGACTGCCAGCGCTATCTTGCTCTTGTTATGCGACATGCTGCTGTCCCCTAGCGGTTGTGAAGCGAAACTAGCCGACTTGCGAAAACCTCCATGGGGCCGAACCGGACAAAAAACGGTGCCGAAAGGGCCCTTGAAACATTTGTACACAGGCGCCGCACAGCGCTGCGCTACAGCGCTCGGGCAAAGGCCTCGATGCTGTTGGCGTAGACGAACTGCAGGGTCTTTTTCAGTTGTGCCAGGGTGCGCGAACGCTCTGGCTCGGGCAGCGACAGCGCCAGCTTGGTCACCGAACTGCCCGCTTCGCACAGCAGCAGCGCCAGGCCGCGCACCTGCTCGGCATCCGCCTGCGGACGGGCCGCGCGGATGGCCGTGGCGACCAGTTCGGCGGTGGCCAGCGTGTCGGCGCTGTTCAGCGCCCGCAGCTCCGGCGAGGCGGCCACGCAGCCCCACACCTCGACGAACCCTGGGTGGCTGACCTGGATGTCCACCATCAGGTCGATCAGCCGCTCGATCATCGCCCCCGCCGCCGCGCTGTCCGGCGCGCCCTCGAGCAGCGCCAGGTCGGCCTGCAGACGCTCGCCGACACTGCTGGTGTAGCGCTGCCAGACTTCCCGAACGATCGCCAGCTTGGTCGGGAAGTACAGGTACAGCGAGGCGATCGGCATGCCCGCTTCGCGGGCGATTTCACGCATCGACACCGCCTCGTAGCCGTGCGCGGCGATCAGCTCCAGACCAGTGCGCAGGATGGCTTCGAAGCGCACCTGGCTGCGCTCCTGCTTGGGCGCACGAGGGGCACGAGGCTTCGCCGGGGTGCTTGACAAATTTTTGGTGGCCACAGCATTCTCGAAAAAGATGAGCAATGCTTATGTTTTAGCGCGACTCGCGAACGATGGGAAGAGGCGAATGCAAATGGGGCGCAAATCGTGAGTGAACTGGTACTGGCCGTGGACCTCGGCAGCTCCGGCTGCAAGACCGCGCTGGTCGGCCTGGATGGCCGCGTGCTGGCCTTCGCCTTCCGCCCGGTGAGCAGCCATGTGCTGCCCGGTGCCGGTGTCGAGCAATGCCCGGAGGACTGGTGGCAGGCCTTCCTCGCCAGCGCCGGCGAGGTGCTGCACAGCCACCCGCAGGCCCGGCAGAACCTGCTCGCCATCGCCTGCTCATGCCAGGGCGAAGGCACCCTGCCGGTGGACCGCGACGGCAAGCCGCTGGCCCGCGCCCTGCTGTACATGGACATGCGCGGCCAGGCCGCCGTGCAGCGCCAGGTCGGTGGACGCCTGCCACGGGTGGCCGGCTATGACCCGCTGAAACTGTGGCGCTGGTTGCGCCTGACCGGCGGTGCGCCGGCACTGTCCGGCAAGGACCCGTTCGGCCATATCGCCTTTATCCGCGAGGCCATGCCGGAGCTGTACGCACGCACGGCCAAGTTCCTCAACGTGCTGGATTTCATGAACCTGCGCCTGACCGGGCGCACCGTGGCCACCGTCGACTCGGCGCTGACAACCTGGGTCACCGACAACCGCGACCCAGCCCATATCCGCTACGACGAGGGCCTGCTGCGCCTGGCCGGCCTCGACCGCGAACAGCTGCCGGAACTGGTGCGCTGCAGCGAGGTGCTCGGCCCGCTGCGCCCGGCCGTGGCCGAGCAACTCGGCCTGCCAGCGGGCATCCCGGTGGTCGCCGGCGCGGTGGACAATAGCGCCGCCGCCCTCGGTTCCGGCGCGGTGGCGGACAACGCTCTGCACCTGTACGTCGGCACCTCGTCGTGGATCGGCGGCCATGTGGCGCGGAAGAAGACCGATGTGTTCAAACAGATCGCCGCGGTGCCCTGCGCCCTGCCCGACCGCTACCTGATGATGGTCATGCAGTCCGCCGCCGGCGCCAACCTGAGTTTCCTGCGCGACCGCATCCTCTACGCCAAGGATGCCCTGCTGCAGGACGAGGCGCGCCCGGACGTCTACCGCATCCTCGATGAGATCGCCGCCGGCGTGCCGGCCGGTGCTCGCGGCCTGCTCTACCTGCCCTGGCTGATGGGCGAGCGCAGCCCGGTGGACGACGCCAACCTGCGCGCCGGCCTGCTCAACCTGAGCCTGGAACATGCGCGTGAGGACATGGTGCGCGCCTTCCTCGAAGGCGTGGCCCTCAACACGCGCTGGATGATGGAAGCGGTCGAGGGCTTCCTCGGCGCGCCTGCGCGGGAAATCACCCTGGTCGGCGGCGGTGGCCAGTCCGATGTGTGGAGCCAGATCTTCGCCGACATCCTCGGCATCACGGTGCACCAGCCGCACCAGCCGATCCAGGCCAACGCCCGCGGCGCGGCCTTCCTGGCCGGCGTCGGCATCGGCGCCATGAACTTCAGCGACATACCGGCACGGGTCGCCCTGCGCCGCAGCTTCGAGCCAAGCACCAGCAACCGCCAGCGTTACGCCGACAGCTACGCCACCTTCCGCGCCGCGCACAAGGCGCTGGCGCCCTTCTACGCCAAACTCCACGGAGCCCGGGCATGAGTATCGAACGAGAAGCCCGCGAGGCCGTGGTGCGCACCGCCGTGCGGCTGGCCGACCAGGGCTACCTGGCCGGGGTCGGCGGCAACCTGGCGCTGCGCATCGACGCCGAGCGCATCGCCGTGACGCCCTCGGCCAGCGACTACTACGCGATGCGCGCCGACGACATCTGCGTGCTGCGCCTGGCCGACCTCCAGCAGCTCTCGGGGCACGGCAAGCCCTCGGTGGAAAGCGGCCTGCATGCACGCATGTTCAAGGCCCGACCGGACTGCTGGGCCAGCGTGCATACCCACCAGCCGGTGGCCAGCGCCTTCACCCTGCTCGACCGGCCCTTGCCGGTCAGCGATGCCGAGGCGCGCCAGCGGATCGGCGGCGACGTGCCGGTCTGCGCCTACGCCCCCTCGGGCACCGGCTGGCTGGCGAGCAATGTCGGCAAGCGCGTGCGCCGCGACCTGAATGCCTACCTGATGCGCAACCATGGCGCCGTGTGCCTCGGCGCCACCCTGGAAGACGCCTGCCGCGTGGTGCAGCTGCTGGAGCAGGAAGCCATCGCCTGGTTCCAGCGCGCCCTGGCCACGCAACCCGAAAACCGCGCGTGCCGGCATGCGCTGGTCGCCCTGAATTCCTAGCCCCGAATTATCAGAAGAGCACCCGCCATGAACGCCTCCACCCAGCCTGACCTGCAAACCTCCGGCATTTCCCACTGGCCGGATACCGATACCATCGACGTGCGCCTCAAGGCACTGATCAAGCAACCGATCCGGCCAATCCGCCGCGAGCACATGGACAAGGTGCACGGTTATTTCGAACAGCAGTGCCAGGGCTCCAAACGTCTGGCCGAACAGGCCGCGACCGTGATCCCCGGCGGCATCCAGCACAACCTGGCGTTCAACTACCCGTTCCCGCTGGCGATGAAGAGCGCCCAGGGTGCATACCTGGAGGACGTCGACGGCAACCGCTACATCGACTTCCTCCAGGCCGGCGGGCCGACCCTGCTCGGCAGCAACGATCCGGTGGTACAGGAGAAGGTGATCGCAACCCTGCGCGAGTGCGGGCCAGTCACCGGCCTGCTGCACGAGTACGAGTACAAGCTGGCCGAACTGGTATGCCGCCATGTGCCCTCGGTGGAGATGTTCCGCATGCTCGCCTCCGGCACCGAGTCGGTGATGGGCGCCATCCGCCTGGCCCGCGCCTATACCGGCAAGAAGTGGGTGATCAAGATCGGTGGTGCCTACCACGGCTGGAGCGACCAGCTGGTGTACGGCATGCGCATCCCCGGCACCGGCCGGCGCGAGGCCATCGGCATCCCGCGCGGCGCCACCAGCCACACCCAGGAAAGCTTCCCCAATGATCTGACCGCCATCCGCCGGCGCCTGCAGCTCAACCGCCTGCGCGGCGGCACTGCGGCGATCATCGTCGAACCGCTCGGCCCGGAAAGCGGCACCCGCCCCGCGCACAAGGAGTTCAACGCCAACCTGCGCAAACTGTGCGACGAGTTCGGCGCGCTGCTGATCTTCGACGAAGTGGTCAGCGGCTTCCGCGTTGGCCTGAGCGGCGCCCAGGGCTACTTCAACGTGAAGCCGGACCTGACCATCTTCGGCAAGTGCCTGACCGGCGGCTACCCGATGGCCGGCGGCATCGGCGGGCGGCGCGAGGTGATGATGCTGCTGGCCGGTGGCATCGGCGGCAAGCAGACCAAGCGCGCCTTCGTCGGCGGCACCCTGACCGCCAACCCGCTATCCTGCGTGGCCGGTTACTACAGCCTGATCGAGATGGAGAAACGCAACGCGCCCTTCCTCGCCGGGCGCGCCGGCGACCGCCTGACCGCCGGCCTGGCCGCCATCATCGAGCGCCGCGGCCTGCCCTACGTGGTCTACAACCAGGGCTCGGTGGTACACCTGCAGACCTCCGGTGTACTGCTGCTCAACGTGCGCAATCCAATTCAGCTGCTGCGCGAGGTCAACCCGCGCAAGCACATGATGGAAGAGATGGGCGCGGCCTATATGGCCCACGGCCTGGTCACCCTCGCCGGCAGCCGCCTGTACACCAGCGCCGCCGACACGGACGACATCATCGACGAAGCGCTGAACCGCTTCGATGATGTATTCGGGCTGGTCTGAACATGCACGAGGAACTGCTCCAGGCCGCCACACGGCTGACTACCAAGGGCTTCTTCCAGCAAAGCGGCGACAGCCTGTCCCTGCTGCAACCAGGCAGCGGGCAGATGCTCCTGCTGCAACACGGTGGCGAGGTCCAACAGGTTGCGCTGGATCAGCCCCGCGACAACCTCAGCCGCCTGCACGCCGAGGTCTATCGCCTGCGCGGCGACGTCGGCGCCGTGGCCACTCTGAGCCCGCGCTGGAGCCTGCAACTGGGCGAGCTGGGCGAGGCCATGCCAGCGGTGTTCGACGAACAGGCGCGGCATATCGGGCGCTCCTGGGCGCCGGCCACGGCGCAGCAGCTGCCGACCTTGCTGGCGACGGGCGGCAACGCCGGACTGGTCGACGGTCACCTGCTGGCCCTCGGCGTCACGCGCAACCGCATGCTGTTCAACGCCGAGCTGTTCGAGAAGTGCGCCATGGCCTACGTGCTGGCGCGCCTGGGTGGCGGCCAGGTCAAGCAGGTGCCCTGGTGGGTACGCCTGATCGCCGGCCGGCGCCTGCGCCAGGATCAGGCCAACGCCGCCGCCAGTCATGCCTTCGGCCGGCATGCGGCAGAACTGGGGGCTTACTGACGCCCCTGGCGCCAGGGCCCGGCGCCATGCTAACTATGCATGACGGCGCCCCTGGCGGCGCCGCATAACAACAAGAACCAGGCGCTCAGCGCCAGCGACCTCCTGCCGGGAGCGTACCTATGAAACCCATCGCCGATCCGCGCTATTCGGAAGCCTCGGCCCCGCCACAGATTTCCCGCTTCCTCCTGCAGCACGTTGCCGAGCTCGGCCGCGACCCGGCCATGCTTTGCCGCGGCCTGGGCTTCGAGCCGGACGACCTGAAGAAACCCGACTACCGCCTGTCCCACCGGCAGAGTTACCTGCTGGTGCGCCGCGCTCTGCACAGCCTGGACGACAGCGGCCTGGGCCTGGCCGTCGGGCATCGGCAGACAGCCGTGTCCTGGGGGCTGGTGGGCCTGGCGATGCAGGCCAGCCCGACCCTGGGCGAGGCGCTCGACCTGGCCATCCGCTACCAGCGCCACACCGGCGCCCTGCTCGACTACCAGCAACAGATGCACAACGGCCGCTGCCGGGTGCTGGCCAGCACCCGCTTCTTCGATCCGGAAGTGGCGGTGTTCTATCTGGAGGAGGCCTTCGCCAGCGCCCTGGCCATCGTTCGCCACCTGTCCGGCCGCGACCTGATCCTCGACCGTATCGAGCTGGAGTACCCGCGACCGCCGCATTGGCAGCGCTACGCAGAGATCTTCCGCTGCCCGGTGAAGTTCGGTGCCGGGCACAACCTGATCGCCTTCGACGCGCGCTGGCTGGAATTGCCGCTGCCGACCCGCGACGACTATGTCGCCGCCGAAATCGCCGAGGTGCTCGACAGCGCACGCTGGGAGCAACAGGGCAGTTCCGACCTGATCGAAACCATCCAGCGCGAAGTACGCAAGAGCCTGGGGCGCCCGCCGCAACTGGCCGAGCTGGCACAGCAGCTCAACCTCGGCGAGCGCACCCTGCGCCGGCGCATCGACGAGGCGGGGCTGTCGTACCACGGCATCATCGACTCGGTGCGCCGAGCCAAGGCCCTGGCCCTGCTCAGCCACCGCGACAGCCGGCTGATCGATGTGGCCAGCGAGACCGGCTTCAGTGACGTGCGCAACTTCCGCCGCGCGTTCAAGCGCTGGACCGGGGTGACGCCGCGCACGGCGAAGCAGCGGATTGCTCAGGAGTTCTAGACCTCCCCCAAGCCTAACCAAGGTGCCTGCGGGTGACGGCAATCCAGCTCCCTCTCCCTCCGGGAGAGGGGAGGTCTTACTCCTGATACACCGGCCAGCGCTCGACTATCCTGCCGCCGCGCACCGCCAGCAGATCGCCGAACTGCAGCAGCACCGATTCGCTCTGGGTCGGGCGCAGGAACACCTGGTCGTCCACGGCCAGGCCCACTGCTGGTGAGCCGTTGACCAGCTCCTGGTTCGAACTGCGCCCGTACAGACCACTTAGCTGCAGCCCGGCCGGCGAGACCGGGTCGGCCTGCCAGTTGCCGCCGTAGATAAAAAAGGTCTCGCGCTGGTTGACGTCCCACCAGGCGAATAGCCGCGATTTCTCGTCCAGCGCCGGGATGCGCAGCGCCCCGGTGCGCTTGAGTACCGGCGTGGCGATATACGCAGCCGGCACATGCTCGGCCAGCGACGGCAGGTCGTAATGACTGGGTTTGAGCAGGCCGGTGCCGATGGCCACCTCGCTGCTCAGGCGCTCCTGCTCATGCGCCCGGTAGCTCGGGCTGCCGGCGGTGTTGAGGGTCAGCCCCGCGCGCCACAGCGCCGGGAAGCGCTGGCGGGTGAAGTCGACATAACCCTGATACAGCGCCATGACCTTGGCCAGAAGCTCGTCCTGGCTGCCGAGCACCGAGGGCAGGTTCATGCCGACAAAGGGGTCGTAACCCATGAAGCCGGCGAACTCCAGCTGCTGTGGGTGATCGGCGATCAGCTGCAGCAGCTGTCCGAGCGTCTGGGTGTCGCTCACACCACCCCGGTGCAGCCCTACATCCAGTTCGATATTGATGCGTAGCCGCGTGCCCAGCCCTTGAGCTAACTCCAGGTACTGCTGCAGGCGCGCGGGGGTGTCGATCAGCCACTGCAGCTGTTTGGCCGGATCGAAGGGGCCGCTGTGCTGCTGGTAGAACAGCTGCGCCGAGCGTACCGGCAAGGGCTTGCCGAGCAGGATGTCGGCCTGCGGAAACAGCCGCGCATCATGGTTGAGAAACGGCTGATGAAAGGACATCAGCCGCTGGGTGCCGAGCTGCTCGCCGATATAGCGCAGCAGGCCGGGAGCCGGCAGGGACTTCTCCACCAGGCGCAGCTGCTTACCACTGCGGGCGAGGAACTGGCGCACCACCTCGATGTTGTGGTCGAGGCGGTCGAGGTCGATCAGCAGTACCGGGCGCATCGGCCCGTTGGCCTTGAGCTCCTGGTTCAGCGCCTGGAAGTAGGCATCATGCGGCTGGCCCCGATCACCGGGGCGCAGCCAGGCGGCGGCCAGCAGTCCGCCGGCGCCCAGGCCGGCCAGTATGAGCGTGCGTCGCTTCATCCCCTCTCCTCAGCCCAGGTTCAGACCGAACAGCCCGGCCAGGTGCGCATTGACGAAGCGCCCCTGCGGGTCGAGCGCCTGGCGCAGTTCGGTGAACTCTTTCCAGCGCGGGTACAGCGCCTGCAACTGGCGCGCGCCCAGGCTGTGCAGCTTGCCCCAGTGCGGCCGCCCCTCGTATTTCCAGAAGATCGGCTCGATGGCAGCGAAGAAGTCGTGGTGGTCCATCGAATAGTGCTGGTGGATCGAGATCGCGCAGCTGTCGCGCCCTTCGAACATGCTCAATGGGATGTCGTCGGCCTTCACGTAACGGTACTCGACCGGCATCCAGGTGCGCAGGTTGCCGTCGTCGATGCGCTTGAGGATCTCGCGCAAGCAGGCCGGGCCATGCTCGGCCGGCACCGAGTACTCCATCTCGTTGAAGCGCACGTTGCGCACGTTGGCGAAGATCTCGTAGGAAGCGTCCACGCGGTCCTCGAAGCTGGCCAGGTGGCGCATGTTGTTGAGCAGTCTGCGGCGCAGGCCGGGCGAATCACTCAGGTGCTTATCCAGCCCCTCGATGATGTCGATGAAGCCGTTGCCGCCCTCCTCGTCCGGCGGCACCGGCGGCGTGGCCGGGTCCTCGGTCTCGTTCAGCGCCACGGCCAGGGCATAGTCGGAGTGGGTCACCACCAGCATTTCCCAGTGCTGGTTGTCGCGCTTGAGGTTGTCGATGTCCTCCAGCAGTTCCTCGGTCTTGCCCAGCCACTGGCGCTCGCGCAGGCGGAAGGCGGCGCGGTTCTGCATGCGTACCTTGGTCACCACGCCCAGCGCGCCGAGCGAAACGCGCGCGGCAGCGAACAGCTCGGGGTTCTGCTCGCGGCTGCAGTCGAGCACCTCGCCTGCGGCGCTGACCAGTTGCAGGCCGCAGACGTTGGAGGAATAGGAGCCGAAGCCGATGCCGGTGCCGTGGGTCGAGGTGGCGATGGCGCCGGCCAGGGTCTGGTAGTCGGTGTCGGCCATGTTGATCAACGCCTGGCCGACCTCCCGGAGCGGCGCCCCCATGCTCGACATCGGCGTGCCGGCACCGAACTCCGCCTGCAGAGTCTGCGCGTCATGCGCCAGCAGCCCGGAGAAGTGACCGAGCGACAGCAGGGTGTCATTGGTCGGTACCAGGGCGCTGAAGGAGTGCCCCGAACCCACCGGACGAATCTTGCCCGTCGCCTTGCGGATCAGCTGCACCAGCTCATCCAGGTTCTGCGGCGCCGCCCGCTCCAGCGGCAGGCAACTCTGCACACCGGACCAGTTGCGCCAGGGAATCGGCCGTGGCGTTTCCGCCGCCCAGAGCGAACGGGCCGGCAAGGCCAGGCAGGCCCCGAGCAGGCTGGCGCGCTGCAAAAGCTGACGACGCGAGACCATGTCAGCGGCCCTCCGCAGGCTGCGGCGCGGCCGCCATGAACTCGATCAGCGCGCGGAAGTCGGCCTCCCCGCACTGCATGCACAGCCCCAGCGGCGGCATGCCCTGGAAGCCGTTGATGCTGTGATCCAGCAGGGTATCCATGCCCTTTTCCAGACGTGGCGCCCAGGCCTGGACATCACCGGTCAGCGGTGCGCCGGCAGCCGGGTTGGCATGGCACTGCTTGCAGCTGGCGCCATACAGCTGCGCCAGCTTTGCATCCTGCGGCACGCCCTGCCCGGCGCCCGCGGGTGCCTGCACGGCATCCTCTGCGCCACAGCCCGTCAGCAGCATGCACAGCAGCAGGCCGACGGCCGCCCCGCGCTTCCCGCTCTGCCCTGCCCACATAACCATCCTCCGCCGATCGGCCCATTTCGATAGCACCACACTAAAGGAGCCGTGGGCCGCCCATGAGGTCCCAAACGGCCAGCCAGGCACCAGTAAACGGCCAACCCCCGCGCGCTCATCACTGTCCGTTTCGGCCCTCTTTGGTGGCCACATCGCCCCTGCTGGCTCTCCCCGCGCCTGGCTACCGTGGAAGCATCGAACGTCCCGACACGGAGCATCCTCGTGAGTACAACAACCCCCAACATCCAGGATTGCGGTGATGCCGTGTGCATCATCGGTGGCGGCCCCGGCGGCCTGTGCATGGCCCGCGCCCTCAAGCGCCAGGGCCTGGCTTACGAGCAGTTCGAACGCCACCGCGATGTCGGCGGCGTGTGGGACATCGACAACCCCGGCACGCCGATGTACGAATCCGCGCACTTCATTTCCTCGCGCGACCTGTCGGGCTTCCTCGACTATCCGATGCCCAAGCATTTCCCGGACTACCCGAGCAACCGGCAGATCCTCGAATACGCCCGCGCCTTCGCCAGAGCCTTCGACCTGTACGACAACATCCGCTTCAACACCGCGGTGGAGAAGGTCGAGAAACAGGACGATGGCCGCTGGCAGGTGACCCTAGCGGGAGGCGAACAACGCCGCTATCGCGCGGTGGTCTGTGCCACCGGCTGCAACTGGGACCCGAACATGCCGGAGGTGAAAGGCCAGTTCAACGGCGAGATCCGCCACTCGGTGACCTTCAAGAAAGCCGATGAATTCCGCGGCAAGCGGGTGATGATCATCGGCGCCGGCAACTCCGGCGCGGACATCGCCTGCGACGCCGCCACCCACGCCGACAAGGCATTTATCAGCATGCGCCGGGGCTACCACTTCATTCCCAAGCATCTGTTCGGCCTGCCGGCCGACGAGGTGAGCGAGAAAGGCCCGCAACTACCGATGTGGCTGACCCGGCCGATCTTCCAGGTGATCCTGCGCCTGATCAACGGCGACACCAGCCGCTTCGGCCTGCCCAGGCCGGACCACAAGCTGTTCGAGAGTCACCCGCTGATGAACACTCAGCTGCTGCACTACCTGCAGCATGGCGACATCCAGGTGAAACCGGACGTATCGCACTACGAGGGCGACTACGCGGTGTTCAAGGACGGCAGCCGCGAGGCGCTCGATCTGGTGCTCTACGCCACCGGCTACAAGTGGAGCTGCAAGTACGCCGCCGACTACTTCGAGTGGAAGGGCGGACGCCCGCAGCTGTACCTGTCGATCTTCAGCCGCCAGCACCACAACCTGTTCGGCATCGGCTACCTGGAAACCAACTCCAGCGCCTACAAGCTGTTCGACAACGAGGCCCACGCCATCGCCTGCTACCTGCGCGACCAGCTGCAACGCCCCGAGCAGGCCAGCCAGTTCGACCAGTTGATCGCCCATGACCACCCGGACCTGTCCGGCGGCATCCAGTTCGTCAAATCCCAGCGCCACGAGGTGTACCTGGAAGTGCATGCGCTCAAGAAGCACCTGCGCAAACTGCGCCAGCAGATGGGCTGGGGCGAACTGGAAGAGGGCTACTACGCCGGCCTGCGGCGCACGACCGCGCCGAACCTTGAAGCCCACGCCGAACCCGCTCTCTGAGCCTGGAGCCGCCCATGAATGAAGTCGTTCTGATTACCGGTGCCGCCGGTGGCATCGGCCAGGCCATCTGCGAGCGCCTGATCGCCCGCGGCATGCGCCTGGCCCTGCTGGACATCGACGCCGCGCGCCTGCAGGCCCTGGCCGAGCGCCTCGGCGAACAGGCCTGCGCCTTCGCCCTCGACCTGACCGACCAGGCCGCCCTGAGCGGAGTGCTGGCGCAGATCGAGGCGCGCTTCGGCCGCATCGATATCCTCATCAACAACGCCGCCGTCGCGCATGTCGAAGCCTTCGACGAGCGCTCGGTTGAGAGTATCGTCAGCGAACTCAACATCAACCTGATCGCGCCGCTGGTGCTCACCCGTCTGGCCATTCCGCTGCTCAGGCGCTCGGCCGATGCGCGGGTGATCAGCACGGTGTCGATCGGCGGCATCTTCCCGCTGCCGGAAACACCGATCTACGCCGCCAGCAAGTTCGGCCTGCGCGGCGCCATGCTGTCGATCGGCCTGGACCTGGAAGCCAAGGGCATCCGGGTCGGCTCGATCCTGCCCGCCGCCACCGAGACGCCCATGCTGCTCAAGGAAGCCGTCCACGGCGGCAACCCCCTGCAGTTCATGGACCCGCCGCAGCAGCCGGCCGACGTGGCCGAACAGGTCCTGCGGATGCTCGACAAGCCCTGCCTGGAGCGCACGCCCAAGGCCAGCGAATCCTGGCTGTCCAGCCTGGCCATGCTGTTCCCCAACCTGCTGCCCCGCAGCATCCGCCTGTTCAGAAAACGCGGCGAGAAAGGCCTGCAACGCTACCTGGAATCGCTCGGTGAACGCGGGCTGGCCGAACGGGTGAACGGGCGCTGGGAGCTCAGGCCTTAGCCCAGAAAGCAGAAGGCCCGGCAGATGCCGGGCCTTCCGTTACCGCTAGGCAGCGATTACTGCCAGTTGGCGGCGATCACCACATCCAGTTGCTGACGTTGATCGGCCGTCAGGTTGCCCTCACCACCTGCCGGCACGCCGAAGCTGGCCATGGCATCCACCAGGTTCTGCACCTGACCATCCAACAGCGTTCTTCCATCAGCCGTTTTGAATTGGTCCAGGTGATAGGCACCACCCGAATACCAGCTACTGACAGTCACTTTGTCATTCGTGCCAATAACACTGACCTCCAGGCTGGAGCCTGACTTCCTAAACCACAGTTGCTCAATCGATACACCCTCCATGAATTGCAGGGTATCGATACTGCCCACAGCACTGTCGTTATTACTGATCGAGTCCTGACCGTCACCCCGGCCGAAACGGTAGGTGTCCGAGCCGGCGCCACCGGTCAGTGAATCATTACCGACACCGCCAACAAGCAGATCATCTCCGGCATCACCGTTCAGGGTGTCGTTACCGACCCCACCTTCCAGCACATCGTTGCCATTGCCACCATACAGTGTGTCGGTACCAGCACCGCCACTCAGCACATCGTTGCCGTTGCCACCGAACAGGGTGTCAGTGCCTTCGCCACCATTCAGACTGTCGTTGCCATCCTCGCCCGACAGAAGGTCGTTGCCAGCATCACCGCCCAATACATCGTTGCCCGTGCCGCCATATAGACAGTCGTTGCCAGCGCCACCATTGAACTGGTCATCGCCGGCATGGCCGCTCAGATTGTCATCGCCGGCAGTGTGTCGCAGCGCCAGCTCCTTGACCTGATCAATACGCCAGATGGTGCCATCAGCAAAGCGAATCTCCTCCAGCTTGGAGCTGCTGGTGCCTTCGTTGTTGAAGTAACCACTCACCGTCACCGTGTCGGTCGAGCCCACCAGCGCCAGGATCAAGTTGTTACCCGAACGGCTGACCTGGATTTCGCCCGGCGCGATGTCCCCTGCGAACTCGACCGCGTCCACCTTGCCGGTGCTGCTGTCGTTGTTGCTGACCGTGTCTCGCCCCCAGCCACGACTAAAACGATACACATCGCTGCCGGCATCTCCGTAGAGAGTGTCATTGCCAGCACCGCCATCCAGCACATCGTTGCCATTGCCACCATACAGTGTGTCGGTACCAGCACCGCCACTCAGCACATCGTTGCCGTTGCCACCGAACAGGGTGTCAGTGCCTTCGCCACCATTCAGACTGTCGTTGCCATCCTCGCCCGACAGAAGGTCGTTGCCAGCATCACCGCCCAATACATCGTTGCCCGCTGCACCGTACAAGCAGTCATTGCCGGCTCCGCCATTAAACTGGTCATCACACGCATAGCCAGTCAGGATGTCGCCATCCTCAGTACTCCGTAACGCCATCTCCTTGACTTGGTCGATGCGCCAGATGGTGCCATCGGCGAAGCGAATCTCCTCCAACGAGTAAATACTGGCACCATCGCCATTGAAGTAGCCATTCACCGTTATCCTGTCGGTCGACCCAACTAGTGACAGAATCAAACTGCCACCCGAGCGGGTGATCAGGATATCGCTCGGCGCAATGCCTGCCGCAAATTCGATCGCATCCGCTTTATCGGCACTGCTACCTTCATCGGAAATCGTATCCTTGCCCCAGCCACGAGCAAAACGATACACATCGTTACCGGCATCTCCGCTCAGGGTGTCGTCGCCGGCCCCGCCATCCAGCACATCGTTGCCGTTACTAGCAAATAAACGGTCGTTACCCGTCCCCCCAAGCAATATGTCATTGCCGTTACCGGCATAGATGGAGTCCGCGCCGGCACCACCATCTATAAAGTCCACGCCATCATTGGCTAAAAGAACATCATCCCCGCTCTCGCCAAATAGAAAATCGGACTGCGCACCACCAGAAAGACTGCCATTTGCCGTAGAGTCAAAAATAACCTTACTGGATGCACCCAATTGCTGTTTAAGCAGCTGAACTTGCTCTGAACTAAACTGACGAACCCAATCACCAATGATTGCAAAACCGTTACTAGCCGCCCACCCGGTGGTGCCCGCTATAGCAGCGCCAAACTCAAGGGCGTCCACTGCTGCTTTAACGGGATTACCACCGCGCACTTGGGCAAGTTTGTCTAAAACTCCATCAAACTGCAGGGTCACGCCGCCCGCCTCCAAGACAAGAGACATCTCGTCAAGGTATGGCTTGAGGCGGGTTTGCAACAACAGGCCGTTGTACACGGAGTCCATCAAACTCTGATATGCCTCTCTGATGGAGTGCTCTTGGTTCGGTGCGAAAGTGAAGGCCTCTTCCGTCAGGTAGAAGGTCGCTCCCAGTGTAATTGAGCCGCCCACCGCACTGCCGGTGCGCCTTTGTGTGCCAGCAATAAAGGAAACGCCAACCTCTCCGTCAGCACCATCATCAGTCGTAGGCTTGAAGTCGAAGAAGTATCGACCATTAAAGACTTCCAGCACACGGACCATCTCCAACAGCTCTTTCTTCTTAAGCTGCTCGGCAGTCGGTGAATCATCGTCGCCTTCTGGAATGCCTATTCCCCCACCACTGGAACCACCACCTCCGCTGGAGCCCGCAGCAACATCAAGACGCTCGTTTTCCCAGGAATAGGAAAATTCGATGTCGTATAACTTACCTTCGGCCAGATCCGAAACACGCTCATCGAAAGTGCGAAAACTGGCACTGTCGGCCCAGGCACGAATCAGCTCATCCAGCAGCGCTTGCTGCTCCAGGCGAGTTCCTGCAGCAGAATAAGCGGCCAATGCGCCCTGCAGCTCACTGCTTGTCGCTGCAGCTTCACGTAGATCGCGTACTGCACCAGAACCTCGCATATCTGCAATATCAGCCAGCTCCACAGGAATATCTATGTGGTCAGCAAATTCGCGATAGAAGGGATTGTCCTCGAAATACACATCGCCAGTAATCCCGACATTACCGGTAACCCCGACACCACCGTGGGCAGCATTCCATTGGAAGGCGCCAAAGCCTTCAATATAATTGTCGTTGCCAAGATCTTGGATCTTGCCATCTGAAACAGTTCCGATGCTCTTCACACCTATCTCTTGCAGAGTAAAGAGCTCTTCGGATTGACTGATTCCATCACTATTCAGATCCCTCCATACACGCAGATCGGCCCAAGCCGCATCATTGGCATCCAACTTACCATCAGAATTTACGTCTAACTCTTTAATGGCTTCAAAACCATCCTTGGCCCTCCTGCCATCGGCCAACAGGGTGTTATCCCCAAATAGCTCTCGTCCATTGTCGATAGAGCCATTGCCGTTACGGTCCAACACCAGCAAGCCATCATCAGACTTGATCCAGCCGGAACCGCTTTTGCTTCCATCACCATCGTGATCGAACAGAACCCGACCATCGGCGCCGAAGGTCTCAATACCATCGCCATCCAAATCTAGGACAAATGGATCAAATACTGCTCGGAAGGCAGCTTCAAAGCTACTATTAACATCATCATCAATCTTGGCATTCTTCTGAACTAGCCACTGCAAATGGGAGCGGGTCGTAGTTTCACCATCCACATACGCATCAATATAGTCGTGGCGACTCCCCAGAACCTGGCCAACCATAGAGTTTTCGACAAGTTTATATGCACCATCCGCAATCTCATCAAGAGACTTCCCACCTATTGTAAAATTCTTATCCAGCCCGAATTCTACACCTCCCTCAGGAGTCCACTGCATGTAGCCATTGACGCCTAGGTGGAGCACCCCAAAAGGCCCGAAATTACCGCCAATTTCCGGACTATTCATTCTAAGCTGATCTACAGTAGCATTACCGCTAGCATCAATTCTTCCAGAAATTTTAGCCGAGCCAGCCTTAGTCTCAACTTCGATCTCGTACCCCCCCTGCCCATTCACAGGAATCTGCACACTCTTTCCAGAGGCATCCTTCATAGTAAGCTGGCCATTAGAGCCAATCTTTACAGTTCCGCCACTGGCATCCTCAAACGAAATAGAACCATCGGCACCAACATTCACGCTCATAAATGCTCCTTTATCGAGTTAGCGTTCCATCAAACTCTCAGATTGATATTCCCTGAGCGGACTCAGGAAGTAATCAATCACCTTTCTCTTATCCGTTTTCACTTCCGCGCGCACCGCCATGCCCGGCGATAGTTCAATGCGGTTCTCGCCGACCTGGATGCTGTTCTCCTTCAGCTGAATGCGCGTGCTGTACACCAGCCCCAGCTTCTCGTCCTCTATGGCGTCGTTGGAGATATTCAGCACGGTGCCGTGCACCACGCCGTACTTGGTGAAGGTAAAGGTCTCGACCTTGACCTCGACTTCCTGGCCCGCGCGCACGAAGCCGATGTCCTTGTTCTCCAGCATCGCTTCCACTTCCACCGGCTGGTCCTTGGGCACGATGACCATCAGTGGCTGGGCCTCGGTGACCACCCCACCTGGGGTGTGGATCGCCAGTTGCTGCACGGTGCCATCCACCGGGGCGGTAAGGCGGGTCAGGCGGTCGCGCTGTTCGGCCTTGGCCAGCTCCTGTTGCAGGGCGGCGCTGCGCTGTTCGGACTCATGCTGCAAATCGAGCATGGTGCGGCGGGTCTGGGCAATCACACCCTGGCGGCGGCGCTCGGCCTCCAGCTTGGCGGCGTTGAGTTCGACGACGCGGGCCTGCTGGATGGCCAGCTCGCGCTCCTGGTCCATGCGCCGCTGTTCACGCTCGAGGAAGGCGTGCTTGCCGAGGATGCCCTTGTCCAGCAGGCGCTTGTAGTCGGCTGCCAGCTGGCGGGTGATGGGCAGGGACTCCTGCAGCTTGGCCACCCAGGCCTGGGCGGCCTGGATCTCGGCCACTCGCTGGGCGATCTCGGCATCGCCCTGCTCCAGGGCGGCCCTGAGCTCGAGGTACTGGCCCTGCAGCCAGGTCTGCGCCGAGGCCTGCTGTTGTGCGGCGGCCTGGGGGATGCGCTCGGCCAGCGAGGCCGGCGGCCGGTTGTGCTCGATCGATTCCAGCAGCGCGCTGGCGCGCGCGCTGTCGACCTGGGCGGCGAGCAGGTCGCTCTTCAGACGCTCGACATCGGCGCCGGTGATCTGCGCATCCAGTTCCACCAGCAGTTCGCCGGCTTTGACGCTCTGGCCGTCGTAGACGTGGATGGCTTTCACCACCGCCACTTCGCTGGGCTGGATGATCTTGCTCTTGCCGCTGGGCACGATCTTGCCGCTGGCGGTAGCGACCACATCGATCTCGCCGACGCAGGCCCAGATCAGCGCCAGCACGGCGAAGGCCATGATGGTCCACTGGATGATCCGTGGCGCCGGGTGCACAGGCGCTTCCTGCAGGGCCAAGGCGGCGGGCAGGAACTGCACTTCGTGGTTCAGCCGCGCGGGGGCATCCATGGCCTTGCGCCGTTGCCAGGAATGGCGCCAGGCGCTGCGGTAGCGATTAAGTAGGTCGCGTTTGGCGCTCATCGAAGATCTCCCACAGAAGTCGAGGTGACGCAGGACACCCTCACCCCAACCCTCTCCCGGGGGGAGAGGGGGTTGTTTTGTGCTGCTTTCATGCTCATGCGGCACCGCCCTGCTGCAGTCGGTGCAGGCGCGAGTAGTGGCCGGCTTGGTGGGAAAGGAGTTCGGCGTGGCTGCCTTGCTCGACGATCTGCCCACGGTCCATGACCACGATGCGGTTGGCATCGCGTACGGCGGACAGGCGGTGGGCGATGATGATCACCGTGCGGCCTTTGCAGATGGCCTGCATGTTCTGCTGGATGACACGTTCGGACTCATAGTCCAAGGCACTGGTGGCCTCGTCGAAGATCAGCACCCGCGGATTGCCGATCAGCGCGCGGGCGATGGCGATGCGCTGGCGCTGGCCGCCGGACAGCGAGGCACCGTGCTCACCAACCACAGTGTCGTAGCCCTCTGGCAGTTCGAGGATGAACTCGTGGGCGCCCGCCAGCTTGGCCGCCTGGATTACCGCCTCCAGCGGTGCACCGGGATCGGTCAGGGCGATGTTCTCGCGAATGCTGCGGGCGAACAGCATGTTGTCCTGCAGCACCACGCCGATCTGCCGGCGCAGCGAGGACACGTCAGCCAGGGCCAGGTCCATGCCGTCCACCAGCACCCTGCCCCGTTCGGGGGTATACAGGCGCTGCAGCAGGCGAGTCAGGGTGCTCTTGCCGGAGCCGGAGCGGCCGACCACGCCGATCACTTCGCCAGCATTGATCTGCAGGCTGACGCCACGCAGCACCTCGGAGCCGTCCGGGCGGTAGCGGAAGTGCACCTGGTCGAATTCGATCTGGCCCTTAAGCGGCGGCAAGGCGCTGCGGGTAGCCTGGGACAGTTCGGTGCGGGCGTTGAGGATGTCGCCCAGGCGCTGCACCGACACGCCGGTCTGCTGGAAGTTGGTCCACAACTGGGCCAGGCGCATGATCGGCTGCGACACACGGCCGGCCAGCATATTGAAGGCAATCAGCTGGCCCACTGTCAGATCGCCCTCGATGACCAAGCGCGCGCCCAGCCACAGGGTGGCCACGGTGACCAGCTTGCCGACAAAGCCCACACTCTCGTTGGCGATGGTCGACAGATTCTGGGTCCTGAAGCTGGCCGCCACGTAGCCGGCCAGCTGGTTGTCCCACTTGCGGTTGATCTGCGGCTCCACCGCCATGGCCTTGAGAGTGTCGATGCCGTTGACCGTTTCGACCAGGAAGGCCTGGTTCTCCGCACCACGGGCGAAGCTCTCGTTGAGCCGCGCGCGCAGCACCGGGGTGATCAGCAGGGAGATCAGGAAATACAAAGGCAGTGAGAGGATCACCACCAGGGTCAGCCAGCCGCTGTAGTAGAACATCACGGCGATGAACACCACCGAGAACAGCACGTCGAGGATCAGGGTGATGGCGTTGCCGGTCAGAAAACTGCGGATATTCTCCAGCTCGCGCACCCGCGCCACCGAATCACCGACCCGCCGCGCCTGGAAGTAGGCCAGCGGCAGGGTCACCAGGTGGCGGAACAGCCGTGAGCCCAGCTCCACATCGATGCGGCTGGCGGTGTGGGCGAACACATAGCTGCGCAGCCCGCTGAGCAGGGTCTCGAAAACCATGATGCCGAGCAGGCCAATCGCAATCACGTCCAGGGTCGACAGGCCACGGTGCACCAGCACCTTGTCCATCACCACCTGAAAGAACAGCGGCGTGAGCAGCGCGAAGATCTGCAGCACGAAGGACACCAGCAGCACTTCACCGAGCAGCTTGCGGTACTTGACGATGGCCGGTATGAACCAGGTGAAGTCGAAGTTGGACAGCTCACCGGCAAGCGACGCCTCGGAGCGGATCAGCAGCAGCTCGCCGCTCCAGCGTTGCTCCAGCTGCTCGAAGGTCAAGACCTCGGGGCGCTGCGCGCGTGGGTCATGGATCAGCGCCTTGCCGTCGTCGAGGCGGGCGATGATGAAGTAGCGGCCTTCGTGATCGGCGGCAATCGCCGGCAGCGGTGTGGTGTCCAGGCGGCTCAGTGAGCTGCGCGCGGACTTGGCCTTGAGGCCCAGCTTCTTGGCGGAAAGAAGGAGTTCGGCACGACCGAAACGGCGACCATCCTCGGCGAACTCGTGAGCCAGCTGCTCGGGCGAGGCGGCCACATTGTGGAAGCGCGCCAACATCACCAGGCACGCTAGGCCCGTATCCGGCTCGGGCGAGGTACCCGATCCTTGGGGTTCATCCGACATTTCATCACCTTGCGCACACTCAATTGACGATAAGCGGCAAGGGACACAACAGAGTGTGCGGTCGAGGCCTTCCCTTGCCTTCGAGCGCGCGTAATAAATCACCCGCCGATCATGACAGCAAGCCCCCAATAAACCGAATGTGCGCGATTGCGCCAAACGGCAGCATTGTGGCCGCCGCCCCAACCGTCACGCCGCTCTAACGCCCGCGCGCTATCACTCGCTCACCGTTGAGCGCAGACCGACGCTTGTCGAGCACATACTCCCGCTGCGCCAGCGTGGGGCCGAGGAACTCACGCAGGGTCGGCCCATGCTTGAGCAGCCGGATGGAAAAGATGAATTCGGCCACCTCGTGAAACCACACCCGCCACCCCATGCGGGTGTACCAGCGCAAGCGCCGTCTGCTCGCCCTCGCCGCGCACGATGAAGTCGATCTGCGGGCAGTCACGCAGGATCTCGTCCCAGTGGTAGGTCGGGTGCACGCAGCCATACACCACCCGCAACTGCGGCAGCTGCTCCTTGAGCAAACGGTACAGCTCGACCACCGTGACATGTACCGAGCTGAAGCCGGAATGGCCGAGCATCAGCACGTCAGGCTGCATCGCGACGGTACGCTGCACGATCTCGTCGAGTGACAGGTTTTCCAGATCGGCATCCAGCAATTGCACCTGAAAACCGGCATCCAGCAGTGGCCCGCCGATGCTGAGCAGCCCCAGCGGCGGGAGATGTTCACCCGGGATACGACTGCCGATGGCGGTATGAGGCGGGTTGATCAGTGCTACTCGCAGCGGCGTATGGGACATGGTGCCTCCTCGGCGATAGGGTGCCAGGGAGTGTCATTGAACCGGCTGCGGGCCTGATGGGGATGAGGTGGTTTATCCGTGGAAATTCGGTGGCTAGCACCATCAGGCAAGAGCCCGCCAATAGGCGGGCTCCGTGACACTCAGAAGTCGAACTCGACTTTGGTCCACAACGTACGGCCCGGTTCGTCGATGGCCACCGGGTCGGCCGGGTAGCCGAAGCCGGCATCGCCCGCCAGGTTGAGGTGTTCGACGTAGTCCTTGTCGAACAGGTTGTCGACACCGGCGCTGAGCTTGACCTGCTCGCTGACGCGGTAGGCGCCATTGAGCGAGAACACGCCGAAGCCGGCGCTCTTGCCGAGATCCTGGCCCACAACGTTACCCTTGCCCTCGGCCACGCGGTTTTGCTGAGCCACCACGCGCCACAGGGCGCCCACGCTCCAGGCCTCGCGTTCGTAGGTCAGCCCCAGGCGCGCTTCCAGCGGCGGCATCTGCGGCAGCGCCTCGCCATCGGAACTGTTCTTGCCCCAGGCGTAGGCCAGGGTAGCGTCGGTCTTCCAGGTGTCGGTGAGGTCGTAGGCGACACCCAGCTCGCCGCCCATGATGCGCGCATCGATGTTATCGGCCCGCGAGCTGCTCATGCCCATCATGTTGGTTTCATAGCTGAACAGGATGTAGTCGCGCACCTGGCCGACATAGCCGGATGCCCAGGCCTGCAGGTCCTCGCCAGCGTACTGCACACCGAAATCGAGCTGCGTGGTCTTCTCCGGCTGAATCCCGTCAAAGGCATTGACGCTGCCGGCCGGCCCGGTTTCCGCCGAGAACAGCTCCCAGTAATCGGGGAAGCGCTGCACATGGCCCAGACCGGCATAAAGAGTGGTCGGCGAAGTGGCCAGATCGTGCTCATAGCGCAGGAAGCCGCTGGGCAGGGTATCGGCGCGAGTCTCGCCAGCGGTCGGGTTGGCCACCTGCATCATGCCGCTCCATTGGCTGGTCCGATAATCCTTGGTGGTGGCACGATCCAGACGAGCACCACTGATCAAACGATCACGCTCTGCCAGATGCCAGGTGGCCTCGGCGAAGGCACCGTAGTTGTGGCTGACCGCATCCTTTTCCCAGGGGAACTGGTCGGTATCGATGTAGCTATCGCTCATCATGTCGTAATCGGAATTGCGCCAGCGGTGCTCACTACGTAGCGCGTCGACACCGGCGACCAGCTCTACATCCGTCCACTTGAAGGTGGCGGCGACACGCCCGCCGAGCGTGCGGCGGTCGACCTGCGAAGCCATCGCCATGGGCATCATGCCGTTCGGATCAGGGTTGCGCAGGCTGAAGTTGTCCATGATGTGGTCGGCGTAGTTGTAGTAGATCTGTGCCTCGACCTTATCCAGCACTCCACCCAGGTTGCTCTTCTCGAAGCGCAGCCCGAGGCTCTCGCGCTCGAACTGCGCACCGTCCATGCCGCGCCCGGCATAACGTGCCTCACCATCACCCTTGCCCGCCGTGAATTCGAGCAGGGTATCCGCGTCGGGTGTCCAGCCAATGGCCAGGTCGCCATTCCACTTCTTCCAGCGCGACGGCACGGTATCGCCGTCGCCATCCTCGTAATCATCGGACTGCGCCTGGTTGCCGACAAAACGCAGGTAGCCCTGCTCGCCGCCCGCGGCAGCATCCAGCACCTTGTCGAAGCGGCCGTTGGAGCCGGCCAGCAGGCTGGCATGCAGGCGCGTACCGAGCTCGCCGAAGCGCTCCGGCTGACGCTCGAACAGCACGGTGCCCGCTGAGGCGCCCGGCCCCCAGAGCACGGTCTGCGGCCCCTTGATCACGGTGAGCTGGTCGTAGGTCTCCGGAGAAATATAGGAGCTCGGGGCATCCATTCGATAGGGACAGGCACCGAGCATCATGCCGCCGTTGGCGCGCAGGTTGATGCGCGAGCCAAACATGCCACGCAGCACCGGGTCGCCATTGGTGCCGCCACTGCGGATGGCGGAAAAGCCGGGGATGGTCTTCAGGTAGTCGGTGGCGTCGCTGGCCGGCACCGGCTGGCGGGCGTCCTTGGGGTCGGCGATCACGGTCAACGGTGAGCTCTGCTGCACAGCGGTGACCACGGTGGGTGCCAACTCGACATCGGCGGAGTCAGCGGCGAGGACCGGCGCGGCGATGGCCATCGCCAGGGTAGAGAGGATGAAAGGCAGACGGCAGCCACGTGCCGGCACGAATACGGATGCGTTCATGGTGTTTCCTGAAAAAAAGACAGCGCTAAGCCCTCGCACGGAGGGCGCTGGATGGCTGGATCAGGAAATGGCCGGCGGGGCCCTGCCGGGCGGCGCCACCAGGAACGGCGGGCTGAGGTTCAGCGCCTCGGCAAAGCGCGGCCGCTCGGGCGCAGCAACGGGCGGCGGCGGTGGGGTGAAGGGAAACGACTGCAGGCTGGCCAGATGGGCGCCACACTGCACGCAGGGCAACTGGTGCGCCGCGACGCTGCCCTTGCCTTCCTCGCCGAGCTGCCACTGAATGCCCTGCGAGGTGCACAGCAGCATGAAGCCGCCTTCGCTCATCTGCGGCAATGCCCACAGCGGCATGCTCACGCGCAGGAGCATGCCCACCAGGGCAAAGGCGTAGAGCCAATCGCGGAAATTGCGGCTGAGCGGGTTCATGAGCCCGGCATTCTAGCGGCCTGGCCCGGGCAGCGCGCCGGACACGGCGTCGCACCCCGCAGGCACAAAAAAGCCCGCGCGGGGCGGGCTTCTCGTGGGACCTGACGCAGCTTAGAACGGGATATCGTCGTCGAAGCTATCGAAGTCCTGGGCCGGCTGCTGGGCCGCCGGTTGCGGCGCCGGGCGCGGTGCGGCCTGCTGCGGGGCCGGGCGCGACTGCTGCTGACGCGGGGCGTACTCGCCACCGCCTTCCTGGTTGCCACCACGGCCGCCGAGCAGCTGCAGGGTGCCGTTCATGTCGACCACGATCTCGGTGGTGTAGCGCTTGACGCCATCCTTCTCCCACTCGCGGGTCTGCAGGCGGCCTTCGACGTAGCACTGGCTGCCCTTGCGCAGGTATTCGCCGGCAATCTCGGCGAGCTTGCCGAAGAACACCACGCGGTGCCATTCGGTACGGTCCTGCTGCTGGCCGGTCTGCTTGTCCTTCCAGCTGTCGGTGGTGGCCAGGGTGATGTTGGTCACCGCATTGCCATTGGGCAGGTAACGGGTTTCCGGGTCGCCGCCGACGTTGCCGATCAGAATGACTTTGTTAACCCCACGGGCCATTTCGTTCTCCTAAGCTGAATGCGTCTCCGCGGCCTCTTCGAGCACTTGCTCGAGCAACGCGCGGTCCAATTGTTGGGTGTCCACTTTGATGTACAACGCGGCCTCCTCGGCCACCACGATGGCGTCGCTGACGCCGGGTATCGCGAGGAGTCGCCCCACCAGTCCGCTGTCGGCCAGCGCCGTCTCGGCAAGCGGGCGGCGCAGACTGGTCACATAAGGCGGCTCGCGCATAGTAGCAGCTGCCAGCAGCCAGAAAACCCCCAGCAATGCACAGCCGACGAACACCAGGCCGAGGCCGCCGTGCTGGTACAGCCAGCCGCCCAGAATGCCGCCCAGCGCGGCGCCGAGGAACTGGCTGGTGGAGTACACACCCATGGCCGTGCCCTTGCCGCCGGCCGGTGCCACCTTGCTCACCAGCGAAGGCAGCGAGGCCTCCAGCAGGTTGAAGGCGGTGAAGAACAAGATGAAGCCCAGCACCAGCGCCTTGAGACCGTGGCCGAAGGCCCAGAAGTACAGCTCGCAGAGCACCAGCACGGCCACCGCGCCACACAGCACGCGCTTCATCCGGCGTTTTTTCTCGGCATAGATGATGAAAGGCACCATGCCGAAGAAGCCGACCAGCAGCGCGCTGAGGTAGACCCACCAGTGCTCTTCCTTGGCCAGCCCGCCCTCCTCCACCAGCGCCAGCGGCAGGGCGACGAAACTGGCCATGAGGATGGCGTGCAGGACGCCGATGCCCAGGTTCAGGCGCAGCAGCTCGGGATTACGCAAGGTCGGCCGCAGCGCCTGGCGTGCCACCCCGGACTCGCGGTGCTGCAGCGTAGTGGAGGCACGCGGCACGAACAGGGCGATGATCAGTATGCCGACCAGCGCCATGCCGGCGGTGGCCCAGAACAACCCGGAGAGGCCAAAGGCGCGGGTCAGCAGCGGGCCGACCACCATGGCGACAGCGAACGACAGGCCGATGCTCATGCCGATCATGGCCATGGCCTTGGTGCGGTGCTGTTCACGGGTCAGGTCGGAGAGCAGCGCCATCACCGCCGCCGAGATGGCTCCGGCGCCCTGCAGCACACGCCCGGCGATCACGCCCCAGATGGAGTCGGCGGTGGCCGCCAGGGCGGCGCCGGCGGCGAAGATCAGCAGGCCGATATAGATGACCGGCAGGCGGCCGATGCGGTCGGAGATCACGCCGAAGGGAATCTGCAGCAGTGCCTGGGTCAGGCCGTAGGCACCGATGGCCAGGCCGATCAGCGCCGGGGTGGCGCCGGCCAGGTCGGTGCCGTATGTCGCCAGTACCGGCAGTACCATGAACATGCCCAGCATGCGGAAGGCGAACACCAGGGCCAGGCCACCGGCGGCGCGCGTTTCGCTGGCGCTCATGCGTTCGCTGTGCGGATCGTGCATGGAAAAACCCTGAACAAATTGGCCGGCGATTCTAGCAGCCATCCCAGCGCCGATACAGGCGCGGCGCTTTGCCGCGCGACGACGGCCGGCCGTATACTGCGTGGTTTCCGCCCGCCCACCTGCGAGGCCGTTCGTGGACAAGATTCTGATCCGGGGTGCGCGCACCCATAACCTGAAAAACGTCGACCTGACCCTGCCGCGCGACAAGCTGATCGTGATCACCGGCCTGTCCGGTTCCGGCAAGTCGTCGCTGGCCTTCGACACCCTCTACGCCGAGGGGCAGCGCCGCTACGTCGAGTCGCTGTCGGCCTACGCCCGGCAGTTCCTGTCGATGATGGAGAAGCCCGACGTCGACACCATCGAGGGCCTCTCCCCGGCCATCTCCATCGAGCAGAAGTCGACTTCGCACAACCCGCGCTCGACGGTGGGCACCATCACCGAGATCTACGACTACCTGCGCCTGCTCTACGCCCGCGTCGGCATCCCGCGCTGCCCGGATCACGACGTGCCGCTGGAAGCGCAGACCGTCAGCCAGATGGTCGACCAGGTGCTGGCCCTGCCCGAGGGCCGCAAGCTGATGCTGCTGGCCCCGGTGATCCGCGAGCGCAAGGGCGAGCACCTGGCGGTGTTCGAAGAGCTGCGCGCCCAGGGCTTCGTCCGCGCCCGGGTCAACGGCAAGCTCTACGAACTGGACGAGCTGCCCAAGCTGGACAAGCAGAAGAAGCACTCCATCGACGTGGTGGTAGACCGTTTCAAGGTGCGCGAGGACCTGCAGCAGCGCCTGGCCGAATCCTTCGAAACCGCCATCAAGCTGGCCGACGGCATCGCCCTGGTCGCCCCCATGGACGACGAAGAGGGTGACGAGATCATCTTCTCCGCGCGCTTCGCCTGCCCGCACTGCGGCCACTCGATCAGCGAGCTGGAACCCAAGCTGTTCTCCTTCAACAACCCGGCCGGCGCCTGCCCGACCTGCGACGGCCTAGGCGTGAAGCAGTTCTTCGACGCCAAGCGCCTGGTCAACGGCGAGCTGACCCTGGCCGAAGGTGCCATCCGCGGCTGGGACCGGCGCAACGTCTACTACTTCCAGATGCTCGGCTCGCTGGCCGCGCACTACGGCTTCAGCCTGGACGAGCCGTTCGACGACCTGGCCGCCGAGCACCAGAAGGTCATCCTGTTCGGCAGCGGCACGCAGAACGTCGACTTCAAGTACCTCAACGACCGCGGCGACATCGTCAAACGTTCGCACCCGTTCGAAGGCATCATTCCCAACCTCGAACGCCGTTACCGCGAGACCGAGTCAGCCACCGTGCGCGAGGAGCTGGCCAAGTTCCTCAGCACCCAGCCCTGCCCGGACTGCCGCGGCACCCGTCTGCGCCGCGAGGCGCGCCATGTATGGGTGGGCGAGCGTACCCTGCCGGCCGTTACCGGCCTACCGGTCGGCGAGGCCTGCGACTACTTCGGCGGCATGAGCCTGACCGGCCGCCGCGGCGAGATCGCCGAGAAGATCCTCAAGGAAATCCGCGAACGCCTGCAGTTCCTGGTCAACGTCGGCCTCGACTACCTGACCCTGGACCGCAGCGCCGACACCCTGTCTGGCGGCGAGGCCCAGCGCATCCGCCTGGCCAGCCAGATCGGCGCCGGCCTGGTCGGCGTCATGTACATCCTCGACGAGCCGTCCATCGGCCTGCACCAGCGCGACAACGAGCGCCTGCTCGGCACCCTCACCCACCTGCGCAACCTGGGCAACACGGTGATCGTGGTGGAGCATGACGAGGACGCCATCCGCCTGGCCGATTACGTGGTCGACATCGGCCCCGGCGCCGGCGTGCACGGCGGCCGCGTGGTCGCCGAGGGCACCCCGGACGAGGTGATGAACCACCCCGACTCGCTGACCGGCAAGTACCTCTCCGGCCGCGAGAAGATCCGCTACCCGGCCACGCGCACCCCGCGCGACAAGAAGAAACTGCTCAAGCTCAAGGGCGCGCGCGGCAACAACCTGCGCAACGTCGACCTGGAGATCCCGGTCGGCCTGCTCACCTGCGTCACCGGCGTGTCCGGCTCGGGCAAGTCGACACTGATCAACAACACCCTATTCCCGCTCACCGCCACCGCGCTGAATGGCGCCACCACCCTGGAGGCTGCGCCGCACGACTCGTTCGACGGCCTGCAGCACCTGGACAAGGTGGTCGACATCGACCAGAGCCCGATCGGCCGTACACCGCGCTCCAACCCGGCGACCTACACCGGCCTGTTCACCCCGATCCGCGAACTGTTCGCCGGCGTGCCGGAGTCGCGTTCGCGCGGCTACGGGCCGGGCCGCTTCAGCTTCAACGTCAAGGGCGGCCGCTGTGAAGCCTGCCAGGGCGACGGCGTGATCAAGGTGGAGATGCACTTCCTGCCGGACATCTACGTGCCGTGCGACGTGTGCAAGGGCAAGCGCTACAACCGCGAAACCCTGGAAGTGAAGTACAAGGGCAAGAGCATCACTGAGGTGCTCGACATGACCATCGAGGAAGCCCGCGAGTTCTTCGATGCCGTGCCGGCCCTGGCGCGCAAGCTGCAGACCCTGGTCGATGTGGGTCTGTCCTATATCAAGCTGGGGCAGAGTGCGACCACCCTGTCCGGCGGCGAGGCGCAGCGGGTCAAGCTGAGCCGCGAGCTGTCCAAGCGCGACACCGGCAAGACCCTGTATATCCTCGACGAGCCGACCACCGGCCTGCACTTCGCGGATATCCAGCAACTGCTCGACGTGTTGCACCGCCTGCGCGACCACGGCAACACCGTGGTAGTGATCGAGCACAACCTGGACGTGATCAAGACCGCCGACTGGCTGGTCGACCTCGGCCCCGAGGGCGGCTCCAAGGGCGGCATGATCATCGCCACCGGCACCCCGGAGGACGTGGCAGCCAACCCGGCATCGCACACCGGGCACTTCCTCAAGCCGTTGCTGGAACGCGACCGCGCCTGACCGTCGCCAAAGTGAAAAAGCCCCGCAGATGCGGGGCTTTTCTTGTTGCCGGTGAATCAGGCCAGATCGAAGCGATCCAGGTTCATCACCTTGGTCCAAGCCGCGACGAAGTCCTTGACCAGCTTCTGCTGGCCGTCGGCACTGGCGTAGACCTCGGCGTAGGCCCGCAGGATCGAGTTGGAGCCGAAGATCAGGTCGTTGCGGGTACCGCTGTACTTCACCTGGCCAGTCTTGCGGCACTTGCCTTCGAACAGCTCGGCATCGGCGCCGGTCGCCTTCCACTCAACCCCCATGTCCAGCAGGTTGACGAAGAAGTCGTTGGACAGCACGCCAACCTTGTCGGTGAACACGCCATGCGCGCTGCCGTCATGGTTGGCGCCAAGGACACGCAGACCACCGACCAGCGCGGTCAGCTCGGGGGCGGTCAGGGTCAGCAGCTGCGCCTTGTCGATCAGCAGCGCCTCGGTCGGCACGCCCAGGTTGCCCTTGTTGTAGTTGCGGAAGCCATCGGCCACCGGCTCCAGCGCGGCGAAGGACTCGACATCGGTCTGATCCTGCCGGGCATCGACCCGACCAGGCGCGAACGGCACATCGACGCTGACGCCGGCGGCCTTGGCCGCCTGTTCCACGCCCACGTTACCGGCGAGCACCAGCACGTCCGCAAGGGAAGCCTTGCCGGAGGCCTTCTGAATCTCCACCAGCTTGGGCAAGGCATTGATCGCCCGCTGGTTAACCGCCCAGTCCTTCTGCGGGGCCAGTGCCAGGCGCGCACCATTGGCGCCGCCACGCTTGTCGCTGCCACGGAAGCTGGAGGCCGAGGCCCAGGCCACCGAAACCAGATCACCCACCGACAGGCCGGAGGCAACGATCTTCGCCTTGAGGTCGGCGATTTCAGCCGCACTCGGGTTGAGCGTGGCGGCCGGCAGCGGGTCCTGCCAGATCAGGTCTTCCTGCGGCACTTCCGGGCCCAGGTAGCAGGCCTTCGGCCCCATGTCGCGGTGAGTCAACTTGAACCAGGCACGAGCAAAGGCATCGGCGAAGGCCTGCGGATCATCCAGGAAGCTCTTGGAGATCCTGCCGAACTCCGGATCGAAGCGCAGCGTCAGGTCGGTGGTGAGCATGGTCGGCTTGTGGAATTTGCCCGGGATGTGCGCATCCGGAATGATCTCCGGGGCATCCTTGGCGACCCACTGCTTGGCGCCGGCGGGCGACTTGGTCAGCTCCCATTCGTAATTGAACAGGTTCTCGAAGAAGTTGTTGCTCCACAGCGCCGGGGTTTTGGTCCAGGTCACCTCGATGCCGCTAGAGATGGTGTCCTTGCCATGGCCACTGCCGAAGTTGCTCGTCCAGCCCAGGCCCTGGGCCTCGATCGGCGCGGCCTCAGGCTCCGGCCCCTTGTGCGACTCAGGCGCAGCACCATGGGCCTTACCGAAGGTGTGACCACCGGCGATCAGGGCAACGATCTCCTCGTCATTCATGGCCATGCGGTAGAAGGTGGTGCGGATGTCCTTGGCCGCCTCCAGGTAGTCGCCGCTGGCATTCGGCCCTTCCGGGTTCACATAGATCAGGCCCATGTGGGTGGCACCGAAGGGACCGTTGAGCTCGCGACTGTCCTTGACCCGCTCCGGGTCGACACCCAGCCACTGCATCTCAGCGCCCCAGTTGACGTCCTGATCCGGTTCCCAAGTGTCCTCACGGCCACCGGCAAAGCCGAAGGTACGGAAGCCCATGGATTCCAGCGCGACGTTGCCGGCGAGGATGAACAGGTCCGCCCAGGAAATCTGCTGGCCGTATTTCTGCTTGATCGGCCACAGGAGACGACGCGACTTGTCGATGTTGACATTGTCCGGCCAGGAGTTGAGCGGCGCGAAGCGCTGCTGGCCACGACCGCCGCCACCACGGCCATCGGTGGTGCGATAGGTACCGGCGGAGTGCCAGGCCATACGGATGAACTGCGGACCATAGTGGCCGAAGTCGGCAGGCCACCAGTCCTGAGAATCGGTCATCAGGCGCACCAGATCGGCCTTGAGCGCCTTGTAGTCGAGCTTCTTGAAGGCTTCGGCGTAGTTGAACTGCTCGCCGAGCGGGTTGGACTTTTCCGAATGCTGGTTGAGCAGATCTACGCGAAGCTGGTTGGGCCACCAGTCCCGGTTCGAGGTGCCGCCACCGGCAACGTGGTGAAACGGACATTTACCTGGGTTCGACATTGTTCTCTCCTTTCTTCATCGGGTCGGTCCCTTCAACTGCGGCCGACGATGGGAGAAGACTAGACCCGACCAGGAAAGAGGGCCAATTTATGAAAAGCAATCAACCGATAGTTTTTATCTCTCAGAATGCACGCATCGGTGCGATGGATGGCAACACCGACGCCAGAAAGCAAAAAACCGGGCGCAGGGCCCGGTTCCTTGTGGAGCGGAAGCAGCTTATTCAGCAGCTTCTACAGCCTCACCAGCGACCTGACGGTCAACCAGCTCAACGTACGCCATAGGGGCGTTGTCGCCAGCGCGGAAACCGCACTTGAGGATGCGCAGGTAGCCGCCCTGACGGGTGGCGTAACGCTTGCCCAGATCGTTGAACAGCTTGCCAACGATGGCTTTCGAACGGGTACGGTCGAAGGCCAGACGACGGTTGGCGACGCTGTCTACCTTGGCCAGGGTGATCAGCGGCTCGGCAACGCGGCGCAGTTCCTTGGCTTTAGGCAGGGTGGTCTTGATCAGTTCGTGTTCGAACAGCGACACCGCCATGTTCTGGAACATGGCCTTGCGGTGGGCGCTGGTGCGGCTCAGGTGACGGCCACTTTTACGATGACGCATGATTAATTCCTTACCAAACTTTCGGTTCGGTGATTACGGACGATCAGGCAGTAGCCTTATCGTCCTTCTTCAGACTTGCCGGCGGCCAGTTGTCGAGGCGCATGCCGAGGGACAGACCACGGGAGGCCAGGACGTCCTTGATCTCGGTCAGGGACTTCTTGCCCAGGTTCGGAGTTTTGAGCAGCTCTACTTCGGTGCGCTGAATCAGATCACCGATGTAGTAGATGTTCTCCGCCTTGAGGCAGTTGGCCGAACGTACGGTCAGCTCGAGGTCGTCAACCGGGCGCAGAAGGATCGGATCGATCTCGTCTTCCTGCTCGACCACTACCGGCTCACTGTCGCCCTTCAGATCAACGAAGGCCGCCAGTTGGTGCTGGAGGATGGTCGCGGCACGACGGATGGCCTCTTCAGGATCCAGGGTGCCGTTGGTTTCCAGGTCGATGACCAGCTTGTCCAGGTTGGTACGCTGCTCGACGCGGGCGTTTTCCACCACGTAGGCCACACGACGGACAGGGCTGAACGTAGCGTCCAGCTGCAGACGGCCGATGCTACGGCTTTCGTCTTCATCGCTCTGACGGGCATCAGCCGGCTCGTAGCCACGGCCACGACGCACGGTGAGTTTCATGTTCAGAGCGCCGTTGTCCGCCAGGTTGGCGATTACGTGATCGCCGTTGACGATCTCGACGTCGTGATCCAGCTGGATATCGGCAGCAGTGACCACACCCGAGCCCTTTTTGGCCAGAGTCAGGGTGACTTCGTCACGGCCGTGCAGCTTGATGGCCAGGCCTTTCAGGTTGAGCAGGATCTCAATCACATCTTCCTGCACGCCTTCGATAGCGGAGTACTCGTGGAGTACGCCGTCGATCTCGGCCTCGACTACTGCACAGCCAGGCATGGAGGACAACAGGATGCGACGCAGCGCGTTGCCCAGGGTATGACCAAAACCACGCTCGAGAGGCTCGAGGGTGATCTTGGCGCGGGTCGGACTGACCGCCTGAACGTCGATGTGACGGGGGGTCAGGAACTCATTTACCGAAATCTGCATGGATGCACCTATTTTCTAGCCCTTACTTGGAGTAGAGCTCGACAATCAGGCTTTCGTTGATGTCGGCGGACAGATCGCTGCGAGCCGGGACGCTTTTGAACACGCCAGACTTCTTCTCAGCATCCACTTCAACCCACTCAACGCGACCACGCTGGGCGCACAGCTCGAGAGCCTGGGCAACGCGCAGCTGGTTCTTGGCCTTTTCGCGAACGGCCACGACGTCACCAGCTTTAACCTGGTAGGACGGGACGTTCACGGTCGAACCGTTCACGGTGATGGCTTTGTGCGATACCAGCTGACGGGATTCGGCGCGGGTGGCACCAAAGCCCATGCGGTAAACCACGTTGTCCAGACGGCATTCCAGCAGCTGCAGCAGGTTCTCGCCGGTAGCGCCTTTCTTACGGGCAGCTTCCTTGTAGTAACCGCTGAACTGACGCTCCAGCACGCCGTAGATACGACGGACTTTCTGCTTCTCACGCAGCTGGGTACCGTAGTCGGACTGGCGACCACGGCGAGCGCCGTGCTGACCAGGAGCCGATTCGATATTGCACTTGGATTCGAGCGCGCGCGCACCACTCTTCAGGAAGAGATCGGTGCCTTCACGACGAGACAGTTTGCACTTGGGACCAATGTAACGAGCCATTCTTCACTGTCTCCTATTACACGCGACGCTTCTTCGGCGGACGGCACCCGTTGTGCGGGATAGGCGTCACGTCGGTGATGCTGGCGATTTTGTAGCCGCAGGCGTTCAGAGCACGCACAGCGGATTCGCGACCCGGGCCCGGACCCTTGACGTTAACGTCGAGGTTCTTCAGGCCGTATTCCAGAGCAGCCTGGCCAGCGCGTTCGGCAGCCACCTGGGCAGCGAACGGAGTGGACTTACGGGAGCCGCGGAAACCGGAGCCACCGGAGGTAGCCCAGGACAGGGCGTTGCCCTGACGGTCAGTGATGGTCACGATGGTGTTGTTGAAAGAAGCGTGGATATGGGCGATGCCATCCACCACTGTCTTTTTGACTTTCTTACGAGTACGAGCAGCAGGCTTAGCCATGACTTATTTCCTGTCGATTCGCGGGCGCAATTACTTGCGGATCGGCTTACGCGGGCCCTTACGGGTGCGCGCGTTGGTCTTGGTGCGCTGACCGCGGACCGGCAGGCCACGGCGGTGACGCAGACCGCGGTAGCAGCCCAGGTCCATCAGACGCTTGATTTTCATGTTGATTTCGCGGCGCAGGTCACCCTCGGTGGTGAGTTTGGCGACTTCGCCACGCAGCTGCTCGATCTGCTCGTCAGAGAGATCTTTGATCTTTGCCGCCGGATTGACACCGGTGGTTGCACAGATTTTCTGCGCAGTGGTGCGACCAACACCGTAGATGTAGGTCAGCGAGATAACAGTGTGCTTGTTATCCGGAATGTTGACGCCTGCAATACGGGCCATTCAGTGGAACTCCAATTGACAGCTACCCACGCCCTGGAAGCCAAGAAATAGGGCGCGCGATATTAACGCTGTAATAACAAAGAATCAACCCGGCAGCGCACTAGCTGCCGGGCTCATTACGCGTGAATCACACTCAGCCTTGGCGCTGCTTGTGACGCGGCTCCGCGCTGCAGATCACGCGCACGACGCCGTCGCGACGGATGACCTTGCAGTTGCGGCACAGCTTCTTGACCGATGCACGAACTTTCATCAGTAACTCCTAGAACCTTACGGACGCTATCTCAGCGGAGCATGCCGCCGCCATAGCCCTTCAGGTTGGCTTTCTTCATCAGGGATTCGTACTGGTGCGAAACGAGGTGAGATTGCACTTGGGCCATAAAGTCCATCACAACCACGACCACGATCAGCAACGAGGTCCCGCCAAGGTAGAACGGAACGTTGGCAGCCACCTGCAGGAACTGCGGGAGGAGGCAAACGGCCGTCATGTACAGAGCACCGAACATGGTCAAGCGGGTCAGCACGCCATCGATATAGCGCGCGGATTGCTCACCCGGACGGATGCCCGGAATAAAGGCACCGGACTTCTTCAGGTTTTCCGCTACGTCTTTCGGATTGAACATCAGCGCCGTATAGAAGAAGCAGAAGAAGATGATCCCTGCACTAAACAGCAGAATGTTCAACGGCTGACCGGGAGCGATGGCCTGCGAGATGTCCTGCAGCCAGCCCATACCTTCGGACTGACCGAACCAGGTCCCCAGCGAAGCCGGGAACAGCAGGATACTGCTGGCAAAGATGGCCGGGATTACGCCCGCCATGTTCACCTTCAGCGGCAGGTGGCTGGTCTGCGCAGCGAAAACCTTGCGGCCCTGCTGACGCTTGGCGTAGTGCACCGCAATGCGACGCTGTCCACGCTCAATGAACACCACGAAACCGATGATCGCTACCGCCAGCAGGCCGATGGCAATCAGGGCGAAGATATTGATATCACCCTGGCGAGCAGACTCGAAAGACTGCCCTATTGCCGACGGCAGACCGGCCACGATGCCTGCAAAAATCAGCATCGAGATACCGTTGCCGACACCGCGCTCGGTGATCTGCTCGCCCAGCCACATCATGAACATGGCGCCGGCCACGAAGGTCGTCACCGCCACGAAGTGGAAGCCGAAATCAACCGAGAACGCTACGCCCTGGCTGGCCAGACCGACGGACATGCCGACAGCCTGAATGATCGCCAGGACGAGAGTGCCGTAGCGGGTGTACTGGCTGATCTTGCGACGGCCAGCTTCCCCTTCCTTTTTCAACTGCTCCAGCTGCGGGCTGACGGCGGTCATCAGCTGCATGATGATCGATGCCGAAATGTACGGCATGATCCCCAGCGCAAAGATACTCATCCGCTCCAGCGCGCCGCCGGAAAACATGTTGAACAGGCTAAGAATGGTCCCCTCGTTCTGCCGGAACAGGTCGGCCAGCCGGTCAGGGTTGATTCCGGGCACCGGAATGTGCGCGCCGATCCGATAGACGATGATCGCCAGGAACAGAAAACGCAGTCGAGCCCAAAGCTCGGACAACCCGCCATTGCTGAGCGCGGAGAGAGCACCTTGCTTAGCCATTTAGTCCTCGAACTTGCCGCCAGCTGCTTCGATGGCCGCACGCGCACCCTTGGTGGCGGCGATACCTTTCAGGGTGACCGCACGAGTAACCTCGCCGGACAGCATGACTTTCACACGCTGTACGTTTTGGTTGATCACGTTGGCATCCTTCAGCGACTGCACAGTAACGACGTCGCCTTCCACTTTGGCCAGCTCGGAGGTGCGCACTTCAGCGCGATCCATGGCTTTCAGGGAAACGAAGCCGAACTTCGGCAGACGGCGGTGCAGCGGCTGCTGGCCACCCTCGAAGCCCGGGGCAATGGAGCCACCGGTACGAGAGGTCTGACCCTTGTGGCCGCGACCACCGGTTTTGCCCAGACCGCTACCGATGCCACGGCCCGGACGGTGCTTCTCGCGACGGGCACCCGGCGCGGAACGCAGATCGTTCAGTTGCATGGATTAACCCTCTACACGCAGCAGGTAGTAAGCCTTGTTGATCATGCCGCGGTTTTCAGGAGTGTCCTGAACCTCGACGGAGTGACCAATGCGACGCAGGCCCAGGCCCTTGACGCAAGCTTTGTGGTTGGCCAGACGGCCGTTGGTGCTCTTGATCAGAGTAACTTTGACGGTAGCCATGATCAGAGAATCTCCTCGACGCTCTTGCCGCGCTTAGCAGCCACGGACTCCGGCGACTGCATGGCTTTCAGACCCTTGAAGGTGGCATACACCACGTTCACCGGGTTGGTGGAGCCATAGCACTTGGCCAGAACGTTCTGCACGCCAGCCACTTCCAGAACGGCACGCATGGCGCCGCCGGCGATGATGCCGGTACCTTCGGAAGCCGGCTGCATGAACACGTGGGACGCGCCATGCACGGACTTCATCGGGTATTGCAGGGTGGTGCCGTTCAGGTCGACCTGAATCATGTTGCGACGCGCAGCTTCCATCGCCTTCTGGATGGCTGCTGGCACTTCGCGGGATTTACCGCGACCGAAACCAACGCGACCTTTGCCATCACCCACCACGGTCAGCGCGGTGAAGGTGAAGATACGGCCGCCTTTTACGGTCTTGGCAACGCGATTAACCTGGACCAGCTTCTCGATGTAGCCTTCGCCCTGGGCGTCGTCACCGCGATTGTCGCGATCGCGCTTTTGCTCGTGATTTGCCATAACTTAGAACTCCAGCCCGCCTTCACGAGCAGCATCAGCCAGCGCCTTCACGCGGCCGTGGTACTTGAAGCCAGAACGGTCGAACGCCACCTGGGTGACGCCAGCGGCTTTCGCACGCTCGGCAACCAGCTGACCGACTTTCTTGGCCGCGTCGACGTTGCCAGTGGCGCCGTCACGCAGTTCTTTGTCCAGGGTCGAGGCGCTGGCCAGAACCTTGGCGCCGTCGGCCGAAATGACCTGGGCGTAGATGTGCTGGGAAGAGCGGTACACGCTGAGGCGTACGGTTTCCAGCTCGCGCATTTTCAGGCGTGCCTTGCGAGCGCGACGCAGACGAGTTTCTTTCTTTTCGCTCATTTGCTATGCCCTACTTCTTCTTAGCTTCTTTGCGACGTACGACTTCGTCGGAATAACGCACGCCTTTGCCTTTGTACGGCTCAGGACGACGGAAGTCGCGGATCTCCGCAGCCACCTGACCGACCAGCTGCTTGTCGATGCCCTTGATCAGGATATCGGTCTGGCTGGGGGTTTCAGCGGTAACGCCTTGCGGCAGTTCGTAGTCGATCGGGTGGGAGAAGCCCAGCGCGAGGTTCAGCACCTGGCCTTTGGCCTGGGCCTTGTAACCCACACCGACCAGCTGCAGCTTGCGCTCGAAGCCTTGGCTCACGCCAATAACCATGTTGTTGACCAGTGCACGAGTGGTACCGGCCATAGCGCGGTTCTGCTGATCGCCATTGCGGGCGGCAAAACGCAGTTCACCGGCCTCCTGGATGATCTCCACGGACGAGTGCACATTCAGTTCCAAGGTGCCCTTGGCGCCCTTGATCGAAAGCTGCTGGCCTGCGAGTTTGACCTCGACACCTGCCGGCAGCTTAACGGGGTTCTTAGCAACGCGAGACATGCTTATCCCCCCTTAGAACACGGTGCAGAGCACTTCACCGCCGACACCGGCAGCGCGTGCAGCGCGATCAGTCATCACACCTTTGTTGGTGGAGACGATGGAAACGCCCAGACCGCCACGAACTTTCGGCAGCTGGTCGACAGGCTTGTACTGGCGCAGGCCAGGACGGCTGACGCGCTTCACTTCTTCGATGACCGGACGACCTTCGAAATACTTCAGCTCGATGGACAGCTGCGGCTTGGCGTCGCTGCTGACCTGGTATCCCGCGATGTAGCCTTCGTTCTTGAGAACGTTGGCTACTGCCACCTTCAGCTTGGAAGACGGCATGCTTACTACCGACTTTTCAGCCATCTGGGCATTACGGATACGAGTTAGCATGTCCGCTAACGGGTCCTGCATACTCATGGGCTAGATGCTCCTGATACAAAAAGAACAGCCTTTCGGCTGGAACCATCCACGAGCTCGGCAAATGCCAGGCTCAGGAGAGCCGGACATTCTAGAGATCGATCAAAAATGAATCAAGCCCCAAAAGGGGCTTGATCGATAAAACAAAGCCGGCACTAGGCCGGCTTCGCTTTCATTACCAGCTGGCTTTCACCAGACCCGGTACATCACCGCGCATCGCAGCTTCGCGCAGCTTGTTACGGCCGAGGCCGAACTTGCGGTACACGCCGTGCGGACGGCCGGTGATGCGGCAACGGTTACGCAGGCGGCTGGCGCTGGCGTCACGCGGTTGCTTTTGCAGGGCGATCTGGGCTTCCCAACGCTGCTCCGGAGTGGAGTTCGGGTTGGCAATCACAGCTTTGAGCTCAGCACGCTTCTTAGCGAACTTGGCAACCGCCAGCTGACGCTTCAGCTCGCGGTTTTTCATGCTCTTCTTGGCCATTTCCTACTCCAATCAGTTGCGGAACGGGAACTTGAAGGCGCGCAGCAGGGCGCGACCTTCATCGTCCGTACGGGCGGTGGTGGTCAGGGTGATGTCCAGACCACGCAGAGCATCGATCTTGTCGTAATCGATTTCCGGGAAGATGATCTGCTCTTTGACACCCATGCTGTAGTTGCCACGACCATCGAAGGACTTGGCATTCAGGCCGCGGAAGTCACGCACACGCGGCAGGGAGATGGAGAGCAGGCGATCCAGGAATTCGTACATACGATCGCGACGCAGGGTCACCTTGACACCGATCGGCCAACCTTCACGAACCTTGAAGCCAGCAATGGACTTGCGAGCGAAGGTCACGACGGGCTTTTGACCGGTGATCTTTTCCAGGTCGGCAACGGCGTTTTCGATGATTTTCTTGTCACCGATCGCTTCGCCAAGACCCATGTTCAGGGTGATTTTGGTAACGCGCGGAACTTCCATCACGTTGGCCAGCTGAAGTTCTTCCTTCAGCTTGGGCGCGATTTCTTTCCGGTAAATCTCTTTCAGTCGTGCCATGGTGTTTTACCTATGATTCTCAAGCGCCAACCGGCTTTTGGGTGGACTTGAAGACACGAATTTTCTTACCGTCTTCGACTTTGAAACCAACGCGGTCAGCCTTGTTGGTTTCGCCGTTGAAGATAGCGACGTTGGAAACGTGCAGCGGCGCCTCTTTCTCGACGATACCGCCCTGAACACCAGCCATCGGGTTCGGTTTGGTATGACGCTTGACGAGGTTGATGCCGCCGACGATCAGACGATCGTCAGCCAGCACTTTCAGCACCTTGCCACGCTTGCCCTTGTCTTTGCCGGCGATGACGATGATCTCGTCGTCACGACGAATCTTTTGCATGACGGCTTCTCCTTAGAGCACTTCGGGGGCGAGCGAGACGATCTTCATGAACTTCTCGGAACGCAGTTCACGAGTCACCGGCCCGAAGATACGGGTGCCGATCGGCTCTTGCTTGTTGTTCAGCAGAACAGCGGCGTTGCCGTCGAAGCGGATGATCGAGCCATCGGCACGACGTACGCCGTGACGGGTGCGGACCACAACAGCGGTCATCACCTGGCCTTTCTTCACCTTGCCGCGCGGAATCGCTTCCTTCACGGTGACCTTGATGATGTCGCCGATACCGGCATAACGACGGTGCGAACCACCAAGGACCTTGATGCACATAACGCGACGAGCACCGCTGTTGTCAGCGACGTCGAGCATGGATTGAGTCTGAATCATATCTTTCTCCGACCCTTAGTCCTTAGACTTCCACGGCACGTTCGACGATTTCCACCAGGGCCCAGGACTTGGTCTTGGCCAGCGGACGGGTCTCACGAATGGTGACCTTATCGCCGATTTTGCACTGGTTGGTTTCGTCGTGGGCGTGCAGCTTGGTCGAGCGCTTCACGTACTTACCGTAGATCGGGTGCTTAACGCGACGCTCGATCAGAACGGTGATGGTCTTGTCCATTTTGTCGCTGACGACACGGCCGGTCAGCGTACGGACGGTTTTCTCTGCTTCAGCCATGATCACTTACCTGCCTGCTGGTTGAGCACAGTTTTCACGCGAGCGATGTCGCGCTTCACTTGCGAGAGCAGGTGAGACTGCCCCAACTGACCAGTCGCCTTCTGCATACGCAGATTGAACTGGTCGCGCAGCAGGCCGAGCAGTTGCTCGTTCAGCTGCTGAACCGATTTTTCACGGAGTTCTTTCGCTTTCATCACATCACCGTCCGCTTAACAAAGGAGGTGGCGAGGGGCAGCTTTGCAGCAGCCAGGGCGAAAGCCTCACGCGCCAGCTCTTCCGGAACACCTTCGATCTCGTACAGCACCTTGCCCGGCTGGATCTGGGCTACCCAGTACTCGACGCCACCCTTACCTTTACCCATACGAACTTCGAGGGGCTTTTTGGTAACCGGCTTGTCCGGGAACACGCGGATCCAGATTTTACCGCCACGCTTCACGTGACGGGTCAGGGCACGACGGGCTGCTTCGATTTGACGAGCAGTCAGGCGACCACGGGAAACAGCTTTCAGGGCGAACTCGCCGAAGCTGACCTTGCTACCGCGCTGAGCCAGACCACGGTTGTGGCCGGTCATTTGCTTGCGGAATTTTGTACGCTTGGGTTGCAGCATTTTGCGTACTCCTTACTTAGCAGCTTTTTTACGCGGCGCCGGAGCGGCAGGCTTGGACTCTTCCAGCTGGCCACCGATGACCTCGCCTTTGAAGATCCACACCTTCACACCGATCACACCGTAAGTGGTGTGCGCTTCGTAGGTGGCGTAATCGATATCGGCACGCAGGGTGTGCAGGGGCACACGACCTTCGCGATACCATTCGGTACGGGCGATTTCCGCACCACCAAGACGACCGCTTACCTGGATCTTGATGCCCTTGGCACCAATGCGCATGGCGTTCTGTACGGCGCGCTTCATGGCACGACGGAACATAACGCGGCGCTCCAGCTGCTGAGCAACGCTCTGAGCTACCAGCATACCGTCGAGTTCCGGCTTGCGGATCTCTTCGATGTTGATGTGCACCGGCACACCCATTTGCTTGGTCAGGTCCTGACGCAGCTTCTCAACATCTTCACCTTTCTTGCCGATCACGATGCCGGGACGAGCGGTGTGGATGGTGATGCGTGCGGTTTGAGCCGGGCGAGCGATGTCGATGCGGCTTACGGACGCGCTTTTTAGTTTGTCCTGGAGATACTCACGAACCTGCAGGTCGGCCAGCAGATAATCAGCGTATTGACGCTTTTCTGCGTACCAGACGGAGGTGTGCTCCTTGACGATTCCCAGGCGGATGCCAACGGGATGTACTTTCTGACCCATCTGATCGACTCCGTTACTTGTCCGCAACCTTGACAGTGATATGGCAAGACCGCTTGACGATGCGATCAGCACGGCCTTTGGCACGCGGCATGATGCGCTTAAGCGAACGCCCCTCGTTGACGAAAACGGTGCTGACCTTCAGGTCATCAACGTCTGCGCCTTCGTTGTGCTCGGCGTTGGCAACGGCCGACTCCAGCACTTTCTTGATGATCTCGGCGGCTTTCTTCGAACTGAAAGCCAGCAGGTTGAGCGCTTCGCCCACCTTCTTCCCGCGGATCTGGTCGGCGACCAAGCGGGCTTTCTGGGCGGAGATTCGAGCGCCCGACAGCTTAGCGGCTACTTCCATCTTTCCTTACCCCTTAACGCTTGGCTTTCTTGTCCGCAGCGTGCCCACGATAAGTGCGGGTACCAGCGAACTCGCCGAGTTTGTGGCCGACCATGTCTTCGTTCACGAGGACCGGGACATGTTGACGACCGTTATGCACAGCGATGGTCAGACCGACCATCTGCGGCAGAATGATGGAGCGACGCGACCAGGTTTTAACCGGCTTGCGATCGTTCTTTTCCACCGCCACTTCGATCTTCTTCAGTAGGTGAAGATCGATAAAAGGACCTTTTTTCAGAGAACGCGGCACTGTCGTATCCCTCTAATTACTTACGGCGGCGAACGATCATGTTGTCGGTACGCTTGTTCGCACGGGTCTTCGCACCCTTGGTCGGGAAGCCCCACGGCGAAACCGGGTGACGACCACCAGAAGTACGACCCTCACCACCACCATGCGGGTGGTCGACCGGGTTCATGGCAACACCACGAACGGTCGGGCGAACGCCACGCCAACGCTTGGCACCGGCTTTACCCAGGGAACGCAGGCTGTGCTCGGAGTTGGATACTTCACCCAGGGTTGCACGGCACTCGGAGAGAACCTTGCGCATCTCGCCGGAGCGCAGACGCAGAGTGACGTAGGCACCTTCACGAGCTACCAGCTGAGCGGAAGCACCAGCGGAACGAACCAGCTGAGCGCCTTTACCCGGCTTCAGCTCGATACCGTGAACGGTCGAACCAACAGGGATATTGCGCAGCGGCAGGCAGTTACCGGCCTTGATCGGAGCAGCGGCACCGGATACCAGTTGATCGCCAGCGCTCACGCCTTTCGGCGCGATGATGTAGCGACGCTCACCGTCGGCATATTTCAGCAGAGCGATGTGGGCGGTACGGTTCGGATCGTATTCCACGCGCTCAACGACGGCTGGGATGCCATCCTTATTGCGACGGAAGTCAACCAGACGGTAGTGCTGCTTGTGGCCACCGCCGATGTGGCGAGTGGTGATACGACCGTTGTTGTTACGGCCGCCAGTCTTCGACTTCTTCTCGAGCAGCGGAGCATAAGGAGCGCCTTTGTGCAGCTCCTGATTGACCACTTTGACCACGAAACGGCGGCCAGCGGAAGTCGGTTTGCATTTAACGATTGCCATGATGCGCCCCTACCTTACTCAGCACTGCTGGTGAAATCGAGATCTTGGCCAGCCTGGAGGGAGACATACGCCTTCTTCCAGTCATTGCGCTTGCCCAGACCGCGAGCGGTACGCTTGGTCTTGCCCTGTACGTTGACAGTGCGGACCTCGTCCACTTTGACGCTGAACAGGCTTTCAACGGCCTTCTTGATTTCCAGCTTGGTTGCATCAACGGCAACCTTGAAAACGAATTGGCTCTTACCATCTGCCAGCACGGAGGCTTTCTCGGAGATGTGCGGGCCAACCAGCACTTTGAATACGCGTTCCTGGTTCATGCCAGCAGCTCCTCGAATTTCTTCACGGCCGACACGGTTACCAGCACTTTGTCGAAGGCGATCAGGCTGACCGGATCGGTGCCTTGAACGTCACGAACATCAACGTGCGGCAGGTTGCGCGCAGCCAGGTACAGATTCTGGTCGACGGCCTCGGTGACGATCAGCACATCGCTCAGACCCATGCCGTTCAGCTTGCCCAGCAGAGCCTTGGTTTTAGGAGCTTCGACAGCGAAGTCTTCAACCACGACCAGACGATCCAGACGAACCAGCTCGGAGAGGATGGAGCGCAGAGCAGCGCGGTACATCTTCTTGTTCAGCTTCTGGCTGTGATCCTGCGGCTTAGCAGCGAAGGTCACGCCACCGCCACGCCAGATCGGGCCAACGCTGGAACCGGAACGAGCACGACCAGTGCCCTTCTGGCGCCACGGCTTTTTGCCACCACCGGTGACTTCAGCGCGAGTTTTCTGAGCACGGGTACCCTGACGACCGCCAGCCATGTAGGCGACGACAGCCTGGTGCACCAGAGTCTCGTTGAACTCACCGCCGAACGTGCGCTCGCTGACTTCGATAGCCTGAGCGCCATTTACATTCAGTTGCATCTCAGCTTCCCCTATTAACCGCGAGCTTTGACAGCCGGACGCACCAGCACGTCGCCACCGGTAGCGCCCGGAACGGCACCCTTGACCAGCAGCAGATTACGCTCGGCGTCGACACGGACCACTTCCAGGGACTGCACGGTCACGCGCTCGGCGCCAAGATGACCGGACATTTTCTTGCCCTTGAATACACGACCAGGAGTCTGGCACTGGCCGATGGAGCCCGGAGCGCGGTGGGAAACGGAGTTACCGTGGGTATTGTCCTGACCGCGGAAGTTCCAGCGCTTGATGGTACCGGCATAGCCTTTACCCTTGGACTCACCGGTAACGTCTACCAGCTGGCCAGCTTGGAACAGTTCGGCAGTGATCTGATCGCCAGCCTGGTATTCGCCTTCTTCCAAGCGGAATTCCCAGACGCCACGACCAGCAGCGACATTAGCCTTGGCGAAGTGACCGGCCTGAGCCTTGGTAACGCGGGAAGCACGACGCTCGCCCACGGTCACCTGCACAGCACGGTAGCCATCGCTTTCTTCGGATTTGAACTGGGTGACACGATTCGGCTCGATCTCAATGACCGTAACCGGAATGGAGACACCTTCTTCGGTGAAAATACGGGTCATACCCGCTTTCCGACCGACTACACCAATAGTCATGTTGTAAACCTCATGAGTGTACGGGGCTTTCACCCGCTATGGCCGCCCATTTCAGAGCGTTACACGACTAAAACCGCCAGGTTTTAGCCGAGGCTGATCTGCACTTCCACGCCTGCCGCAAGGTCGAGCTTCATCAGCGCGTCGACGGTTTTATCCGTCGGCTGAACGATGTCCAGCACACGCTTGTGGGTACGAATTTCGTACTGATCACGCGCGTCTTTGTTGACGTGCGGGGAGATCAGAACGGTGTACCGCTCTTTGCGAGTAGGCAGAGGAATAGGACCACGCACCTGAGCACCAGTACGTTTCGCGGTTTCCACGATTTCCTGGGTGGATTGATCGATCAGGCGATGGTCAAAAGCCTTCAACCGAATACGGATTTGTTGGTTTTGCATTTTGACCTCAGACTCTATCTCTGCTTTCCCCAACGGACGGACTACGCCCGTTAAAAGGAGGCGTGATTGTACGGATGGCCCCCGGGGGTGTCAACTTTTAACCAGTTAAAAGAAAAGGGCCCCGAAGGGCCCCTTTCTCCAGCAGTCGTCGATTACTCGATGACTTTGGCAACCACGCCAGCACCAACGGTACGGCCGCCTTCGCGAATTGCGAAACGCAGGCCGTCGTCCATGGCGATCGGCTTGATCAGGGTGACAACCATTTTGATGTTGTCGCCCGGCATTACCATCTCAACGCCTTCCGGCAGTTCGCACGAACCGGTTACGTCGGTGGTACGGAAGTAGAACTGCGGACGGTAGCCCTTGAAGAACGGGGTGTGACGACCACCTTCTTCTTTGGACAGCACATACACTTCAGCTTCGAACTTGGTGTGCGGCTTGATGGTGCCCGGCTTGGCCAGAACCTGACCACGCTCGACCTCATCACGCTTGGTGCCACGCAGCAGCACGCCGCAGTTCTCGCCAGCACGACCTTCGTCGAGCAGCTTGCGGAACATTTCCACGCCGGTGCAGGTGGTCTTGGTGGTCGGACGCAGACCGACGATCTCGATCTCTTCCTGAACCTTGACGATACCGCGCTCAACGCGACCGGTTACCACGGTGCCGCGACCGGAGATCGAGAACACGTCTTCGATCGGCATCAGGAACGGCATGTCGATGGCGCGAACCGGCTCAGGGATGTAGGCATCCAGAGTCTCGACCAGCTTCTTCACAGCGCTGGTACCCATCTCGTTGTCGTCCTGGCCGTTCAGAGCCATCAGAGCGGAACCGATGATGATCGGAGTGTCGTCACCCGGGAAGTCATAGGTGGACAGCAGGTCGCGAACTTCCATCTCGACCAGTTCCAGCAGCTCAGCGTCGTCAACCATGTCGGCCTTGTTCAGGAACACGACAATGTAAGGAACGCCTACCTGACGGGACAGCAGGATGTGCTCACGGGTCTGCGGCATCGGGCCATCGGCAGCCGAGCAAACCAGGATCGCGCCGTCCATCTGGGCAGCACCGGTGATCATGTTCTTCACGTAGTCGGCGTGGCCCGGGCAGTCAACGTGCGCGTAGTGGCGAACGGCCGAGTCATACTCAACGTGAGCGGTGTTGATGGTGATACCACGAGCCTTCTCTTCCGGAGCCGAGTCGATCTTGTCGAAGTCGACCTTGGCCGAACCGAAAACTTCGGAGCAGACGCGGGTCAGAGCAGCGGTCAGAGTGGTTTTACCGTGGTCAACGTGACCGATGGTGCCAACGTTGACGTGCGGTTTGTTACGTTCGAATTTTTCCTTAGCCACGACAGTAAACCTCTTACTTAAAGGGCGGGATTAGCCTTGTTTTTTAACCAGCGCTTCGACGATGTTCGACGGAGCTTCTGCGTACTTGGAGAATTCCATGGAGTAGCTGGCGCGACCCTGAGACATGGAACGAACGTCGGTCGCATAACCGAACATCTCGCCCAGCGGAACTTCGGCACGGATTACCTTACCGGAAACCGAATCTTCCATACCCTGGATCAGACCACGACGACGGTTCAGGTCACCCATCACGTCACCCATGTAGTCCTCGGGAGTCACTACTTCGACCTTCATGATCGGCTCCAGCACCTTGCCGCCACCCTTCTGGGCCAGCTGCTTGGTCGCCATGGACGCAGCGATCTTGAACGCCATCTCGTTGGAGTCGACGTCGTGGTAGGAACCATCGAACACGGTCGCCTTCAGGCCGATCAGCGGATAACCGGCAACGACGCCGTTCTTCATCTGCTCTTCGATACCTTTCTGGATAGCCGGGATGTATTCCTTCGGAACCACACCACCCACAACCTCGTTGGCGAACACCAGACCTTCGGTGATGTTGCCCTTGTCGTCCACATCAGCGGCCGAGAAGCGGATCCAGCAGTGACCGAACTGACCACGACCACCGGACTGGCGAACGAACTTGCCTTCGATCTCGACGTTAACGCCGGTAATGGTTTCACGGTAGGAAACCTGCGGCTTGCCGATGTTGGCCTCGACGCCGAACTCGCGCTTCATGCGGTCAACGAGGATGTCCAGGTGCAGCTCACCCATACCGGAGATGATGGTCTGGCCGGTTTCTTCGTCGGTCTTGACGCGGAACGACGGGTCTTCCTGGGCCAGTTTGCCCAGAGCGATACCCATCTTCTCCTGGTCAGCCTTGGTCTTCGGCTCAACAGCTACCGAGATTACCGGCTCCGGGAAGTCCATACGCTCGAGGATAATCGGCTTCTCGATGTCGCACAGGGTGTCACCAGTGGTGACGTCCTTCATGCCGATCAGAGCCGCGATGTCGCCAGCGCGCACTTCTTTGATCTCGTCACGCTGGTTGGCGTGCATCTGCACCATACGACCAACGCGCTCTTTCTTGCCCTTGACCGAGTTCAGAACCGAGTCACCGGAGCTCAGGAAGCCCGAGTAGACGCGCACGAAGGTCAGGGTACCCACGAACGGGTCGGTCGCGATCTTGAACGCCAGAGCGGAGAACGGCTCGGCATCGTCGGCATGACGCTCGTCGTACTGGCCTTCAGCGACCTCTTCCTTCGGAGTATCGATCAGATCAGGGTGGATACCCTTGATCGCCGGAATCTCGGTCGGAGCAGGCAGGAAGTCAATGACGGCGTCCAGAACCAGGGGCACGCCCTTGTTCTTGAACGAGGAACCGCAGACAGCCGGGACGATTTCGCAGGCGATAGTACGAGCACGCAGGCCAGCCTTGATCTCTTCGATCGACAGCTCACCTTCTTCCAGGTACTTGTTCATCAGCTCTTCGCTGGCCTCGGCAGCCGCCTCAACCATGTTGCTGCGCCACTCAGTGGCCAGGTCGACCAGCTCGGCAGGGATCTCTTCCTCACGGTAAGAGGTACCCTTGTCGTCTTCGTTCCAGTAGATGGCCTTCATCTTCATCAGGTCGATCTGACCCTGGAAGTCATCTTCAGCACCAATGGCCAGCTGAACCGGAACCGGGGTGTGACCCAGACGGTTCTTGATCTGACCAACGACGCGCAGGAAGTCAGCACCAGCGCGGTCCATCTTGTTCACGTACACGATACGCGGAACACCGTACTTGTTGGCCTGACGCCATACGGTTTCGGACTGCGGCTCAACGCCGGAGGTGCCGCAGAACACCACGACCGCACCGTCCAGCACGCGCAGGGAGCGCTCAACTTCAATGGTGAAGTCTACGTGACCGGGGGTGTCGATGACGTTTACGCGGTACTTGTCGTACTGGCCACGCGAACCTTCCCAGAAGGTGGTGATCGCCGCGGAAGTGATGGTGATACCACGCTCCTGCTCCTGCACCATCCAGTCGGTGGTCGCAGCGCCGTCGTGTACCTCACCCATCTTGTGGCTGAGACCTGTGTAGAACAGGATCCGCTCGGTAGTGGTGGTCTTGCCCGCGTCAACGTGGGCACAGATACCGATGTTCCGGTAGCGGTTAATTGCTGTAGTACGAGCCATAAAGCCCTCGCAAAAGTAGTGATGCCGTAATTAGAAGCGGTAGTGCGAGAAAGCCTTGTTGGCCTCGGCCATACGGTGCACGTCTTCACGCTTCTTGACGGCAGCGCCTTTGCCTTCGAAGGCATCCAGCAGCTCACCAGCCAGGCGCAGAGCCATGGACTTCTCACCACGCTTGCGCGCGCTTTCAACCAGCCAGCGCATGGCCAGGGCGTTACGACGGGACGGACGAACTTCGACCGGAACCTGGTAGGTAGCACCGCCTACACGGCGGGACTTGACTTCGACCAGCGGAGCGATGGCGTCGAGAGCTTTCTCGAAGATTTCCAGGGGATCGCTGTTCTTGCGGGTTTTGACGGTTTCCAGAGCACCGTAAACGATGCGCTCGGCAACGGCCTTTTTACCGCTTTCCATCACGTGGTTCATGAACTTGGCGAGAATCAGGCTTCCGTATTTCGGATCGTCCAGAATCTCACGCTTAGCTGCTACACGACGTCTTGGCATGATAAGCCCTCAAACGGTCTTCAGGTTAGCCCGGGACCATAACCATTCGGTTACGCCCGACCTTACTCTTATCGACTCAATAAAAAGAAAAATGGCGCACCGAAAATTACTTCGGACGCTTGGTACCGTACTTGGAACGGCCCTGCTTACGGTCTTTAACGCCGGTGGTATCCAGCGAACCGCGCACGGTGTGGTAGCGCACACCCGGAAGGTCTTTTACACGACCGCCACGGATCAGCACGACGCTGTGCTCTTGCAGGTTGTGACCTTCACCACCGATGTAGGAGGTGACTTCAAAACCGTTGGTCAGACGAACACGACACACTTTACGCAGTGCGGAGTTCGGTTTCTTCGGCGTGGTGGTGTACACACGGGTGCACACGCCACGACGCTGCGGGCAGTTCTGCAGCGCAGGAACGTCGGATTTCTCGACGATACGCTTGCGCGGCTGGCGTACCAGCTGGTTGATAGTTGCCATCTATAAGCTCCACTGTTGTCTTTCGACGCTATTGCCCTAAAGCAAAATGGCAGAGCAAGCGCCCTGCCAAATTTAGGGGTGCATGAGTCTAAAGAGACTCACGCCCCCAGTCAAGACGAAGCCCCGGGCGATCACTCGCCCGGGGCTTCGATCCATCAGTTGCCGCTGGAGTTCAGCGCTTCGGTCAGTGCGGCTTCCACCTCACTGGCGCTCACGCGCTGCGGCTTGTCGGCATCACGTTTGCGCTTGCGCTCGCTGTGATACGCCAGACCGGTACCGGCCGGGATCAGGCGACCCACGACCACGTTCTCCTTCAGGCCGCGCAGGTAATCGCGCTTGCCGGTCACGGCCGCTTCGGTCAGTACGCGGGTGGTCTCCTGGAAGGAGGCCGCGGAGATGAACGACTCGGTGGACAGCGAGGCCTTGGTGATACCCAGCAGAACGCGCTCGTACTTGGCGATGAACTTGTCTTCGGCCGCCAGCTGCTCGTTCTCGCCCAGCACGTGGGTCAGTTCCATCTGGTCGCCCTTGATGAAGCTGGAGTCGCCGGACTCGCTGATCTCGACCTTGCGCAGCATCTGACGCAGGATGGTCTCAATGTGCTTGTCGTTGATCTTCACGCCCTGCAGACGGTACACGTCCTGGATCTCGTTGACGATGTACTTGGCCAGCGCGCTGACGCCCAGCAAACGCAGGATGTCGTGCGGATCGCTCGGACCGTCGGAGATCACTTCGCCGCGGTTCACTTGTTCGCCTTCGAAGACGTTCAGGTGACGCCACTTCGGAATCAGCTCCTCGTACGGATCGCTGCCATCGGTCGGAGTGATGACCAGACGGCGCTTGCCCTTGGTCTCCTTGCCGAAGCTGATGGTGCCGCTGATTTCCGCCAGGATCGAAGCCTCTTTCGGACGACGGGCTTCGAACAGGTCGGCAACGCGCGGCAGACCACCGGTGATGTCGCGGGTCTTCGAGGTTTCCTGCGGGATACGGGCGATGACGTCACCGACACCGATCTGCGCACCGTCAGCCACGCCAACCAGGGCGTTGGCCGGCAGGAAGTACTGGGCCGGTACGTCGGTACCCGGCAGCAGCAGTTCCTTGCCATTGGCGTCGACCATCTTCAGCGCCGGACGGATGTCCTTGCCAGCGGCCGGACGATCTTTCGGATCCAGCACTTCGATGTTGGTCAGACCGGTCAGTTCGTCGGTCTGGCGCTTGATGGTGATGCCCTCCTCCATGCCGACGAAGGTCACGGTACCCTTCATCTCGGTCACGATCGGGTGGGTGTGCGGGTCCCACTTGGCGACGATGGCGCCAGCTTCGACCTTGTCGCCTTCCTTCACCGAAATCACGGCACCGTACGGCAGCTTGTAGCGCTCGCGCTCGCGACCGAATTCGTCGGCGATGGCCAGCTCACCGGAGCGCGATACCGCGACCAGGGCGCCGTCGGCACGCTCGACATGCTTCAGGTTGTGCAGGCGGATCGCACCACCGTTCTTCACCTGGACGCTGTCGGCAGCCGAGGTACGGCTGGCGGCACCACCGATGTGGAAGGTACGCATGGTCAGCTGGGTACCCGGCTCACCGATGGACTGGGCGGCGATAACGCCGACCGCTTCACCGATGTTGACCTGGTGACCACGGGCCAGATCGCGACCGTAGCACTTGGCGCAGATGCCGTAGCGGGTTTCGCAGGTGATCGGCGAACGCACGACCACTTCGTCGATGCTGTTGCGCTCGATGAACTCGACCCACTTCTCGTCGACCAGGGTACCGGCCGGAACGATGATTTCATCGCTGCCCGGCTTCGGCACGTCCTTGGCGATGACACGGCCGAGCACGCGCTCACCGAGCGGTTCAACGACGTCGCCGCCTTCGATATGCGGAGTCATCAGCAGACCGTGTTCGGTGCCGCAGTCGACTTCGGTCACCACCAGATCCTGGGCCACGTCGACAAGACGACGGGTCAGGTAACCGGAGTTCGCGGTCTTCAGTGCGGTATCCGCCAGACCTTTACGCGCACCGTGAGTGGAGATGAAGTACTGCAGTACGTTCAGGCCTTCACGGAAGTTCGCGGTGATCGGGGTCTCGATGATCGAGCCGTCCGGCTTGGCCATCAGGCCACGCATACCGGCCAGCTGACGGATCTGGGCGGCGCTACCACGCGCACCGGAGTCCGCCATCATGTACATGGAGTTGAACGACTCCTGCTCGACTTCCTTGCCCTCGCGGTCGATGACCTTCTCTTTCGAGAGGTTGGCCATCATCGCCTTGGACACTTCGTCGTTGGCCTTGGACCAGAGGTCGATCACCTTGTTGTACTTCTCGCCCTGAGTTACCAGGCCGGAGGCGTACTGCGATTCGATTTCCTTCACTTCCTCGGTGGCGGCGTCGATGATGCGCGCCTTCTCATCCGGGATGACGAAGTCGTTCACGCCGATCGACACACCGGAGATGGTCGAGTAGGCGAAACCGGTGTACATCAGCTGGTCGGCGAAGATCACGGTGTCCTTCAGACCCACAGTGCGGTAGCACTGGTTGATCAGCTTGGAGATCGCCTTCTTCTTCATCGACTGATTGACCACGTCATAGGACAGGCCGGCCGGGACGATCTGGAACAGCAGCGCGCGGCCGACGGTGGTGTCGACGATGCGGGTGTTCTTGACCAGGCTGCCGTCCTTCTGCTTGACGGTCTCGTTGATGCGCACCTTGACCTTGGCGTGCAGGGAGGCCTCGCCGGCGCGGAACACGCGGTCGACTTCCTGCAGGTCGGCGAATACGCGACCTTCGCCCTTGGCGTTAACGGCTTCGCGGGTCATGTAGTACAGACCCAGTACCACGTCCTGCGACGGCACGATGATCGGCTCGCCGTTGGCGGGCGACAGCACGTTGTTGGTCGACATCATCAGCGCGCGGGCTTCCAGCTGGGCCTCGAGGGTCAGCGGAACGTGCACAGCCATCTGGTCACCGTCGAAGTCGGCGTTGTACGCGGCGCAGACCAGCGGGTGCAGCTGGATGGCTTTACCTTCGATCAGGACCGGTTCGAACGCCTGGATGCCCAGACGGTGCAGGGTCGGTGCGCGGTTGAGCAGCACGGGATGTTCGCGGATGACTTCGGCGAGAACGTCCCAGACCTCGGGCAGTTCGCGCTCGACCATCTTCTTGGCTGCCTTGATGGTGGTAGCCATACCACGAGCTTCCAGCTTGCCGAAAATGAACGGCTTGAACAGCTCGAGAGCCATCTTCTTCGGCAGACCGCACTGGTGCAGACGCAGGGTCGGACCCACGGTGATCACGGAACGACCGGAGTAGTCCACGCGCTTACCGAGCAGGTTCTGACGGAAGCGACCTTGCTTACCTTTGATCATGTCGGCCAGCGACTTCAGCGGACGCTTGTTCGAGCCGGTGATGGCGCGACCGCGACGGCCGTTGTCGAGCAGGGCGTCGACCGCTTCCTGCAGCATGCGCTTTTCGTTGCGCACGATGATGTCCGGCGCGGCCAGGTCGAGCAGGCGCTTCAGACGGTTGTTACGGTTGATCACGCGGCGATACAGATCGTTCAGATCGGAAGTCGCGAAGCGGCCACCATCCAGCGGAACCAGCGGACGCAGGTCCGGCGGCAGTACCGGCAGAACGGTCAGGACCATCCACTCCGGGTGATTGCCGGAGTCCTTGAAGGCTTCCATCAGCTTCAGGCGCTTGGACAGCTTCTTGATCTTGGTCTCGGAGTTGGTCTGCGGAATCTCTTCGCGCAGGCGGCCGATCTCGTGATCCAGGTCGATGGCGTTAAGCAGCTCGCGCACGGCTTCGGCGCCCATGCGCGCGTCGAAGTCGTCACCGAACTCTTCGAGGGCTTCGAAGTACTGCTCGTCGTTCAGCAGCTGGCCTTTTTCCAGGGTGGTCATGCCCGGATCGATCACCACGTAGCTCTCGAAATAGAGCACGCGCTCGATGTCACGCAGGGTCATGTCCAGCAGCAGGCCGATACGGGACGGCAGGGACTTCAGGAACCAGATGTGGGCTACCGGCGAAGCCAGTTCGATGTGCGCCATGCGCTCACGACGGACCTTGGCCAGGGCCACTTCCACGCCGCACTTCTCGCAGATCACGCCGCGGTGCTTGAGGCGCTTGTACTTACCGCACAGGCACTCGTAGTCCTTGACCGGGCCAAAGATCTTGGCGCAGAACAGACCGTCGCGCTCGGGCTTGAAGGTACGGTAGTTGATGGTTTCCGGTTTTTTCACTTCACCGAAAGACCAGGAACGGATCATCTCAGGCGAAGCCAGACCGATACGGATCGCATCGAACTCTTCAACCTGACCCTGGTTTTTCAACAGATTCAGCAAGTCTTTCAAGGCCTTTCCTCCTCACAGACTTGCTGCGGCCGACGATGCGGCCGCAGCAAGGCGTGTTATTCGGTTTCCAGTTCGATGTCGATACCGAGCGAGCGGATCTCTTTGATCAGCACGTTGAAGGACTCGGGCATGCCGGCCTCCATGCGGTGATCGCCGTCCACGATGTTCTTGTACATCTTGGTCCGGCCGTTCACGTCGTCCGACTTCACGGTCAGCATTTCCTGCAGGGTGTAGGCGGCGCCGTAGGCTTCCAGCGCCCAGACCTCCATCTCACCGAAGCGCTGACCACCGAACTGCGCCTTACCACCCAGCGGCTGCTGGGTAACCAGGCTGTAGGAACCGGTGGAACGGGCGTGCATCTTGTCGTCGACCAGGTGGTTCAGCTTGAGCATGTACATGTAGCCGACGGTGGTCGGACGCTCGAACTGGTTACCGGTACGGCCGTCGAACAGGCGCATCTGGCCGCTTTCCGGCAGATCGGCCAGCTTCAGCATGGCCTTGATCTCGCTTTCCTTGGCCCCGTCGAATACGGCGGTGGCCATCGGCACGCCGCCCTTCAGGTTCTTCGCCAGATCCAGGATCTCGTTATCCGAGAAGGTATCCAGGCTTTCCTGACGACCACCGATCTCGTTGTAGATCTCGTTAAGGAACTTGCGCAGCTCGGCGATCTTGCGCTGCTCTTCGAGCATGCGGTTGATCTTCTCGCCCAGGCCCTTGGCCGCCAGGCCCAGGTGGGTTTCGAGAATCTGACCGACGTTCATACGCGACGGTACGCCCAGCGGGTTGAGGACGATGTCGACCGGAGTGCCATTGGCATCGTGCGGCATGTCTTCGACCGGCATGATCACCGAGACCACACCCTTGTTACCGTGACGACCGGCCATCTTGTCGCCCGGCTGGATGCGCCGCTTGATGGCCAGGTAGACCTTGACGATCTTCAGTACGCCCGGCGCCAGGTCGTCGCCCTGCTGCAGCTTGCGCTTCTTGTCTTCGAACTTGTCGTCGAGCATCTGGCGACGATCGCTGATGTAGGCCTGGGCCTTCTCCAGCTGCTCGTTCAGAGCATCGTCAGCCATGCGCAGCTTGAACCACTGGCCACGCTCCAGACCGTCGAGATAGGCGTCGTCGATCACGGTGCCTTTCTTCAGGCCGGCACCGCCTTCGGCTTTGGCGCCGACCAGAGCGGAACGCAGACGCTCGAAGGTGGCACCTTCGACGATGCGGAACTCTTCGTTCAGGTCCTTGCGGATCTCGTCGAGCTGTTGCTTCTCGATGGCCAGGGCGCGGCTGTCGCGCTCCACGCCGTCGCGGGTGAAGACCTGGACGTCGATGACGGTACCCTTGGTGCCGGTCGGCACGCGCAGGGAGGTGTCTTTAACGTCGGATGCCTTCTCACCGAAGATCGCACGCAGCAGTTTCTCTTCCGGAGTCAGCTGGGTCTCGCCTTTCGGAGTGACCTTGCCGACCAGGATGTCGCCCGCCAGCACTTCGGCGCCGACGTAGACGATACCGGCTTCGTCCAGCTTGTTCAGCGCAGCCTCACCCACGTTCGGGATGTCCGCGGTGATTTCCTCTGGGCCAAGCTTGGTGTCACGCGCCACGCAGGTCAGTTCCTGGATATGGATCGTGGTGAAGCGGTCTTCCTGAACCACGCGCTCGGACAGGCAGATGGAGTCTTCGAAGTTGAAGCCGTTCCACGGCATGAACGCTACGCGCATGTTCTGACCCAGAGCCAGTTCACCCATGTCGGTGGACGGACCGTCAGCCATGATGTCGCCGCGCGAAACCTTGTCACCTTTGCTCACCAGCGGACGCTGGTTGATGCAGGTGTTCTGGTTGGAGCGGGTGTACTTGGTCAGGTTGTAGATGTCGACACCGGCTTCACCGGTTTCGACTTCGTCGTCAGCTACGCGAACCACGATACGGCTGGCGTCGACGGAGTCGATCACGCCGCCACGACGGGCCACGACGCAGACACCGGAGTCACGGGCGACGTTGCGCTCCATGCCGGTACCCACCAGCGGCTTGTCGGCACGCAGGGTCGGCACGGCCTGACGCTGCATGTTCGAGCCCATGAGTGCACGGTTGGCGTCGTCGTGCTCGAGGAACGGAATCAGCGAGGCAGCCACGGAAACGACCTGCTTCGGCGACACGTCCATCAGGGTCACGTCTTCCGGCGCCTTGACGGTGAACTCGTTGAGGTGACGCACGTTCACCAGTTCGTCGACCAGCTGGCCCTTGTCGTTCATGGTCGCCGAAGCCTGGGCGATCACATGATCGGCTTCTTCGATGGCGGACAGGAACACGATTTCGTCAGTGACCTGGGTGTCCTTCACCACGCGGTACGGGCTTTCCAGGAAGCCGTACTGGTTGGTACGGGCATAGGCGGCCAGGGAGTTGATCAGACCGATGTTCGGACCTTCAGGGGTCTCGATCGGGCACACGCGGCCGTAGTGGGTCGGGTGTACGTCGCGGACTTCGAAGCCGGCGCGCTCACGGGTCAGACCGCCCGGGCCGAGTGCGGAAACACGGCGCTTGTGGGTGATCTCGGAGAGCGGGTTGTTCTGGTCCATGAACTGCGAGAGCTGGCTGGAACCGAAGAACTCCTTCACTGCCGCCGCAACCGGCTTGGCGTTGATCAGGTCCTGCGGCATCAGGCCTTCGCTTTCGGCCATCGACAGACGCTCTTTGACGGCGCGCTCGACGCGGACCAGACCGACGCGGAACTGATTCTCGGCCATCTCGCCGACGCAACGTACGCGACGGTTACCCAAGTGGTCGATGTCGTCGACAATGCCCTTGCCGTTACGGATGTCGACCAGAGTCTTCAGTACGTCGACGATGTCCTCTTTGGACAGAACGCCGGAACCTTCGATCTCGCTACGGCCGATACGACGGTTGAACTTCATGCGGCCAACGGCGGACAGATCGTAACGCTCGGCGCTGAAGAACAGGTTGTTGAACAGGGTCTCGGCGGCATCCTTGGTTGGCGGCTCGCCAGGACGCATCATGCGGTAGATCTCGACCAGGGCTTCCAGCTGGTTGCCGGTGGAGTCGATCTTCAGCGTGTCGGAGATGAACGGACCGCAGTCGATGTCGTTGGTGTACAGGGTCTCGATGCGAACCACCTGGGCCTTGACGATCTTCGCCAGCAGGTCGGTGGTCAGCTCGGAGTTGCACTCGGCAACGATCTCACCGGTGGCCGGATGCACGATGGCCTTGGCGGTGGTGCGACCCAGCACGTAGTCGAGCGGAACTTCCAGCTCCTTGATGCCGGCCTTGTCGATCTGGTTGATGTGGCGCGCGGTGATACGGCGGCCCTGCTCAACGATGACCTTGCCCTTCTCGTCCTTGATGTCGAAAGCGGCGATTTCGCCACGCAGACGCGACGGCACCAGTTCCAGGTTGAGGTTCTCGCCCTTCACATGGAACACGTTGGTGTCATAGAAGGCGTCCAGAACCTGCTCGGTGCTGTAACCCAGGGCGCGCAGCAGGACGGAGGCCGGCAGCTTGCGGCGACGGTCGATACGAACGAACACGCAGTCCTTCGGGTCGAACTCGAAGTCCAGCCAGGAACCGCGGTAGGGGATGATGCGCGCGGAGTACAGCAGCTTGCCCGAGCTGTGGGTCTTGCCACGGTCGTGGTCGAAGAACACACCCGGGGAGCGGTGCAGCTGGGAAACGATCACACGCTCGGTACCGTTGATGATGAAGGTACCGTTCTCGGTCATGAGCGGAATTTCGCCCATGTAGACTTCTTGCTCTTTGATGTCCTTGATCGCTTTGTTCGACGATTCTTTGTCGAAAATGATCAGACGGACCTTAACGCGCAGCGGTACGGCGAAAGTCACGCCACGCAGCACGCACTCCTTGACGTCGAACGCGGGCTCGCCCAGGCGATAGCCGACGTACTCCAGAGCGGCATTGCCGGAGTAGCTGATGATCGGGAATACGGACTTGAAGGCCGCATGCAGGCCAACGTCGCGGAACTGCTCCTTGCTCACTCCTTGCTGCAGGAATTCGCGATACGAATCCAGCTGGATGGCCAGGAGATACGGCACATCCATCACATCCGGCAACTTGCTAAAGTCCTTGCGGATACGTTTTTTCTCAGTGTATGAGTAAGCCATCAGCGTTCCCCAGCTTGGTCACCTGCTTGTTTGGCCACTGCCGGCGGCAATGACCAGAAAATCGTGCAAACCCTCGGTTTGCGCCGCCCTCGGGCGGGACTTTCACGCCATGGACAGGGCATTTCGGCCACTGCCCATAACGGAAAAAGGCCGGTGGCATTTGCCACCAGCCATCAGCCTTTCGCTTAACGCTCGGGCTGTAGACGCAAGGTGCGAGCTTACTTGAGCTCGACCTTGGCGCCAGCTTCTTCCAGCTTCTTCTTGGCGTCTTCGGCAGCTTCCTTGGACAGGCCTTCGGCGATGACCTGAGGAGCGGTGTCGACTTTCTCTTTGGCTTCTTTCAGGCCCAGACCGGTCAGTTCGCGAACAGCCTTGATCACGTTGACTTTCTTCTCGCCAGCTTCGGCCAGAACAACGTTGAACTCGGTTTGCTCTTCAACAGCGGCAGCAGCCGGGCCAGCAGCAGCAACGGTGGCAGCAGCGGCGGTAACGCCGAACTTCTCTTCCATTGCTTTGATCAGCTCAACAACTTCCAGAACGGTTTTCTGGCCGATGGCTTCGATGATTTGCTCGTTAGTCAGAGACATGACTTAAATCCTGTATTGGGGTGACAGCCTACGCAGCCATCAAATTAAACATGTGATTTGAAAGGGCTTTCGTTGCCTTAGGCAGCGGCGGCTTCTTTCTGGTCGCGAACGGCCGCCAGAGTACGAGCCAGCTTGCTGGTAGCGCCTTGGATCACGCTCATCAGCTGCGAAATGGCTTCGTCGTAGGTCGGCAGAGTTGCCAGTACGTCGATCTGGTTAGCTGCGAGGAACTTGCCCTCGAACGCAGCTGCCTTGATCTCGAACTTGTCGTTACCTTTAGCGAACTCTTTGAACAGGCGGGCAGCAGCGCCCGGATGCTCGTTGGAGAACGCAATCAAGGTCGGGCCGGCGAACACGTCGTTGAGAACACTGAATTCAGTGTCGGCAACGGCGCGCTTGAGCAGGGTGTTACGTACGACTTTCACGTACACACCAGCTTCGCGAGCCTCTTTACGGAGTCCGGTCATAGCGCCAACAGTCACGCCACGGGCATCAGCCACAACAGCGGACAGGGCAACTTTGGCAGCCTCGTTGACTTCAGCGACGATGGCCTTCTTGTCTTCGAGTTTAATTGCCACGGGTAAAACTCCTGCTTGTTACCGTTTCACCTGGCCGGAGCCGGGTGTCGTTTTGGTGTCTGATTCGGTAAGGAATCGGGAGCACCATCTGCGTAGGCTTAGAAACATCCTGGTTTAAGGCTTGCGCCGCCTACGGTCTTGGATAGCCCCCGCCAGGCAGGGACCCCAATCTTTCCAGCCGGCGGACGAATCCGCCGCCCATAACACTTACGCTTCCAGGGAAGCCTGATCGATCACCAGACCCGGGCCCATGGTGGTGCTCAGGGTCACGCGCTTGACGTACACACCTTTGGAGGTGGACGGCTTCAGGCGCTTCAGATCGCTCAGCAGGGCTTCCACGTTCTGCTTCAGCGCGGCGGCTTCGAAGCCGATCTTGCCAACGGAGGTGTGGATGATGCCGTTCTTGTCGGTACGGAAACGCACCTGACCAGCCTTGGCGTTCTTCACGGCGGTAGCCACGTCCGGAGTCACGGTGCCAACTTTCGGGTTCGGCATCAGACCACGCGGGCCGAGTACCTGGCCCAGCTGGCCAACAACGCGCATGGCGTCCGGGGAGGCGATGACCACGTCGTAGTTCAGATCGCCAGCCTTCATCTCGGCAGCCAGCTCATCCATACCGACTTTGTCGGCGCCGGCAGCCAGAGCAGCTTCGGCAGCCGGGCCCTGAGTGAACACGGCCACGCGGACGGTTTTGCCAGTGCCGTTCGGCAGAACGGTGGCACCACGAACAACCTGGTCGGATTTACGCGGATCCACGCCCAGGTTCACGGAGATGTCGAAAGACTCGGTGAACTTGACGGTGGACAGCTCGGCCAGCAGCTTGGCGGCCTCTTCGAAGTTGTAAGCCTTGCCGGCTTCTACTTTCTCGGCGATAGCCTTCTGGCGCTTGGTCAGCTTAGCCATTACACACCCTCCACGTTGAGGCCCATGCTACGCGCGGAGCCGGCGATGGTACGCACGGCCGCATCCAGGTCAGCTGCAGTCAGATCGGCCTGCTTGGTCTTGGCGATCTCTTCCAGCTGAGCACGGGTAACGGTGCCCACTTTGACGGTGTTCGGACGAGCGGAGCCGCTGGTCAGGCCGGCGGCCTTCTTCAGCAGCACCGAAGCCGGGGTGCTTTTGGTTTCAAAGGTGAAGCTGCGGTCGCTGTAAACGGTGATGATCACAGGAGTCGGCAGACCAGGTTCCATGCCCTGGGTCTTGGCGTTGAACGCCTTGCAGAATTCCATGATGTTCACACCGTGTTGACCCAGAGCAGGACCAACGGGCGGCGACGGGTTGGCCTGGCCGGCCTTTACTTGCAGCTTGATGTAAGCCTGAATCTTCTTAGCCATGAGCTACTCCAATTTCGGGTCAGACGCCTCATTGAGGCTCCCCGGTTAGTACGCATTTATCCCAGTGACGACAAAACCCCGCAGCCAGCGGCTGCGGGGTTCGGGATGCATTGTCCAGTTATGCCTTCTCGACCTGACTGAACTCCAGCTCCACCGGCGTGGAGCGACCGAAAATAAGCACGGCCACTTGGATCCGGCTCTTCTCGTAGTTAACTTCTTCAACGACGCCATTGAAGTCGGCGAACGGACCATCGATAACACGAACGGTCTCACCTGGCTCAAACAGGGTCTTCGGCTTCGGCTTGTCACCGCTATCAGCTACGCGACGCAGAATGGCATCAGCTTCCTTCTCAGTGATCGGCGCCGGCTTGTCGGCAGTACCACCAATGAAGCCCATGACGCGCGGCGTATCCTTGATCAGGTGCCAAGTCGCCTCGTTCATTTCCATCTGAACCAGCACATAACCGGGGAAGAACTTACGCTCGCTCTTGCGCTTCTGGCCGTTACGCATTTCCACCACCTCTTCGGTGGGAACCAGAATTTCGCCGAACTCGTCTTCCATGCCAGCCAGCTTGACGCGCTCGATCAACGAGCGCATGACATGCTTCTCGTAACCCGAGTAAGCATGCACGACGTACCAACGCTTAGCCACGGGACACCCTTAACCGACAATCAACGAAACAAGCCAACCCAGCAGGCTGTCCAGGCCCCACAGGACCAACGACATCACCAGGACCACAGCAACCACGATCAAGGTGGTTTGCGTAGTTTCCTGGCGAGTCGGCCAGACAACCTTGCGAATCTCGACGCGCGCCTCTTTTGCCAGAGCAAAGAACGCCTGACCCTTCACCGTCTGCAGCGCAATGAAACCAGCCATAACGGCCAGCGCCAGCAGAGCCAGCACGCGATACAGAAGCGGTTCAGCCGAGAAGTACTGATTGCCGACCACAGCAGCGACGACCAGAGCGACTACCGCGAGCCACTTCAGCACATCAAAGCGGGAGTCTTTAGCTTCAGCCTTGGCATTCATTAGAAAAACCCTGTCGAAAGAAACGCCAGATCCACATCTAACCAGGAATCTGGCAGGCCAGGAGGGAATCGAACCCCCAACCTGCGGTTTTGGAGACCGCCGCTCTGCCAATTGAGCTACTGGCCTAAAATCGAAGTAAGGCCGACCATTATGCCGACCTTACCGAGACAGATCAACCGATTACTCGATGACCTTAGCAACCACGCCAGCACCAACGGTACGGCCACCTTCGCGAATTGCGAAACGCAGGCCGTCATCCATGGCGATCGGCTTGATCAGGGTGACAACCATTTTGATGTTGTCGCCCGGCATTACCATCTCAACGCCTTCCGGCAGTTCGCACGAACCGGTTACGTCGGTGGTACGGAAGTAGAACTGCGGACGGTAGCCCTTGAAGAACGGGGTGTGACGACCACCTTCTTCTTTGGACAACACGTACACTTCAGCTTCGAACTTGGTGTGCGGCTTGATGGTGCCCGGCTTGGCCAGAACCTGACCACGCTCGACTTCATCACGCTTGGTGCCGCGCAGCAGCACGCCGCAGTTCTCGCCAGCACGACCTTCGTCGAGCAGCTTGCGGAACATTTCCACACCGGTGCAGGTGGTCTTGGTGGTCGGACGCAGACCGACGATCTCGATCTCCTCCTGAACCTTGACGATACCGCGCTCAACGCGACCGGTTACCACGGTGCCGCGACCGGAGATCGAGAACACGTCTTCGATCGGCATCAGGAACGGCATGTCGATGGCGCGAACCGGCTCAGGGATGTAGGCATCCAGAGTCTCGACCAGCTTCTTCACAGCGCTGGTACCCATCTCGTTGTCGTCCTGGCCGTTCAGAGCCATCAGAGCGGAACCGATGATGATCGGAGTGTCGTCACCCGGGAAGTCATAGGTGGACAGCAGGTCGCGAACTTCCATCTCGACCAGTTCCAGCAGCTCGGCGTCGTCAACCATGTCGGCCTTGTTCAGGAACACGACAATGTAAGGAACGCCTACCTGGCGGGACAGCAGGATGTGCTCACGGGTCTGCGGCATCGGGCCATCGGCAGCCGAGCAAACCAGGATCGCGCCGTCCATCTGGGCAGCACCGGTGATCATGTTCTTCACGTAGTCGGCGTGGCCCGGGCAGTCAACGTGCGCGTAGTGGCGAACGGCCGAGTCATACTCAACGTGAGCGGTGTTGATGGTGATACCACGAGCCTTCTCTTCCGGAGCCGAGTCGATCTTGTCGAAGTCGACCTTGGCCGAACCGAAAACTTCGGAGCAGACGCGGGTCAGAGCAGCGGTCAGAGTGGTTTTACCGTGGTCAACGTGACCGATGGTGCCAACGTTGACGTGCGGTTTGTTACGCTCGAATTTTTCCTTAGCCATCTGACTCGTCTCCGAACTAGGAATTGAGAACTGACACTGCCATTAAAACAAAGGCAGATATCTGCATATCTGCCTTTGTAGAAGTGGAGCTCATGAGCGGATTTGAACCGCTGACCTCACCCTTACCAAGGGTGTGCTCTACCAGCTGAGCTACATGAGCGAAACACTTTGCACGAACAACAAACTTGGAGCGGGCAGCGGGAATCGAACCCGCATCATCAGCTTGGAAGGCTGAGGTTCTACCACTGAACTATGCCCGCGGAGCTTGTGGCTCACGCTTAAATCTGGTGGAGGGGGAAGGATTCGAACCTTCGAAGTCTATGACGTCAGATTTACAGTCTGATCCCTTTGGCCGCTCGGGAACCCCTCCAAAGTGGGCGGAATTTTAACCGCTACCACCTAGCTGTCAAGCATTTTCTCAATAAAAACTTGAGGTTAGCGCATTTTGACAACTGCCTCAGGGGGCCTACCCCTCAAGCGGGCGCCATTCTATGCAAACTACTGACCAGTTGCAACGCTTTCGCACGGCATTATTTGATGCTGCAGATCCTGGAAATCTGCGACCAGCTGCGGCATCACGTCATCGGCCAAGCGCCTGCTCTCCGGCGCGATGCGCACCCAGAAACTGCGCTGCGCCCGTGGCAACTCGCGCAGCAGCGGCTCATACCCCGCATCCCGCAGGCGCAACATGACGCTCTCGGCCGAATCGCTGCGTGGGAAGATACCCAGGGAGATACCGTTGGCCAGATCTCCCTGGGTAATGATGTAGCTGTCGATCTTGCGCGCCTGCAGCTCCTTCAACTGACGCAGGGACGCCTGACGAGAAGCCAGGGGAGCCAGATAAACCCAGTAATCCAAGCCTGCCGCCGCATCCACCGAGCGAATCTCGGCCTGGATATCCAGCGCCATCAGGCGCTGTTCGACCTGCCGCGCACCATCTTCCTGCTGAAAACTGCCCAGAAACAGACAGGTCTCATCGAGCGACCTGGAGCCTGACTGCGCAAGCTCGGGACGCACCTTGGCCCGATCAGTCGCATCGAGCAGGCGCAGACCTTGCTGAGCGCCCTGATACAGCGCCATCGGCTCCACTTCCTTGACCCGTAACGGAGCCTGCTGCTGATGCCAGACGTAATAGAAGAGATTCAGAACCAGTAGAAGCAGAAAGAACCAGCGCATTAGCGAACTCCAGGCAACGGACAGGCCAGCGCAAGCCCGACGAAGACCAGATCGGAGACCAGACGCGCCCTCGGCAACACTTCACTGACCAGAGCCGCATCCCCCCCTGTCAGATACACCGTGAAATCCTCCCCCCAACGCTCGCACGCGAGCTCGACCTGAGCCAGAGCAAAGCCACGCAGCATCAGAGCACAGCCACGCTCGACAGCCTCCACAGTGGAGCGGCCCGGCTGCAAGCTATGCAGCGCTCGCTCCGCCGAGATGTCGTCATAGCGAATGCGCCGGGTATGGGTGCGTAACTGATTGCGCATCAGCGGTAGACCAGGGCAAATATAACCGCCCAGATGCTCACCGTCGGCAGCCACAAAATCAGCCGTTACCGCAGTCCCCAGATCCAGCACCAGGCAGGCACCACCAGACAGCTGATAAGCACCCACCACCGCGAGCCAACGATCCAGCCCCAGGCGAGCATACTCGTCGTAGCCGTTACGTACACCGCCGAGCATCTGCGCAGGCTGCGCGCACAACACGACAGCGCCGAAACCGGACTGCAGCAACTCGACCAGCGCAGTCGTTTCAGCATCACTGCGCACACTGACGAGACGACAACCGACCAGAGCAAGTCCCTCAACGGCATTTAACGCCTGCAGCAACGCTTCATCGGAGTCGACAACGCCGCCAGCGAGGCCCGCACCGGACTCAGCATTCAGCACGCGCCATTTGATCAGACTGTTGCCGCAGTCCAGCTCAAGAATCATTACGCAACCTCAGGCTAAGCTCGCCACCACTGAACTGCCGCTCCTGGCCAGCCACATCCAGACGCAACGCGCCAAGGGAATCCACGCCCAGGACAACGCCATCTATACGCCGCGACCCAGCTAGCAAGCTGACCTCTTTACCCTGCCAGAGATGACAGGCCTCCCACTCCTCACGCAACTCAGCGAATCCGCCTTGCGCATGCAGGGAGAGGTAATGCTTCAACCAGCGCCCGAGAGCCAGCGTCAGCGCCGTACGATCGACAAGGTGACCAACGCACTCACGCAGCGATGTCCAGGGCTGATCGATCACAACACGGGAGCCGGGCAACATATTCACATTTACGCCAATACCGATCACCACCTGGCACTCTCCGGCCGGATCACCAGAAAGCTCCAGCAGCACGCCGGCGATCTTGCGCCCCGCGACCAGCAGGTCGTTAGGCCACTTGATTCCAGCCTCGACCACTCCCTGCTCGCTCAAGCAACGCAATACAGCCAGTCCAACGGAAAGGCTGAGCCCATCAAGCGAGAAAACCCCACCCTCCAGACGCAGCCCAAGGCTGTAGTAGAGGTTCTCGGCAATCGGGCTCACCCACTGCCGACCACGACGACCGCGACCGCTCTCCTGCCTTTCCGACAGGACCAACAGGGGCGCAGGCGAACCTACAGCCAGACGACGAAGGACCTCAGCATTTGTCGAGTCAACGCTGTCGAAGACCTGAGCCTCCCACCCCCACTCAAGACAGGCCGCCACAATGGCCTCAGGCTCGAGCAGGGATAACGGGGAAGCCAGCTTGTAGCCGCGACCACGCAACCGGTGTATCTCGAGACCCAGTTCGGCCTCGAGATGCTCCAGCCGCTTCCATACCGCCGCACGACTCACGCCCAGCACTGCCCCCAGGGCCTCACCAGAATGAAACTGGCCATCTCGCAGCACTTGTAGCACTTCGCGCATCAAAATAACGCCCATGCAAAGAGGCAGGCATCATAACGATGCAACCAGAAATTGCCTAGAAATGCGCACGACAGGGAACAAGAACGAAGTAAGCTCCTAAAGATAAAAGCCACCTTTGCGGTGGCTTTTTAATACCTGAGCTTCATGCATGCGCCAGCTCTAAACAGCGTCGCTCGCTAATCAGACCTTGAACTTTTGCCCCATAAAGGCCAAACCCCCACCCGCTTTCGCGGATGGGGGTTTGGGGATAGGAGCTTGACGATGACCTACTCTCACATGGGGAAGCCCCACACTACCATCGGCGATGCGTCGTTTCACTACTGA